>JADJRE010000018.1 GCA_016712375.1 Rhodospirillales bacterium
GAGTGTTGCTCGCGATCACCGCCGGCGGTGCTCTTCCGGCAAGGGATGCTCGACGCCAATACGCAGACGATAGCTTGGATGGTGATCTTCTTCTTTGCCTCGGCGGCGGCGTCCTCCGCATATCTCACCGTCAGCGAGAGTTTTCCCCTGGAGGTTCGCGCCTTTGCGATCGCGCTGTTCTACGTGCTGGGCACGGCAGTAGGCGGCGTCGCTGGGCCGTGGCTATTCGGATCGCTGATCGAGTCCGGCACTCGGGACGACATCGTCCTGGGATATTTGTTCGGAGCGCGCTGATGATCTTGGCCGCGATCACGGAACTGGTGATCGGAGTGCGCGCCGAGCGGCAATCGTTGGAGTCATTGGCGCCACCACTGGCGAGTATAGAACCCTAAGCGTGGACGCTCGCAGGTGACGAGCTTGGCTTGTGGGGCGATAGGCGAGGAACGCCGGAGCTGGCGGCCAGCAGGTGCTGGCAATGATGCCAAGCTTAGGGCCTTGATGCGGGACCTTGCCAGCCACGTCAGGCTGGGACCACTTCTGCCTTTGCTTTCTCCGTCAGCGCGGCAGACCTCTGCCCGGTAAAGATCAGTTCGAACGCCAGCGAAAACGCAGATCGGCGATGTGTGCCACCAGCGCGCCCACCAGCCAGGCGGCGATCGACGGCGGAGCCGCTCCGGCGAGCGCCGCGCGCAGCGCCAGCAGCAGGCAGGCTCCGGACAGGGCGTTGGCGAATAGCGCGCCATACGTCGGGCCGCACCCGCGAAAACGGCGATAGAGGAGGAGCAGAACGACCTCGACCAGCAGGATGGCAAGGATAACGCCTACGATCTGACCGGACTGAATCAAGTCCCACAACGCCGTCGGCATCGCTTCATGATCCTCCGAACGGACCGTTCAGATGAACCACGGCGTAGTTGAGGGCGCTGGCGAACGAGACCCAGACGAGGTACGGCAGCAAGAGCCATGCGGCCGCGCGAGAAACACGGCCGGTGACGACAATGAGCAAGACGATCGATAGCCACAACAGGGCCACCTCGATCAGCGCCCAGTCCGGTCGCCGCAGGCTGAAGAACAGCGCGCTCCACAGCACGTTCAGCACGGCGTTGACTGCGAACGCGCCGACGATCCGGCGGCGGTTGGCAGCGTCGGGTGCCGCCCGCCAGGCAAGCACCCCCGAGGTGGCGCTCAGCGCAAAGATCAGCGTCCAGGCCGGCGGGAACAGCCAGTCTGGCGGCTGCCAGGATGGGCGCTGCAGATTTTGATACCAGGGGCCGATATCGGTCAGCAGGCCGCCCAGATTAGCGACCACCAGGGCCGCCAGGGCGGCGACAAGGATAGGCCCCCACAGGGCCGGCCGCGCCGCGGTCACGGCGTGACGAGTCGAAGCAGATGCGCCAGGTCCTTGAAGAAGATGCGGACATGGGCCATGGGCTTGGCCCGCACCAGTTGCTTGTTCATGTACGCCTCCCAGGTGAGGTGCTGCACATCCCGGTCCCGGCAGATGCTGACGAAACGCTCGCGTCTGCGGTCATTGGCATACCAGAAGTGCTGCAGCAAACCCAGGACCCAGAAAACCCGGCCATGCGCCTGCATGAAGCGTTTACGGGCCGACGCCAGCAGCCGACTGTCACCGGTCGCCAGAAAAGCGCCAACGGCTTCTGCCGCGTACCTGCCACTGGTCATGGCATAATAGATGCCTTCGCCGGAGGCAGGCGCAACGGCCCCGGCGGCGTCGCCGGCAAGCACCACGTCGCGTTCATTATCCCACTTGCGCCGTGGGCGCAGAGGGATGGGTGCGCCTTCGCAGCGGACTGTCGCCGCCGTCGCAAGACCGGCCGCCGTTCTTACCGCCGCGACCGCCGCCCGTAGCGAAAATCCCTTATGAGCGGTGCCGGTGCCGACACTCGTCGTTGCGCCATGCGGGAACACCCACGCGTAGAAGTCGGGCGACAGGCTGCCGCGATAGTAGATATCGCAGCGTGCGGCATCGAACGCCGGCGTCGTGTCCGGTGGGGGCGATTGGACGATCTCATGGTAGGCGAAGACGAACGGCGGGTGCTTCGCCTTAGGCATGGCCACCCGCGCCACCGCCGAATTGGCGCCGTCAGCGCCGATGACGGCGCGCGCACGCACCGCCACGCGCGACCCGTCCTTAGCTTCGGCGACCCTATAGTGGACGACGGCATTGCCATCCGCATCACGGGTTAGATCTTCGAACACGCCCTCTCGACGTTCCGCGCCGGCTTCGGCGGCTCTGCCGCGCAGCCATTCATCGAAGATCTCCCGGTCGACCATGCCGACAAACCCGCCATTGATCGGCATCTCGACCTGTCGGTCGGAGGGCGAGATCATGCGCGCGCCAGTGATTCGTGCGACCAGAAGCTGGTCCGGAATCGCGAAGTCGCGGATCAGCCGCGGCGGAATAGCACCACCACAGGGCTTTATCCGTCCCGCCCGGTCCAGCAGCAGAACCGAGCGGCCACTCTTCGCCAGGTCGGTGGCCGCCGTCGATCCCGCCGGTCCACCGCCGACGACGACCGTATCGAACGTCTCCAGCGTTGTCGTCATCGTCACGCCTGGTCGAGCCCGACGGTGAAACCCTCGGCGCCGGTGGTAAGGCGACTTGCACTCAGCGCAAGCGGCAAGCGATAGACACGCGTCGCGAGTCCAGCGGCTATCAGGAACAGCATTGCCTCAGCCGCAAACACCGCTGTGTAGGCGAGGATGGGCGAGCCGTAGAGATAGCGGATGGCGTCGACTGCGGCGGTGCCGATCATTCCGCCGAGCCCGAAGGCGACTGCCTGCGCCGCTCCCCACAGCCCCATCCGCACCCCTTCGCGCGACGATTGCCCCGTGCCGACCAGCCGCATCATCGAGGCGATGGCGGCAACGGCGAACGCACCGTTGGCCACGCCCAGCCCGAATACCGATGCTCGCAACGGCCAATCCGGCGCCATCGATCCTGCCATCGCGAGGCTGAAGAGTGCTGCTGCCGACAGGACGCAGCCGCCGATGGTCCAGGCGTGCATCGAGCCGAGGCGGGACCGGCTAGCGGCGCTGCCCGCCAGTGCTACCAGGAGCATGCCGATCAGAACGCCGCCGTGCTGCACCCCGGCCAGTCTTGTGGACTCGCCCGGGGTGAGGCCGAACACCGCCCCGGCGAAGGGCTCAAGGATGAGGTCCTGGCCGCTGTACGCCAGCATCGAGATGAAGATGAAGATGGCGAAGCGGCGGGCCTGCGGTTCCGCCCACACCTCCGCGAGGGCTTCGGCAAAAGGCGGCTGCGGCCCGGCGTTGCGCTCCACGGCGCGGTACGCAGGCGGTGCGGTGCGGCGCTCGATGTCGTACACGGCGAGGATCGTCAGGACGAATGCCGACGCAGCGGCGACGCCGGTGACGGCAACCAGGCGCTCGGGCGAGAACGGGTCGAGGAAATGGCCCGCTACCGTCGCGGTGACGACGAAGCCGCTGATCATCATAACCCAGACGATCGTTGCCGCGGCGGCGCGGCGACGATCATCAACCCGCTCCGCCAGCAGCACCAGCAGCGACGTGCCGCTGGCGCCGACGCCCACCCCGATCAGCAGGAACGCCAATACTGCCAGGACGATCCCGGCCGTCGGGTTGGTGGCCATCCAGGCGGTCGCGACGGCGGCGGCGATGCCCGCTATTCCAAGCAACGCCATGCCACCGATGATCCAGGGGTTCGCCGACCACCGACGTCGGAGCAGTACCTGCCGCGGCCTGAGGACCTGAACGGCGTAATGCAGCGCGACCAAAACCCCAGGAAGCAGGGCGGGAAGCACCATTTCGACAACCATCACCCGGTTCATCGTCGAGGTCGCCAAAACGACGATTGTGCCAAGCGCCGTTTGCACCAGGCCGAGGCGCATAATGCCGAACCATCCCAGCGACGTGCCAGTTTTCGTGCCGGTCATGGGGTTACCACCATCCCGTTGGCTCGCACCGCCAGCGCAGCGACGAGCATGCCAAGGACATACAGCGAGGTTCCGGTGGCGTTGTACCAGGGAGCCAGCCGGCGGGGGCCTGCAGTAGCCGCACCATCAGCAGCACCTGGGCGAACAGCAGCAACCCGACCAGCGCCGCGTGGATCCCCTGCCCCCAGGCAATGAGCAGGGCGACGACCATTGCTTGCGGCACCGCCATGACGACACAGGCCAGTCGTGCTGCGGACGCGACGCCGAGGGCGACCGGCAGCGAGCGGATGTTCATCCGCCGGTCGCCGTCGACCGACTTGAAGTCGTTAAGGGTCATGATTCCGTGCGCGCCGATGCTGTACAGCGCTGCAAGGATCAGCGCCGGGGCATCGGGCAGGGCAGCCGCCATCAGTGCAGCGCCGGTGAACCAGGGCAGCCCCTCATAGCAGGCTCCGACCGCCGCGTTCCCCCACCATCCGTTGCGCTTCAACCGGAGCGGCGGGGCGCTGTATGCCCACGCCAATGCCACCGCGACAAGCGCGGCGCCGAGCACCCACGGACCGAGTAGCGCGCCGACGGTCAGGGACAGCGCCGTCCAGAGCAGGGCGACGAACAGCCCCCAACGGCCAGGCATCCGCCCGGACGGGATCGGTCGATCGGGCTCGTTGATGGCGTCGACGTCACGGTCGTACCAGTCGTTGACCGCTTGGCTCATACCGCACACCAGCGGCCCGGCGAGCAGCACGCCCGCCATCACCACCGGCCATCGATCAGCCAGCGGCAGGCCGCTCGAGATCACGCCGCAACCGAACGCCCACATCGGCGCGAACCAGGTGATCGGCTTCAGCAACGCGACAACAGCCGAGGATCGGGGCGAGCATTGCGAAGCGGGAGAGCGGCAGGAGCGGCCATGCGTGTACACTAAAGCTGACGGCATATGTTGTCAATTGACGTTGACGGCGCGGACGACTTTGCCGCGCATGGATCCAGGGTTCCAAGCATCCTCTTGGTTGCGGAGCACCGGAGCAGAAGGCGTCAACACGGCACGTCGATGAGACCGAAGCGCCGCAGCTTGACGTAAAGGCTTTGCCGGCTGAGACCGAGCAACTCTGCTGCTGAGACGCGGTTGTCGTTCGTCAGTCGCAGGGCTGCTTCGATACTCAGGCGCTCGATGATGTCGGTGGACTGCCGGACGATTTCCTTGAGGGGGAGGACGCCGATCAGCTGGCTGAGCTGCTCCGCTGATCGTGGAATATCCTGGTCCGAACCTAGCCCACGCACCAGACGCTGGTTCACGTTGCGAATCGAAAAACAAAAGCATGTCGGATCGGCGCCGGACACGGCAGCGGCCGACACCTCGACGCTGGAGGTGCTGCCCTGCTCACCTTGCAGGCTAGTCGCGAACAGCCTGATGGTGCCCTTCTCCCTGAGGTTAGTGAGCAGAATTCGCAGATCGATGCCGCCGCGTCCGAGCCATCGTTCAAGCGAACGGCCAACCGCCTGCGCTTCAACCGGCACCTGTGCCAAGTCGAGAAATGCACGATTGGCGGTGATCAGTCGCCCCAGGGTGTCAGTTACGGCAAAGCCGTCGGCCGAACTTTCCACGTACGCACACAGCTTCGGATTTGCACCTGGCGCCCTCGCAGCTGCCTCGTCGGCCGGCGATGGCGCCAGCCTGACCAGGAAGAATGACGTATTGTCCTGGCGAAACAGCAATGCCGAGACCCGCACGGTGGATGGGTCAAAGGCAAGCTGAAGTTGAATGTCGTCTGCATGCCCGGTGCTGTTCAGCGTTGCAAACAAGGTGTCGATGCTGCGGGCACCGGAGGGATCGAACAGATGGGACAAGGCCGCCCCGATCAGCGGCAGGCGGTTGCCCACCAGCGCCTCCGCGGCGGCGTTGGCTTCGGTCACCTTCAAGGCCGCTGCCTCGACGATCAAGACCGGTTCCGAGGTAGCCTGGAACAGCAGCCGATAGCGCATCTCGGCCTGACGAACGCGGGCGTAGTCCTGTTCCAGCGCCTGCTGGGCCTCGACAAGTCGCTGTTGTAGGGAAGCTACGTCGCTGAGATCCCGGCCGACAGCGACTAACCGGCCGTCGGGCCTGATCTCCACCGCCGCGTAGTTGATAGGCAGGTCCCCGCCGGTAGGCGAGCGGTGATTGAGGTGGCGCCATGAGGAGGCGGTGCCCTGTTTTGCCTCGCGACGCAGTGCTTCGACCTTCGGGCGGCTGTCGGTCGTGACGATCTCCGCCCAGCGGCGGCCGACCCAGCGGCCATAACCGTCCAACCGGACCTGATCGCTACCGACCGCAACGTCCCGCACCACACCATCACCGTCGACGACCAGCGCCACATCGCTGGCTACGGTGATGACGCTGCCGACGGTCGTCGGGTCGACATCGCCCAGCAATTCCTGAGGCGACTGAAACGGCTTCAAAGCTTCCACCACCAAAGCTGCTGTCCTCAGCCTCCGCCGCTGGCGAAGCTGAGGGCAGGAAGTTGAGCAAGAACCTTCTCTGCTTGCGCAACCGCTTGCCGCGCATCAGCGGCCGTCGCATCGGCGCCGACCAGCGCGACGAGCCGGGGATGCTCCAAGAACACGGTGCCGCCAACCATCACTGCGATATCCGCGTTCCGTGAACTGCGGCGGATCGCGCGAATCTGCGGCGCCAACATGCTGACGTGCCGGTCGGCGCCTACGGAAAAGCCGACGAATGCGAACCACTCGTTGCAAACCGTGGCGATCAGGTGGTCGCTGGAGGCGTCGATCTCGCTCGTGACATCCCAGCCGGCCTGGCGCAAGAACTGGGCCACCATCAGTCCGCCGAAGGTGTGCTGCTCGCCGGGCGCTGAGACCAGCAGGGCACGCCGGCCGTAGTCCCCACCCGCGGCGAAGTCGCAACCGCTGCCGCCGAGGTTGCGGAGCAGGTGCTGCAGCCAGCCCAGCGCCATGGTCACCTCGGTGAAGTGGCAAAGGTCGGCGTCCCAGAGCTCACCGAGGCGTTGTGCCGCGGGGTCAGCAGATCAAGGTAAATCGTCTCCAATGACAAGTGGCCTGCCAGCATCGCTTCGACGAAGGACCTCGCCGCCGTGGGCTCATTTGCCAGCAGGATCCTGGTGAATTCCGCCACCTCATCTGCGGACGGTGCGGAGCCAACAGTCGCAGCCGCCGCCGTGTGCTGCCGGCGCGAGCGGTGGTTTGCCAGCAGGCGCGGTATGATCTGGGACTCGACGGCGCGGCCCAACTCCGCGAGCACTGGGCCATGGCCATTTTCTCGCTCCGCCGGGCGCCGCCGGCCCATGCTGCAGAGATCAGCGGGACCATACTGATCGGCTCCGTCGAGCCTTCCGCACGAGTCAAAAATCAGACGTCGCAGTACCGTCATATGTGTCCTCCCTGTACTGCGATGTCGCGGGGTTCAAGCCCTTTTGAGCGACATCGGGACACCCCTTGACCGAACCCGGCCACTATCGACGGTTGTCGCCATCTCCGGTCAGCGAGGCGATGATGCAGTCTCCTTATTCAACATGTCAAGTTTCATTGACATGTATGACCGTACCGATACATTGACAAGTATGATCAAGGCACCTACACTCACCGAGGCTTGGGAGCATCCACGGAGTAGGGACTTGTGGTTCTCGGTCGACCCCAATGCGCGCCACATCGTTGCCATCCTGCGCAGGTTCCAGCGATGGGACGTATGCCTTGCCGGCCGATTTTTTAGCCTCAGCCGAGAGGTGTCAAGCAATGGATACCTTCAGTATCGCCAAAGCTGTTGACAACTTGATCGACCGCCTGGACATGTGCCCATGGGCCTCGCTGGCAGGAACCAGCGGGGTGCAGCATGGCAGGCGGCTATCGCGCGTTGCACTTCCCGTCGCGAGACCCCTGTACACCGCCGACGAGCGCCGGCGTCGCGACGCGTCCCACTGGACCCGCGTGCAGGGCGCGTTGGCTCCGCTACAGTTCGCTGTCTTTCTGATCAGCCTGTATCTGGTGCTGCGCTACTTCGCGACCGGCGAAGGGCTGGTGCTGGCGACGACGTCGATCATCCTCAAGACCTTCGTCCTGTACGCAATCATGATCACCGGCTCGTTGTGGGAGCGCGACGTCTTCGGTCGCTACCTGTTCGCCCCGGCGTTCCTTTGGGAGGATGTGGTCAGCATCCTGGTGCTTGTGCTGCACACCGCCTACCTGGCGGCCCTGCTCTCGGGATCGGCGGCTATCGAAACGCAGCTGGCGATCGCGCTGACCGCCTACGCCGCATACGTCGTCAACGCTGCCCAGTTCCTGGTCAAGTTCCGCGCCGCTCGACTGCAGCAGGGGTCGCGCCCGACGTCGTCCCCCCGCGCCGAACTGCTGCATCGATGACGGCCATGATCTCGCCAGCGACAGTGCCGGCAGGTGCGGTCGGGCGTGGTCCGATCATTCAACGGGAGCGCGGGGAGCGGCAGGTATTCTGCGGACTGACCGGGATCGTCTGGCTGCACCGCAAGATTCAGGATGCGTTCTTTCTCGTCGTCGGATCACGCACCTGCGCGCACCTCATCCAGTCGGCCGCCGGCGTCATGATCTTCGCGGAGCCGCGATTCGGCACCGCGATCATCGATGAGCGCGATCTGGCCGGGCTGGCTGACGTCGATGAGGAACTCGATCGCACCGTCGATGGCCTGCTCCGGCGGCGTCCGGACATCCGGCTGCTGTTTCTCGTCGGATCCTGCCCCTCCGAGGTGATCAAGCTCGATCTAGGGCGTGCTGCCGCCCGTCTTTCGCATCGCCTCGCGCCGAGCGTGCGGGTGCTGCACTACTCCGGCAGCGGGATCGAGACAACATTTACCGAGGGCGAGGACGCCTGCCTTGCCGCGCTGGTGGCGCTGTTACCCCCGGAGCAGCCGCAGGCCGAGCGGTCATTGCTCGTCGTCGGTGCTCTGCCGGAGGTGGTCGAGGACCAGTTCTGCCGGTTGTTTGCGGATCTAGGCATCGGACCGGTGCGGTTTCTGCCGCCCCGCCGATCGGGCCAGCTGCCGCCCGCCGGTCCCAATACCTCGTTTCTGCTGGCACAGCCGTTCCTGGATGCGACGGCGCGTGCCCTGAAGGCGCGCGGCGCCCGCTATCTCGCCGGCCCCTTCCCGTTCGGCGCGGAGGGAACGACGGCCTGGTTGCGGGCGGCAGCCGATCACTGGAACATCGCGCCAGATCGCTTTCGGGAGGTAACGCTTGCGGGCGAGTCGCGGGCCAGCCACGCGGTGCAGCGGCACCGGGAGCGGCTTGCCGGCAAGCGCGTGTTCTTCTTTCCCGACTCGCAACTCGAGATTCCGCTTGCTCGGTTTCTGTCCAGGGAACTGGGGGTGGATCTGATCGAAGTGGGAACAACCTATCTCCACCAACAGTGGCTGGCCGCCGAAATCGCGCTGCTGCCAGACGACGTCGTGCTGTGGGAAGGCCAGCACCTGGGCAACCAGCTGGACCGCTGCCGCGCGGCCCGCCCCGACCTGGTGGTTTGCGGCCTCGGCCTCGCCAACCCGCTGGAGGCCGACGGGCTGACCACCAAGTGGGCGATCGAACTGGTCTTCACCCCGATCCACGGCTACGACCAGGCGGCTGACCTGGCCGAATTGTTCGCCCGGCCGCTCGATCGCAAGAGCAGGCTGGAGGTCTGAGGGCATGCAGCTTTCGCTCTGGACCTACGAGGGACCGCCCCACATCGGCGCGATGCGCGTAGCGAGCGCCATGGACGAGCTGCACTACGTGCTGCACGCGCCGCAAGGCGATACCTATGCCGACCTGCTGTTCACGATGATCGAGCGCCGGTCGAGCGCCCGCCGGTGACTTATACGACCTTTCAGGCGCGGGACCTGGGCGGTGATACGGCGGAGCTGTTCAAGCGGTCAGTCCGCGAGGCGTATGACCGGTTTGAGCCGCAGGCGATGATCGTTGGCTCGTCCTGCACTGCGGAATTGCTGCAGGACGATCCCGGAGGCCTGGCGCGCGCGCTTGCATTGCCGATCCCCGTCGTTCCGCTCGAGCTGCCGGCCTATCAGAAGAAGGAGAATTGGGGGCGTCTGAAACGTTCTATCGGTTGGTCCGCGCGTTCGTGGGCAACGCTTCCGTCGGGCGAGAGAGCCACCGGAACCCGCGTGGGCGGCCGTGCTGCAATCTGCTTGGGCCCACCGCGCTGGGGTTCCGTCACCGCGACGACGTCTACGAGGTGACCCGCCTGCTGGACCGCATTGGCGTCGACGTGAACCTCGTGGCACCGCTCGGCGCAACTCCGGCCGACCTGGCTCGGCTGGGTGAGGCCGACTTCAACGTCGTCCTGTATCCGGAGGTTGCTGCCGTCGCGGCGCGGTGGCTGGAGCGCACCTTCGGGCAGCCGACCGTCAGCGTCGTCCCGATTGGCGCCGGTGCCACCGCCGATTTCGTCAACGAAGTCGCGCGGCTGGCTGGCGTCGATCCGGCGCCGGGGTTGGCGAGCGGGCCGTCGCGCCTGCCGTGGTACTCCCGCTCGGTCGATTCGACGTACCTCACCGGCAAGCGGGTGTTCATCTTCGGTGACGCCACCCACGCCATCGCTGCGGCGCGGGTCGCGGCGACCGAGTTTGGATTCGATGTCGCCGGCCTCGGTACCTACAGCCGGGAGTTCGGCCGCGAGCTTCGCCACGCCGCGCAAGCCTACAACGTCGAGCCGCTGATCACCGACGACTATCTCGCCGTCGAAGCCAGAATCGCGGAGCTGCAGCCCGACTTGGTGCTGGGAACGCAGATGGAACGGCACATCGCCAAGCGGCTGGGCATCGCCTGCGCCGTCATCTCAGCGCCGGCGCACGTGCAGGACTATCCGGCGCGCTACTCGCCACAGATGGGGTTCGAGGGAGCGAACGTGCTGTTCGATACCTGGGTGCACCCGCTGATGATGGGGCTGGAGGAGCACCTGCTGGCGATGTTCCGCGATGACTTTGAGTTTCACGGTGAAGCGGCGCCATCCCATCTCGGCGCAGCCGCCGCGGCCGGGAGCGATGACGCAGAGCCGTGGCGGGACCAGGCGGCAGCAGTGGCTGCCGAGGGCGGTGGCGGACCAGCGTGGGCGATGGAGGCAGAGCAGGAGATGCGGAAGATCCCGTTTTTCGTCCGCGGCAAGGCGCGCCGCAACACTGAACGCTTTGCCAGCGACACGGGTGTCGCGGTGATCACCTTGAAAACCCTGTACGATGCCAAAGCGCACTTTGGCCGCTGATCCGACGCCCGTGCGCGTCGTTATCGTTACGCTCGACCGCCATATCGGCGGCGCCGCCGAGCGGGCAGAGCGGATCCTGCGCAAGGAAGTACCGGGCCTGTCGCTCAGTCTGCACGCGGCGTGCGAGTGGTCCGGGAACGAGGCGGCACTGGCGCGCTGCCGGGCCGCCGTCGACGCAGGCGACATCATCATCGTCTCCATGCTGTTCATGGAGGAGCACATCGAGCCGATCCTGCCGTGGCTCAGTCGGCGGGCCGAGGCCTGCGACGCCCTGGTGGCGGGGATGTCGGCGGGCGAGGTGATCCCACTGACCCGCATGGGCGGGCTTCGCATGGATGGGGCTGAAGGAGGCCCGGTCCAGTTGCTGAGGCGCCTGTGCGGTAAGCGGCGGCGGGAACACAGCTCAGGAGCGCGGCAGATGACGATGCTGCGCCAGATGCCGCGAATTCTGCGGTTTATTCCGGGACGAGCACAGGACCTGCGCGCCTACTTCCTCACCTTGCAATGCTGGCTCGCGGCTTCCGATGAAAACGTCGCCGGCATGGTGCGGCTGCTGGTTAACCGGTATGCCGACGGGCCTAGGCGCGGCTTACGCGGAACGCTTGCGGTTGTTCCGCCCAAGGAGCATCCGAATGTAGGGCTGTACCATCCCCGGATTGAGGGGCGGATCACCGACAGCATCGAACAACTACCCCGCCCCGCTGCCTGCAACGGGACGGTGGGGCTGCTGGTCATGCGCTCCTATGTCCTCGCCGGCGACACCGCACACTATGACGGCGTCATTGACGCGCTGGAGGAGCGCGGGCTGCGGGTGATCCCCGCCTTCGCGGCTGGCCTCGACTCCCGGCCAGCGGTGGCGGGGTTCTTTACCAGGGGCGGCCAGGTTGTGGTTGATGCGGTGGTCTCGCTCACTGGCTTCTCGCTCGTCGGCGGCCCTGCCTACAACGATGCCAAGGCTGCCGAGGAGATGCTCGCCCAGCTTGACGTTCCCTATGTCGCCGCCCATGCCGTCGAGTTTAACAGCCTCGAAAGCTGGGGCGCTTCCGAGCAAGGGCTGATGCCGATCGAGGCGGCGATGATGGTCTCCATCCCAGAGCTGGAAGGGGCCACGGGGCCGCTGGTCTATGGCGGCCGGTCCGCCAGTTCAGGCCCCGGCAGTCGCGCCATGCAGTCGCACCCTGAACGCACCCGCCGGCTGGCGGCGCGAGTGCAGCGGCTGATCGCCTTGCGCCGCACCGCCGCTGCGGCGCGCAAGGTGGCAATTGTGCTGTTCAGCTTCCCGCCGAACGCCGGAACTATCGGCACTGCCGCCCACTTGTCGGTCTTCGAGTCTCTGCACCGCACGCTGCATGCGCTGCGGAGCGCGGGCTATGGCGTGGACGTGCCGGCGTCAGTCGACTGCCTGCGGGACCGCATCCTCGGCGGCAACGCGCCGCGGTATGGAACCACCGCCAACGTCAGTGCCCGGATTTCCGTCGATAATCATGCGCGGCGCGAACCCTGGTTGGGCGAGATCGAAGCCCAGTGGGGACCAGCGCCGGGCCGGCAGCAGAGCGACGGCCAGGCGATCCTGGTGCTGGGCGCGCATTTCGGCAACGTCTTCGTCGGTATCCAGCCCGCCTTCGGTTACGAGGGCGACCCGATGCGGCTCCTGTTCGAGAAGGGATTCACCCCGACGCATGCGTTCTCCGCCTTCTATCGCTACCTCCGTGAGGACTTCCGGCGCCGATGCGGTGCTGCACTTCGGTACCCACGGGGCACTCGAATTCATGCCGGGAAGCAGGTGGGCCTGTCTGGCGATTGCTGGCCGGAGCGGTTGATCGGCGACCTGCCGAATGTATACCTCTACGCCGCGAACAATCCGTCGGAAGGACGATCGCAAAACGCCGCTCAGCGGCGACGCTGATCAGTTATCTGACGCCGCCGGTGACGCACGCCGGCCTCTATCGCGGGCTCGTCGAGCTGAAGGAGTCCATCGACCGCTGGCGTAAACTGCCGATGGAACGGCTCGCGGAGCGAGACCTGCTGGCCCCGCTGATTCAGACGCAAGCCGCGAGGGTGAACCTCGCCGACCCGGAACCTGCCTGGCCTGACGACGCTGAAGCCCAGGTTGCCCGCGTCGTCAACAGCATCCAGGAACTGGAAAGACGCTGATCCCGCACGGCCTGCACGTCGTTGGTGCGGCGCCAGACGGCACCGAGCGCATCGATCTGCTGCTATGCGTTGCGGATGCGTCATTCGAAGGGCGGGCAAATCGCGCCATGGTTGAAGCAGTGATCGCCGGTGAAGCGCCGGAAGCAGCGGCGGCGCGCGGCGGAGGCACCGTCGAGGCGGAGACGGTGGCGGTGTTGCGGCAGCTGGCGGCGATCGACCGGATGCTGCTCGAAGACAACGAGCTTCCCGCCATCTTGCGTGCACTCGACGGCCGCTACATCCGGCCCGCACCCGGTGGCGACCTCCTGCGCACACCAGCAATCTTGCCGACCGGGCGCAACCTGCACGGCTTCGATCCCTTCCGCATGCCCAGCGCCTTCGCGGTGGAGGACGGCGCGCAACAGGCCGCCCGCCTGCTGGCGCGACGTGGAGGAGGGCAACTCTTTTCCTGAGTTCGGTGGCGTTCGTGCTGTGGGGGACCGACAACCTCAAGTCGGAGGGTGCCCCCATCGCCCAGGCCTTGGCGCTGATGGGCACGCGGCCGCGCTTCGACAGCTACGGCCGGCTGGCAGGGGCGTCGCTGCTGCCGCTGGAATCCCTCGGCCGGCCGCGGATCAACGTGGTGATGACACTATCGGGGATCTTCCGCGACCTGCTGCCGTTGCAGACCCGGATGCTGGCCGAGGCGGCTTATCTGGCGGCCACCGCCGACGAGCCGGCGACGCAGAACTTCGTTCGCAAGCACGCACTCCAGGCGCAGCAGGCGCGGAACTGCGATTTTGAAACCGCGGCACTCCGCGTGTTCAGCAACGCCGCTGGCGCCTACGGCTCGAACGTGAGTTACCTCATCGAAAGCGGCGCCTGGGATGCGGAAGACGAACTCGCCGAAGTCTACACCCGGCGCAAGTGCTTTGCCTATGGCCGACAGGGGCAACCGGTGCAGCAGCCGGAGCTGCTCAACGTCATCCTCGGCGGTGTCGAGCTCGCGTACCAGAACCTTGAATCCGTCGAAGTGGGCGTGACGACTATCGATCACTACTTCGACACGTTGGGGAATCAGCCGCGCGGTCACCCGAGCCCGAGGCGCCGCCGTTGCGGTTTACGTCGGCGATCAGACGCAAGGCGATGGCGGTGCAGACACTGTCCGAGCAGGTGGCCCTCGAGACGCGCACGCGGGCGCTGAACCCCAAGTGGTACGAGGCGATGCTGCGGCACGGCTACGAGGGCGTCCGCCACATCGAGGCGCATGTCACCAACACTATGGGCTGGTCCGCAACCACGGGGCAGGTCTCGCCCTGGATCTACCACCAGCTGGCGCAGACCTACGTGCTCGATCCGGAGATGCGCGAGCGGCTGGCCAAGCTCAATCCTACCGCCTCTGCCCGGGTCGCAAACCGGCTACTGGAGGCACACGAACGCGCCTACTGGTCGCCGGACGCCGCCGTTCTCGAGGCGTTGCGGGAGGCGGGGCAGGACCTTGAGGATCGGCTGGAAGGCCTCGGTATGGAGGTGGCGGCATGAGCATCGCATCAACCCGCACACGCCGTTGCCGGCGTCTTGCCGATGCGCGCCGACGGGGAGGGGAGCGTGCAGGTGCATCTAGAGCCGCAGATCACCATCGATAACGCCAAGGTGTTCTCGGTCTACGGCAAGGGTGGCATTGGCAAGAGCACCATTTCTTCCAACCTGTCGGCAGCGTTTTCGAAGCTGGGCAAGCGGGTGCTGCAAATTGGCTGCGACCCCAAGCACGATTCGACGTTTACGCTCACCAAGCGTCTGGTTCCGACCGTAATCGACGTTCTCGAGTCCGTGAACTTCCACGTCGAGGAATTGCGGATCGAGGATTTCGTGCACGAAGGTTACAACGGCGTGATGTGCGTTGAGGCTGGCGGGCCGCCGGCGGGTACCGGCTGCGGCGGCTACGTTGTCGGCCAGACGGTGAAGCTGCTGAAGGAGCATCACCTGCTGGAAGAAACCGACGTGGTCATCTTCGACGTGCTCGGCGACGTGGTCTGCGGCGGCTTCGCCTCGCCGCTGCAGCACTCCGACCGGGTGCTGATTGTCACCGCCAACGACTTCGACTCCATCTTCGCCATGAACCGCATCGTCGCTGCGATCAGCGCCAAGGCGCGCAATTATGACGTGCGGCTCAGCGGCGTAATCGCCAATCGCAGTGCCGGCACCGATGAGATCGACCGCTTCAATGCCGCCGTCGGGCTGCAGCGGCTGGCGCTTTTTCCGGATCTGGACGTCATCCGGCGCAGCCGCCTGAAGAAATGCATCCTGTTCGAGATGGAGCCTTCGGCGGAACTGGAGGCGGTTCAGAACACGTATCTCCAGCTGGCCGCCACCCTGTGGGCCGGCACCGCACCTTTGGATGCGAAACCGATGCGTGATCGCGACCTTTTCGACTTCCTGGGATTCGAGTGATGCCGACGCTTACCTATCAGCAGCGCCGCGGGCAGATCGCCCTCTACTTTGACCAGACGGCGGTGGAGGCCTGGACCCGCCTGACCTCGGACTCGCCGGTCGGTCGCATCCGTGCCACGGTGCGTGCCGGTCGCGACCGGATGCGGCAGACGCTGTTGGACTGGCTGCCGGCCGATCTCCGGGGCGAACGCCTGTTGGACGCCGGCTGCGGCACCGGTGCGCTGGCGATCGAAGCGGCGAAGCGCGGCGGGCACGTGCTGGCGGTAGACCTGTCGCCGGCGCTCATCGAGCTTGCGCGCGAGCGTGCACCGCGCACGCTCGCAGGCGGCAGCGTCGACTTCCAGGTGGGCGACATGCTCGACCCCGGCCTTGGCCGCTTCGACCGCATCCTGGCCATGGATTCGCTGATCCATTACGCGCCGACGGACGCAGTCGCGGCCGTCGGCGGACTGGTGGCCCGCGCCGACCGCGCTATGCTGTTCACCTTCGCGCCGAAGACCGCGGGGCTGGCGGTGATGCACGCCGCCGGCCGCCTGTTCCCGCGCCGTGACCGGGCGCCGGCGATTGAGCCGATCGGCGAGCGCAGGCTGCGGCAGATGCTGGGGGAGCAGTTGAGTCTGACCCGCTGGTCCGTCTGTCGGACGGAACGGATCGTCAACGGCTTCTATACGTCGCAAGCGGTGGAGTTGGTACAGCCATGCGACGCCTGAGCACGCGCCTGACGGCGAGCTGGCTCCGGCTTGACCGCCGGTTCTTGCCCTTCGCGGACGCCGCAACCCCGGAACTACCTCTCGGCCGCCTGCTGCGGCTGTCATTGTTCCAGGTGTCCGTTGGCATGGCCATGGTCCTGCTCACCGGGACGCTGAACAGGGTAATGATCGTCGAACTCGACGTGCCGGCGTGGCTGGTTGGACTGATGGTGTCGTTGCCCTTGGTATTCGCCCCGTTGCGCGTGCTGATCGGCTTCCGCTCCGACACGCACCGGTCGTTCCTGGGCTGGCGGCGGGTTCCGTACATCTGGATGGGGACGCTGCTGCAGTTCGGCGGCCTCGCGATCATGCCGTTCGCGCTGCTGGTGCTGTCTGGTGACGCGGACGGGCCTGCCTTTGCAGGACCGCTGGCCGCAGCGTTGGCCTTTCTCCTGGTTGGCGCCGGCCTGCATACGACGCAGACGGCGGGAATTGCACTGGCGACCGACCTGGCACCGGCCGACACCCGGCCTCGGGTGGTGGCGCTGCTGTACGTGATGTTGCTGTTGGGCACGCTCGCCAGCGCCCTTGTCTTCGGCGTGCTGCTGGGGGAGTTTACGCAGGTGCGGCTGATCCAGGTCATCCAGGGCGCGGCGCTGACGACGATGATCCTGAACATGTTGGCGCTATGGAAGCAGGAAGCGCGCGACCCGGCGCGCACTGCTCTGGACCGACCGACTTCCAGCCTGCGCGAGGCGTGGCGGGCGTTCGGCGCTGATTCCCGTGTCGGTCGCCTTCTGGTCGCGGTCGGCCTTGGCACCGCTGGCTTCAGCATGCAGGACATCCTGTTGGAGGCCTACGGCGGTCAGGTGCTCGGATTCTCGGTGGGTGCGACAACCATGCTGACCGCGCTGTTCGCCGCCGGCGCACTTGCCGGGTTCTGCCTTGCCGCTCGCTACCTCGGGCGCGGGACGGACCCGCACCGCCTGGCCGCGCTCGGCGCACTGACCGGCATCATTGCCCTGTCGGCGGTGATCTTCGCAGCGCCGCTGGACTCCGCCCTGCTGTTCCGAAGCGGAACCACAGTGATGGGATTGGGCGGCGGCCTGTTCGCTGTCGGCACGCTCACCGCCGCGATGGATCTTGCCGACTGCGGTCATAGTGGCATTGCACTGGGGGCGTGGGGGGCGGTGCAGGCGACGGCGGCAGGCGTTTCGATTGCTCTTGCCGGCGCCATCCGCGACGTCGTCTCGGCGCTGGCCGACCAGGGAGCGCTCGGCGAGGCGCTGGTCGGCCCCGCCGTCGGCTACAGCGTCGTCTATCACATCGAGACCGCGCTGCTGTTCGCCACGCTGGTAGCAATCGGCCCGCTCGTGCGCCCGGTCAGGATCTGCCGGACGCAGACGCCAAGATTGGGCCTCGCCGAGCTTCCCGGATAGCGCGCGGGGCAAGGAGGGACAGTTAATGGAAACCGGCGCCATCACCAGTCACATCGACGTTGCACAGGTCGTCCTCTACGCGTTCTGGCTCTTCTTCGCGGGGCTGATCTTCTACCTGCGGCGCGAGGACCGGCGCGAAGGCTACCCGTTGGAGTGGGACACGCCCGGCCGTCGAGCGGACGATGGGTTCCTGTTCATTCCCGCACCGAAGACGTTCCTGCTGCAGCATGGCGGCACGCAGGTGGCGCCGCGCGTGGAACGCGACGACCGCGAGATCAAGGCCAAACCCATAGCCAGCTGGCACGGCGCACCGCTGCAGCCTACTGGCGACCCGATGCGCGACGGCGTCGGGCCGGCAGCCTATGCGCTGCGCGGGGAAACCCCGGAGGTGGCGCTCGACGGTCTGCCACGGATCGTGCCGATGCGCGCCGCAAGGGACTTTTCAGTGGAAGCGCAGGATCCCGATCCCCGTGGCATGACGGTGGTGGGTGCCGACGGCGTGGTAGCGGGCACCGTTACTGACATTTGGGTCGATCGGGCCGAGCCGAGAGCGGCGTTTCTCGAGGTTGCGGTGGAACCGGACTTGCGGCACGTGCTGCTGCCGATGCCGTTCGTCCGGATCGATCGCGGCCGGCGCATGGTGAAGGTGGCCTCGATCCTCGCCCGACACTTTGCGCATGTTCCGGCGTTGCAGAACGCGGAGCAGATCACGGCGCGGGAAGATGACCAGATCTGCGCGTATTACGCCAGTGGCCATCTGTACGCGCTGCCGTCGCGGGCGGAGCCAATCCTGTGAGGGAGCACAACGCCGAGCCGACCCGTGGTCTGCCGGAGCACCCGCCGGCTGGCGAGCAGATCCTGTGGCAGGGGGCGCCATGCTGGCGGCGCCTGAGCCCGCGCCTCTTTCACGCCCGGATGCTGTCCGTGTACTTCGCTGCCGTGATGGCGTGGAGCGTTGCGTCTTCGCTGGCGGACGGGATGGCTAGGTGAATCGGTGCTCTCGGCACTCCTGCTGCTTCCCGCGGCGCTGGCGGCAGCCGGCCTGTTCGCCCTGCTGGCCTGGCTCATCAGCCGGACGACCGTTTACACCATCACTCCCCGGCGGCTGGTCCTGCCCGTCGGCCTCGCCTTGCCGTTGAGCATCAACATCCCCTTCTCGGTGATCGAGGCGGCGGACGTGAAGCTCTTTGCTGACGGTACCGGTGATCTCTCGGTGACGCCCGCGCGGGGCGAGAGGGTCGGCTATCTCCTCGCCTGGCCGCATGTCCGGCCCTGGCGCTTCGCCCGGCCGGAGCCGACGCTGCGCAGCATTCCAAACGCGGCGGCGGTGGCCGAGATGCTGGCGGGCGCACTCAGCCAGTCGATGGCTCCTGGCGCAGCGTCGACTCGGATGGTCGCCACAACGAACCCGGCGGTCGGTTCGCCCACGGCGGCACACCCGCCGCTGGTGACGGCGGCGTGATCGGCCGGAGGAACCCATGAGCAACCACGCGGATCAGCCGGTCATCCCCCGAGGCGTGCTGCTGGGCGCCGCGGCGCTCCTCGGACTGGCCCTCCTTTCAGCCGGCGCTGGCCGCATTACCGGTATCGGCACGCTGCATCTGCCGCCGGCCGATGCCGGAGAGAGCCGCGACCTGCGCTTTGAAGACCGGGCCGACGGCGCCGTCGTGATTTACGACGCCCGCGCACAGCGCGCGATCGAAGTCCTTGCGCCCGGCACCAATGGCTTCATCCGGGGGGTGATGCGGGGGCTGGCGCGTGAGCGGATGCTGCGAGGTATCGGCGCCGAACGGCCGTTCCGTCTGGTCCGCGACAATGACAACCGCCTGTTGCTCTCGGACCCGGCTACCGGCCGGCTGATCGGCCTGGATGCCTTCGGAATTACCAACGCAGAAGCCTTCGCGCGACTGCTGGCAGATAAGGATCGGACGTGATGGATGGCGCTACCGTGACCGTCGTCGGCAATGAGGCGACGAACCTCGCGAAGGCCGACACCCTGTTGTCGCCCCGGTTCTACACGACCGATTTCGCGGCCATGGAGCGTCTCGACGTCTCGTTGATCCGCGAGGAATGGGACAGGCTCATTGCGGAGTTTCGACATGATGGAAATCGACGTCACTTCAAGCGAACCGATGCATTCCGGCGACGCCGTCGACCGGATGCCGGAAGCGTTGCGCGAGGAGTTCCTGGACTTCCTGATCTCGTCGATCACCGCCGAGTTCTCGGGATGCATCCTTTACGCCGACATCAAGACCAGGGTCACCAACCCGGACGTTCGCACGCTCATGGGCTACATGAGCCGTGACGAGGCCCGACATGCCAACTTCATCAACGAGTCGCTTGCGGATTTCGGACTGGCCGTTGATCTGGGTGTTTTGAAGAAGGTTAAGAAGTACAAGTACTTCAGTCCGAAGTTTATTTTCTATGCGACGTATCTGTCCGAGAAGATCGGCTACGCGCGCTACATCACCATCTTCCGGCAGATCGAGCGCAGCCCCACCCGGCGGTTTCATCCGATCTTCGGCTGGTTCAAAGAATGGTGCAACGATGAGTTCCGGCACGGCGAAGCGTTCGCGCTGCTGATGCGGGCGAACCCGCACCTTCTGCAGGGGCTGAACACCCTCTGGATCAAGTTCTTCATTCTTGCCGTGTTCGCGACAATGTACGTGCGCGATCACACCCGCCCGGCGTTCTATGCAGCACTCGATCTGGATCCGACCGACTTCGACCGCACGGTGTTTCGTGTCACGACCGACATCATGCGTCAGGTTTTCCCGCTGACCCTTGACATCGACAACCCGGCCTTCGTCAGCGGTCTTGAACGGTTGCGACGGATCGCCGTTGCCAAAGCAGCGGTCAGCGCGCGCGGCGGCCTGCTGGCGCCGGTGCGGTCGGGGGTTCTCAGCGCCGCCGCCGCCGTCTTTGTCCGCCTGTATCTGCTGCCTGCGCACCGCAACATGCTTCCGGCGCAGACGCGACTAACTCCCGCCTGGTAGCGAAAGACGCACGCGATGGCGCAGTACGCCCTGCCGGTTCTGTTTACGCTGATCGTGTGGTGGCTGACGACGGGCTTAGTCCTGCTGGCCGTGAACTGCCGGCGCGTCACCTACCCGTGGAGCCTGTCGCTCGCGACCTTGCTCCTCGCCGGCTCCCTTCTGTGCCTGCAGTGGGTCAGCGATGAGACCTCGGTAGCGGCGGCGTACCTCGCGTTCTGCTGCGGCGTGCTGATCTGGGGCTGGCTGGAGGTCAGCTACTACACCGGCATGGTTACCGGCCCGCGACCGCAGGCCTGTCCGGCTGGCGTTACCGGGTGGCGGCGGTTCTGGCTTGCGCTTAAAGCCAGTCTTTATCATGAACTGGCAATCATCGTACTTGGGGGTCTCGTCATTCTGCTGACCTGGCAGGCGCCAAATCAGGTCGGTACCTGGACTTTCGTCATTCTCTGGCTGATGCGATGGAGCGCGAAGCTCAATATTTTCTTTGGCGTACCCAACATCAACCTGCAGTGGTTTCCAGAACACCTGCGTTACCTGGACAGCTTCATCGTCCGGCGGCCGATGAACCCGCTCTTCCCGCTGTCGATCATGGCTTCCCTCGTCACCGCCGGACTGGTGCTGTCCAGCCTCACCCACGGCGACGCAGCACCAGAAGACGTCGCTGCCGCGCTGCTGCTGGGAACCCTCATCCTCCTTGCCATTCTAGAGCACGGGTTCCTGGTGTTGCCGTTGCACGACTCGGTTCTGTGGCACTGGGCATTGCCGGCTATCAGCCGGGGCGATGACCCGCCCGCACAACACGGGATCTCAGCACCGGGGATCCCAACATCGGCCGGTGGCTTCCGCCGCCAGGCCGGGCCGCCTGCCGATCTCGACGCCGCTGTCGCCTACGGTCCGTCGCCGCCGCGATCGGTTCCTTGCAGCAACGGGAGGTAACCATGGACTACCAGAAGTTCTTCGCGCGCGAGTTGCAAAACTTGAAGGGCGAAGGCCGCTACCGGGTGTTCGCCGACATCGAACGGCACGCCGGTGACTTTCCACACGCGACGCACCATCGGCAGCGGGGTGCTGCCGAGGTAACCGTCTGGTGCTCCAATGATTACCTGGGTATGGGCCAACATCCGGCGGTGCTGGCGGCGATGCGCGAAGCGCTGGACAGCTGCGGCGCTGGAGCCGGTGGAACACGCAACATTTCCGGCACCAACCACCATCTGGTGCTGCTGGAACAGGAATTGGCCGATCTTCACCACACCGAGGCGGCGCTGGTGTTCACGTCCGGATACGTCTCCAACCTGGCCTCGCTGCAGACGTTGGCGGCAAGGCTGCCGGGATGCGTCGTCCTGTCGGATGAAATGAACCACGCCTCGATGATCGAGGGCATCCGGCATTCACGCGCGGAAAAGCAGATCTTCCGGCACAACGATCCGGCGGACCTCGATCGACAGTTGAGCGCGATCGACCCGCAGCGGCCGAAGCTCGTCGTCTTCGAGTCGGTGTACTCCATGGATGGCGACATTGCGCCGATCAACGAGATCTGCGACGTAGCCGACAAGCACGGCGCCATGACGTATCTCGACGAAGTGCACGCTGTTGGGCTTTATGGAGCGCGCGGTGGCGGCGTTTCGGAGCGGGAAGGGGCGGCGCACCGGCTGACGGTAATCGAGGGGACGCTGGCGAAGGCGTTCGGCGTGCTCGGCGGCTACATTGCCGGCTCGGCGGCGGTCTGCGATTTCGTCCGCAGCTTCGCGTCAGCCTTCATCTTTACCACCGCGCTGCCGCCGACGGTAGCCGCGGGTGCCTGCGCCAGCATCCGCCACCTGAAGCGGAGCTCTGCGGAGCGCGAGCGCCAGCAGGAGCGCGTCCAAACCTTCCGCCGCCGTCTCGATGCCGTCGGCGTGCCGCATTACGACAATCCAAGCCACATCGTCCCGGTGATGGTCGGCGATCCGGTGCGGTGCAAGCAGATCACCGACATCCTGCTGGAGCACTACGGCATCTATGTACAGCCGATCAATTATCCGACGGTGCCGCGCGGCACCGAGCGGCTGCGGATCATGCCTTCGCCGCTGCATTCCGATGCCGAGATCGAGCACTTCGTCAGCGCGCTATCGAGCATCTGGTCGGAGCTCAGCCTGAAGCGGGCGGCCTGACGACCGCACAGTTGCCGGAGGACGCCATGCGCATCGTGCTCATCCATCCCAACTACCATTCCGGCGGCGCTGAGATCGCCGGCAACTGGCCGCCGGCGTGGGTCGCCTATCTGGCGGGGTCGCTTAAGGCGGCGGGCTTCAGCGACGTCCGATTCATCGACGCCATGACCAACGATCTGTCCGACGAGGAACTGCGTCAGCAGATCATCGCGCATCAGCCGGATATCGTCGGAGCCACGGCGATCACACCCTCCATTTACAAGGCTGAACGGGCGCTGCAGATCGCCAAGGAGGTGAATGATCGGACGATCACAATCCTCGGCGGTGTGCACGCCACCTTCATGTACAAGCAGGTGCTGAGCGAGGCGCCGTGGATCGACGTGATCGTCCGTGGCGAGGGCGAGGAGATCCTGGTCGAGCTGGTCCGCGGGATCGACGACGGGCGATGGCCGGCGGAGCGGCACGCCATCAAGGGCCTAGCCTTCCGCGATGCCAACAGCATCGTCGCCACCACCGCTGCTCCAACGGTGCAGAACCTGGATGCCATCGCGCCTGATTGGGGCCTGCTGGAGTGGGAGAAGTACCAGTACATCCCGCTGGGCGTGCGGGTGGCCATCCCCAACATGGCGCGCGGCTGCCCGTTCACCTGCTCGTTCTGCTCGCAGTGGAAGTTCTGGCGCGACTATCGGATCCGCGACCCGAAGAAGGTGGTGGATGAAATCGAGGCGCTTGTCCGCGATCATCAGGTGGGGTTCTTCATCCTTGCCGACGAAGAGCCGACGATCCATCGGCAGAAGTTCGTTGCCTTCTGCCACGAGCTGATCAACCGCGGCCTGCCAGACAAGGTCAAGTGGGGGATCAACACCCGGGTGACCGACGTGCTGCGCGATGAAGCACTGCTGCCGCTGTACCATCGGGCGGGTCTGGTGCACGTCTCCCTCGGCACTGAAGCGGCGGCGCAACTGAAGCTCGACCGCTTCAATAAGGAAACGACGGTGGCCCAGAACGGCAAGGCGATCCGACTGCTGCGCGATGCGGGGATCGTCGTCGAGGCGCAGTTCATCGTCGGCCTGGAGAACGAGACGGCGGAGACGCTGGAAGAAACCTACCGAATGGCGCGCGACTGGAAGCCGGACCTGGTGAATTGGGCGATGTACACGCCGTGGCCGTTCTCCAACCTGTTCCATGACCTGGGAGACAAAGTCGAGATCTTCGATTACGAGAAATACAACTTCGTTACGCCGATCATCAAGCCGGAGGCGATGGATCGTGCCGAGCTGCTGGACCGGGTGATGCACAATTACCGGCGCTTCTACAGCCACAAAGCCCTGTTTTCATATCCGTGGGCGGGTTCCGGGGTTCCGGCGGCGCTACCTGCTCGGCTGCCTCAAGGCATTCCTCAAGGCTGGGTTCCAGCGCAAGTTTTACGACCTGGGCAAGGTGCACTACTGGGGACCACAGTCGAAACGGCGGGTCGATTTTCATTTCGATTCCAGCCGCACGATCGCTCCGGCGCAGATGCAGGACTGGGAGGCGGCAGCCGATCGCGCGCGCAAGGCGAGGGAACGCCGGGCTTCGGTGAAGGCGTGCGGAGGCGGCAATCAGCAATTGCCGGAAGCGGAACCTCGCATTCCAGCGTCAGCGGCGGAGTAGAGGCCGTGACCAACTTTTCGCCGCGGTTGCAAACGCTGTCCGGCGAGGCGATCCTGGATATGTCGGGGCGGTGCTCACCGGCTGGTAACGACAAACGTCGCAGCCGGGACGCGTTGGTCCGAATGCCATCACCCGCATGGCGGATGCTCTCGACGCCGAGATCGGGCCGGCGGCGACGCGCCGGCTGTTCAGCGCCTGCGGGCTGGCCGGCTACCTGGACGCGGCTCCCGAACACATGGTCGATGAGCGCGAGGTTGCAGCACTGCATGCGGTAATCGCCGCCGAACTCGATCCCGAAACGGCGCGGATCGTCTCATGGTCGGCCGGCGCGCGAACCGGCGACTACCTGCTCGCCAGAAGGATCCCACAGGCGGCGCAGCGGCTGTTGCGGGTCCTTCCCTCGCGGTTGGCGAGCCGGTTCTTACTGGCGGCAGTCCAGCGCAACGCCTGGACGTTCGTCGGCAGCGGCGACTTCCGCGTGACCTCCGGCGTTCCGGTGCGGATCACCATCTCAGGCTGCCCGATCTGTCGTGACGTTGCGGCGGGAGCCCCACGTTGCGGGTATTTTGCAGCCACCTTTCAGCGCCTTTACCGCACGCTTGTCCATCCCAAGGCTGAGGTTCGCGAAATCGCTTGCACGGCCGGCGAAACGAGGAGGTGCGAGTTCGAGATCCGTTGGCCGTAGCGGGGCGCAGGGGCGCGCGGTAGCGCCGGTCGCGGCAAGACGCGGGCGGGGACGAAGCTCTCCAGGACACGGTTATGGATATCGGTCTGCCGCGGGGGCGCCGGGCGGCGGCCCGGGCTCCCGTGTCAGACCGGACTTTACGTGTCTTGGGGCAGACTCGATCGCGTTCTATATTTCTGATATACGGCCTGCCAATACCGAGCCCGAAGGCGCTTAGAAGATGATAACAACCAGCATTGCGCAACCTGACATTACCATTGTCCTCGATCAGGCCGGGATTATCCGGGAGGCCAGGCTGTCGAGAGAGGTTGCAAGCGGCAGTGTCGATGAATGGATCGGGCGGGCCTGGACCGAAACCGTCGCCGACGTCGGTGCCGACAAGGTGCGGCGGATGATGGAAGACGCCCAGCGCAACGGTGCCTCCGCGTTTCGACAGATCAATCAGCGCTTTCCAAGCGGCATCGAGATCCCGATTGAATACACCGCCGTCTCCTTGGGTGAAAAAAGCGGCTTGATTGCCGTCGGAAAAAGCCTTGAAGCGGTTGCCGAGCTGCAGTCCCGGCTGGTGGCAGCACAGCATGCCATGGAGCGGGACTACTGGAAGCTCCGCGAGGCAGAATCACGCTATCGCCTGCTGTTCGATGCCTCCAACGAGGCGGTGCTGCTCGTGCGTGCAGCGAACCTGCTCATTATCGAAGCCAACCCGGCGGCGATCCGCGCGCTCGGGGTAGCGCCCGATGGCCTGGACCTGCTGCAGGAGGTGGCGCCGGAGGACCGAAGTGCGGTTCAGGGGATGCTGAGCCGGGTGCGTGATCACGGCAACGCGCCGGGTCTGCTGATTCACCTCGGCCGCAACCGTCAACCGTGGCTGGTGCGCGCGTCGATCATGACGGCGCAACCGGGCTCAATCTTTCTCCTGCAGTTGTCGCCGGCGGGCCTCGCACCGATCGAGGCCGACAACGACGATGCGCTTGAGGTTGCGCAGTTGATCGAGCGTCTGCCGGACGGCTTCGTCGTGATCGACGAAGAGGGGATTGTCCTGCGGGCCAATCGGGCATTCCTTGATCTTGCGCAAGCGGGCTCAGAAGCGATGGTGCTGGGTCAACGTCTCGGACGATGGCTCGGCCGACCAGGTGCCGACCTTAAGGTCCTGCTCTCCAGCATTCAGCAGCATTGCCTGGTGCGCTTGTTCGCGACGTCGATCCACGGGGACCTCGGTGTTGATGTTGACGTGGAGATCTCGGCCGCGGCGTTGTCCGACAGCAAGGCTTCGCCGATCGGGATCGTCATCCGTGCGGTTGGCCATAGGCTTCCACTGGGCGGTGTCGGCGACAGTCTCGGCTCGATGCTCAACGCGCTTACCGAGGAGGTGGGTAAGAGCCCGCTGAGCGAACTGGTGCGGCAAACGGTCGGTGTCGTCGAACGGCATTATATCGAAGCGGCGCTTCAGCTGACCCGCGGCAATCGGACGCTTACGGCCGAGCTCCTCGGGCTCAGTCGGCAGAGCCTGTATGCGAAGCTCAATCGCTACGGACTTGAGGGTGAGGCCGACGGCAACATACGCAGAGTCAGGTGACGCAAGGCGGCTTTCCGAGCCTGGGTGTATGCCGCTCTCCGGCGCCGGGGTTCGGCGAAGCTGACCTATCAAATTGCGAGCGAGAACAGATACATCTCGCGGACTCGATCCAGCCGCACGGTGCCCTGCTGGTGGTCAGCGAACCTGACCACGTTATCTTGCAGGCGAGCGCAAATGCCGCCGAGTTCCTTAATCTTCGACAAGATGTCCTGGGGTGCCGCCTCAGCGAGGTGAGGGGCGACCTGGTCGAGCGCATCCAGCCCTTGCTGTCCACGTCGTTGCAGCGCATTCCCACCGCCGTGCAATGCCACATCGGTGAGTGCGCTGCTCCATTCGATGGGCTGATGCATCGACCGCCCGCGGGCGGCCTCGTCATCGAGCTGGAGACGCCGGGTCCTGCCGCCAAGATGGCCAGCAGCATCGAGGTGTCGCTGCGTACCGTCATCGAGTGCGACTCGCTGTCGGCGCTCTGCGACGAAGCAGCGCGGATGTTCAAGAAGCTGACCGGCTACGACCGGGTGATGGTGTACCGTTTTGACGAGGAGGGACACGGCGAGGTTTGTGCGGAGCACCGCAATCCGGACCTCGAACCATTTCTCGGCATGCGCTATCCGGCGTCAGATATCCCGCAGATCGCGCGCGCGTTGTACCAGCGCAATCGCATCCGCTTGCTGGTTGATGTCGAATACAAGCCCGTCCCGGTGATGCCGCGCCTGTCGCCACTGACCGGGTTGCAGCTGGATATGTCGCTGTGCTCGTTACGCAGCATGTCGCCGATCCACATCCAGTACCTGAAGAATATGGGCGTCACCGCAACCCTCGTTGTCTCTCTCGTGGTCGGCGGACGCCTTTGGGGCCTCATTGCCTGTCATCACTACGCCGCCCGGTGGATCCCTTTATGGCACCCGAGCGGTTTGTGAACTGCTGGCGGAAACCATCGCCACGCGCATCGCCGCGCTGGAAAGCTTCATTCAGGGGGACGCCGAATTGACGGTTCGGCGGCTGGAGCAGCGCATGATTTCGGCGATTTTCCGCGACGGGGATTGGCGGAGCGCCTTCTGCGACAGCCCCAAGACGTTGCTGCAGCCGCTCAAGGCCACGGGCACCGCTCTGCTCTTCAGACACGACGTCGTCTCCGTTGGCGAGGTACCCGGTACGGCGGAGCTTCGTGAGGTCGGCGCTTGGCTCGATCAGCAGCCGTGTCGTCCCGTGCTCGCAACGGCGTCGCTGGGTATCGATGAGCCTGCGTTCGCCGCTCTCCGGTCGGTCGCGAGTGGCATTCTTGCCGTGCCCGTGTCGAGCTCGCCGGGAGAGTATCTGATCTGGCTCCGACCGGAGCGGGTGCGAACCATCACCTGGGGCGGCGACCCATCGAAAGCGGTCGTCATCGGGGACGATCCATCCCACTTGTCACCCCGTCGATCTTTTGCCCAGTGGCATCAGCTTGTGGAAGGCACCTCGGAACCGTGGACGCGGGCCGATCTCGCCATGGCGCGACTGATCGGCGAGACAGTGTCGATTGTGTTGCTGCAGTTCCGATCGGTTCGACTTCTGATCGCCCAGGATCAGCTGGACAGGGTTCGCCAGAAGGTTGGTGCCTCCGAACTGCCGGTTGCAATCGCCGATGCGGGTGGGCGCATCCTGCTGACCAACGACGCGTTCAGGCAACTGCTGCAGGTGGGTTCCTTGCCCGTACTGTGTCTGCGCGACTTGTCGGGCTGCTTTGCTGATCTCGATGATGCCCGCTGGCGGCTTGAAGACCTGCTGACCGATCGCCGGAGTTGGCGAGCAGAAGTACGGCTGAAGGCGCGCGAGGGCGAGGCGAGGCCGGTACTTGTCACTGCCGATCCGGTTTTCTCTTCGCCCGATCGGCTGCTTGGCTTCGTCGTCCAGTTCACCGACTTGCGCGAACGCAAGGCCGCCGAAGATGCGCGTCTGCGCTTCCAAAGCGGCGTACTCGGCGAGAACAGGCTGCGATCGCCTGGCGTTGGCTGCGAGTCGAGTCCACTGTATCGGAAACTGCTGTACGCTGTCTTCGGCAATGCCCAGCTGGCGGCGCTCGAGATCACTCACAGCGCAGACATAGCGCGCATTCCCGAGAGCCTGGAGAGCGTGCGGCTATCAGTCAGCCGGACAGCCGAACTGCTGGAGCGCCTGCTGCAACATGCATCCTCGGCGGCGGGTAAGGACGGCTGAGTGCATCCGCTCGCCGAAGGCAGTCTGCCCGTCGTCGTGGCGACTGCCAGTCGCTCCGTTTAAAGCTCGATCATTCCTCCGGCGGCGGCGGTAGGCGCTGAGCTGCGGCCTGGCTTGGTGGTCTACTGGCGCCCATTTGCCTCGGGCACCGGCGGCCTGTACGCGTGCCGCACCGCTTGAGACAGCTGAATGTTCAGCTCGAAAGCAGCGACGGCCTCGTCGATAACAGCTTCAGGTTTCGCAATCTCGGCTCCACCGCAATCGATAGCGTCTCGATACTCGGCGGCGAACACCTTTGGCTCCGAAATCATCGGAAAGTCATAGAAGCTCAAGGCGGCTGGTCCAAGGCCAAGCAACTGTGCCAGGAGCCTTCGCAATACCTGACCGCCGTTGAGATCGCCAAGGTAGCGGGTATAGGCGTGAGCGATCAGTCGCGATCCGTCGCCGCCTGCTGCACTCTTAACCGCTTCAGCGTAGTGTTCCCCAGCGGGAAGAAGCACCACTTGCTGCGGCCAACTCGGTCCGAAAAGCTCTCCCAGATCCGCCCGCAGGGCTTCGCTGCGATAGAGGCGGGGGTCGGCCACCCTCCGAACGCCGGGCCGCTGTGACGCCGAAGCCAGGGCCTGCTCCAGAGCGTGGTAGGCTGGCAGCAGATTTCGCAGAAATAAGCCATATCCGTGCATGGTTATTCGTCCATGCAGTATATCGGCGATGATGCCTGATCGCTCGGCTTCAGCATGCAGGCGCTGGGTGCACCGGCGAAGCTCGGCGGTCAAACCGCAGGTCTCGAACGTGCCGCTATCGATTGCCGGACTCCTCGCCGCCTGTATTTCTGCTCATCGAACAACACTTCAGAGAAGGGAGCAACGGTCACCGCAAGTGGCTCCCGGGCACTCCCGCGCTATTGCTTGACTTCGTTCAGTTCCGGATAATCGCGCAGCATCGATGCACCCAGCAGCGGCTTGTTGACGCCCTGGTGGCAGGTGCCACAGTTAATCTTGGCAACGTCGCCGAGCGGTCCGAGCCGGTGCGGCGGGAAGGTCGGCGTGAGCGGAACCAGATAGTTGGTGTTCAGGTCGCGGACCATCCGGATGCCGTACCAAGCGGACGTGCGCTGTGGTGCACTCTGATTCCAGTCGAAGAACGAGCGGCTGTTATGGCAGAAGGTGCAGTTCTGGCCCAGAGCTCGCGACATGTGCATCATCAGGGCGTAGGTGCGCTCTGTTCGCTTAATGCTCGCGCCGTCTCCACTGGGCAGTGCGGAGGTCGAGATGACACGCACATTGTCGTCGTTCAGCAAGCTTGGAAATGGATCGAACGGCAGTGATGTTGTGCCGACCGAAGCCGCGGCAATGTTCTGACCCGCCCGGTATCCCACGGGCCCTCGCGCCGCGACCGGGCCTGGATTGGAGAACCAGATTTTTTCCGGCACCGGCTGCCCCCGATGGCAGGTGTAGCAGGTGACTCCTGTCTCGCGCACGTGTTTCTGCCAGCTGAGGTTAGTGTGCGCGGTCATCTGCAACATGCGCCGCGCGACCCGTTTGGGGTAGAGCGAGTCGTCCGCCAAGTTCTCCGCCACGTGGCAGTAATTGCAGCCTTCGTCCCGCGAAACCCAGTCCGTTATAGCCAACATGACCCGGACGAACTGCTCTTCGCTGAGGTGACCAAGAACCTGGACGTTCTCGTAGACCGCCGAGGCGCGCGGACCCTCCGGCGATGCCTCAGGAATGACATCCGGCAACTGGTTCCGCGCGATGACTGTCGCCTCCCGCCGCGGGTTGATGTTCTGCTCCAATGCAAGTCCGCGGTAGCCGGTTTGTACGGACTTGATTGGCGGGCGTTCCCAGCCGGCTGTGAGCAGCATGAAGGTGCCGAAAAAGGCAGCGAGTGCCAAACTGGCCCAGAACGCGATCTTCATCGCACGATTCCCTAAAGCCTTGCTGGATCGCCAGTGGACGGAATTGTCTGCGGGTAAATCGGTGCAAAGTCATGCTTCACCGCCCACAGGTACCAGTTGTCCACGACCGTGCCGGTGAGCAGGATACCGATGCCGCCGGCCAAAGGCGTCAGGACGGCGAACCACCAAGCCCAGCGATGGATCGATTCCATCGTCGCGTTGAAGCCCATTGTCCACCGCCAGAACAACGCAGCCCGTTCGCCCGCGGTACCACGATCGATGATCTGTTCCACCTCGCGCTCGCCGCCGAAGCGGCTGACCGCGAGGATGGTCGCCCCATGCATTGCGAATAAAAGGGTCGAGCCGTAGAGGAAGACGATCGAGAGCGCGTGGAACGGGTTGTAGAACAGGTTGCCGTAGCGGATGGACAAGGCAGCGGTCCAGTCCAGGTGCGGAAAGATGCCGAACGGCACCGCCTCGCTCCAGCTTCCCATCAGCAGCGGGCGGATAAAGCCGAGCACGAGATACAACCAGATGGCAGCGGCAAACGCCCACGCGACGTGGGTCCCCAACCCCAGCGCGCGCGCGCGACGGTAAGTGCGCACCCACCAAAGCAGGATCGACGTGGTGAGGAAGAACCCGGCCATGATCCACCAACCGCCCTCCGCCAGCGGGGGCAGCCGCAGCCCGTAAGCTGGGCTCGGCGGCTCCAGGGCAAGCCACGGGAGTTGTCGGACGAACTGGATCGGATCCCAATTGACCGATGCCCACATGTTGAGGCCGATGATCTCGATGGCGATGAAGCCACAAATGAGCGAAGCGACCCCGGCAGCACCCAGATAGGTCGGGCCGACCTGCGCGTCGCCGATTACGCCGAGCCAATACGAAATCATCGGCTTGCCGAGGCGGGGCCAGCTGCCGCGCGGCAGCGGTGCCACCGGGTACGATGCACAGCGGACCTGAACACGGGTAAAAAGGTTCTGGCATTCGGCCATTGAAGTGCCCCCCGCTAGCGCCAGATCGGCAGATCGAGCCACCAATTCCACCACTCTGGCCAGCCGCGGGTCCAGAACGGGCCGCTGATCACGATGCAGACCGCGCTCCAGAATCCCGCGGATAGCGCCAGGAAGAGCCCCAGCCGATGAATGCCGAGGACGCCGATGGAATAGCCGATGTGGTCGCGGAAAAAGGTGTTCTCGTGTTCGGCGCCTTTGAGCCGCTCGCCCTTTTTCGGGTTGGCTGCTGACAGGATCGCCGATCCGTGCAGCGAGAGCGCGAACGTTGTCGTGAAGAAGAAGCTCACGGCGAGCATGTGCGCCGGATTGTAGTGAAAGTGTAAGTACTGGTAACCAACGTTCGAAACCCAGTCGAGATGGCTGAAAATGCCGTAAGGAAAACCATGGCCCCAGGCACCGAGCAGCAGTGGGCGAATGACGACGAGCGTCACGTAGGCGAAGATTGCAACGCCGTAGGCGGCCGGAACATGCAGTCCCATCCCAAGTTTTCGGGCGATCTCCGCCTGGCGAAGGGCCCAGGAAACGAAGGCGCCGATGGCGCAGACGGTTATCAGTTGCCAGAGGCCGCCTTCTTTCAGCGGGGCCAGCCCCAGGCCGTATTTGAGGTCGGGCGGAGCAATGTTGATCAGCCAGGGATTCCAGGTTGGTCCGAGCGCCGCTCCCCATAGGATCAGGCCGGTTCCAATCGCCGCGAAGAAGATCGTCGTCACGCCGAAAAAGCCCACGTAGAATGGGCCGAACCAAAAATCGAACAGGTCGCCGCCGAGCAGGGTGCCGCCCCGAACGCGGTACTTCCTCTCGAAAGTGAGCAACGCCATCTGTTCCTCCCTCGCGCTGCCGCAAGTGTTGCTTGCCTTGTCGATTGCCGCGGATACGGACAAGGCCTGAGCTTCAGACCTTATCCGCTCCCTCGGCAGGTACCGTTAGGCGACAGTCGCTTGCAGGCCCGCCAGTTCCGCTGGCGCTGACGGCAGAATCAACTCCACCTTGTTTTCCGCCCGTGGGCGTGGGCCTTCCAGCCAGTTGAACCGGTCGGTGCTGAGCAGGATGAAGTGAATCAGCAATGCCAATGTGAAGAGAAAGACAAACAGTGCGACCAGCGTCCGGCGCGGGTCGAACAGAAGCCAAATTCGCCACATCTCCGTGCGCTCCCTAGGTCAGGTTTGAAAGAGTGTGCAGCAGTGCGACAGCCACGCCGTCGTGGAGCGACGTGTACCCTTCCGGACCTGGCAGCCAGGGTCGCCACAACCAGGCCAGGACGTGCGCGACGATGGCTATCAGCGTGAATGCAATGAAACTGCCCATGAAGATGCCATGGAATTCCTTCGCCTCATCCGGGGTCAGCCCGGAAAGCGTTGGATGTCTATCGTCGGTAGCAACCATGTCTCGATTTCTCCGTTTTTCGGGCCGAATGCCCGGTACCGTGCATCTCCCGCGCGGCAGGGACCGCCATGGCGCGCCGGCCACGACAAGCTGAACGCTCACCAGCATCGGGCAGGCGGGGCACCGCGGAGAGCGCCCGCCGGTGAGAAAGACGGGGCGATCGGGTAACAGCCGAATCAGTGATGCACCGGTTTCTCATGCGGCCCGACCTCCGACGGGGAGAGCCGACGCCATTCCCACGTGCTGAGCGGTCACGCGTGATTCACCGGCGGATCGGGCCCGCTGCTCCGCCTCGTCGCGCAGCCGCTTCGACGCCGATATTCGCACCAGCACCGGCTCGCGAGAGACGACCGTCTCCAGTGCCGAGCGTGCGTCCTCATCCCACGGCAGCTCCTGGTGCCCGCGCGCCGGCGTCGCGATTACCTGGTCCATCTCCGTGGCCAGCGGCAGGACGAAAACAGCGCGTCGAACAGGGCGTTGCAGACCAGCTGAATGAGGTGTGTCGCGCCGGCGTAGCCCATGAATGGCGTACCGGTGTGCCGCCGCACGATCGCCCCGGGGAACGACGCCGGGATGAAGATCGTCCGCGCGCCGATCTCCGACAGGTACATCCGCTCGTTGTAGCTGCCGAACAACACCAGCGGCGTCCGCTCGGAGATCGCCGCGCGCACCGCTGCGTTGTCGGGCTTCACGCCGGCGCAGCGCGAAAACGCGAAGCTGCAGGGCAGGCCCATCTCCGTCTCGAGGAAATGACGTACGCCGCGGCTGTAGGTCTCGGTAGCAACAATCGCAAAGCTGGCGGTTCCGAAGAAATCCTGGGTCACCGATCGCCACAAATCCCACAGCGGCTTGATCGTCGTATGCTTTTCCCGTTCGATGAAGGGCTCTGGATCGAGTCCGAGCAGCTGGCCCAGAATGCGCAGGAACTTCGTCGTCGAGTGCAGCCCGATCGGCGCCTGCAGGTACGGGCGTCCCAGCGCCTCGCACAACGCGCGGCCAAACTCACGGTACAGGCAGATGTTGACGTCGGCGTCCACCAGCCGCGGTACATCGGCGACATGGCTGCCGAGCGGGAATACCATGTTGATCTCGGCACCAACGCCCTCCACCAGCCGGCGGATCTCGGCAAGATCCGACCAGCAGTTGAAGTAGCCGTAGGTGGGGCCGATGATGTTGACGGTAGGCTTGGCCCCTTCGGCGCGGCGCTTGGGTGCCGGCATGCGGCCGCGCTTCAGCCCGTATTCCGACCACAGCCAGACCAGCGCTCGATTGGCGCTCTGCCACTGATCCTCGTCGATGCTGCGTGGAAGGAAACGCTGGATGTTGGTTCCTTCCGGCGTGACGCCGCCGCCGATCATCTCGGCGATCGAGCCGGTTACCACAACCGCGGGCTGTGCCGGGTCCAGCGTCCGATGAGCACGTCGCATCGCCCCCTCGGTGCCGTGCTGGCCCAGTTCCGCCTCGCCGAGGCCGGTGACGACGATCGGCAGTTCGTGCGGCGGCAGCGCATCGGTGTAGTGCAGGACCGAAGTCACCGGCAGGTTCTCGCAGCCGACCGGGCCGTCGATGATCACCTGCAAGCCCTTGATCGCTGTGAACGCGTAGACCGCCCCCCAATAGCCGCCGGCGCGATCATGATCGAGGATCAGCATCAGACACCCTCCCCCCCGAGCGGCGTCGGCAGCGGCGTCTTCACGGGACGAGTGGGGGGCCGTCGGCGCGGCTGGTCGTGCCACACGCCGGCAGTCTCGCCGCCACCGACACCCTCGAAGAACCCCTGCATCGCGTCAAAGCGGTGCTGGTTGCTGAGCGCTGCGTTGATCACCTGTGACAGCGATGCTGGCCCGGCAATTCCCATCAGCGGTCGCGCCGAGATCAGGTTGGTGAAGTACAGCGCCGATGTTCCGGCCTGCTTCGCCTTTTGCACCACCGGCGTGGTGCCGATCGCAAGATCCGGGCGAAACTCAGCGAAGGCGGCAAGGTCGTCTTCCAGCGAGGCGCGGTAGCGGACCTGTACGCCCTTCGCTTCCAACCACTCCCGGTCCGTTTCCGACCAGCGGGAGCGGGGGCAGGCGGTTCCGGTATAGCGGACGTCGGCGCCGCACTCCACCAGCAGCCGCGCCACCAGCAGCTCAGAGCCTTCATATCCTGACACGGTAATCCGCCCGCGCACTGGGTTGGCGCCGAGCGCCGCCTTGATCGGCGGCAGCAGGCTGTTGTGTGCCGCCGCCACCACGTCGGCCGCGATGCCACAGGCGTCGCCGATGGTAGTGAGCCAGGCGGCGGTTCCGTCCAGTCCGACCGGAGCTGAGCCGACGATCGTCCGGCCCGCGGCCTCGAACTCGCGGACGCAGGCGGCGTAGAACGGATGGATGGCGGCGACGGCGGCGCAATCCAGCGCGGTATAAGCTCCCGCCACTCGCGCGTTGGCACTACGGGCCCGGCGGCGATGCCGAGTGGTTCCAGCATCCGGCCGATTACCATTGGATCAGCCGGAAACATCTCGCCCAACAGCGTGATCGTCGGCTTGTCGGGCCGCTCCGTGCGCGGAGCCGGAACCGGACCCTGCTCCACCTCGTGCCGGGCGTATGCGAGCATTGCGCCCGCCAGCACGTCCTTCGCCTCGGCATGTGTCGGCACGCCGAAGCCTGGAACATCGATGCCGATGATTCGCACCCCGCGGATTTCCTTCGGCAGCAGCCGCAATGGAACACCCGAGGCGGTCGGCACACACAGGTTGGTGACAACGATGGCGTCGTATAGCGCCGGGTCGGCCAGCTGATGGACGGCGTCCCGGATGTCCTCGAACAGCTTGCCGGTGACGAGCGTCTCGGAGTTGAAGGGCACGTAGCCGACCGTGCGGCGCGCGCCATAGAAGTGCGACGTGAACGTGAGGCCGTAGACGCAGCAGGCCGAGCCCGACAGCACCGTTGCCGTGCGCCGCATGCGCAGGCCGACACGGAGCGAGCCGAACGCCGGGCACATGCTCTGCGGTTGGTCGTGCGGACCGGTCGGGTAGTCGGCGGCGTAGCGCGCCAGGGTTTCAGTGGCGCCGGCTGCCGCGGCGGCCCGCTGCATCTCCTGCTTGCCGGCATGGCAGCCGGAAGCGGTGTTCCCAATCGCCGTGCCGGCGGGCCGCGGTGGGCCGTCGTCGGCTGCGGGGGCGAGGGCAGCGTCGTAAACCACCTCTACCGAGGATGCCGCCCTGCCACTATGTTGAGCGTCGAAATTAGTCATCGCCTTCGACTTCGTCTTTGCCGGATCAGACCTCTTCGTAGATCACTTCGAGGGATGGCTTCTCGATCGGCGCGGTGCCGCAGAGGTCGGCCGGCGTCGCCGGCGTCAGCTGCACGTCGCCGCCCACGTCCTTGCTCTTGAACAGGCGTAGCGGGGGCTCGTGCGCCAGCGGTCTTGGCTGCCGTGGCGGCGCCGCGGCGACATTCGTCGCCAGCTGCTCGCATAGCGGCGCCCAGCGGTTACCGAGATGGCCGATAATCTCGTAGTTCGCGCTCTTGCGCCGTATGTCCTCGTCGGCGGGAATGGCGGCGAGAACCGGAATATCAACTGCGGTGGCGAACCGCGCGGCCTCCCCGGTGCCGTCATCCTTGTTGATCACCATGCCGGCAATGCCGACATGACCGCCCAGCTTGCGAAAGTATTCGACGGCAGAACAGACGTTATTGGCGACGTACAGCGACTGAAGGTCGTTCGACGCCACGACGATCACCTTCTGGCACAGGTCGCGGGCGATCGGCAGCCCGAAGCCGCCGCAAACGACGTCTCCGAGGAAATCCAGCAGCACGAAGTCCACTTGCCAATCGTGGAAGCCCAACGACTCCAGCAATTCGAAGCCGTGGATGATGCCCCGTCCGCCACAACCGCGACCAACCTCCGGACCGCCCAGCTCCATGGCGAAGACGCCATCGCGCATAAAGCAGACGTCGCCTATCTCCACCGGTTCGCCGGCCAGCTTCTTGCGCGACGATGTCTCGATGATTGTCGGGCAGCTGCGCCCGGCGAACAGAAGCGCGGTGGTATCGCTTTTCGGATCGCATCCGATCAGCAGCACCCGCTTGCCCTGCTGCGCCATCATGCAGGACAGGTTCGCCAGCGTGAAACTCTTGCCAATTCCGCCCTTGCCGTAGATGGCGATGATTTCGGTGCTCTTGCCAGCGGGCGCCGGCGTTGCCGCCTCGGAGCCGTGCATTCCGGCGATGTCCTGCCGCTCCGTGACGTCGGCCGTTTCAGATGCGAAAGGAGCGATGGCAAATGCGTCGGTCATCAGCAGGCCCGCCAGTCGAGGATCATCTTCAGGCACCCTGGGTCAGTGAACGCCGTCCGGTAGGCGTCGGCGGCCTGACCGGCCTCCCGGCGATGGGTGATCAGGCCGTCGAGGGACAGCCGACCGGACTCGATCAGGCTGCGGACGCTCCGCAGGTCGGATGGCTGCCATTCCGCGGCGACGCGGATGCGCGCCTCACGCAGGAATGCCGGCGGGAACGCAAATTGCAGCGGCCTGGTGTAAAATCCCGCCAGCACTACCTCGCCACCCGGAGCCAGCCGGGCGATCAGGTCGTCCAGCAGGCTGGCGTCGCCGCTGACGTCGTAGATAGCGTGGTAGTCGTGGTGCGCGTCCTCCGCCGGGTCGATTACGGCGTAGCCACAGGCACCGCCGGCGCGTTCGAGGTTGTGCTCCCAGACCACAGGCGCTCTGCCGCCGGTTGCCAGCACCAGCCGGGCGAGCAGCCGCCCGAGGACGCCGTGTCCGACAATCAGGTCGGGCTTCTCCATGCCGCCAGCCAGGGCGTTGTAAGCGGTCGCCGCGAGCGCGATGAGCACCGCCTGCTCGCCGATGTCCTCGGTCAACGGGAGCACGCGGGTGAAGGGAACCACCAGCCGGGACGCGGCGCCGCCGAACAGGCTGCGAACGTCGCCAAAGCACCGGGCGCCCGGAACGAAGACGCGGTCGCCGATGCGCGAAGCGGCGCCGGCGCCGGCTTCAACGACACGGCCAACGGCCTCGTAGCCCGGAACCAGCGGATAGCCCAGCCCGGGGAAGGGCGGCATGGTGCCGTCCCACAGCAGGCGCTCGGTGCCGGTGCTGATGCCGCTCCATTCGATGTCGACAACCACGTCCTCATCACCCGGCAACGGAAGGTCAAGACGGCTGAGCACCAGTTGCTTGGGCTGTTCGAGGACGACGGCGATGGTGTCCATGCAGGGACTCCTTGCCAGCAATTGGCAGAAAACTGAGCACTGCCGCAGCGGTGTCATGTTAACCTGACAGAAAGCAGTGTCAAGTTTTACTTACGGTGCCCGCAGCCCTCAGCGAGCAGCAGCCGGGTTAGAAGCGGTCGCCGCGTGTTCACCAGACGAATCCGTCCGAAGCCGGCCTGCCGTAGCAACTGACGGAGTTCGTCCGCGGTGCTTGGCCGTCCCCGGCCCATCGCGAGCAGATAGAAGCCGAAGTAGGCATCGCCCACCGGCTCGGCGCCGGCAGTGCCGGCCATCGGTTCCGCCAGCAGCAACCGTCCGGTATCCCCCAGGACCCGCCGGACGCCGCGAAGAAGCTGCAGCGCCGCGTCATCGCTATGGTCGTGAACAACCCGCACCAGAGAGACGACATCCGCGCCCTGCGGCAGCGGGTCGGAGTGGAAATCGCCGGCGATGGCCACGGCTCGGTCGCCGAGCCCGTTCGCAACGAATCGAGCCTGTGCCCGCTCGACGACGGCGGGCAAGTCGAACACCGTCACCCGCAGCGCGGGGGCTCGCCCGGCGGCGGCGGCGGCAAAAGCTCCTTCCCCACCACCAACGTCCAGCAGGCTCCGGTAACGGTGCAGCGGGTGCGCATCGAGGATGTCATCGGCGATGAGCGGCAGCGAAGCCCCCATCAGCATGCTGTAGGCCGACACCTGCTCCGCTGCCAGCTCCTGTGGTCGGCCGACGCCAGCGTAGGCCCAGAACCCAGCCAGTTCCGTCTGCGGGCGCGGCGCACGCAACAGCGCCACCGGATCACGTAAATCCGCATACAGCAGCCCATGGTGTTCGACCATGGCGGCGATCGCCGGGTTGCCAAGCAGTGCTGCGCCCAGTGGGCCGAGGCCGAAGCGCTGATGGCTGCGCCGCTCCACCAGCCGCAGTGAGGCTGCGGCCGCAAGCAGCCGGACGGTGGCGTCAGTGGACAGCGACAGGCGATGCGCCAGCTGCGTCGTCGTCTGTGGCGATTCGCTCAGGATGGAGAACAGGTCCAGCCGCACGCAGGCCAGCAGCACCTGAGAATAAACAAAGCCGGCGCAGAGGTCGAAGAGGGCGCGGGCTCGGCGTTGCGCCACCGGTCGAGTCACTGGGAATGCGGCCGCCCAGCGCTGGAACCGTGCGCTCGTCAAGAGGCGATCGCGGAGCTTAAGGCAGCGGTCGAGCCAGGAGGCGTTCACCTGCGGCGGCGACGGGCCGGTTGCGGCCGGGACCCATGCGCGGTCGGGCAACTCAGGCGGCCCGCCGCGACAACTCCTCTGGCAGAAACCGCTTGGTCTCGGCGAGGATCAGCTCCTGCAGCGGGGCCGCACCCGGGCAGCTCGGGATCGAGCCGACGGCATCCGCCACCAACCGGCGCAGCCGCGCGATAGCGCCGTCAAGCCCCAATGCCAGGACTGCGTTCGGCCGGCCGAGCTCCTGATCGCGGCCTACCGGCTTGCCAAGATCGGCCGGCCGGCCGGCGACATCGCGAATGTCATCGGCGACTTGGTAGGCTTCGCCAAGCCGTTCGCCCAACCGGTGCCACGGGACGTGGTCGGCCCCGGCTGCTGCCGCGCCCATGGCGGTGGCCGCCACGAACAGTGCGCCTGTCTTCGCGCGCTGATAACGGGCAAGGTCCAGCTGCGGCTCGCATTCCCAGGCCTGGCCGGCAACAATACCCGCCGGCGCCCCAACAGCACTGCCGATGCTCAGCAGCAGTGGGATCATCCGCGCCGGTCTACCCGCAGCCGCGCGGGTCAACGTCTCAAAGGCCAGCACGATGAGTCCGTCGCCGACCAGGACCGCAAGCGGTTCACCGAACGCCCGGTGCACGGACGGCTTGCCCCGGCGCGTGGAAGCGTCATCGAAACAGGGAAGATCGTCGTGCACCAGCGAGGCGCAATGCAGCAGCTCGATGGCAGCCGCGGCGGCATCGCTATGTGCGGCTCGTCGTCGCCACACGCGGTGGCCACGGCGAGACACAGCCGCGGGCGCATCCGCCCACCGCCCGGAAACACGGCGTAACGCAGGGCCGCCGCCAGGCTCGCCGGGCACTGTGCAGTCGTAACCTGCCGCACCGCAGCATCCATAGCCTGCTCTACACGCACCGCCGCGTCCATGGTCACCTCCTGACCGAGCTGTGTCATTCTGACTTGTCATAAAAGCATGTCAAGTTTATTAGACAGATTGGTCTTGCGGCAGGAGGGCGTCGCGCCGATGCGCACCCAGCGGGTGGTTGTGATCGGAGCCGGTATCGGGGGTCTGGTGGCGGCGCTTGAACTCGCCAGTTTGGGGCTTGCGGTCACTGTCGTCGAGCGGGCGGCAACACCGGGTGGCAAGCTGCGTCAGGTCAATGTGGATGGCCAGCAGCTGGACGCCGGCCCTACCGTGTTCACCATGCGCTGGGTGTTCGACGAAATCCTCGCCGGCGTCAACGCGTCGCTGGCCGACTATCTTGACCTGCAACCCGTGGATGTTCTGGCGCGCCACGCCTGGAGCGTCCGCGAGCGGCTCGACCTGTTCGCTGATACCGCGCGTGCTGCCGATGCTATCGGCGCGCTGGCCGGGCCGGCCGAGGCGAAGCGCTACCGGTCGTTCTGCGCGCAAGCCCGCCGCATCTACCAGACCCTGGAGCGCCCGTTCATCTGCGCCGCCCGCCCCGGCCTTCCCGGCCTCGTCCGCAACGTCGGCATCAGGAACCTGGATGACCTCTGGCATATCCAGCCTTTCGCCACGATGTGGCAGGCGTTGAGCGCGCACTTTCACGACCCACGTCTGCGGCAGCTTTTCGGTCGTTACGCAACTTATTGCGGGTCGTCCCCCTATGCCGCGCCGGCTACCCTGATGCTTATCGCGCACGTGGAGCAGCAGGGCGTCTGGCTGGTGAGGGGAGGGATGTACCGCATCGCCCAGGTCTTGACGGAGCTGGCGGCGGCGCGCGGGGCGCAGTTCCGCTACGCCGAGGAAGCTTCCGGGGTGCTCGTCGCCCATGGCCGGGCGGCGGGCGTCCTGCTTGCCACAGGAGAGCGGCTGGATGCCGACGCGGTCGTGGTCAACGCCGACACCGCCGCCATCGCCAGCGGGCGTCTGGGTTCCGCCATCGCCAGCGCCGTTCGACCGACGCCACGGGCAAGGCGGTCGCTGTCTGCAATAACGTGGGCGCTGGTCGCCCGCACGCACGGCTTTCCGCTGGTTCGACACTGCGTTTTCTTCTCGCAGAATTACGCGGCCGAATTCGACGACCTGTTCAAGCACCGCCGTCTGCCGCGACAGCCCACCGTCTATGTCTGCGCACAGGACCGGACCGACACGGAAGCAGCGACGGGCGGTCCGGAGCGAATGTTGTGTCTGGTCAACGCGCCGGCCGGCGGTGATGCCCCGGCTACGGATCGTGCGGAGATTGAGCGATGCGAGAGAAGCGCCTTCGAACTGCTCGAACGTTGCGGGCTGCACGTGCAGCGGCGACCGGAAGCGACAGTGATCACCACACCTCGGGATTTCGAGCGCCTGTTCCCGGCGACCGGTGGGGCGCTCTACGGCCCGGCGACGCACGGCTGGCGGGCGACTTTTCGGCGGCCGGGACCACGCTGCCATATTCCCGGGTTATATCTGGCGGGGGGCAGCACGCATCCGGGACCGGGGGTGCCGATGGCGGCGCTGTCGGGCCGGCAGGCGGCGGCGAGCTTGCTGGCCGACTTGGCTTCGACCAGCCGGTCGGCAATGGTGGCTATGCCTGGTGGTACATCGACGCGCTAAGCGACGACGGGCGTCTCGGCCTGACCATCATCGCCTTCATTGGTAGTGTGTTTTCGCCCTACTACGCCTGGGCGCGCCGCCGAGGCGCAGCCGACCCGCTGAATCACTGCGCCCTGAATGTCGCGCTCTACGGCGATGGCCGCAGCCGCTGGGCGATGACCGAGCGCCGGCGAGCCTCGGTGCAGCGTTCGGCCGACATGCTGGTGATCGGGTCAAGCGCGTTGACCTGGGACGGCACTGCCGTGGTGATTCACATCGATGAACGTTCGGTCCCGGTTCCGTCGAGCCTGCGCGGCGTGGTGCGGCTGTATCCGATCACGATGTTCGAGGACGACTTCGAGCTCGACCCCAGCGGCCACCACCGCTGGCGGCCGATGATGCCAAATGCCCGGGTGGAGGTTGACCTGGAGCGGCCGGCGTGGCGGTGGCGGGGATCCGGATACCTCGACAGCAATCGCGGGACCTCGCCATTGGAGGATGCCTTTGCGTGCTGGACGTGGTGTCGCGCCTCCGTCCGTTCCGGTGCGGTGATCCTGTACGATGTGGAGCGGCGCGACGGCACCAGCCTGACCCTCGGGCTGCGCGCGGCCGGCGATGGTGGCCTCATCCCGATGGAGCCACCGCGCTTGGTGCACCTGCCGCCCAGCCGCTGGCACATCCGACGGCCGGTGCGAGCAACAGGGGCGGACAGCAGGCCTGCGCCCACCGTTGTGCGCACCCTGGAGGACACACCCTTTTATGCCCGTTCGCTGCTCAACCTGGCGGTTCTTGACGAGCCGGCGCTGGCGGTGCACGAGAGCCTGTCGCTCGACCGCTTCCGCCAGCGCTGGGTGCAGGCGATGCTGCCGTTTCGTATGCCGCGCGCTTTGCGGTGACCGGCTGCCTGCTTGCTAGAGTTGTCGGTCCGGCGAAGACTCCTTGCGTTCGCCGGCGCGGTTGCGCCGCCGCTCGCGCCAGAGCGACCAGAGCTCCCAGCCCGCGAAGCCCACTATCAGCCCCAGAACCAGAAGAACTTCCAGGAAGACGAGCCACCCGGTGTCCATCAAGATGACTTCGTTGTTGGTGCACGGATGACGCGCGGCTACCGCCCCTGGTGCAGGCCGACAGCTTCGGGATCATCCGCATCGCCCAGGCCAGTGCGACGATCGCCACCGCCAGCAGCGCCAGTTCCGAGAGCGCCGCTTGAAACGTCGGATCGTTGATGTTGAAGTGACGCGTGCTTTCGGCGGTGATGACGAGGATGCGGCGGATGGCGGCAATGATCGCGATGATGAAGAATGGTTGCGCCTCCAGCCCACCATGTTCCGCGTGGGTGCGGATGGTGTGCACGATCTCGGTAAGCATCAGGATCAGCAGCGCCCGGTCGAGCAAAGTAAGCAATCCCGACAGGTAGTCGCCCTTCCACACCGCCTGTAGCGCTTCGGTGATCGCAACAAAGATCATCGCAATGGCACCCAACACCAGGATGCCTGCCGTCGCCTGGTAGATGTAGCGCTCGGCGCGGGCCATCCAGCTCGTGTGTACGGAATAGTCGACGCTCATTGCAGCCGGCCTTGCAGCTGAAGGTTGACTAAGTCATGTGTACGGATCATGGCGCGACGCCGAGGATGAGCAGGAGAGCAGCCATTTTCTTGGGTCACGGAAAGCAGTCCTCCTTGGCGATGGTTGGATCCGGGTAGCCAAGGGCGCATCTCAACCGGTCGCGCCGCTCAAGCGCTTCAAAACAGCTCGAGAACCCGCACCATCCGTTCGCTCAGGTTCCACCAGGCAACTGCCGTCGCGCCGCTGCTGGCGAGCCTGATCGTTGGCAGCGCTGGCGCGGCTGCCGCCTCGATGAGGAACTGCGCGGCGCCCGCTACCGGCGCTGGCAGAGGCGACTGCGGTGGCAGCGTCCTTCCCAGCGCCTGCGCCAGCAGCAACCACTTCCGCCATGCTGGCACGAACGCCCGGCGCGACAGCGCGTCCTGACCGAGACGCTCCACCTCGCGTCCGATCTCGGCGTAGAGCAGGCGAGCGGCGTAGATCCCCGGCCGGCAGTCCAATGGCAGCTTGGCAATGCCGGCATCAGCCCGACGATACAGGCCGTCTGCCACGCGCAACAGCCGGTGGATGACGGAGACGAGGGCGTCACTGGCGACAGGGGCCAGGAGCCAGCGGTCGGGTTCGATCCCGGCCTCCTGCAGCCAGCGGAGCGGCAGGTAGATCTGGCCGGCGCGGGCGTCTTCGCCAACGTCGCGGGCGATGGTGGAGAACTGCATCGCCGCTCCCAGGTCGCAGGCGCACGCTATGACCGCCGGATCGCGCGTGCCCATCAGCCTGGCCATCATTGCGCCTACGGAACCTGCGACCCGCGCGGCGTAGGCATGCAGGTCCGCGAGGTCGTCATATCGACGCTTGGCGGCATCCCATTCCAGGCCCTCCAGCAGCGCCTCTGGTAGCACCCGGGGGATGCCGAACTGGTCGATGACCGTAGCGAGCGCGCGGTCGAGGGGCTGTGCGAGCGGCCGGCCCGCGTAGGCCAGATCAAGCCGCTCGCGCAGGTGCTGCAGCGCCGGTCGCCGGCCCCCGTGCACGTCGATCTGGTCGTCGGCGATCCGGCAGAAGGCATAGAGCGCAGCGGCTGGCTCGCCGACCCGTCGCGGCAGGAATCTTGAGGCGGCGAGAAACGTGCGCGATCCGCTGGCGAGGATGGCGCGGCAGACCGCCAGGTCGGCCGCCGGGTTGTGCCTCTCAACAAAACGCTGCGGCATCGGGCACCACCGTGTCGAGGATGCGAGCGGAGGACAGGACGCCGGGAAGCCCAGCGCCGGGATGCGTTCCATGGCCCACCAGATACAAGCGCTTGACGTCCTCGCTGCGGTTGTGGGGGCGGAACCACGCGCTTTGTGAGAGGATCGGCTCAAGCCCAAAGCCGGCACCACGAAAAGACAGCAGCCGATCCTGAAAGTCCTGCGGGGTGGCGATCCGGGAGGTCACGATCTCCGCCTCCAGCCCTGGCAGCAGCGTCTGGCTGAGGCGGTCGGCAATGGCCCGGCGGTACGGTTCGGCCCGCTCGCACCAGTCGATCTGTCCCCGCAGGTTGGGCACCGGGGAGAGGGCATAGAACGCATCGCACCCCGGCGGGGCCAGGGATGGGTCGGTGGCGGTCGGCCGGTGGAGGTAAAGGCTGAAGTCGGAGGCCAGCGTATGCTTCTCGAAGATGTCCTGCAGCAGCTCGCGGTAGCGAGGCCCCAGCACGATCGTGTGATGTGCAACGTCGCGATACTGCCGCCGGGTGCCGAAGTACCAGACAAACAAGCCATTGGAGTAGCGGGCCCGGTCGATCCTTCGGTCCGTCCAGCGTCGGCGCACCGACGGTGGCAGCAAATACCTGTATGTCCAAGCGGAATCGGCATTGGAGACGACGATATTTGCGGGAATGCGTTCGCCCGTGACCAACTCCACGCCGGTCGCAGCGCCATCCGCGACGGTGATGCTGCGTACGTCTGCGCTGTAGCAAATAATGCCGCCGTTGCCCTCGATCAGCCGCACCAGGCCTTGAACCAGTTGACCGGTTCCACCCATGGCGAATGTCACGCCCCAGCGGTGCTTGAGGTGGGTGATCAGCGCGTAGATGGAGGTAACGGTGAACGGGTTACCGCCGATGAGCAGTGGATGAAAACTGAAGGCGATCCGCAGCCGTGGGTCCTTGAAGTACCGGCTCACCAAGCCGTAGACCGTGCGGTAGCTGGACAGGCGCACCATCTCCGGAACGATCCGCGCCATGTCCTTCCATGAATTGAACGGAACGTCGCCCAGTTCCTCGAAGCCCACCTTGAAGATCGACGCGCTCGCGCGCAGGAACCGCTCGTAGCCGGGCACGTCAGCGGGGGAGAGGCGCTTGATCTGCTTGCGCATCGCGTCGTCATCGCCCGAGTACTCAAAGATCTCGCCATCGTCGAACCGCATGCTGAAGAACGGCGAGATCGGTCGCAACTCCACGTCGTCGGCAAGACGGCGGCCGCACAGCTGCCAGAGCTCCTCCAACAAAAACGGCGCCGTGACGATCGTCGGGCCGGCGTCGAAAGTGAATCCGTCCTGCCGGTGGACGCAAGCGCGGCCCCCCGGCGCATCGAGCCGTTCGAGTATCGTCACGCGATAACCGCGTGCTCCCAGGCGGACCGCCGCAGCCAGTCCGCCGAACCCGCTGCCGATGATCACTGCGTGCGGGCGACGATCCCATGTAGAAGTGTCCATTCGTCTTGTCACCGGCAAGTGTCAAGAAACAGAGACACCTTAACAGGAATGTGCGCCCGGCGCCAGCGGCGAACTCACCACGCGGCGGCTCAGGCTGGCGGCAGAACGTTGACCCGCCGCGCCATTTGGAGGATCAGGTCGGCGACCGCCGCGGGCTGTTCCTCGTGCGCGAGATGTCCAAGTTCCGGTAGCGAGACCAAGTCCGCGCTGGGCACAAGGTTCTGGATCTGGCGCGACGTCGCGGGTGGCACCGCCCGGTCGTTGGCGCCAACGACCAGCAGCAGCGGCGTGTTTAAGCGCGGCAAATCGCGCAGCAACGCTTTGAGGTCCCAGTTTGCCATCATGCCCAAGGCGCTGGCGACGTGGCGCGGGCTGCGAAACAGCCGCTGGTAGAGGTCGATGCCCTTATCATCCAGACGAGAACCGGTGTTGCGGATTAGGCGCTCGACCCGGGCCCGATCCCGGGCACTCCAGGAAAAAACTCTCGGCACCAACGGGTTGAGGAACAGGACGTTGGCCATCAGCGGAAACACCTGGCCCGCGAGCCCGTTGAACGGCTGCAGCGCGCCATTGAGGCTGACGAGACCGGACGGCACTACCTGGCCGTCGAGGCACATCCGAATAAGGATCGCGGCGCCGGCTGAATGGCCCACTGCCAGCGCCGGTTGGAGATCAAGCCGACGCAAGAGCTGGTCGAGAGAATGCGCCATCCGTGGGAGCGACAGGCGATCACTGCCGAAGTTGCCGGTGAACCCGTGGCCGGGAAGATCGGGCATGATCACCCGCAGGTGGCGCGCCAGGTATGGTGCGAGGGAGCGCCAGGAGTGTGTCGATGCCCCGGTGCCATGGATGAGCAGCAGCGTCGGACCTTCGCCCAACTCCTGCACGTGCCAGTGCACGTTTGCCACCCGCATGAACCGGCTCGCCCGGCTGTTCGGCCAGTCCGCCCCATCGCGTTCCCACTGCAGCGTGCGGCCGGTCATCGGCCGGCGGCAGTCTGCGCCAACCGCGTTTCGGTGCGCACAGCGGCCGACAGCGTCCCCGCATCTGCATAGGGAAGAGGCAGGTAAACCCCTCCCATGGCGTCGGCGATCTCACGGCCGGTTGGCCTTGGCCGAGGCGCAGTATCGACCAGCAACGCGGTAATCCCGGCCAACCGGACGCGGCGCGCGGCGCCCAGGGCCTCGTCGGTTGCACGGGTCCGGTCGGCGCTGCCATCCAAGGTGACGTTGGCACTGCCATCAGTCAGCAGAATGGCCACCGGCGTCTCGCCGCGGCGGCGCAGGGTTTCAGCGAGTGTGCAGGCGGCGTGCAGTCCCGCGGCCAGGGGTGTTGCACCGCCACCCGGCAAGCCCGCCAAGCAGCGCTTCGCGCGGACGAGCGAGCGCGTCGGGGGCAACACCAGCTCGACGCCGCGCCCCCGGAATGCCAGCAGCGCCACTTTGTCGCGGCGCACGTAGCAGTCGGCGAGCAGCAGTTCCACGGCGCCCTTCGCCTCGGCCAGACGGTGCATCGCCGTCGACCCGGAGGCGTCCACGATGAAAATGCTGGTCGTCGCTGTCCGCTGTTGGCAGCGAGTGACGCGGAAATCGTCGCGCCGCACCTCGATCCGCGGTGGGGGCTGAGCTCGCGTCGTGTCCTCGCGGCCGGTGGCGCGCCGCAGCGGCTGCCAGGGGGCGGCGGCGCGCAAGGTCTCGATGACGTTCAATCGCGCTCCCGAACGTGGATCTCCCTGCCGCACCCCCTACCGGACGACCTCCTCCGAACGCCGGTCGAACCGCACCGGCCCGCCCGCCGGCCGCCGCGGACCGGGCGGCCACGGCAGTCGGGTGAAGCTGTGACAGCAAGCCGTCGGGCAAAGCCGATCGCACCGCCGCCAGCACCATCTGCGTCAACGCCGGGTCCAGATCCACCGCGCCGGTGTCCGGTCTGGTCTCATCGGGGCGGCCGTCCGCGGCGTCATCACCTGGTGCCGGTTCCGGCGGCGGTTCCGGCAGGGGCGCCGTCGGCATCGTCGTCATGCGCGATGCCAGCACGAGACGGCCGGCTACCGCAAGATCGGCGGGCATCACCTCCGACCGACCGGCGAAGGCGGCGGCGACGCGAGCCACCCGCAGCGCCAGCAGCGGCGCGCGAACCGATGCAATGCCGAGGGCCTCGGCCGCCGCGCACAGAGCAGCGATGGCCTCGCCGGTCACGGCTACGGCCGCCAGCCGGCTTCGCGCAGCCGCCACCGCCGCCGCCGAGGGCGCCTCGGTGTCGAGGTCGGGCAGTGCCACGGGCGCGAGATCGGCATGCACGGCCAGCCGGTCCAGCAGCGCGGGGGAGGGGTGCTCATCGTCGGCAACGCTCTCGTCCAGGCCGACGATGCCGAACCGGGTCGGCAGCCGCAGGGTCAGGCCGTCGCGTTCCACATGGATTTCATGCAGGTCCAGCGCCGTGGTCAGGCGGGCCACCGTCATCGGCGTCAGCCGTTCGGCCATCGCCAGCAGCACGATCCCGCCATCGGCCTCTGCCAGCAGACCGCGCTCGGCCACCGGCCGGCCGGCATGCAGCGTCGACGCGAGATCGAGTCCGCCGAGCAGGCGACCGTCGATGACATGTAGCGGGATGCGACGGATCGGCGCCTGCGGCGGCAGCAACACGCGCAATAGCGCCAGCCATCGGTCGCGGACCGGCCCGGGCCGTGCCCGCAGCATGATGCCGCCCGTGCCCGCCGGGTCGACGGCGAACAGAGCAGCGGCGAGACAGGCATCGGTCCAGGGTGATCCTGCGGGGGTCCTGTCCAGCCTCATGCGCCGAACACCTCGACGATGCCGCGCTCCACGCGCACCGTCGAGCCGGCATCATCCAGCGGGTTGCGCCGCAGGCGATGGCGCAGCGCCGAGGGCGCTACCCGGCGGAGGTGTGCGTCGGTGACCACGGCGTCCTGATCGAGCGCCGCGACGGCCCGGGCGGCACGCACCAGCGTCAGTTCACCCCGCAACCCGTCGGTACCGAGACCCATGCACAGCTGCGCCGCGCGTTCGATCGCCGCATCGGGAACCTCAATCGAGGCAAGCCGCTTGCGCGCGTTGACCAGGCGGCGGCGGAGCTTTTCCTCCTCGGGCTTCCATGCCAGGACGAATGCTCCCGGGTCGCGTTCGTAAGCATCACGTCGCCGAACCACCTCAATGCGAGCGGCAATCCCGGTGGGTGTCCTGACCTCGACCGACAAGCCGAAGCGGTCCAGCAGCTGCGGCCGGAGTTCGCCTTCCTCCGGATTGCCACTGCCGAGCAGCACGAAGCGTGCCGGATGACGGACGCTGATCCCCTCCCGCTCCACCACGTTCTCTCCCGACGCCGCCACGTCCAGCAGCACGTCGACCAGGTGGTCCTCCAGCAGATTAACCTCATCGATGTAGAGAAAGCCGCGGTGCGCCCGCGCCAGCAGCCCCGGCTGTAACGCTTTTTCGCCGCGGATCAGCGCGCGCTCCAGATCCAGCGCACCGACAACCCGATCCTCGGTTGCCCCGAGCGGCAGATCAACCACCGGGACCGGCGCCAGGCGGCTCTTGAGTTTGCCGGCATGGCCGGGCCGGCAGGCGTCGCACAACCCCGCCGCGGCGCCGGGGTCACAGCCGTAGGGGCAGTCAACGACGCTCCTGGTCGGCGGCAGCAGGCCCGCCAGGGCGCGGACAGCCGTGGATTTGCCGGTGCCGCGGTCTCCGAAGACGAGCACGCCGCCAATCGTCGGCTCAACCGCCGCGATCAGCAGCGCGAGCTTCATCTCCTCCTGGCCAACGATCGCCGAGAACGGATAGGCGACGGCCATTCCTACCAGGTCCGGAGAAGGGCAGGGGCGGTGCCGTGGCTTGGCCGGGGGTCTACACTGGAACAGGTGCGCGGAGCGGCGCTGTCGTCAGCTTGCCGTTCGCCCCGCGCCCGAAAGGCGCATATCGATGCATCGTAGCCTGCCACCCGGATCCCCGACTATGACGGCAAACGCCTTTTGCGGATACCCGAGACCAATCTGCCGCGCAACAGCGAAATGGCCCGCGCCGCGGTAGGCACCACCCAAATCGGCCCGAGCGGCGCGCGGAGTGGCAAATTCCTCGCCCTGCTAGTGCAACTAGCCGTACATCTAAGGCGTGTGCCTTCCGGGCCAAGCCTGGCCGCGGCGCCTCCGCCATTGGCCGCTAATTTGGCGGCGGTGGCGCGAACTGGCTCTTAGGCGGCGGAAGCAGCGCCCGGCTCATTGTCGCCGACATTTCCTTCGACCGCACGGAGGTGGAACCGGTTCGACCACTCTCAGCGCGCCACGAACTTGGGAAGCGGCTGGTCTCGCCGTCTTTGGTTTCTTCCTGATAGAGGAACGCCAGCTTGTGCTCATCGAATTTCTTGAAGAACTCATCCCAAGAGATCTCTTCGAGGCTTGGCGTTGGCTCGGCAAAATCGATGCGGAGAATTCCGGCATCGTCTCCCGAGCGGGTGCTGGCGACGGAAGCAGGCCGTCCACCGCGCGCCTCGACCCACTTGGGGATGGTTTCGTGATCCGTGGTCTGGTGTGAGCCGTGGCCTTTTGAGGAGCTTACCCGACTTGGACCGGAGCGGGCCGTTGGCAGAGGGGACAGCATGCCGAAAATCACCAAGCGACAGGTCGAGAGCTTGAGGGCGGGCGGGAGCGATGTGTTCGCCTGGGATGATGAACTGCGCGGGTTCGGTGTTCGGGTGAAGCCTTCGGGCCTGCGTTCTTATCTTGTTGAATACCGCAACGCGCATGGCCGGTCGAAGCGGCTGACAATTGGCGAGCACGGCCGCTTGACCGCAGAGGAGGCGCGCAGAGAGGCACGGCCGCCGCCCACAGCCCAATAAACTGGACAAACAGGATTCTGTTGAGGCGGAGTTGGCGGCTTTTTTCCGGAATGATCGTCCACCGCCCGAACCGGGGATCAATAAGACAGGGCTGAAGACGGATCTCAAAGCAGTCGCGGCGGAATTCAATTTCAGGAGGCATCGCGGAGAAAGGGGCCGAGGACCTGCTGCGGGCTGTGCTGCATGAAGCGAGCGGCCGCTGGAGATTTGAGCAGCGGAACTGGTGCTGTCACGTGGTTGGCCGGTGCGCGCATGGTCGGCCCGTCCGCTTTGCCCTGCCGGAGATTAGCTCGGCAAGCCGGGCCATTTTCGACCGATCCCAGATAACCAGAAAGCACCGCCCGGCAGTTCGCGCACGCCAGTTTCCAGCAGCCCGGTGACGAGTTCGGCGAGTTCTTCCGCGGCACGCACCTTGCCCCGCGGCCGGCCGTGCCCAGGGTGGTGGCTGAGGCAAACGGTGTCCAGAGGCCAGACGTCGATGCCCAGTCGGCGCAGCGCGAACTCGGCGCCGGAGTTGCCGACATGGCCCCAAACGAGCGAGACTGAAAAGAAAGGATCGCCGCGCCCGCAGGCTCGTCAACTGGCAGAAACGCCGATCCGCAGCTTGCCAGCAACACCGCCCGCAGAGTACCTTTTTCGCATCTGCGAAGATCAAGACCAGGAGGGAGAGAATGCCAAAGACCGCACGCCCGCGCCGTAGCGTTTTGTATATGCCGGGATCAAATGCGCGCCCTGGAGAAGGCGAAAAGCATTATTGCCGATGGCCTGATCCTCGATCTTGAGGATGCTGTTGCACCTGATGCCAAGGAGATCGCCCGACGGCAGGTGTGTCAAACAGTTAAGGACGGCGGCTATGGGATGCGGGAGTTGATCGTCCGCGTCAACGGCCTCGCGACGCCCTGGGGCTACGAAGACATCGTGCAGGCGTCGCGCTGCGGCGCCGACGCCATTCTGCTGCCGAAGGTGGAAAGCGCCGACGCGATCCGCCATCTGGAAGCGATCATGCGCGCCAATGGAGCTCCAGACGAGATGGCGATCTGGGCGATGATGGAAACCCCGCGCAGCGTGCTCGCTTCCGAGCAAATCGCCGCATCGACCCCGCGGATGCAGTGTCTGGTGATGGGCACGTCAGATCTGGCGAAGGAGCTGGATTGCGCTCACACGCGCGAACGCCTGCCCTTTATCACGTCGCTGGGTCTGTGCCTGCTTGCCGCCAGGGCGTATGGGCTAGCCATTCTCGACGGCGTCTACCTGGACCTGAAAGATGACGCCGGCTTCGATTTCGCGTGCCGGCAGGGCGCCGAGATGGGTTTCGATGGCAAGACGCTGATCCATCCCAACCAGGTTGCGATGTGCAACGAGGTGTTCACCCCGCGCCGCGAAGACGTCGAGTGGTCGCGCAAGATCATCGCCGCCCACCAGGAAGCAGCGGCACGCGGTGAAGGCGTCGCCGTGGTGGACGGCAAGCTGATTGAGAACCTGCACGTCGAGAGTGCTCGCCGGCTGGTGAAGATGTTTGAAGCGATCGAGCAGATGCAGGCTTCGACACAGGCAGCCGAATGATGCTTGTTTCCGGCTGAGGCCGTAGCGCTAGCCCGTCAGTTTCCAGATGCCCTTGAACGGCAGGAAGGTGCTTCGATCAGACTGCTCGACCCCCTCGCGATAGACGTAAGTGAGATAGACGGTGACTTAGTCGCCTTCCCGTTCTTCCTTATCGATGCGGACGTGCAACAGCGTGTCGTTGCGCGTGATCAGGTCGCAATAATCTTTGACGTTGTAGCCGATCTCAATCCACACCCGGCGCAGGTTCGGGTGTAGAAGCGCACCCACGTCGGAATAGCGCTTTTCGCTGCATCCGGCGGCGATCTCCTTCGCAGCCTGAGCTGGCCCCGGGGCTCCGGGCGGAACCGGGACGGTGGCCGGGTTCCGTGCCGGTACATCGTCAGCAGGCTCCTGAATGGCCGGTGCGTCATTGGCGGCCCGCGCAGTGTCACCAGTTGCGGCGCATGCAGTTACCAGCAGTGCGCCAAGTATGAGTTCTCGCAACCCCGGCAGCCGCATCAGCAATCTCCTTTGATCGCTGCACTAGCATCGGTTTCCCGCAACCGTCAAGCCAGGGTCCGGCCTAAATGCTGTGGTTGACAAAGGCCGCTGGGTTCCGTTGCGAGGGTGTAGCATGACACCGCATTCTCGAGTCGAGACCGATCACGAGGCGGTCATCGCGGTTAGGGAAGTTGGACGCGTTATCAGATGCCAATCTGACTGATCTCCACCGGCGAACGCTTGCCGGGGACGACGACAACCCCTTTTTCGGTGACATGCCAGCGTTGTCGGTCCCGATCTGCGTCAAACCCGATGCGCTCCCCCGCCGGCAGCCGCACGTTCTTATCGAGGATGGTACGTCGCAACTTGGATCCGGCACCGATCTCACAGTTGTCGAGGACAACGCATTCATCAAGCGTTGCGCCCATGTGGACGTACACGTTTCGCCCCAGCACGGAGTTGCTCACGCGGCCAGCCACGATGCAGCCGCCCGATACCAGCGAATGATGCGCCTCACCCGCGGCGCCGTTACCGCCGTTCTCGAAACGCGCCGGCGGGTCAGGATAGCTGGCGGTGCGCAACGGCCAGCGGCGGTTGTACAGGTTGAGCGGCGGCGTCGACGAGCGAATCTCCATGTTCGCTTCGAAATAGGCATCGACCGTGCCGACGTCGCGCCAATAGCTGCCGCCGTTGCCTGAATCACCGGGGATGTGGTTGGTGGCAAAGTCGTAGGCGAAGATGCGGTCGTGGTCGAGCCGACGCGGCAGAACATCCTTGCCGAAATCGTGGCCGCTACTTTTATCGTGCGCATCCTCGTGCAGCATGCGCAGCAGAGCCTCGCTGGAGAACACGTAGTTCCCCATCGACGCCAGAACCTTGTCCGGGCTGCCGGGGATAGATGGCGCATCCGGATCCTTTTCAATGAATCGGACGACCCGGCCGTCAGCCATGCATTCGACCACGCCGAACTCCCCCGCCGATCGCCGATCGGCGGGAATGGTCGCGATCGTCACGTCGGCGGTAACTTTCCGGTGGTACTCGATCATATCGAGCACATTCATGCGATAGACGTGGTCAGCACCGAAGACGACAACGACATCGGGCTTCGCCTGCTCGATCAGATTGATATTCTGCCAGATCGCATCCGCCGTGCCTCGGTACCAGTTCTCTCCCGGCGCCCGCATCTGCGCTGGAACGGGAATAATGAACTGCGAGCCCAGAATGTTTGCGAACTGCCAGCCATCTTTCAGGTGCATCATGAGCGACTGGCTCTTGAATTGAACGAGCACGTAGATCGAAAATATGCCTGAGTTCACCAGATTGCTGAGCACGAAGTCGACGATCCGGTACTTGCCGGCGAAGGAAACGGCGGGCTTTGCCCTTTCCGAGGTTAGCGGGGCGAGGCGCGTGCCTTTGCCACCGGCAAGCACGTAGGCCATGGCGCGCAAATTCACGAATATTCTCCCACCCATTTGCTTCCGGGAGATCAACGTCGCCGGAGGTGGGGAGTTGCCTGGAAAGGCCAGTCGACGAGGCTTTGGTCAAAGCAATTCGGCCCCGGGGCGGGCCCGGGGCCGACGCTGTCTTCAGTTCAGTCGGAAAAAACGCATATCCCGCGCCATACGCGTGGGAATAAACGTTTGGTCAATGCTTGACGTCTGACCAGATGTGGCGCTTCAGCGCATAAAGCATGCCGGTCAGCACGATCAAGAAGAGCATGACAGTCACGCCCATCCGTTTGCGCTGCTCGAGGTTAGGCTCGGCTACCCAGGTAAGGAACGCGGTAACGTCTTTCGCCTGCTGATCGAGAGTAGCCTCCGTGCCGTCCGTATAATCGACGCGACCGTCGGAAAGCGGCGGGGCCATGGCAATCTGATGGCCCGGAAAGTATTCGTTGAAGTACATGCCATCGCCGAGTTGCACGCCCTCCGGCGGCGGATCGCGATAACCGATCATCAGCGCATGAATGTAATCAGAGCCGCCTTTGCGCGCCTCGACGATCAACGACTGGTCCGGTGGATAGGCGCCATTGTTGGCGAAGCGGGCAGCCTTCTCGTTGGCAAACGGCGACGGCATGTGATCCGCTGCCTTCGCCGGCCGCATGAACATATCGCCCTCATCATTCGGCCCGTCTTGCACCTCGAACTGGCCGGCAAGCTGGGCGATCTGCTCCGGGGTAAAGCCGATTTGCTGCAGGTTGCGGAAAGCCATGAACTTCAACGCATGGCACGAGTGACAGACCTCGGCATAAACCTGATAGCCGCGCTGCAGTTGTGCCCGGTCGAAGGTGCCAAACAGGCCGTTGAAGCTCCAATCGACCGCGGGCGGAGTTGGAGCCTCCCCCGCCGCGCCGGCGGGGTGCGACCACAGGGCGGCGGCGAGTGCGGCCGCTGCAAACAGTTTCTTCATTCAGCAGCACTCCGAGCCGGGATGCCGACGCCGGCTGGCGTCACCGCCGCGCTGATCGAGGCGGGCAGCGGCTTTGGCCGCTCAAGGAAGCTGAGCAGCGGCAGGATGATCAGGAAGTGGGCGAAGTAGTAGGCGGTTGCCGCTTGGCCAATTGGTATCCATACGCCTTCCGCCGGCTTGCTGCCGACGTAGCCAAGGACGAAGCAGTTGGCGAGGAAGACCCAGAAGAACTGCTTGTAGATCGGTCGGAAACGAGCGCTGCGAACCGGTGATCGATCCAGCCACGGCAGGAACAGAAGGACGATGATCGACCCGAACATCGCCGTGACACCGAGCAGCTTCGCCGGCACAAACCAAATGTCGAAGGTGATGGCGCGAAGGATCGCGTAGTACGGCAGGAAGTACCATTCCGGCACGATGTGCGCGGGCGTTACCATCGGGTTCGCCTTGATATAGTTATCCGGCTCCCCGTAGAAGTTCGGCGAGAAGAACACGAAGCCGAGATAGACGATCATAAAGACGCCCAGCCCGAACATATCCTTGATGGTGTAGTAAGGAGTGAACGGGATGGTATCCTGCGGGCCCTTTACGTCAATGCCGAGCGGGTTGTTCGACTTTGATGTGTGCAAGGCAACGAGGTGTAGGAACACCAAAGCGAAGATGACGAACGGCATTAGGTAGTGCAGCGAGAAGAAGCGATTCAGCGTCGCATTGTCGACCGAGAAGCCACCCCACAACCAAGTCACGATATACTCGCCGACCAGCGGGATCGCCGAGAACAAATTGGTGATGACGGTGGCGCCCCAGAAGCTCATCTGGCCCCAAGGCAGTACATACCCCATGAACGCTGTGGCCATCATCGCCAGCAGGATGAACACACCGAGGATCCACAACACCTCACGCGGCGCTTTATACGAGCCGTAGTAAAGGCCACGGAACATGTGAATATAGACGACGATAAAGAACATCGACGCGCCGTTCATGTGCAGATAGCGGAGCAGCCAACCGTAGTTGACATCACGCATGATCCGCTCGACGCTTTCGAACGCATAGTCAACGTGCGGGGTGTAATGCATCGCCAGAACAACGCCCGTGGCGATCATTATCACCAGGATGATGCCTGCCAGCGAACCGAAATTCCACCAGTAGTTCAGGTTCTTGGGAGTCGGATAGTCGACCAGGTCATGCTGCATCATCGTGAAGATGGGCAGCCGCCGGTCGATCCAGCCGATCACCGGATTCTTCCAGGTTGGCGCTTCCATGGAGTGGGTCCTCAGCCGATCTTGATCGTCGTTGCGTCGGTGAATTCGTAAGGCGGCACCATCAGGTTCTTCGGTGCCGGGCCTTTGCGGATCCTACCGGAGGTATCGTAGTGCGAGCCGTGGCACGGACAGAACCAGCCGCCGTAATCGCCGCGGGGCTCGCCCGTTTTCTGACCCAGCGGAATGCAGCCCAGGTGCGTACAAACGCCCACCACGATCAGCCACTCGGGCTTTTCAACCCTTTGACTGTCCGGCTGCGGATCGACCAGGACCGCCAGATCGACGTCCTCCGCCGATTTGATCTCCGCAGGCGGGCGGTGATCGATAAACACGGGCTTGCCGCGCCAGACGACGGTGATGCGCTGGCCAACCTGAACCGGCGAAAGATTCACGCCTGTTGATGCCAGTGCCAGGGTATCCGCCGCCGGGTTCATGCTATCGACGAAAGGCCATATCGCCAAACCGGTACCGACCGCAGCGACGGCGCCGGTAGCAATCAGGAGGAAGTCGCGCCGTGTCTCCCCTTCGTCCCGAGGCGGAGGAGAGGTTGACACCATTTCTGCCATGGAAGGTCCTCGTTGGTCATTGCGGGGCTGGAAGCCAACCGTCTTGTTCCGCCCCCTTGAGAGGAAGGAGCCACGACGGTCCCGCCGGCGCGCTTCTTCCGTTTTCCCTAACGACCGTTGCAGCGCAGCGGAACCGCTTCTCGCCACTGATCGGTATACGTTTCCGAGCGGCATTGGATTTCGCCACTGCGAGATAGAAACGCCACGGGCCGAGCATATAATGGAAAAGCCCTACGCAGAAAAGCCCCATCTCACCTCCACAGGCGGTTCCGGCGGACCCATGCTCCTCGTCCTCTACCAGCCCGACGTTCCGCAAAACGCCGGCACCATCCTGCGCCTAGGCGTCTGCCTCGGCGTTCCTGTGGAGATCGTCGAGCCTGCTGGATTCATGTTTACGGACAAGCACTTCCGGCGTGCTGGATTGGATTATGCCGAGCGGGCCACGATGCGCCGGCACGCGTCGTGGGAAGCATTTCTGGCGCAGCACCGGGAGGGCCGGCTGGTACTCTTGACGACCCGCGCGACGGTTGATTACACGCAATTTGCCTTTCGCGGCGATGACAAACTGCTGCTCGGCAGCGAGAGTGCAGGCGCACCAGAATGGGTGCACGCGGCGGCCGATGCACGGCTGCGCATCCCAATGACCGAAGGCGCTCGATCGTTGAATGTCGCGGTCGCCGCAGCGATGGTGCTTGGCGAAGCTCTGCGGCAGACGGGCGGATTGCAAGCGGACGGAGCCACTGCCTTTGACAGCGGCGCGTGATCGGCTATCACCTGAAGTCGAGAGTTGCATGGAGGCGGCGCCGGTGACCATCCAGTTCTGGTTCGAATTCGCCAGCACTTACTCCTACCCGGCGGCGATGCGCATCGAGCCGTTGGCGGCGGCGCACGGGGTGCCAATCGATTGGCGGCCCTTCCTGCTCGGGCCGATCTTCGCATCTCAGGGGTGGAACGATTCGCCGTTCAATCTTTATCCCGCCAAAGGCCATTATATGTGGCGTGACCTGGAGCGGCGTTGCAACGGCTACGGCCTGCCATTGCTCCGGCCATCACGTTTCCCGCGCAGCGGCCTGCTGCCGGCGCGGGTAGCGCTGGCCGCAGGCGGCGAGCCGTGGTTGCCGGCGTTTGTCCGCTCCGTCTATCACGCTAATTTCGCCGAAGATCGCAACATCTCCGAACGCGGTGTGGTCGCCGAGCTGCTCGATAAGCTCGGCCTGCCGGCGGCGCAAATACTGGCGCGGAGCGAGAGCGAGATGGCGAAAGAAGGCCTGCGCGCACAGGCCGAGGAAGCGCAGAGGCTTGGAATCTTCGGTGCCCCCAGCTTCATAGTTGGGGGTGAGCTGTTCTGGGGCGATGATCGGCTCGAGGACGCGCTCGGCTGGCACGCACGGTATGCCGGCTGAATCCACCGACTTCTCGGCGTTACCAGAGCCGGAGCTGCGCGCTCGCGCCGCCGCTTGGTTCACGGCGCTGCGGGACGATCTGGTTGCCGCCTTCGAAGCAATCGAAAAGGAGGGCAGCAGCAGCGAAACGTGTCCGACACCGACACGCTTCGACCGGCAGCCGTGGGTGCGGCCGGGGGGTGGCGGCGGAGAGATGTCGATCCTGCGCGGCTTCGTGCTGGAAAAGGCCGGGGTCAACGTCTCCACCGTTGAGGGCGTCTTGCCCGAGGCGTTCCGGGCCCGCATCCCTGGCGCCGCCGCCGACGGCCGTTTCTGGGCTTCGGGTATCTCAGTCGTCGTCCACCCCCGCTCACCCCTGGTGCCGGCGGCCCACATGAACACGCGGATGATCGTCACCGCCAGGCGATGGTTTGGCGGCGGTGCCGACATGACGCCGGTATTTCCCGTCGACGAGGATACGGCAACGTTCCATGGCGCATTGCGGACCGTCTGCGAAGCGGCTGATCCCGCCTACTGGGCGCGCTTCAAGGCTTGGTGCGATGAGTATTTCTGGCTGCCGCACCGCGGCGAACCACGAGGCATTGGCGGCATCTTTTTCGACGATCTGGCGACAGCCGATCCGGAAGCGGACTTCACCTTCGTCCGCAGCGTGGGGCGGGCTTTTCTCGAGGCGTACCCGGCGATCGTTCGCCGCCGCATGTATGAGCCGTGGAGCGCCGAGCAGAAGCGGGCGCAGTTGATCAAGCGCGGCCGTTATGTCGAATTCAACCTGTTGTGGGACAGGGGCACCCGTTTCGGCATCGAGACCGGCGGCAACGCCGACGCGGTTCTGATGTCGCTGCCGCCGGAAGTAGCGTGGCCGTAGCCCCGGGCACTTGATCCGACCGCCGCCGGCGACGCAGGGTCGCACGGCGCGGCGGCCGGGAGTTGAGACGAGGCGGCGCCTACTTACGAAGAACGGCGACGCCCGGCAAAGTTTTGCCTTCCAGCCATTCGAGGAAGGCACCGCCGGCCGTCGAGATGTACGAGAAGTCGTTCTCGACACCGGCGTGCGCAAGCGCAGCAACAGTATCTCCGCCGCCTGCGACGCTCATCAGCTTGCCTGCCTTGGTAAGCTTCGCCGCTTCCTGTGCGACGGCGTTGGTGCCCTTGTCGAACGGGGTAACCTCGAACGCACCCAGCGGCCCGTTCCACATCAGCGTCTTCAGCCCGGCCAGCCGACCGGAGAGATCGGCGATCGACTTAGGGCCGACGTCGAGGATCATCTTGTCCGCCGGCACATCGTCGACGCCCACGGTTGACGAGGGGGCGCCTTCCTTGAATTCGCCGGCAACGACGGCGTCGCTGGGGAGAACGATCACGCAGCCGTTCTTCTCCGCCTTGAGCAGAATTGCCCGTGCGCTATCCAGCATCTCATGCTCGCACAGCGACTTGCCAACGTTCTTGCCCTGCGCGGCGAGGAAGGTGTTGGCCATTGCACCGCCGATAATCACCTGATCGACCTTCTCGGTGAGGTTGCCCAGCACGTCGAGCTTGGTCGAGATCTTGGCCCCGCCAACCAGCGCCGCCGCCGGCCGCTTCGGGGCTTCCAGCGCCGCCGACAGCGCCTCGATCTCCGCCTGCATCAGCCGTCCGGCGCACGAGGGGATCAGCTTCGCCAGCGCTTCGACCGACGCGTGCGCACGGTGTGAGCAGGAAAAGGCATCGGAGACCAGAACGTCACCCATTTCAGCCAATTTCTTGGCGAAATCCTGGTCGTTCTTCTCCTCTTCGGCATAGAAGCGGACGTTTTCCAGCATGGCAAACTCGCCGGGCTTCAGCGCGTCAACAACCGCCTTTGCCTCGGGTCCGACGCAGTCCGGAGCAAACGCCACCGGCTTGCCGAGTGCGGCTGCCAGGGCATCGGCCACGGGCTTCTGCGTGAACTCCGGGTTCTTCTTGCCCTTCGGCCGCCCGAGATGGCTAAGGATGATCACCTTCGCGCCCTTGCCCGCAAGTTCCTCCAGGGACGGACGGTGCGGTCGATGCGTGTCGTATCGGTGACCTTGCCGTCCTTCATCGGCACGTTGAAGTCAACGCGAACGAGGACCCGTTTGCCGGCCACGTCGAGGTCGTCGATGGTTCTGATGTCCGCCATGATTTGCCTAACCCTCCCTCAAGCTGCTTTTCCGGGAACCCGGGAGGGCGGCCAACGGCACGTGCCGCAAGTTGCCGCCGGTTCGTGATCTATGCCTAAGCCTCCCGGGAGTTCCGTGCAGCAGGCCGCTGACCGTCGCCGCGACCGGAACTTGCGATCCGCGCTTTATGCGAACAACCATACGAAAAGGCAAGTCCCGCCGGGCCGGCCGTCCTGAATGTTTTCATCTCGATGGTGGCGGCTGAGATACCCCACGCAGGGCATGGCGGGGAGTGCCGTTCGACAAGACCCCCTTTTGGCGATGGTCACAAACGCATAGATAACCTGCATCATGGGTAGCAACTTCGATCGAGGCGCTAGTTAAATGTCGGTTGGCGACACCAACCCAAGCGAAGAAGGGCCGGCGACGCCGTTCGGTTTGCAGGATGCGGAGCGGATCGTCCGCCGACTGGCGCCAGCGCTACAGGCGCATGGTGAGTGGATCCAAAGCATACACACGATGCTGATCTGCAGATCGATCGACGCGTGTCGCAAGTTGCATGAAGAAGGGCAGGCCGATACCGAACTCGGCCGCTGGTTTGCGGAGGAAAACAGCGACTTCATCTGCCGTCATCCCGACTACGAAATGGCGATGCGCGAGCATCGCAACCTCTACGCCCTGGCAATGACGTTGTGCGACGCGGTGTTGAGCGATCACCCTATCGACCGCGACGATTACGGGGCCTTCGCTGAAAGCATCAGCCGGCTCGACCGCAGCCTTGAGGCACTGGTCAAAGAACTTTGGGACCTGCTTCGTTATACGGACCCTCTGACCGGCATCGCCACCCGTTTTGCAATGTTGCCGCGGCTACGTGAGGAGCATCAGCGGGTTCGCCGCACCGGGCTTATGAGCAGCGTGTGCATGGTTGATCTCGACCACTTCAAGCGAATTAACGACACCTGGGGCCATCACGCGGGGGACGCCGTGCTCGAAGCAGTCTCGGCTTATCTTGTTCAAAATCTGCGTCGGTACGACCAGGTCTGTCGCTACGGTGGAGAGGAGTTCGTGCTGATGCTACCGAACACTGAACCGGAGCAGGCAGTGCCGATCGTCGATCGACTACGCCGCGGCCTCGCGGACCTGCTGGTGCCCATCGGGGACAAAGCATTGCGCACCACAGCCTCGTTCGGCATCGCCCCCTTGCTTGCCGACCAGCCCATCGGCGTCTCGATCGATCGTGCCGATCGAGCAATGTATGTGGCGAAACGAGCAGGGCGCGACCGCGTGCACGTATGGTCGGAAGATGACGACAACGACAATCCGGACATTTCCGCAGGGGCGATCGTACCTCCGCTACTCGGCACGTAAGGTGACAAACGTGTCAGAGGTCGATTATCTGCCGCAATCAACGAACGCGATACCGAACATTGCGCATCTCCGTCTCTGGGATTATCCTGACCGGTATCTAGGGGAGTAGTCACCCTCCATCGCGATGGAGGGGCACGTGTCAACATGCTTGGCTTCGGCCATGGCACGTGCGGCCAAGAGGGCTCGGCGAGACCGATGGTCCGGACGCGCGCGGCGGAGCCGGAGCGCACGTTCCGGCCATTGGGAAATCGCCCCGGCTCTCGCGGGTCATCGCCATGCAACAGCTTCTGACAATTTTCGCTACCGTTTTTCTCGCTGAACTCGGTGATAAGACGCAGCTTGCAACCCTGCTGTTCGCAGCCAAGGAGCAGCATCATCCCATCTGGGTGTTCGCCGCCGCGGCCTCGGCGCTGGTTACCTCGACCGCCGCCGCCGTAGCGCTCGGCGCCGCCGCCGAACAGCACCTGAGCGCGGTTCCCCTCAAGTTGATCGCGGGCCTGGGTTTCGTCGCCATCGGTCTGTGGACGATCTGGTGCCACTTCACCGCTTCCTGAGGCGCCGTTCATACGCATTCGCTTGCCGAACGCCGCTGACGGTCGCACACTCCGCTGGGATCGGGGCCATTCGCAGATTGCGCATCGACCGGCGAAACAAGGTCCGCGCAAGAGAGCCAAGGACGAGGCGGCAACATGGAGTATGAGCGGTTTTTCGCAGAGCGCATCGGCGCATTGAAGCGCGAGGGACGGTATCGGGTGTTCGCCGACCTCGAGCGACAGGCCGGAAGATTTCCGCGCGCACTGTGTCACCGTGACGGCGAAGTCCGCGAAATCACCGTCTGGTGCTCCAACGACTATCTCGGCATGGGCCAGCATCCCGCCGTGCTCGATGCAATGCGAGCGGCGCTAGGCCGCTATGGCGCCGGCGCCGGTGGAACCCGCAACATCTCCGGCACCAACCACGGCCACGTATTGCTGGAACGGGAGCTCGCCGATTGGCATGGCACGGAGGCGGCGTTGCTGTTTGGATCCGGTTGGATCGCGAACATGACGGCGCTGTCCACCTTATGCCGCCTGCTGCCGGACTGCGTCGTCTTCTCCGACGCGAAAAATCATAACTCGATGATCGAGGGGATCGTTCATTCGAAGGCCGAAAAGAGGATCTTTGCGCACAATGACGCCGACGATCTTGCACGACAACTAGCAGCCTATCCGCGCGAGCGCGCCAAGCTTGTCGCCTTCGAGAGCGTTTATTCGATGGATGGTGACATTGCACCGATCGCCCGGCTTTGCGATGTCGCCGACGCATACGGAGCGATGACCTTTCTTGACGAAGTACATGCTGTAGGGATGTATGGCTCTCGTGGCGGCGGCGTCGCCGAACGTGATGCCGTGGCCGAGCGGGTGACGGTAATTCAGGGAACGCTGGCGAAGGCAGTTGGCGTTGTTGGCGGCTACATTGCTGGCAGCGCGGCAATGTGCGACGTCGTCCGTTCGTTTGGCTCGGGTTTCATTTTCTCGACCGCCTTACCGCCTGCGGTCGCCGCCGGCGCGCTTGCCTCGGTGCGTTTTCTGAAGCAGCATCCGGAGATACGCGAACGCCACCAAGAACGCGCGGCGACGCTGAAGCGGCGCTTCCGCGAGATCGGATTGCCGGTTCTCCCCTCAGTAAGCCACATCGTCCCGATATTGGTCGGCGACGCCGTTTTGTGCAAACACGCCAGCGACGCGCTTATGGAGCGGCACGGCGTCTACGTACAACCGATCAACTATCCAACGGTGGAGCGCGGCAGCGAACGGTTGCGGTTTACACCGACACCACTGCATTCCGACGCAGACATTGATCACTTGGTTGCCGCACTGCGGGACGTCTGGACACAACTGGGACTGCGCGCTGCCGCCTGACCATCGTTACTCCAGCCAATTTCCTCCCGCCGCTGACTTAAACGCGGGAGGGAAAAATGTACCAGTCCTGATCCCGGATGCTCCAGTCCAGCATGTATCCTTTTGCTTCAAGCAGAGACCGTATCTTGAGTCGACGCTCCTCGATGTTGTTGTGCTCGATGCTCAGCGCGCCGATAGTGTAGCGATCAAAGGGAAATGCTTTCAGAGCATCATACTCGGCACCTTCAATATCGACGCTCATGTAATTGATGAACGATGGTGCCTTGGCACGATCAAGAATATCGGCGAGCGTTGTGGTGGTTAGAGTAATCGTGTTTTCTTTCCCTTTTTCCTCTTCTTTTACCCAGAAACCGGCATAACCGACGATGCCGCCTAAGAACTTTCCTGGGTTGTGAAACTCAACGGTTCGTCCGGCCTCGCTGTCGACGACTTCCTTAAACATCGTGCAGGTGCGACTTTCCATGTTGGTTGGAAAGGGATCAATGCAGATGCCCTTCCAACCATGCTCCTCAAGCAGCGGTGTTCGAACTGTCAATGCCGTCGGCAGAACCGAGGTCGACAAAGTATCCGTTTTCGATGCCGGGATATAAATCGTACAGCAGCCACAGGTCCTGCCCGTACAAGGCCCGGGGAGTCTCTAGCCCCAACGCGTGGCGAACCAGGAGGGGCACCCTTTTTGAGGCATCCGTCTGGCCGACCAGCTCGTGCACGGCATTGGCACTGCCGGCGCGAAATCCGAGATAAAAAGCGGTCGCTATCGCGAAAACAGCAACTAAGATAACAGCGACAGCTCGGAAGTGGCGCATTGTCTCTCCTCCCTGCAATCGAGTTGTGCGCGTCTGAGCGTAGCGGAGGCATGTAACAAGCTTTTGCCGCACCCGTCCAGGCGACACAGCTGCTGAAGGTAAGCAGTCCATGGCGATGGCGGATCGCAAGCACACGGTCTGGTCCGGCGGCGGCCTTGTCGTCGCTAACATGGTCGGGGTCGGCGTCTTCCTCAGCACCGGATTCATGGCTCAGGATATGGCAGCGGGCCCGATCCTGATCGCCTGGGTGGTGGGCTCGGCGATCGCCCTGTGCGGGGTGCTGGCCTACGGCGGTATCCTGACGGTGATCAATGAATCGGGGGGTGAGTACCGCCTGCTGTCGGATCTCATGCACCCCTTTGTCGGCTACCTTTCGGGCTGGGGATCGTTGATCCTAGGATTCTCGGCGGCGATAGCGATTGATGCACATGCCATCGGCAGCTTTCTCAACACGCTGGTTGACGGACCGGACCCGCGGCTGACTGGCGCTGCGGTCATTGTGGCCCTGACTTTCCTGCATATCCGATCAACGCATCTGTCACACCGCGGCCAGAACCTGCTGGTCGCGGTGAAGTTGGCCGTGCTTGGCGGCCTGGTCGCGCTCGGGCTCGCAGTTGGCAGCAACCGCTGGCCGGAATGGAGCCCCCCGGGCGCCACTGCCGGCTTTCCGTGGCTCGCCCTGATTGAAAACCAGTTCTGGATCGCCTTCGCCTTCAGCGGCTGGAACGCTGCGGTCTACACCGCTCGCGAATTCCGCCGTCCCGACCGCGACGTCGCCCGCGCGATGCTCCTCGGTCTGGCGGTAGTCGCGCCACTGTACCTGCTGATCAACTGGGTGTTTGTTGCCAACCTGACCCCTGACCAGGCTGCCGGTGTTTTCCTGTATGAGGAGAAGCGGATAACGCTGGGCCATCTCGTCGCTTCCGGGCTGTTCGGTCAGTTCGGCGGCCAGACGATATCGATCTTCGTCATCTGGGCGTTTCTGTCGGCGATCAGCGCGATGATGATGGTCGGCCCGAGGGTTTACACGGCGATGGCGGCTGATCGCCTGCTGCCGGCGGTGTTTGCATCCAAGCAACGCGGCCAGCCGGTCGCGGCGACAGTGCTGCAGGCAGCGACAGCGCTGCTGATCCTGTTCTCGCAGTCGCTGCGGGAGACCGTGCAGGCGGCCTCCGGTTTTCTGATGATCTTCTCCGCCTTAACCGCACTCGCGATCTTTCAACTGCGCCGCCGCCGGCCGGCAGCGGCGCCCGTCGGCTGGCTGCCGCGGGTAGCCGCCGTGGCTTATGCGGCCGCGGTCGCCTGCATTCTCGTTGTCGGTCTCAGCGCGTCACCAACATTAGTGTGGTCGCTGGGCGCGGTGCTGCTGCTGTCGCTGATCGGCTACTTCGGCTCGAAAAAAGCTCGCAAGCAAGCGCCGGCCGCGGCGACGGTTTCGCGAGAGACCGAACCCGGTTCCTGATGCGCAGCCGCGGGATTTGCCAATCTCATTTGTCCGGCGGTGAGTGCGCCGGAAGCCATCGGCGCATGGCATGCCTGCAAGCTCCGGGCGCAATCGGGTTGGCAAGGCGGCTGCGATGTGTATGATGCCGTGCCATCCCGCTGCGGAGCCGGCATGAACATCCCCGAAGCCCTGGCGTTCGACGACATCCTGCTGGTGCCGGCGGCATCCACTGTTTTGCCGGCGGAAGCCGACATCGGTACCCGGCTGACCCGCCGGGTGCGCCTCGGCATCCCGCTGATCTCGGCGGCGATGGACACCGTGACCGAGAGCGCGCTGGCCATCGCCATGGCGGAAGGCGGCGGGCTCGGCGTGATCCACAAGAACATGACGGCGGACGCGCAGGCGCGCGAGGTGCGCAAGGTCAAGAAGTACGAATCCGGCATGGTGGTCGATCCGATGACCATCGGACCCCGGGCGACCCTTGCCGACGCGCTTGGCCTGATGAAGTCGCACAAATTCTCCGGTGTGCCGGTCGTCGAGGACGGCACCGGCAAGCTGCTCGGCATCCTCACCAACCGCGATGTCCGCTTCGCCAGCGATCCGCGGCAGCCGGTCAGCGAGCTGATGACCCGCGACCAGCCGGACAAGCCGTTGGTCACCGTGCACAACGGCGTTGGCCGCGAGGAAGCGAAGCGGCTGCTGCACAAGTACCGGATCGAAAAGCTGCTGGTGGTGGACGACGTCTATCGCTGCGTCGGTTTGATCACGGTGAAGGATATCGAGAAGGCAGAACGCTTTCCTGACGCGTGCAAGGACGAGCGTGGCCGTCTGCGCGCCGGCGCCGCTACGGGTATCGGCGTGGCCGGGGTGGAGCGTGCCGAAGCGCTGCTCGACGCCGAGGTCGACGTACTCGTCGTCGATACGGCGCATGGCCATTCGGCAGGCGTGCTGGCTGCCGTCGCCGAAATAAAGAAGCGGAGCAATTCCGCACAAGTGATCGCCGGCAACATCGCCACCGCCGACGGCGCCCGGGCGCTGATCGACGCTGGCGCCGACGCGGTCAAGGTCGGCATCGGGCCGGGGTCGATCTGCACCACCCGCGTCGTCGCGGGCGTTGGCATACCGCAGTTCACCGCGATCCTCGAGGTGGCCGAGGTGTGCCGGGCTCTCGACATTCCGGTCATCGCCGACGGCGGTATCCGCTATTCCGGTGACCTCGCGAAGGCGATCGCCGCCGGCGCCGACTGCGCCATGCTGGGCGGCCTGTTCGCCGGAACCGACGAGAGTCCGGGCGAAGTGTTCCTCTACCAGGGCCGCTCCTACAAGGGCTATCGGGGCATGGGATCGCTCAGCGCGATGGCGCGCGGCTCGGCCGATCGTTACTTCCAGCAGGAAGTGGCGAATTCGCTAAAGATGGTGCCGGAAGGCATCGAGGGCCGGGTGCCCTACAAGGGGCCGGTGGCCAACGTGATCCAGCAATTGGCCGGCGGCCTGCGCGCGGCGATGGGCTACACCGGCAACGCTACCATCGCGGCAATGCAGCGAGGCTGCACCTTCCGCCGCACCACCTTTGCGGGCCTGCGCGAAAGCCACGTCCACGACGTAACGATCACCCGCGAAGCCCCCAACTACGCGGGGCAGGGTGGTACGTAGGCCGGCGTGCCGTGGCGGGATGACCAGTAGCGGTCAGCGGTAGCGGCGCCTATCATATTCTTCATGCAGCCTTGAACAGCTCGCGTACACGGCGATGGCTGAGATCACGCTGGAGGTTCTCGCCGCACAGCAGCAAACCGGGCTTTCGTCGCGATGATGGGAATTGGGAAGGTCGACATCGCCGCGATCGAGGCGGCGCGGCGCGGCTGAAGGCATCGACCCGTGCCTGCCTTACACTCGCCTGCCGCGATCCCACGCTCGTGCAACCGCGCCCTGATCGCGCCCCGCCCTAGAAGAACCAGCTGACGCGGCCGTTGATGATGTGGTCGTAGGTCGCGCCCGCCGGATCGCCGACCTTGGTGGCGCCGCCAAAGGCGAACTCGAGGTTGTCGGTGGCGCGGTAGACGAGAAGCATGTCGAGCGGCGCGAACCAGCGGTTGGTGTTGCGGTTGTAGGTGATCGGGTTCTCGCCGTAGAAGGCGAACGACCAGCCCTCGGCGAGGCGGAAGGTGAGCGCCGGAATCAGCTGCAGGGTGTCGATGAGGTCGGTGCTCGAGTCGTCGCCGTTGAAGCCGCGTATCCAGCGGAAATAGGGACTGAAGGTCACGCCGCGCAGGACGTCCGGCAGGCGGTAGGTGAACCCGACGCCGGGGGCGATCTGGTATTGATTGTCGACACCGAACGGCGGGCCATCCGGCGATTGCAGCACGAACCGCAGGCTGGTGCGCAGCGTCAGGTTCGGCAGAAGCGGCGCGCTGTCCACGATCGGCTCGAAGAAGACATTGCCGACGCCGGCCGAGTAGTTGCCGTCGCGGTTGGCCGGGCCGCGGTTGTTGGTGTAGAGTATCGGCACGTCGGTGCGCAGGGTGGCGATCCAGTCGTTGCCGAAGACCCACGGCACGAACAGTCGCGGCCGATACTGCCATTGATTGCTACCGTTGACGTTCTCCTGAAAGTATATCCAGTTGTCTAGCCGGATCCTGCCGAGATTGCCCCAGGCGCTGGCAGGGACCTCCTGCTGCGGCGTTCCGAATTCTTCCTGAGGCATGTCGTAGAGCAGGTCCTCGGCGGCCGATGCCGCGCCGGCGGAAAGCAGCGTCGAGCCGAGCAGGGCGATGCGCAGCGGTGACGCTATCGTCACGACTTTTCCTCTTCCGCGTGCCGCGGGTTGTAGTACAGCCAGTGAAGCACGGCCGTTTGTAGAGCAACCCCCTGTGCTTGGAAAGGTAGCAAACTGGCGTGAGCGGGCGGGTACATCGAACTCATGTATCGCGCCGCGGATTGTGCATCGCTCGAACCGCCAGCGATCCAAACCGCTCACCTCACCATGCGCGAGCAAGCGGATGTTCCGCCTTTGCGGATCGGCGGCGGTGGCGTAGACAAGGGGCGCCATGACCGACCGCATTCTCATCGTCGATTTCGGCTCGCAGGTCACCCAGCTCATCGCGCGACGCGTGCGCGAGGCGGGCGTCTACTGCGAGATCGCGCCGTGCACCAGGGTGGACGCGGCGTTCGTTGCCAGTTTTGCACCGCGCGCGATCATCCTCTCGGGTGGGCCGGCGTCGGTCACCGAGGCCGACACGCCGCGCGCGGATCCGGCAATCTTCGCTGCCGGCGTGCCGGTGCTGGGGATCTGCTACGGCCAGCAGACGATGGTCGAGCAACTCGGCGGCCGGGTCGAGGCAGGGCATTCGCGCGAGTTCGGCCGCGCCACCGTCGAGGTCACCGCGCCATGCGCGCTGTTCGACGGCGTCTGGGCGCCGGGCAGGCGGGAGACCGTCTGGATGAGCCACGGCGACCGGGTGACGGCGCTGCCCGCGGGCTTCCGTGCCGTCGCCGTTTCCGAGGGCGCGCCGTTCGCCGCTATCGCCGACGATGCGCGGCGATTCTACGGTTTGCAGTTTCATCCCGAAGTGGTGCACACGCCACACGGAGCCGCGCTGCTGCGCACCTTCACCCATGCCGTCGCTGGCTGCGGCGGCGACTGGACAATGGCGGCGTTCCGCAGCCAGGCGATCGTGCGCATCCGCGAGCGGGTCGGCGAGGGGAGGGTGGTCTGTGGCCTGTCCGGCGGGGTCGACTCCTCGGTCACCGCGGTGCTGCTGCATGAAGCGATCGGCGAGCGGCTGACCTGCATTTTCGTTGATACGGGCCTGCTGCGCCACGGCGAAGCGGACGAGGTGGTGACGCTGTTCCGCGGCCACTACAACATCCCGCTGGTGCACGTCGACGCCTCGCAGCGCTTCCTTACGGCACTGGATGGGGTTGACGATCCCGAGCGCAAGCGCAAGATCATTGGCGCCACCTTCATCGACGTCTTCGACGAAGAGGCGCACCGCGCCGGCGGCGCCGACTTTCTGGCGCAGGGGACGCTATACCCGGACGTCATCGAGTCGGTCTCCTTCCACGGCGGCCCCAGCGTCACCATCAAGTCGCACCACAACGTCGGCGGCCTGCCGGAGCGTATGAAGCTGGCGCTGGTCGAGCCGCTGCGCGAGCTGTTCAAGGACGAAGTGCGCGCCCTGGGGCGTGAACTCGGGATGCCCGACCGCCTGCTGCGCCGCCACCCGTTTCCCGGGCCAGGGCTGGCGGTGCGCATCCTTGGGCCGGTGAGCCGCGACAAGGCAGACCTGCTGCGGAAGGCCGATGCCATCTTTCTGCAAGAGATCGACCTGGCGGGCCTCTACGACGCCATCTGGCAGGCGTTCGCCGTACTGCTGCCGGTGCGCACGGTCGGCGTTATGGGTGACGCGCGAACCTACGACGCGGTGGTGGCGCTGCGTGCGGTCACCTCGACCGACGGCATGACCGCCGACAGCTATCCCTTCGACCACTCCTTCCTGGCCCGCGTCGCCGCCCGCATCGTCAACGAGGTGCGCGGCCTCGGCCGCGTCGTCTACGACGTAACCTCAAAACCCCCCGGCACCATTGAGTGGGAATGATTTTGGCCTTCCCCAAATCCGGTTCGCTTCGGGTGCCGACCTTCACGGGTTGATGGCGTCAGGCCCTCGGTCGGGTCAAGGATCAGCGCAAGGAAGAGCGGTTGCGTTGGTGACTGGACGTGGGTCGGATCGTCACGTCGCCTGGGACTTCGCAGACCGCCGGTCGCTGGCCACGGTCCAGGGATCAATCACTGTCAGACCGGCGGCATTGAATGCACTCGTGTCGCGCGATGCCACGGCGAACCCGTGTGCGGCTGCGATCGCGGCGATATAGCCATCGGGCGTGGGTAAGCTCTTTCCGGCCGTGTGTGCCTTGACGGCGAGATCGGCATAGCGCCGCGCCGCCGGGGTATCGAAGTGCAGGACGCGGCCGACGAACTGGTCCAGCAAGCCGTCGATCCGAGCCGCCAGCATGTTCTTCCGCTTGCCGTCCGGCAGCGCGCCGATGCCGAAGAGAAGTTCGGCCACCGCGATGCTGGAAAGAAACAATGTCTCTGCCGCCTGGGCGTCCAGCCAGGCGAGAACCAATGGGTGGGGTCCGGGCTTGATCGCCTCGGAGATGAGGTTGGTGTCGAGCAGGATCATTTGAAGCGCCCAATCAACCAAATCAAGGGCTCAGCGGGAGCGTGTCGCGGACCTGCTCAAGGGCCTCGATAACGGCATTGGTAAGGCCCATCTTCCGGCTCACTCCGACAAGGCGGTGCCGAGCCGCAGCCGGCCCTCGGGACGCACAGCGGCCTCCAGAATGGCGCGCATTTCCGCTTCCGCGCTACGGTTGTGCTGCGCCGCGCGGACTTTCAGGGCGCGATGCGCCTCTTCGGAGAGGTTGCGGATGGTGACAGCGGCCTTCACGTGATGACTGCGACGCTATCAATATAAGACAAGTGATAGCATTTTTTTCAAGAGTGCTGGTTGCACTCACGCGCCGCCGAATCTCCAGGCCGGCAGTGACATCCTGTTGCTCTAGACGATGTCATTTATTGCGCAGGCGCTTGGCGTTGGCGGTGACGCGGCTGTGCCATGGCGCCAGGATGGCGAGCGCTGCGTCTTTGCCGCGCGAACGCGCCAGCGCCGATGCCGAAGACTGTGCCGCAGCAGCCTTCTCCCGCACCATTCGCCGGTATTCAGCTGCCGAGCAGCGCCCCTGTGCCATCATCCAGGTTCTGCGGGCGATCGTCTCCAACGACGATGTTGCGATTTGGCCGATCATGATCGGCAACGACACCGCGCCGGCCGCCGTTCGTCTTCTAGAGCGTTTGCGTCTCTTCATTCTCGCGATATGGCCGGTAGCGGAGGAGTTGCAATAGGGGACGGATCGAGAGCTTGGCGTCACACCATCAAAAGCCGAGGCGCCTTTCCTCCCCCGCTATCAGCCGCCCATGATGTTGTAGCCGCCGTCCATGTACAGGGTCTCGCCGGTAACAATCCGGGCGAAGTCGCAGGCGAGCGCGGCCGTCGCCAGACCGACCTCATCCGCTGTGACGAGTCGTCGTGAGGGAGCGCGCTGCTTGGTCTGCTCCAGCAACTCATCGAAGCGATCAATGACGGACGCAGCCCGCGTCATTACCGGTCCGGGGGAAATGACGTTGACGCGAATTCCTTCTCCCCGAGTTCGTCGGCCATGTAGCGGGCGGCCGTCTCCAACGCCGCTTTCGCCGGTCCCATGATACCGTAGTGCGGCACCACCTTTTCACCGCCGAAATAGCTCATGGTGAAGATTGCGCCGCCGTCCTTCATCAGCGGCTCAGCCTGCCGCGCCATGCGGATCAGCGAGTGTACCGATACGTCCATGGTCTGAAGGAAGCCCTCCAGGGAACAGTCGGTGACCCGACCGTGCAGGTCTTGGCGAGGTGCGAACGCGATCGAGTGAAGCAGGATGTCGAGCCTGCCCCAGACCCGCTCGATCGCCGCGAACACCGCCTCGATCTGGCGGCTTCGCGGACGTCGCACGGCAGATATAGCGCTTCGTCAACGTCCAGAGCGCCCGCCAGCTGTGCCGTGTACTGTTTGGTTTTGTCGTTGAGGTAGGTGATCGATACATCAGCGCCGAACGCCCGAAACGCCCGCGCACATCCGAAAGCGATGGAGTCCTTATTGGCGATGCCGACAACCAGCGCTTTCTTGCCGCGCAGCGGATGCTCATGGATCGGCAGCGCGCAGCGCCGGGTCGTCGCGGCGATCGTGCTCATGGTCGCGATCTCCCTGGTTAGTCGCGCTCGACGGCTGCATCCGGTTCATGCCGTGGCCAAGAGGTCACGGGTGTGGATGGCGATCATCTTTTCCTCGTCTGTCGGAATTACCCATGCGGACGCGGGACTGGCAGCGCTTGTAATGCAGGGCCCGCCCGCCCGATTGGCAGCGGCGTCAAGCCGGATGCCAAGCCACTCTGCCCGCCGGCAGACGTCCTCGCGGATGGCGGCGGCGTGCTCGCCGATGCCGGCGGTAAACACCAGCGCGTCGATGCCGCCGAGTACCGCCGCCAGAGCCCCAAGCTGCTTGGCAATCGAGTAGCAGAACAGCTCAATCGCCCGGTGCGCGCCGACCTCGTCGCTGGCCAGCAGTTCCCGCATGTCGTTGGAGATGCCGGAGACGCCGAGCAGCCCCGATTCCTTGTACAAAAGTGTCTCGATGCGCCTGGCGTCCCAGCCCCTGTGCCTGCAGGAGATACAGCAGCACGCCCGGATCGAGGGCACCGGTACGGTGCCCATTGGCAGACCATCGACCGCGGTGAAGCCCATCGATGATCCGACGCTGCGTCCGTCGCGCATCGCGCACATCGAAGCCCCATTGCCGAGATGGGCTACCACCACCCGCCTCGCGCGCGGCACAAACTCGGGCAGGCGGCGGGCGATGTATTCGTACGACAGACCGTGAAAGCCGTAGCGGCGGACGCCTCGTTCGCTCATTGCCCAGGGCAGCGCGAAGATCTGCGCCTGCGGCGGCTGCGTCCGGTGATAGGCGGTGTCGAAGCAGCCGACCTGCGGCAGGTCGGGAAACGCCTCGGCAAGGGCACCAATGGCGGCGAGGTTGTGGGGCTGGTGCAGCGGCGCCAGCGGTTCGAACTGCCGCAACTCCTCGATCACCCGCGCATCCAGCCTCACCGGTCCGGAGTACAACAGCCCGCCGTGAACAACGCGATGACCGGCGGCGACGATACGAATGTCCGCTTCATTGTGTTCCAGCCAGTCGATCAGGAACCGCATTCCCTGCGCATGGTTGAAACTCTCGGCCGGCCAATGTTTCTCGCCGAGGACGACGCCCCGCTCGTTCTTGCCGACGAACCGCGGATGGCTGCCAAGTCCCTCGATCTGCCCTTTGCCGAGCAGCAGTGGCTCCGCCGCGTCGTCCTGCCGGAACGCCGCGTACTTGATGCTGGAGGAGCCAGCGTTGACGACGAGGATTCCCGGATCGGCCACAGCGGGTTACTCCGCGGCCTTCAGCAGCGCCGCGCCCCGGCTGAGCTCGGCGGCGAACAGCACGGCCAGCGCGCAAGAGGCGAGCCGGGCATTGGCACTGTCGGCTCGGCTCGTCAGCACGATCGGCACGCGGGCCCCAATGACGATACCCGCGGCCTCGGCATCGGCCATGAATGTAAGCTGCTTGGCCAGCATGTTGCCCGCCTCCAGATTGGGGACAACAAGGATGTCGGCCATGCCGGCAACCGGCGAGATGATGCCCTTGGTGGCAGCTGCGTCGAGGTCGATGGCATTGTCCAGGGCCAGCGGCCCGTCCACCAACCCGCCCTTGATCTGGCCGCGATCAGCCATCTTGCACAGCGCCGCCGCCTCGATGGTGGATGGGATCTTCGGCGTAACCGTCTCCACCGCCGATAGGATCGCCACCTTCGGCAGCGCGATGCCAAGTGAGTGTGCCAGTTCAATGGCGTTCTGGCAGATGTCCCGCTTATCTTCCAGGGATGGCAGGATGTTGATCGCGGCATCGGTGACGATGATCGGCCGGGCGTACGTTGGCACTGCGATCAGGAAACAGTGGCTCAGGCGCCGCTCGGTACGCAGGCCTCCTTCCTTTTTTGTCACCTCGTGCAGCAACTCGTTGGGTGCGGGCTGCCCTTCATCAGCGCTTCCGCCTCGCCGGCGTGAACCATTTGCACGGCGATCTCGGCGGCGTGGTGACTGTGCTCGGCCGTCACCAGGCGGTAGGCGGAAATGTCGATCTGCGCCTCGGCGGCGACAGCGCGGATTTTCTTCTGCGGGCCGATCAGAACGGGCGTGATCAGGTTGCGCTCGGCCGCTTCGATCGCACCTTTCAGTGCGTCGGGGCTGCAGGGATGGACAACCGCCGTCGCCAGAGGTGACAGGCCGTCGCACATGCGGATCAGGTCGAGGTAGCGATCCTCGCGACGCAGCTGCACCTTCGGCAGAAGGCGCATCGGGTATCGAATTTTTCGTCGCGGCGCTACGACTTCCAGCATGCCAACCAGGAGTTCCTGGCCGCTCTCGTCGGTGCAGCCGCAGTCGAGAACGATGGTCGAAGTATCCGGGCGTTTCTCGCGCACGGTCACCGTCGCGGTGAGTCGATGGCCGACTGGCACCGTTCGCAAAAACTGAATCTCGGCAGCCGTTGTTACGGAGCCGATGCCGGGCAGACGAGTGTCGGCGATAGTCGAGAACAATGCCGCCGCCCACATCGCCTGGCCAGCGCCCTGCGGAAACATCGAGGAATCGGCGGCTGACGGGTCAAGATCGATGATGTTGAGGTTACCGGTTACCGCCGCCCAGGTCTCAACGTCGTCGCGACGGAAGGCGCGCATCAGCGATGCCGTCTCGCCGACGCTGATCTCGTCGAACGTTTTGTTCTCGATCATCTCGGTCATCGTCTGGCCTCCGATCGGACGCCAAGGACGGTCCTGGGCGCGGCGGGATCGGCTTTTCTTAGCCCCGCCCATGTCCTTCTGGGATGCAGCCGGCATCGCCGGCGTTCTTCGGCACTGTACAACCGACACGAGCGCGCGCAACTCGGCCGAACAGATTCGCTGATATGACAATTGTGCGACGCTCGCCCAGCCAACCAAACGCGCTTGAGGCGCCTCCGCCGCGCCAGGCTCCTCGCCGACCTTGAATGCGCGACCGCTCAGCTGCCGATCCGCAGGCGCTTGAGTAGCAGGAATTTCAGTTGGAAAAGGCGGCGACGATCCGGTGCTATGAACGCACGATCTCTGCTCGCCTGACTTGGCGGTCGGCCCGCGCGGACGCCGAATCGCCGGCGCCCGGCAACATGCCGAAATCAGCCAGCGCGCAGATTGACTGCCGAGCTCTTTCCCTGCTGGCCGCGCTCCAGGTCGAACTGCACCTTCTGGCCTTCGACCAGCGTTCCCAGGTCTGAGCGCTGCACAGCGGAATGTGAACGAAGACGTCCTTGGAGCCGTCTTCCGGCTGAATCAACCCGTAACCTTTGGTCGGGTTGAACCACTTGACGGTGCCCTTGGGCATTGCTTTCTCCCCTGCGCAAGAACTGAGCGGCGGAATTGCCAACTCTGAATCAAGTTTCGAATTGGGGGAGCGACTGACTGCCGTGTGGACCGGCGGTGGAAGCGTAACCACCCGAATTGAAGCTCGTGCATAAGGTATAGCGCTCGCCGGTCATGACTGCAATCATTCGAAAGTAGCCGTTGACGCATCCTCAGCCCTGGCGAATCCAGTCGAATGCCGCCTGCCTCTCGGAAGGCAGGAACCGCCGGACGGTAGCAGCATTCAGGATGTCTGCGATGCGCAGCGTTTCGTCCGCCCATCTGTCGTCGGCGAGAATGGCGACGCGGCCGATGAGCGCCCGATGGTGCATGCCGAACCAGGTGCCGGTAGAGCGCGCACCCTTTGCCCAACCTTCGAGCTGTGACCAGTCGAGCAACAGATGCTCGATCTTCTCCGCCCCAGCTTCCCCTCCATCTCGGCGAATGAACGGTCCTGATCCTCTTCGGTCACTGTTCCCGACATGCGGACAGCAATCAGATTGCCCACGGTTTCCGGCAGCAAGTCGATCATTGAGGTCCCTCTCCCAAGCGCAAAAGGTGATATAATCGCCTGTGTCTTGCAACGTGCAAGCGTCTTCAAACGCGCGGGCGTCCCCCTCCCTCACCAGGTGATCGGGTCGGATGCCTGCTTAAGGATCTCGGCGCTGTGCCGCAGAGCGGCGTGCTCGACCTCGTTCAGCGGCGGCATGATGTCGGCGATCACACCCGATCGTCCGATCACCCGCGGCAGCGACAAGGCAACGTGCTTCACGCCCTCAACGTCGGCGTTGACGGTCGAGACCGTGAGAACACGATGCTCGTTCGCCAGAATTGTCGCGACCAGCCGCGATATGCCGGCGCCAATGCCGTAGTAAGTTGATCCCTTGCCGGCGATAATCTTGTAGGCGGCGTTGCGAACGCCGTCGTCAATCCTAGCTTTCACCTCCGGAGTGATCGGCCGGCCGACCTGATGCGCAAAGGTCTCGACCGGCACGGTAGCAACATCGACGCTCGACCAGCAGAGAACCTCGCTGTCACCGTGCTCGCCCAGAACGTGCCCGTGGATCGATTGCGGCGCCACCATGAGATGGGTCGCGAGCAGTGTGCGGAAGCGCGCGGTATCCAGGATCGTGCCTGAACCGATCACGCGCGAGGCCGGCAGCCCGGAGATCCGGGTGGCGACGAACGTCATGATGTCCACCGGATTGGTCGCAATGACCAGAACAGCTTCCGGAGCGACCGCCAGGATCTGCGGTACGATCGCCTTGAAAACCGCCGCGTTGCGGTCCAACAGCTGCAGCCTGGTCTCCCCAGGCATCTGCGCGACGCCTGCGGCAATAACCGCAACAGCCGCGCCCGCCAGGTCGGCATAGTCACCGGCATGTACCCAGATCGGGTGGCCGTGAGGCGCGCCGTGGATGATGTCGTGCGCCTGGGCTTCGGCGGCTTTGCGATTAAGATCCAGCAGCACGATCTCGCTGCCGACGCCGTTCAACATCATCGAATATGCCGACGTTGAGCCGACCATGCCGGCACCCACCACGCCTATCTTCATCGCCTGTCCTCCCGTCGCAGTACTTCCACGCAGTGTTATTAGCCCGTCTGCTGCACTTGTGATCGAGAAATCAGAGGATGCCGGCTTCCAGCCCAGCGGCGACCAGCATGCCGAGCTCGCGGCATTCCTCGACGAACGACTCTCTGAACAAGCCGCGACAGATCAGGGGTGGGCACGCCGCCCGCCAGCGCAACCCGGTGGCGATGCTCTCGATAGCTCGTCTGGTGCCGGTGCCGTCGCTGCCGGCACGTATCCATAGCGCATAACATCGGCCTTGCGTGCGCTCCAGGCACGGATAGTAGATGCGGTCAAAAAAGTCCTTCAGCGCGCCGCTCATGTAGCCGAGGTTTTCGGGCGTGCCTAGGATCAGCGCATCGGCTGCCAGAACTTCGGCAGCTCCGGCGGCAAAAGGGCTAAGAGCAATACTTTCGACTCCTTCGATCTCAGGCGACCGGGCGCCTTCCAGGACCGCCTCCAGCAGGACCCGCGTGTTGGGCGACGGCGCGTGCGCGACGATCAGCAGCCGCTTGCTCGTCACGCCTGCCCTCGAAGTCCAGGACTTTCCAGCGCTGGGCGACGGAGAGCCGCACGCTGCCGAGCATGTTGAGCTCGCCGTCCGCCGGCGGCTGGATTCGCGATCAGTGGGTAGACGCCTCTGCGTGGTTCGCCGCCGGCGGGTTGGCGGCAGACGCGGCGGGCAGAGCCGAGGCCGCCGCTGCCGCCACATCGGCGGCCGGCAGCGTGATGCGGATCGGGTAGCCCTGCCGATCTTTGAGAGCACTCTCAATCGCAGGCCAGTCTAGCCGCTCGCCATCCTCGCCCGCTTTCAGAAGTATGCGATCAGCTTCCCCTGCCAGGGGTATTGGATCGGGCGGCGGGGGCGACTTGCTTGTTTCCTCCATCGTGTCGACCTGCTTTGTCGACGGCTGTACCTCGATATAAAGCTCGCCGTCCTTCCAGCCGAGCTTCACCGGCTGATTGACCACCGTCACCGGCGTGCCGATCGGCGCCTTGTGGAACAACCACTCTATATCTTCGGGATACATGCGGATGCAGCCGCGGCTGGTGCGCCGTCCGATGCCCCACGGAGTGTTGGTTCCGTGAATGAGATAAGACGGCCAACCCAGATACATCGCATACTCACCGAGCGGATTATCCTCGCCCGGCGGCACAACCTTTGGCAGCTCCGGATGGTCGCGTATCTCCGAGGGCGTCAGGTACCAGGACGGGTGGTCCTTCTTGCGCACAATCTTGGTAGTGCCGTTTGGCGTGAGGAAGCCGTCGCGGCCTACACCGAGCGGATAGGAGAAATAGCCATCCTCGGCATCGTAGTAATAAAGGCGCAAGTCGGCGGTGTTGATGACAATGCCTTTGCGCGGCGCATCAGGCAGGATGTGCATGGTGGGGAGAACAAGATGCACGCCTCGGCTCGGCAGCCAGGGATCAACGCCAGGATTGGCCACCATCAGCTCGATCAAACCGAGTTCGTCGGCGCGAGCGATGTCCAACAGATCCTCGTCGGCGCTCCAGGTGGTGTATTCGTGCATCTCGCCGATGATGTCGCCGGACTTAGCGGCGCGGGCGTCGACCGCAGTGGTGATCAGCAGCAGGCAGAGAAACATTGCTCCCGCCCGCTGGGTGAGAGCGGCCAGTATAGAGACGGGCGTTCTGCAACGGCCGCGGGTCACGGATAAGGTCAGCAGCATGACGGGGAGATCGTTTCCTGTCGTTAGCGTGTGGTCAATGAACCTCTGCGCTGGCCTCGGCGATCACGTGCACCGATCCCGGGCGGCTCGGCGGCGCGTTGATCAGCGGCTGCAACTCGGGCGCAAGCGCCTTCAAAACCTGGGTCGGCAGGGCGCTGGTAAACTTGTAGCGGCGGGCGATTTCCCCAGGGACATGCGCAGTTAGCACGCCGAAAAAGCGATCACCAACGAAAAAAGCGAAAGCGGCGGCGCGGCCCACTTCCTTCTCGCGTAAGGGGCTATGCCCGAAGGTCTCGTCACCGGTGCCGGTCTTGCCACCCACCGCCAGACGGGTGCCAGCGGCATCGACGAATGCGCCCGAGGCGCGCTTGGCGGTGCCATTGGCGACCACGTCAGTCAGCGCCCGGCGCAGCGCCAGCGCTACTTCCTTGGGAAAGACGCGCTCACCTTCCTCGGCGGGGCGGATCAGATGGGTTTCGTATGGGGTCCCCTCGGCCAGGTCGATGGATTCGATTCGTGCCGTCGGCTGGCGGACGCCGTCGTTGAGGATGATCCCGACAAGTTCCGCAAGCGCCGCTGGGCGATCCGCCGAACTGCCGATTGCCGTTGCGTAAGAGGGAACCAGAGTGGCGAAGGGGTAACCGACGCGCGCCCAGGCGTGCTGCAGCCGTTGGAATGCCTCGCCCTCCACCATGATGCGAATGCGCGTGTCCGCCGCTCCCTTACGCTTCGACTTGAACAGCCAGGCGTAGACCTCCTGGCGCTGTTCGGCGCTCGCGGTCATCACTTCGCTCCGCGGTGCGCGCGGGTGGCGCTGCAGGTAGTTCACCAGCCAGAGTTCAAGCGGGTGGATGCGCGAGATATAACCGCGGTCGTGAAGATTGAATTTGTCTGGACCGTAAGCGTTATAGAGCTTCAGCAGTTCGCCCTCGTCGAGACCCGCGTCCGGCAGCCGACGCAGCAGAAAGGAGCGAAACTCAGCGTAATCGGCGTCCGGCCGGACGGAGCGGAAAACGGTGGCGATACGATGCGGAGCGGGCCGGGAGCGGCTGGCGATCAGCGCCAGCGCTTCATCCGGGCTAAGGCTGCGATACCTCTTGTAGAACCGGTCGATAAAGACGCGACCTTCCATGTCGGCGAATCGCTCAAGATAATCACGTCGGGCGGGGTGATCGCGGTCGGTAAGGATTGCCTTCACCGGCTCCGGCCTATCCGCCTGATAGTAGCGGATGATGTCACGCATCATTCGGATGAACACCAAATTCACCGAGTTGCGAAACGCGTCGCTCACCGGCATTACCCGGCTGTCGCTCTTGCGGTCGAAATTGGCGAAGACGTGCATGCCGCTGCCGGTAAAGAATGCCTCGCCAGTGCTGGCGGAGATTTTTCGCTGCATCGCGGCATCAACCATCGTCTGCAGCTTCCGGTCGGGCGCGGTGGCCAGCCACGTTGCTGCCCACTTGGTCAGCGTGTCCTGAGCGTTGCCGGCGACTTCCTCCAGCTCGGAGCGGGAACGGTTAGCGTAGAGTTCGTGCAGTTCGGCGATGATCTCCAGATAGGTGACCAACGTCCGAAGCTTGGCGGTGGACCCTAGATCGAACTTGCCGCCTTCATTGAGGTCGAGCGGCCGGTCCATGTTATCGGCCTGAACCCGCAAGTAGTTCAGCCCGGCCGCGCGCTCGTAAAGGGTGAAGCTGTAAGCGACCCCGCCGGCATCCTTCTTGCCGAGCAGCCTTTCGCCGACCAGTCCGAGACGGGCCGCCTCGGCGTTATCGGCCAGCGAGCGCAGTTTCTCGACAACGCGGCGCTGCGTCGCCGCATCCAACGAGGCCTTCGCACGCAGGTCGAGACGGTCAAGCTCATAGAATTGCGGCACGCGCAGCAGCGACAGCAGATGCGACCGCGCAGCGTTGGTCGCTTTCCGGTCGAGGAACGAGACCTCGGTAGCCAAGGGCGGATCTTGCCGGAAGCGCAACGGCGCAGCAATTGCCAGATCGCGCAGCTCCTCGGAAATCGCTCCCTCCGACGCCATCAGGCGGAGATAGGTGTTCGCCAGCACGTCGAGATCTTCGCGGCCATGCAGCAGGTAGTGAGACGGCCGCCGCTGTGCCAGCATCAGACTCAACGCCTGCTTGTAAATCTCCGCCGCACGCGCCCGCTCAGTTGGCGAGCGATTAGGCCCGTTCAGTAAACGGATCGCTTCCTGAACGTCCGTGCCGAACCAGGCGTTGAGACCATCGCCGATGCCGATGACTTCGCCAAATCCGGGCCTGGCGGACAGCGGCGTGGAGTTAACGTAATCCAAAAGGATGCGGTGGCGGGCGTTTGTCGTATCCGGGCCATCCTGATAGGCGCGGGCGCTGGCGGTGATGATCTGGCGAAGCTTGTCTTCTACACCGGCGGTGCGACCTTCGGGGGAGTGGCGATACTTTTCCAGCTGCGTCGCCAGCGTCGATCCACCGAAACGCTTGCTGCCAGCCTCAAAACGACCGGTTACGGCGTTGGCGGCGGCAGCGGCGAAACGATCCCATTCCACCGCGGGATTGCGAGTCGGATACCGGTCGTCGAGCAACTCCCTATTTTCGACGAACAACAAAGCCCCGACGATCAATGGCGGGATTGCGCCAAAATCGTCGAATACCCGCTCCGGATGCCGCGACACGTATAGGAGTTCGCCGTTGCGGTCGCTCAGGGTCAGCCCGGTCCGCGCCTTTTCGCGAAAAACTGGAAAGCCGCCGTAGTCGATGAACGCGGCCAGTTCCGGCGAGAGCCGTGCCTGGCGCGTGACGACGAAACCCTGGTCCTCAAGCGAACGGATAAACGCCGGCATTTGCGAATAACCCAGACGGACATCGTAAGGCCCGGGTTCGGGAAAGCGAGCATCAGGGTTTCGGCCAGAATGCACCGAATAGCCAAAGCCCGCAGTTATCTTGGAGAAAAACCGTGATTGCAGCGGTGAGGCCTGCAGCTCAATCGACAATCCCCAAACGACGACGCCGATGACGCCGGCCATCAGCAGGCCAACGACAACCTGATCTCGAGACGGTCGACGACGGCTTCTATCACCTGACATGATTTGTTAACCGCCAAGCGATCTGCTAGCTTCATTCATTCAGAGATAGGCGACGATCAGTTCGTCGTCTACGCCAGAGACTACCCGCAAAACTTAAACAACATTGTAAGGTGGGCGCGGACTCGCGGAAAGGTCGAAAATAAGGCGCCGAAAGCACCCGGACCGGTGTGATAAAAATGCGACGCATGCCCATCTAGCAGCGAGGCTAGGCCGTCTCCGGCAACTGGGCAAAGGCCTTCAGCGCGCGACTTCGCGCCTTCGGGCGGTCGACCACGGGCTGCGGATAATCGAATCCAAGGCGCACGCCGGCACTCACCAGCTCAAGCGGCGGCGCTTCCCACGGCCGATGGATGTAGCGCGCCGGTACCCGTGCCAATTCGGGAACCCAGCGGCGAACGTAGTCGCCCTCGGGGTCGAACTTCTCGCCCTGCAGCACGGGATTGAAGATGCGAAAATAGGGCGCCGCGTCCGTGCCGCAGCCGGCCACCCACTGCCAACCACCGGCGTTGTTGCCGAGGTCGGCGTCGACAAGCGTGTCCCAGAACCAAGCCTCACCCAGCTGCCATGGAATCAGGAGGTGCTTGACCAGGAACGACGCGGTGATCATCCGCACGCGGTTGTGCATCCAGCCGATATGCCATAGCTGGCGAATACCGGCGTCGACGATCGGGTAGCCGGTCTGCCCGCGCTGCCAGCTTCGCAATGCCCGGGTGTCAGCGGCCCACGGAAAGGCCGAGAAACGCGATTGCAGCGGCTCATCCGCCATTGCCGGATTGGCAGTCAGCACATGCTGGCAAAACTCCCGCCAGCCAATTTCGCGCAGCCAGCTCTCACCACCGGCGACGAGACGAGGTTCCGCCTCCATCCGCGCCCAAACGGCGTGCCAGATTTGCCGCGCGGACAGTTCGCCCCAATGCAGATGTGGCGAGATCTCCGAGGTTCCAGACGGCTCCGGTCGATTGCGGTCGGTGTGATAACGGCAGAGTTCCTGCTCGGTAAATGCCTGCAGGCGAGACTGAGCCGCCGCTTCCCCTGGACGCCAGTGGTCCCGCAGGCCGCCGGCCCAATCGGGCCGCGACGGCAGCAGGGCCCAGGCGTCGAGCGCGTCACCGGCGAGCGGCGCCGGCGGCGGGCGCAAAGCCGCGGGTGGCGGTATCGGTCGAGGCGGCGGCTCGGACGCTAGGCAGGCGCGCCAGAAGGGCGTGAACACCTTCGGCGTGCCACCGTCACGATTGCGGATCGATCCCGGCACGAACAGCATGCCGCCAGGGTACTCGCGCATCGCAATGCCGTCGGAGGCCAGCATTGTCCGCAACCGCTCCTCAACGGCGCGCCAGTGCGGTTCGACGTGATGGGTAAGGAGCACCTCGGCGGCGCCGCTGGCGCGGGCGACACTCGCAACTTCAGCCGCCGCTTCGCCCCGTCGCAGCAACAGCGGCGAGCCGAGGTGGGCGAGTTCGGCCGAAAGCGCGGCGAGGCTGCCATGCAGCCACCAGCGCCCGGCGCCGCCGATCCGCCATGCCCCAGGCGATTCGTCGTCCAGCACATAGAGTGGCAGCACTGGGCGGCCGGACGCCGCCGCGGCGGCGAGCGCCGGCTGATCACCGATGCGCAGGTCCTGGCGAAACCAAACGACGGAGCAGGCTTCTGTCATCTCTTTCCCGGATCAATGAGATGCACGCAGTACGCGGCATCGAGGCCGGTGGATGCCGCCGAGCGGGCGCTTCGCCGCCTCAATCCGGCCACGACAAAGCGCCAATGGTTTCGATCGAGGGCGGACGTGATGGCAAACACAGACCGACGCTGCCGGTTCATGGCATCGAAGAACATCAACGATGAAACGTGGCCTTTGCGCCGAGGGACGAGGAGATCGCGATGAGCACGCCCTCTTGGTACGGCTCAATCGGCGTCATGCACGCTCGGCACCTGCGCCGCCGCCGTGGTTTGAGGGCTTGGATGGTGGACGCGTTGACGATGGGGTTCCGGTGCATCAGCGGTGGGCGGGAGCGGCCGCGTCGGCGCCGATGCGTCATTGCAGACCGGTCTGATGCGGACCGCCGGCAGCGCGTCAACGCTCAGCCTGAGGCCATGCGTAGCAAGTAGGTGGCGATATGCGTCGGCGTCAGTTTGATCTTCTTGATCTGCTGGCCCTCCAGCGCTTCACGCACCATGAAGTGATTTTCGACGTTGGCGATCTTGACCTTGAAGATGCCTTGCGCCCGCCTGAGTTGCGGATAGTAGCTGGGATCGATCATCGTTTCCTTGCGCGCCGTCCTCTGCAGGACATCGGCCGCGTCGGTCTCGGAAGTAGGTTGGGCGCCTAGCAACGCCCAGTCGCTGCGTCCCGCGCATTTCTCTTCGTTTAGAGTAGCAATCGCCGTCTGGTCGTCCTCGTCGCTCAATCCCAGTTTGTAGACATGGTGGGTGAGCCCGACATCGGATGCCCAACCTTGCAGGCTGTCACTTTTTGCCACGAACAGCGTTGGCATCTTGTGGTCTTCCGTTCCTCATCGATCCTGTCCCGAGCATAAGCGAAATTCAGCCGGCGCGCCCATCAGATCAGAAATGCTGCATTGGATCGCCATTGCTGGGCCAGATCGCCGACGGTACGCTGGTCACGCCGTTGGAGGTGGAGATGTCTGAGCACCAGCCCCGTAATCCGGAATATCGCTGCTTCGTCGCGCGATACGTCGAGGCGCAGCGCTACTTAGCTCTGCTTGGTGTGGAGCTTGCCCGCGTCGAGCCCGGGCTCGTCGAATACCGGCTGCCCCTACCGAGCGGACGTCGGCCAGCAGGATGGCTTTTTCCATGGCGGCGTGGTCGGGGCATTGCCGAGGCGGTGATGGGGGCGGCGGCAGCGACGCTGGTGACGGCCGGAGCCAACGTCGTCGGAGCCGAATACAAGGTGAACCTGCTTTCGCCCGGGCGCGGCGCGGCGCTGCTGGCTCGCGGCACCGTCGTCAAGCCAGGCCGCCGGCTGATCGTTTGCCGCGCCGATATCCTCGCCGTCGCTGCGGACGGCGCTGAGACCTTGTGCGCCATCGCGCAAGGAGCGATGGCAGTCATCGAGCCTCAGCTCGGCTGATTGCGGTTCCGACGTACCTCCGCCCTCCCTTATCTCGCGGCTGCCTGAAATGCGGCCGCGAGAACGAATTGCATCACTCAAAGCGAGATGTCGTCGGCCGAAGCAATCGGCACCGCGTGAAGGTCGGATGCCAACTCAACCCGGCGGCGACGCCCGAGCGCGTCGGCCGCTAGCAGCGAGCTGAGGTCGAGTCCGGTCAACTCGCCGATCCGGGCGATCGGCACCTGCCACATCAAGAACTGGCCGCCGGCGCCGGGTGCTCGTTGGGCCGCGACATTTTTGGGAGCTGGCTGGCGTTGCACCCATCCGGCGGCGGCCAGATTGCCGTCGCCGTCAACGTAAGCGGCGATGTTGAAGTAGTCCTGCGGTATGCCTATCCCGCGCTCTACCGGATCATCGTCGCGATGCACCGGTCCCGTAAGAACCGTGACGCGGCTGTGGATCATGCGGATCGTGTCGAGAACGTGGTTCTCCAGGTGGTTCCAGGGCCCGACCTTGAGTCGGCGATTGCGCGGCGCCGCGTTCGTCAGGTGGAAGGTATCCTGCTCCGCGAGCGCGGCGTCACGGCCCGAGCATGCATCCTGCCGGCGAACGAGATGACCGAAGTCATAGCGGTTCCCGTCGTAAAGATTACGCCCGACCTGTGCATCGACGGCTACCCTGGGGTCGTATGACCAAGTGTCCGGTCGGCGGCGATCAATACGCTGCCAGCTCCTCCCGTCAACATTGACCGCTGTCATTCGGGCGAGTCGGCGTTCCAGATCAAAGATGACCGAGAAGTTAGTGTAGCGACGCAGTTGATTGCCTTCGGTGATACGAGGGAGAGAGACGCGCAGACGGGCACCGTCGCCGAGGAAATCCTCCCGGTAGCCGCCACGCTCGGTGTAGAGCAAGGCATCCGCGACCGGAGGCGTGATGACGCGCCGCTCCTGCCGCAGGGCATCACAGCCGCCAGCTGTCGCCGCCGGGACATAGTCGAGCAAGCCGGTGCTGGGTGTCTCGGCTGCTGCCGCTGCGCCGCGGCGGCTCGAAACGCCGGTCGCGCCGGACGCTGGAAAGAAGATCGGTGAAGTGTCCGGTCCCCCGGTAGTAGCGCGCAGCCGCATCAGCACGTTTTGCGCTGCTCTGTCGCCGGATTCGGCAAGGGCGCGATAGATGCGGCTTACGCGCACACCTTCGTTCGCCATCCATTTGATCGCGGCGTCGTTACCGTCGGGCTGCGGCGTCTTCTGTTCGCCATGGCGCACTGCATCGCTTGCGGCGCGCGGGACGCCTGAATGGTGCAATGCCACGACGTACCACTGATCGTTGAACACGGGAGCGCCAGAACTCGCCGGGGCGGTTTCAGTCTGGTAGTGAATAAAGTTGGCGTCACTCCAGATCACCCGGTTCTCGCGCAGGGCGGCCTGCTTGGTGTTGCCCGAGGGGTGCTGGATAATGCTGACGAACTCGCCCTCTTGCAGCTGGCCCGGTTCATCGGCGAGCCGCAGATAGCCATAGATCGAAAGCAATGTTCCATCACTAGCCGCCGGTGCCAGCGCGACGAAACTGAAATCGAGGCTGCGGCTGGTGAAGAACAGCTCTTCTGGCCGTAGCCGGAAAAGCTTTGAAGGGCGCGGTTCAAAGGCGGCATCGTCCTCGCAATCGAACTCCGCGAGGCTTCGCACCGCCATTGCGCCTCGGGGAGAACATGGTTATTGGTCAGCAGAAGGCCTGGCGCGACGAGAAATCCGGTAGCGTGACCGGCGATGGCTCCGTTCGGCTGCCGAACCTGCAGGTGGCAGACGGTGCGAGCCGCGCGCTGGCCGAACTCCAACCAGTTGATCGGCACCAGATCGCTGCGGCCTAGGATCCGCTCGGCACCCAGCCCGTCCTCAGGTCGGACGAAGCGCAGCCGCCGTTCCTCGATTTCGGTAGCAAAGTTCGTCGCGCCCGAAGCTGATCGGCCAGCGCGTCGGAGTAGCAGCGCGCGCGCTCCGCTGCAGCCGCCTGCTGCTCCTGGCGCAGCATCACCAGCGTCTCCGGCTGCGCACCGGCGTCCGGGGGCGTTAGAACACGAAGCGGCGTTGCTCCATCCTGAAGACCCTGTGCCGGCACCTCGAACATCGCGTGATCTCCCTTAGGTACGCGGGGCGACAAGCCGTGTTCGCCACGCTCTTGTCGATGCAACGGCACCGCATGGCAGTGGCCACCTCATGACACCGCGACGCTGGCCGCTACCCGTCGCGCTCGAAGAGGAGCCGTTCAAATACTCCAAACGAGTATTATATACCCATATGGGTGGTCAAGCGTTGTCATGAGCGGTTGGCATCTCCATTCCTTGAGCCGCACCCTGGGCGCTGGTGTTTAGCCGGCCGCACTCCAATGTCTGTGGCAGAGGCATCTATGCCGGGAGGTCCAAACATGATTGTGCCACGCCGGGTCATCGGAGCTCTCGTGGGGTTGGCGCTGCTCGCCGTGGCCGGCACGGCGGCTGCGCACCATGGGTGGAGCAGTTATGACGCAGACCAGGCGGTAAGCGTCAGCGGGCAAATCGAGCGGGTGTCTTACGGCAATCCGCACGTCACCGTTTTTGTTGCCGCGTCCGATCGCACTTGGGAGGTCATCCTGGCACCGCCCTCGCGCATGCAGGCGCGTGGCGCCGGCGAGTCGGTGGTTCAGGTTGGCAAAATGATCGAAGCGTACGGCTATCCCAGTCGGGAGCAAAAGAACGAGATGCGTGCCGAGCGGATCAGCGTCGACGGCCGGTCCTACGAATTGCGCTGAGGTCACTGGCGGGCAGCGAGGCAATGGAGCTCGACCTTGTCTCGCTGCTTGAACAATCCGCGCTCGGGGCAGAAATGCGCGGCTCCATCTGGCTTTATCCACTGTTCAACGTCGTCCACGTTTTGGCGCTACTGATTTTTTTTGCCGCTGTCGCAACGATGGACGCCCGCCTGCTCGGTTCTCTCGGCCAGATGGCCGTCGCCGACGTGCTTCGCCCCTGCCGAAGAATTTCCGCCACGGCATTTGTCGTCCAGGCCACCAGCGGCATGCTGCTGTTTTCCGCTGACGCGGCGGCGGTATCCGTTAATCCCGTTTTCCTGGCCAAGATGCTGGTGGTTGGGCTCGCGCTCGCCAATGTCGTAGCGCTGGAGAGCAGGTGGGGGCGTGCATTGGCACATTTACCGGTGGGCGCACCTGTCCCAGCCGGGGCACGTTTGTGCGCGGGCATCTCGCTCGCCGGCTGGCTCGCTGCCGCGGCCCTTGGCCGCTTGATCGCGTACGCCTGAGGATTTTTGCGGCCGCCGAGGGTTCCCAGGACTGCCGCAGGGCCGCATCACAGCGAACCCACGCAAGCCGCGGCGCGCGCGCACTTGATCTCTCCGGGCGATCGCCTATAACAACCAAGCGCCTCGTCCCCTTCGTCTAGAGGCCTAGGACACCGCCCTCTCACGGCGGCAACAGGGGTTCGAATCCCCTAGGGGACGCCAATGAAAACAACAGGTTAGCGCACTGCCGCCCGTACCCTTCCGGTTTTCACTGCATGATCACTGCACGGATGGTGCAGAACGAGCGCGGACAGTGGCGCACCTTCACGAGCGTTAAGGCCCCAAGCCGACGCCGATCCCGCCTGCCGAACTGCCGATCTAGTGGCAACCGAACTGCGCAGCTACAGCCCGCAGGACATCGCCGACATCGGCTTCGCCGCGACGCCGATGCCGACCGTCCGCACCGGCACCAGCTACACCTTGGCGCTGACTGACAACAACCGCCTGCTCGACCACGCCAATGCCTCGGCCATCACCGTGACAGTGCCGACCAACTCCTCCGTCGCTTTCCCGCTCGGGGCTCGCATTGAGATTGCGCAGACCGGCGCCGGGCAGATCACGGTCTCCGGCGCCGGCATCACCTTGCGGCTACCAGCAGGGAAGCAGGCGAAGACCCGCCTGCAGAACTCCATCATCGCCCTGACCAAGCGCAACACCGACGAGTGGATCCTCAGCGGCGATCTCGCCTGAGGCAAGCGGATTGGGTTGCTCGAGAAAACCCACGAAGAGGGATCGCGAGGTGGCAAACAGCAGCGATGGATGAAGACCAGGATGGTGTCTTCTGTCGGTGAGCGACGAGGTAGGACGATCAGTCCGTCGTCCTGTTGGGAGGTTTCCGCGAACGGCGCCCGACAGCTTGCACACCGGCCGTCCCGCTGTTTGAGCAGCGCGATGCGATGGAGGTGCGCTGTCTCCCGGAGCAGACGTGCTTCCTGCGGATTTTCTCGCCGTGGCGATCGTCACGGCTGGTCGCCCATCATCACCACAGGACACCGTTGGCTACATAATGCCGCCTTGTGTCCGATGGTTCTGGTACAGTACCCTACCCAAACTGCGACTTCCACTCAATCGCGGAGATGCGCGATCTCTCCCAGGCGCAGCAGCGTGACTCATGCGCAACGCTCCCACAGCATCCCCGTTTTTCGGAACGGGCACGCCATCGGTATAAAGGAATTCAGATGATCACCCGGGAAGACCTGCTGAGGGGTGCTCCGCCGCCTGTTCCCCTGACAGCCGCCGATGTGCGTGAAGCCCGGGGGAGCCAGGCGCGCCAACTCGTGGTGCTCGACGACGACCCGACAGGCACCCAGTCGGTGGCTGAACTCCCGGTGCTTAATTCATGGACCATCACCGATCTGGAATGGGCGCTGACGACGGGCGCCGCTGCGGTCTATGTCATGACCAATTCTCGGTCCCTCGACCCGCACGAGGCTGCCGAGCGCACCCGGGAAGTCGTCCGGCCCGCCCTGGCGGCGTCGGAAGCTCTCGGCATCGAGGTCGATTTCGTGTCCCGATCCGATTCCACGCTGCGCGGCCACTTTCCTTTAGAGCCCGACGTCATCATCGCGGAACTGGCGGCAGCGGGGCGTCCGATCGACGCGACGGTCGTCGTTCCCGCCTTCGGAGATGCCGGACGCATTACGCTCAACTCGATACACTACGCTGGCAGTGCCGCCGCCGGCTACGTTCCGGTGGGGGAGACCGAGTTTGCCCGCGACGCCACCTTCGGATACCGGAGCTCCGATTTGCGCGAGTGGGTCGAGGAGAAGTCGGGCGGTCGCATTTCCGCCGGGGATGTGGCGACCATCGTTCTCGACGAGATCCGCGCCGGTCCCGATGCGGTGGCAGCCAAGCTGCTGCCACTCGCCGAGAGGCGCTGCGTGGTCGTCGACATCATCGAGGAGTCAGACCTGCGCTCCCTGGCGCTGGGACTGATGAAGGCCGAAGAGGCCGGAAAGCGCTTCGTGTTTCGCGTCGGGCCCCCCTTCGTCCGCGCCATGATCGGACAAGAGGTCAACCCGCCGCTGACCGCAGAGGAGGTAGCGGCCATTCGCCGCGCCAAGTCGGCCTTCGGCGGACTGATCGTGGTCGGTTCGCACGTCGACCTGACAACCCGGCAGCTCAACGCCCTGCGGGCACGTCGCAGACCCATCGAGTTCGAGATCGAAGTCGCCAAAGTGCTTGGCGATGAACGCGAGACACACTTGGCCGACATCGTCGCCCAGGTCGCCGGGGCGTTGGCCAACGGCAACGTCGTCGTCGGCACCTCACGCACCCTGGTGCGCGGCACGGACGGTGCCGACTCGCTGCGCATTGCCCGCGCCGTCTCGGATGCCGTGGTGCAGGTGGTGCGCCGGGTCCTGGACATCGCCCCGCCGCGCTTCGTGATAGCCAAAGGCGGCATCACCTCCTCCGATGTCGCCAGCCGCGGCTTGGAGATCGGCCGCGCCATGGTGCGCGGTCCCATGCTGCCCGGCATCGTGTCGCTATGGGAGCCGACCAGCGGTCCCGCTTGCGGAATTCCCTACATCGTCTTCGCCGGGAACGTCGGCAC
>JADJRE010000019.1 GCA_016712375.1 Rhodospirillales bacterium
AGCCAGTTTGAGGAGGTTGTTATGGCATTGGCGGGGTTCGGACGGCGGCCCATCCGAGGCGTGGCATCATGGCGGCGGAGATCGTAGCGGCGGTTGGAAGCTGGTATTCGAACTCGGCGAGTAGCGCGGGACGTGCTTCTGGCGGATGGCCCGGTAGGTGGCGATGATGGCGGTCTTGATGTTTGCCGAGCGCTGGTGTTGACCCTTGAAGGCGGGGTGTCAGCACCGCCTTGCGGACGGACCGGTGCGGATCGGCTGATACGTGCAATCCGGCGTCGGTGACGCCACGAGAAACAGGCAGAGCCGTGCCGACTGACGGTGGTGGTGGGATCGAGGCTGCGTCGGGCCAGCTTTGGACCTCCTTGCGGCGGAAGCCCCTGACCCGGCGCAGCTTCAGAGCTACCGGCTTGCCGCTGGGGCGTGGTGCCGACGGCGGCGATGATCGGCTTCTGCCGGGCGCGCCGCCGCCGCGCTTGCCACCGGAGCGCTCACCGCCGAGATAGCCGTCGTCCATCCCACCCGGCCGGTCAGGCGTTTGCCGGCATCCCGTTCCATCATCACCTGCATCAGCTTGTGTTTCAGCTTCCAGGCGGTGTTCTGGGTCACCCCGAGGCGGCGGCCGAGTTCGAGGCTGGAGGTCCGCCCTTGCTCTGCGTCAGCTGGTACATGCGCGAAACCAGCTGCCCAGCGGCATCTTCTTGGTCAGGCGAAGATCGTCCCGGCGATCGGCGAGGTCTGCCGTCGGCAGGACGTGCACTGCCAGAGCGCGCGGGTCTTGAGGACGCAGTGATCCTGCCCACCGCAGCCGGGGGCAGACGAAGCCGTGCGGCCAGCGCCAGCCGAACACCGCCTCCCGACACCGATCCTCGCTCCTCGTAAAGCTCATCGAACCGCGCCTCGCTGAGCCCCTTCTGAAACTGAACGCTGTTGCGCGCCATGCCTCAACCCCGCCTAGCCGCTTGCATGTTCCTATTTTGTACCACACGCCGGCAGGCTGAGAAAAGTGCGTAATCAGGAATCACTTTATGCCTATGCCTGCCGTCCATCTCGCCGCCCTGCTTGTTGTGCTGACAGGTTTCCTGCTGCCCGCGGCTGCTGCGCGCCGAGGGTCGACCGGGACGCGGCCGGCTGGAGTGAACGACGCATGGGGCTGCTCGAAGTCGTTGGAGACCGGGTGAGCTGCAACGGCCGGACGATCACCGACACTGCTGCCGCGCAAATCCGCGCAGCGCTGGCGTTGGCGTCGACGTCTGAGGCGGTGCTGTTGATCGGCCTTGACGGCGAGCTCAAGCTGAGACAATCGCGCGTCGCGACAAACGAGCAGCTCTTCGGCCTCGTCGATGCGATGCCGATGCGTCGGGCCGAGCGTGTCGAAGGTGCCGCGCCGCCCGCCGCCCGCGACCAGGACGGCTGCTAACCCCTCCGCTTGCTGAAAATCGAGATTGAGGGACGGCGCCGAGGCCGCCGCAATTGATCGGCACCGCCTTCAGCACTGCGTGCATGACGCGGCACGTCGATCATGGCGGTCTGCGTGGCAAAATCGAACGGCGGCACCTTCAGCCGCCACACTGGAACAGGGAAAAAAGGACTTTGCGATGAAAGGTGGTCTGGCGCTGGAAAGCTTTCCCGCAGGCGGAACCGCGGTGGTGATTGGCGCCTCGGGGGCGATTGGCGCCGCGTTTCTCGAAACGCTCCGGCAGACGCCTTCCTTCGTGCGCGTAATCGGCCTCGGCCGAACAACGGCACCGGCGCTGGATCTGACCGTGGAGGCCTCGATCGCCGCCGCCGCGGCGGCGCTCGGTGCGATCGAACCGCGCCTCGTGATCGATGCCACGGGGTTTCTGCACGAGGCGGAGCAGATGCCAGAGCGCAGTTGGCACCACTTGGAGCCGGAACACATGGCGAAGGCGTTCGCGGTCAATGCAATTGGACCGGCGCTGTTGATGAAGCATTTCCTTCCAAAGTTACCGCGCACTGGCAAGGCGCTGTTCGCGACGCTGTCAGCGAAGGTGGGGAGCGTAGGGGACAACCAATTGGGCGGCTGGTACAGTCACCGCGCCTCGAAGGCGGCGCTCAACCAGTTGGTGCATACCGCGGCGATTGAGCTGAGGCGGCAGCGGCCGGACGCAATTTGTATGGCGCTGCATCCCGGCACCGTCGACACACCCCTATCCGCCCCCTTCGCCAAGGCCGGGCTGATCGTGCGTCCTCCGGCTGAGGCCGTATCACAAATGCTTGCAGTGATCGATGCGCTGACGCCGGCGCAGTCCGGGGGATTCTTCGACTATCGAGGCCGGGAGTTGCCCTGGTAAGGAGTGCCACTTTTCACGGTGAAGGCCGTCGTTCTGAAGCCTGAGCCGAATCTCTCCATGCCGTCCGCGCCCGGCGAAGGTCGCACGCCTTCCTTGGACGGGAGGCCTTACGAGCTTGGCGTTATCCCGCGTATTCGAACGGCGGCTGGCGGCTGGCGGCTGGCGGCTGGCGGCTGGCGGCTGGCGGCTGAATCGGCGCCGGCGTGATCTATCGCCGGATCAACGTCGTAGTTACTTTGACACGTTCTGAATCCCCACCCCGCTTGCTGTGACAAATGCCTCGTGATCTGATCACTCCCCCGTCTTCGCAGCGGATTGCAGTCGCTGGTGGCGGTGCCGCCGGTCTCTCCGCCGCCCGGTTACTCGAGCCACGTCCACGACGTGACGCTGTTCGATCGCGCCGGCCGCCTCGGTGGCCACGCCAACACCGTCGATGTCGCGGGCCCGGACGGACCGGTCGCAGTCGATACCGGCTTCATCGTTTACAATGTCCTCAACTATCCAAACTTGGCGGCGTTATTCACCTGTTTGGGGGTGAAAACCCAGCCCAGCACCATGTCGTTCGGCGTGTCGATTGACGACGGCGCACTCGAATACGCCGGCTCCGATCTGTGGTCGCTGATCGCCCAGAAGCGCAATCTGATCCGGCCGCGGTTCTGGCGGATGATCGCCGATGCGCTGCGGTTCTATCGCCAGGGACCGGAGCTCCTGCATCGGCCGGACGCGGAGCAGACCTCCCTCGGTGACTACCTCCGCCGCGAAGGCTATTCCCCGGCGTTCATCGACGACCATCTGCTGCCGATGGCGGCCGCCATCTGGTCGGCCCCGGCGGCGGCAATGCTCGATCACCCGGCCGCTGCCTTCGTCCGCTTCGCGATGAATCACGGCCTGATGCAGGTGACCAACCGGCCACAGTGGCGCACCGTCACCGGCGGCAGCCGCTGCTATGTGGAGAAGATGGCGGCGGCTCTCACCGGTAAGGTGCGCCTCGCCACGGAGGTCAGACGGATTCGCCGCCTGCCGATCGATCCGATCACCGGCACGTCCGGCCGGGTCGTGATCAAAGACAGCAGTGGCGCCGTCCAGCACTTCGACCAGGTGGTGATCGGTGCACATGCCGACGAGGCGCTCGCGCTCCTCGCCGATCCCTCAGCAGCCGAAACGGCCGTGCTCGGCGCCTTCACCTACACCGCCAACACTGCGGTGTTCTGCGTCACCTACTGGATGAACCGGCTGCAATCACTGGACGAAGCGGTGCCGCTGTTCGTCACCCTCAACCCACACCGCGAGCCGCGGCCCGATATCGTCCACGCCACCTTCAGCTACGATCATCCGTCCTACGACGTGGTGGCGCTGGCGGCGCAGCGGCAGCTGGCGACGATTCAGGGCGTCCAACGGACCTGGTTCTGCGGCAGCTACTTCGGCGCCGGCTTTCACGAGGACGCTCTCGCCTCGGGTCTGGCGGCGGCGGAAGGGATCGGTGGCGTCCGTCGCCCGTGGCCCGCGGCCGGCGAGGCTCTGCCGACCGGGGATGGCTGGCGCGGAGTGCGGCCGCGTGAGCGATCCCGCTTCCGCCATCTATGTCGGCGGTGGTGCACCAGCGGTTCAAACCGCGGCGGCATCGGCTCTCGTATCGCGTCTTCAGCGTCCTTCTCGACCTCGACGAACTGCCGCGGCTCGGTCGTGACCTCCGCCTGTTTGCCCACAATCGCTGGGAGCTCTCAGTTTTCACGACCGCGATTACGGCGACGGTTCGGGAGCGCCGCTTCGCCAATGGATCGAACAGCAGCTTGGGGCCGCCGGGGTGCAACTGCAGGGCGGGCCGATCCGGGTCCTCTGTTACCCGCGGATGTTCGGCTTCGTGTTCAACCCGATCACCGTCTACTTCTGCTACCACCGCGCTGGCAGACTTGCCGGCCTCGTCTACAAGTGAACAACACCTTCGGCGAGCGCCACAGCTACGTGATCGCCACCGATGAGGGCGATCTGGTGGAGGTGCGGCAGGACTGTGACAAGCAGTTCCATGTCTCGCCGTTCATGCCGATGCAGTGCCGCTACGACTTTCGGATCCGGCCGCCGGGCGATGCGGTGAGCGTCGTCATCAATCAGACCGATGGCGAAGGCCCGCTGCTCTACGCCGCCTTCCGCGGTGACCGGCTGGCGTTTACCGACCGAGGCCTTGCCGCCTGTCTGGTGCGCCATCCGCTGATGACGCTCAAGGTTATCGCCGGCATCCACTGGGAGGCGCTCAGATTGTGGATCAAGGGCGTCCCGCTGGTTCGCCGGCCGCAGCCGCCGGCCAATTTGGTCACGATCGTTTCCCCGCACTCGAGGTAATCGCTTATGCCGCTGGCCGATGCGCCGCTCCCGCTGCGACAGGATGCGACTACTTCCACGATAGCCATGTCCGAGGCCGCCTCGGGGCGCTGGGTCCGGGCCTTCGTCCAGATGATGACCCGCATCAGCGTCGGCAGCTGCACGTTGATCCTGCCGGACGGGTCGCGGTTGCAATTCGCGGGTGAGGCGATGCCGGACATGCATGCGACGCTGCGGCTCGAAAGCGCCGCAGCGGCGCGCAGTCTGTTTGTCGGCGGCGACGTCGGGTTTGCCGAGGCCTACATCGACGGTCACTGGAACACGCCCGATCTGGCGGCATTTCTCAAGATTGCGCTCCGCAACGAACCGGCCACTGGCAGCAACAAGGCCGGCGCCTTCCTGGTCAAGCAGTTGCGTCGCCTCTATCGCCTGTCGTGCGCCAATAGCCGAAGCGGCAGCCGCCGCAATATCGCCCACCACTACGACCTGGGTAACGCATTTTACCGGCAGTGGCTCGATCCGGACATGACCTATTCGTCGGCGCTGTTCGACGCGCCGGGGCAGAGCCTTGAGGCCGCGCAGGCGAACAAGTACCGCAACCTGGCGCGGCTTCTGGACTTGAAACCGGGCCTCGATCTGCTGGAAATCGGCTGCGGCTGGGGGTCGTTCGCGCTGCTGGCGGCGCGCGAGTACGGCTGCCGGGTCACCGCGCTCACCATCTCGTCCGAACAGGCCGCCTGGGCACGGGCGCGGGTGGCGGAAGCGGGATTGTCGGATCGGGTCGAGATCCGGCTGCAGGACTATCGCGATGTTGAAGGTCACTACGACCGCATCGCTTCGATCGAGATGCTGGAGGCGGTCGGCCAGAGCTACTGGCCGGGGTATTTCCAGACGCTGAAGCAGCGGCTGCGGGCCGGACGGCGTCGCCAGCTTGCAGTTCATCACCATCGAGGACCGCCGTTTTCCCACCTACAGCCGCAACACGGATTTCATCCAGCGCTACATCTTCCCGGGCGGTCTGCTGCCGTCGTTGGCGGCGATCGACCAGCAGTGCGCTCAGGCCGGCTTTCGCTCCGGCCACCGCCTCGCTTTCGGTCGCTCCTACGTCGAGACGCTGGTGCACTGGCGGCATGCCTTCGACCGCGCCTGGCCGAACATTGCACCGCTCGGCTTCGACGAGCGCTTCCGCCGCATGTGGCACTATTACCTCGGCTATTGCGAAGCGGGTTTCCGCGCCGGCGCCATCGACGTCGTCCAGCTTCGCCTCGTCCACAGCTGAGACCGGCGCCGCCCGGATGCCCTGTTCACAGCTGCTTCGCCGGCGGACACTCGCCTTCTACGCGCTCCCGGCCTTCGCACTGGCGATGCCGACCATACCGCTCTACGTCTACCTGCCAGCGTACTATGCCGACGACCTTGGGCTGGGGCTGGCGGCGACCGGCGCGGCGCTGTTGTGGGCGCGGGTGTTCGACGTCATCACCGATCCGTTGATCGGTGTGCTCAGTGATCGCACCCGCTCGCGCTGGGGGCGGCGCAAGCCATGGATCGCCGCTGGTGCCATCATCGCCGCGCTGGGGCTGGTCCGGCTGATGGACCCCGCCGGCAGTGTCAGTTTCCTCTACCTCCTCGGCTGGTCGGCCCTCCTCTACCTCGGCTGGACTTTGGTCGCCATTCCCTACAACGCATGGGGCGCGGAGCTGTCGCCCGACTATCACGAGCGCGCCCGGATCACCGGGCCGCGAGAAGCGACGACGGTGGCTGGGGTGCTCGCTGCCGGGCTTGCGCCGTTCGTCGCGCTGAAGCTGGGGGGCAACGAGGCCGACGGCATCGCCGCCGTCGCCTGGCTGGCGGTGGCGGTGGGCGGGCCGGCGATCGTGCTGCTCTTGTGGACAGTGGCCGACCGGAAAACCGCTGCGCACGGCGCCGGGGCCGCGGCCCCGCATTTCCTGGCGGCACGCGCGCGAGTTGCTTGCCAATCGCCCGTTCGTCCGACTGATGTCGGCTTGGTTCGTCAACGGCTTCGCCAACGGCCTGCCGTCGGTGCTTTTCGTCCTCGACCTGGAGTACGGCCTCCAGGTCGATCAGGTGACCAACAACCTGTTGATCATGGCCTATTTCGTCGCCGGAATCGTCGCCATCCCATTCTGGGTGGGCTCAGCCGGCGCATCGGCAAGAACCGCGCCTGGTGTTGGGCGATGATCCTCGCCTGCATCTCGTTCGTCTGGGTGCCACTGCTGCAGCCGGGCGACGTTGTGCCGTTTCTAATCATCTGCCTGCTCACCGGGATGGCCTTCGGTGCCGATTCTGGCGTTGCCGCCGGCGATGCAGGCGGACGTCGTCGATTCGACACGCTTCGCAGTGGCCAGGAGCGGGCGGGTCTGTTTTTCGCGCTGTGGAGCATGAGCACCAAGCTGGCGACCGCCGGCGCCGTTGGCGTCGCCTTCCCGCTGCTGGCCGCCTTCGGCTTCAAGCCCGGGCAAAGTAATGGCCCCGCCGCCTTGCTGGCGCTGGCAGTGATCTATGCCCTGGTTCCCACCGTAATGAAGGTTTGTGCGATATCCGTGATGTGGTCTCACCCAATTACGTCGCGCCGGCAGCAAACGATCAGGCGCCGACTAGATCAGATTGTCGAACGAAACATGCGAAGGGACTTCGAGTGACGCGCCGCGTGGCCCTGGTACTGTTGAGTGTCTTGTCAATTACCGGATGCGGATCAATGAAATCCGAAGACTTTGCAGGCCAGAAGCCGCATTTCGTCGTCGAAGATTACTTCAGCGGGCAAACGCGGGCTTGGGGCATATTTGAAGATCGGTTCGGAGACGTCAGGGCTCAGTTCACCGTTGAAATCGACGGCAAATGGGACGGCAAGGAACTGGTCCTCGATGAGGACTTTCTCTATGCCGATGGGCGTACTGACCGCCGCGTCTGGACGATCGCCAAGATCGACGACAACACCTATCAGGGCCGCGCCGCCGACGTCATCGGCGTTGCCACAGGCCGTGCCTTCGGCAATGCGCTCAACTGGCGTTACGACATCGATCTTAAGGTGGGCGGCGATAAAACCTACCGCGTCCACTTCAACGATTGGATGTTTCTGCAGCCTGACGGCGTGCTGCTGAACCGCGCCCGGGTAACCAAGTGGGGCATCGAAGTCGGTGAAGTGACGCTGGTTTTCGCCAAGAACAACCATCCCATCCCGCAGCGGCCACCGCGGTACAGTCCGCAGCCCTGACGCTGTAATCTGCCGCCCTCCGCCGCGATCCTAATATCTGACGGAAAATCTCCGCAGCTTCGAATAAACAGACGATGCGGCGTCCCAGTGGTCGATATGGGCGGAGACGCGTCCGTCCGCCGCGAGGTAAACTTCGCTCACCCCCTGAAACGGCAGGTCTTGTCGCAGTCTCCGGACACGGCCGGAGAACTGCCAGCTGATGTACCAGCAGATATCGTCAAACTGGGCGCGGCGGATTACTTTGAAATGGGGGTGCTCGACATCCTCGAACATCTTCGCGAAGACTTGCCGCATCGCCTCCTGACAGCGGGTGTCATTGAACGGATCGCGAAACCGCACGTCGTCGGTGGTCAGAGCCATCAACTCGTCAAGCCGGTCTGGCGTAAGCTGCTCCAACAGGCGGATGTAGCGATCGGCGGGACGATCCGTCATCGGTCGCGAACGAGCGATCGCGTCACCGCGAAGAACACCGAATAGGCAGGCAACGCAGCAGCTCCAGCCCCAAGTGAACCGGCGTGGAAAGGTGATCTCGAAGCCGCCACGATCGAGACCGTCGGCGATCCGGCGGGCGGCGAATTCGGGCGAGCGCAGGAACGGCATCTTGAAGTCGTTGCTGTCGGTGAGCGGCGTCTTGATGAATCCGGGATTGATTACCGTCAGCCTCACCCCGGCACGATCGAGTTCCGGCTTCAGGGCTTCGCACATGGTAATCACTGCCGCCTTGGAGGCGCCGTAGGCGGCAGCGGTGGGCAGACCGCGATAACCGGCGACCGAGGCAACGACGGCGACGTGGCCGGCGCGGCGGGCGATGAAGCGCGGCAACAGCGCCGCCAGCCCGTGCACCGCGCCGAAGAAGTTGACCTCCATCAGGGTGCGGAAGGTCTCGATGCGGAAATCCGCCGCGCTGACTGGTGTGTGCGTCCCGGCATTAAGGATGGCGATGTCGATCGGACCGTGTGCCGCCTCAATCGCAGCCACTGCCGCATCGACGCCGGCGGCATCGGTGATATCGACGACGTAGGGTGTTATACCAGCCTTCGCGGGTTCTGACCGATGGTGGCCCAGGTCCTGTGGCGATGGTTCGGATGCGGCCTGCCTCGGCGGTGAGTTTTCTCACACCTGACAGCAGGCCCGAGGATATCGTCGTAGTCCTTGAAGATGCGGTTCGAGAGGTAGGTCTGCGCAGGTACTGCCAGATGTTCTCGGCTGGGTTGAGCTCGGGGCTTGCTGGCGGCAGGAAGACGAGGGTGGTGTTGGCGGGCACGTCAAGCTTGCCGGTGGTGTGCCAGCCGGCGTTGTCGAGGATCAGCACCGCCTGCGCCAGCGGCGACGGTGAGGCTGATCTCTGCGAGATGCTTCTGCATGGCCTCGGTGTCGGCGCGTGGCATCACCAGGGCGGCGCCGCGTCGCGGGCTGGGCAGACGGCGCCGAACATGTAGGCGTTGGCGTAGCGCTGGTCCTTCGGCTGACGCGGGCGCGTGCCCTTCTTCGCCCACTGGTAGACCAGACCATTCTTCTGACCCACCCGCATCTCGTCCTGGAACCAAACCTCGATGGGCGTGCCGGCGGGCAGGTCCTTCAGCGCCCCGTCGATGCGCGCCTTGAAGTTTTTTTGAACGCCTCGATCGCTTGCGGATCCTGTGCCGGATGCCAGCGTACGACGCCATCCGTCTCGGCATCCGGGCCGGCCTCGACCACCTTGCGAAGCTCCTCTTTCTGCTCCGCCGAGAGCTTCGGCGCGGGTCCCGGCGCCTTCGCGTTGATCAGACCGTCCGGCCCTTCGCATTGAACCGGTGCCCAATCCCGCAGCGTCTGACGATCCATGCCGCCAATCCGGGCCGCCATCTGCCGATCCTGACCGTCGCATACCGCCGCCAGGGCTAGAAGTCGTCGCGCCTGGTTCGCGTCCTTCACCGTCCCGGCAAGTCTCCTCAACTCCACCGCGTCGAAATCCTCGCGAAGCGCAATCGCCGTTCCATGCCCATCCCCGCCGAGCCGTGTCTCCCGCAGACCAGGAATCACAAAACCGCCCGCCAGGGAATCCCCCGCGTGAGAGTCACACCCCGCGACGGTTGGTATTATCCGCCCGCTCAGGCCGCGCGCTTCAGCGGCGACGGCATCAAGATCTTCGCCGGTTCTGGCGCTGACCACCGCGTGGTTGCCCCGCTTCGCCAGTTCGAGAGGCGGTGGCGCGGCCAATTCCCTTGCCGGCACCGATGCACCAGATCAACCGCGTCATTGGCTGGCCGTGACATTTCCACGACAGCTCTTGCAGACGTAGGAGATGGTCGCGCCGCTCTTGTCACTGAACTCCATCTTCACCCAGCGGCCCTGGCTGTCGTACCAAACCTCATTGGTGAGCGCACCGGTGTAGGCATAGCGGGTTGCCGGCGCCATCGTGCCGTTGACCGGCACCATCTCCTCGCCGCGGCGGATAATCTGGACGCTGTCGAGGCGACCGGTGATGGTATTCAGCACAGCGTCCGACCCAAGTACACCAGCGTTCCAGTGGTGGGTCGGGAACACTTCGGGCGGCATTGACGCGGGCCCACCCGGTCCCGTCACCTTCAGCCGGTCGTCGTCGAGCATCGCTTCAACCGGCGATACCTTGCCGTCATCGTTTACGGCGACCCGGCTGATGATCAGGCAGCCGTCGCGCCACCGATCGCTTGCCTCGTAGGTGTAGCGGGTCGACCATCGCTCGACCGGGGCACCGGCCGCTGCCGGTCTGCACCGCCCCCGCGTCGCGCATTCCGCGATCAGATCCTGAGGAACGGATTGACGAACATGCCCATCGGGCCGGAGAGTTTGACCGGCGCATCCCGCACCACGAGGCACAGGCATGGCTCGCCCCGATCGACCATTGGCTGGTGCTGGTCGTTGACGTCCATGGCGGCGAAGTCGCCGCGCGCAAACTGCGCATCGCCGTCTCGATAACCACCGGCGAGCACCAGGGTGTACTCCTGGCCACGGTGCGAGTGCATCGGCAACAGACTGCCGGGAGCGAGGCGAAACAGCGCGGCCTTGAAGTCCTTGGCGGTGAGCGGGAGGCGAAACTCCTCGAACAACCGGCCGACCCGCCGCCAGGGCAGATGATCGAGATTCCGTCCGACGTAGCGTATCAGCGGGGACGGGAGGATGTCCGATACCGGCCGGTCCTGACGCGCCCACCCCGCCAATGCCGGTTCCGCCTCATCTAACCGGGCGAGGACGCTCGCGAGCGCGCCGTCGCTGCACTCGACCGGGTTTTCTTCGGCAAGCATCTCGCCGCCGATGGCTTCGAACGCCCGAATCGCCCGCGCGCAGTCCGCACAGAGCGACGCATGGGTGGCGATAGCGAGCGCCAATGCCTCCGGCAGCGTTCCGGCAGCGTAATCCAGGAGGAGTTCGTCGCTGGGGTGATGGTTGATCATCGATAGTCCTCGGGTAAGGCAGCGCGCAGCCGGTTCAGGGCGAGCCTGATCCGCGACTCACGGTTCCCAACGGGGTCCCAACTCCACCGCGATCATGCTGTGGGATTTCTCCTCAAAAAATGCCTTCTGAAGAATTTCCCTCTGTTCTCCTGGCAGCATCTGCGTGGCGCGATGCAGGTCCGCACCAAATTCCGCCAGCTCGGCACGCTCATCCGGCGTCTGTCCCTCTGCCGGCTGGTCAGCGGCCTGCTCCAGCTCGACTTCCGGATGGGTTTCGGGTCGAAACAGATCGATGCGCTTGTTGCGAACGATGATGAAAGACCCAGGTGGAAACGCTGGCGCGGTTTCGGACGAACGTATCGGCCTTGCACCATACCGCCAGCATCGTCTCCCGCGCGAGTTCCTCGGCGGCGGCGACCAAAATATCGCGCTTGAGCGCGATACCCTTCAGTCGCGGGGCAAAATAAGTGAACAGCGCGGAGCATGCCTGGCGATCGCGACGAAGCGCCACCACCTCCACCAGCCTCAGGTCAAAACTGCTGTTCACGAAATTCATACGGAAATGCGGGCTGTCCGGATCAATGTCTGGTTCAGTTTCCCGAGGCGGCGGCTGCAGGTGACGGAGCCGACGTTGAGGTAGAGGTAGCCGTCCTCGCCACACAATGGCGTGTCGGGAAAGTAGTCGGGCGTCGTCGTGCAGACGTCGCTCATTCGCGCCTGACGGTCCTCGCGCATCGTCGAGATTGAAGCGGTGGATGCCGGCATTGACCGGATCGGACGAGGACGACAGAAAGTAGCCGTAGCCACGCTTCCAGTCGACGGCGAGGGTCCGCCTTCCCCCGTCGCGAGGAAGTCGAGGCCCTGGTAGGGCTTCTCATCGGTGCGCTTATACGTGATCTCGGCGGTGATGTTGGGGATGCGGTTGCCGCAATCGGCGAGCGCCAGATCCTCGAACACGAGGTAGCACAGCCCCCGAAGCGCCGGCGCCCCTCCAGCCGAACAGCGAGCCGACGATGAACTGTTGCCATGGCTGCAACACGAAGCGCTGCATGCTCACCCTCTGCCAGGCAGAGGATGTCGGCGAAGAACTGAACGGCGCGGCCCGCTGCCGCCTTGTCCCAGAACAGCTCGCGCTGCCGGACTTCTTCGAGGTCGCGAAGATGCCTGGCACCGGCGGGCGCGAACCAGCGGGCCAGCGCGGATCTTGTCGACCACTACCGACGTGCGGTGCTCGTGGACCTCGTCGATCAGCGCCCCGTGCACCCGCTTGCCCGTCCAGGCCGCGGCTCTCCGACGAGATCGGCCGGAAGAACGAGCCGGTGGCGATGTAGGCGAGGTTGAAGACGTCGCGCTGGCCCGACTTTCCAGACGCCTCATCAGCGGCGGCCAAGCTGGAACCCTCGAAAGGCTCAATGCGCGGCAAACTCAAACGCGCCGGCTGGGACACCACATTCCTCGCCGACCTCCTCGCAAACGCCACCCGCCTCCATATGCGATAGCCCTGCCCGTATCCCCGCCTGTGACGACAACCGGCACGGAAACTGCTAGCGTCGGCGGGCATGAGTGATCGCGAAATCCCCCCATTGCTGCTGCTCCGCCTGGTCGAGGCACTGGAGCGGCTCGCCCCGCCTCCCGTCACCGACGCCGCTCTCGACGACGCCGACGCCTTTGTCTGGCACGCCGAACAGGCGCGGCTGCAGGCGGTGCCAGAGGTCAATCGGGTGGATCTCGCGCTGCTGCGCGGCATCGACCGGCAACGCGCCGTCCTTCTTGAGAACACGCGGCGCTTCGCCCAGGCCTTGCCGGCCAACAACGCGCTGCTGTGGGGCGCGCGCGGCACCGGCAAGAGCTCGCTGGTCAAGGCGGTGCACGCCCGCATCAACCAGGATTACCCGCACGCGCTGGCGCTGATCGAGGTGCACCGCGAGGATCTCGCGAGCCTGCTCGCCCGGCTGCGCGGCGAAACCCGACGCTGCCTGTTGTTTTGCGACGACCTCTCGTTCGACGGCGGCGATGCCTCGTACAAGTCGCTGAAGGCCGTCCTGGAGGGCGGCATCGAGGGCCGGCCGGCCAACGTGCTGTTCTACGCCACCTCCAACCGCCGCCACCTGATGCCGCACGGAAATGATCGAGAACAGGCGCTCGACGGCGATCAACCCGGCGGAATCGGTGGAGGAGAAGGTTTCACTCGGACCGCTTCGGGCTGTGGCTGGGCTTTCACGGGCTGGATCAGGAAGCCTATGTCGGCATCGTCGAAGGCTATGCCCAGCGCTACCACCTCGACTTGCCGGCGCAAACGCTGCGCAGCGAAGCGATTGCCTGGGCGCAGGAGCGCGGTTCCCGGTCGGGGCGGGTCGCCTGGCAGTATATCCAGGACCTCGCCGGCCGTCTGGGACGGCCGCTGGAATAGCCAGGGGGAACCATGCCGGCCAAGATCATCGAGGTCACCGCGAAGAAGGCAACGCCGATACGATCGTCGCCATCGCCGAGCAGGCGAACGCCAGATCGTGTAGGGTAGACTGAGCAGAGCGATGTCCCACCCTTTGATTGCACCAGCAGCCATCGACATGGTGGGTTACCCTACGAACCTCGCCAGCCGCTGTCAGCGCCGCCACTGGGCCAGGCATTTACCTCGTCGCCACCTGTGCCGCGGCACGCGCGAGGTTGAGATCGAGCAGACGCTTCAGGATCTCGTCGTCGGCAAGGTCGGCCGGCCAGCCGTAGGCGGTGGCCACGGCCTCGTCCAGCTCGCGATGCACGTTGTCCAGTCACGCCGGGCGTTCGTTGTAGAGGTTGGTCAGCGTCCGCTTCTTCAGGATCTGCGCCGCCTTCTCGCTCACCGGCAGGATGCGGTCGGACCACCTCCGGCTCGCGCCGCACCAGATCGGACGGATCGAGCCAACTCTGGCGATGGGAAACATTGCCGACGCCGGACAGAGGACATTCGGGGCGCTTGAAGGCGAACCGAACGTGGTTGGCATTGAACCGCAGCCCGGTCAAATATGCGATACTTTGCGGGTGGAAGGGGTATGTTGTGTCGATTCGCGACGTAGTTAGACGCTTCACATTGGAGCCCCGCATGCGCATTGTCCTTCTTAGAGTCCGTTTGGAAAATCGGCGATGGGGGCTTGCGGTGGTCGGAGCGGCGTGATTCCAAGCTTTCGGATGTGGACGAAGCAAAGCCGGGTCGGATGGCCCGTATCGCCAGGAAGACGAAGCGTTATCCGTCGGACCTGACGGATGAGGAAGGGGGAGCGGATCGCACCCTTGATGCCGCAACCGGGCCGGCGTGGTCGGCCGCGAGAGGTGGATTTCCGCGAGGTGATCAACGCGGTTCGCTACCTTGTGCGTTCGGGGGCGGCTGGCGGATGCTGCCGATCCATTTCGGGCCCTGGCAGACGGTCTATGGCTGGTTCCGCGAGCTGGCACGACGGTTTCTATTCCAAACCATTCACGACGTGGCGCTGATGGTCGACCGGGAACGGGCCGGGCGCGACGCCAGTCCTTCGGCGGCGGTGATCGACAGCCAGTCCGTCAAGGCACCCCACGCGAAAACAAGAGGTTACGACGCCAACAAGAAGATCGTCGGACGCAAGCGGCATTGCCGTCGATACCGACGGGCGGCTGCTGATGGTCAACCTGACCCCTGCCGACATCTCCGACAGTGCCGGTGCCCAAGTGATCCTGGAGGCGATCCGCAAGCGCTGGCCCCGGGTGAAGCATTTGTTCGCCGATGGCGCCTACGACCGCCTTACCCTGATGGACAAGGCCGCTTATCTCGACTTCGTCGTCAAGATCATCCGCCGTTCCGATAAGCAGAAAGGCTTCCAGGTCCTGCCACGACGCTGGGTCGTCGAACGTACCTTCGGCTGGATGATCCGCTGGCGTCGCCTCGTGCGCGACTACGAACAGCGCATCGACGTCTCGCACGCCATGATCCTCGTCGCCATGGGCGGCAACCTGTTGCGCCGAAATGCCCATCCATGATTTTCCAAACGGACTCTTATAGCAAGCGTAGCCTGGATGGAGTGTGAGCGATCCAGGTTTCTCATGCCGTAAAGAATTCGCCGCATTCCGCTTCGCTCCCATGGGTTACTTGTCGCAATGCGGAGATTAGCGGACGAACTCTCGGCGAGGGTCACGACGTTTTCCTGCTGGGAATCATCGGCCGGACTCCAGGAACTCCGTTACGGATACGCCGGCTTGCGCAAGAATGGCCCAGAGCGTTCCTTGCGGAAGGTCTCCCGGGTGATTCGGGATCGTCGTGTATCGCTTGGTGCCGGGGTTGTACCAGATCTCGTGACTGCCCGCCGCCTGCCGATCGAACTGAAAGCCGAGAAGCCGCAGCCTTCGCGCGACATCGCGATAGCGGAAGCCGCGAGTCCACCCATCAGTCGCTGATGACGAGCGGATAATCGAATACGTCGGCCGCACCGGGCAGTGCCCCAGCGTGTTCGCGCTCGGCCTGCGCTTCGAGCAGCCGGCGGACCGTCGCGTGCGATTTCCAGTGTCTCGGTAATGGTCCGACCCTGGGCAACCAAGCCTTGCACCTCGTCCGACGTCGCCAGATACACGCCTTCCGGCAGTTTCCTCGATCCGAATGTTAGGATCCGCTCCATCGTGTCGCCTCTTGCGTCGCGGCATGCCAGTATCCTACCCCGCACATTGCCCCGTTGCCACTCGGCCCGCTGCGGAGTCTACCCAACCGCAACCTCGACCTGCGTCACGTAAAACTCGCTCTTAAGCCGGGACTTGATCTCTTCGGCTGAGGCGCAGTCGAAAAACAGACCGAGGGCTTCCCGCAGGTTCTCGCGCGCCTGCTCGACGGTATCGCCCTGGCTGGCGATATCCAGTTCCGGGCAGAGGGACACGTATCCCGACCCCTCGCGCTCGATAATTGCCGTCAACAGCATGGCCCACTCCGGTGGTGAGAACGGTCCCGATGACTTGCGCGAGATTAGCGCAAGGCGGTGGCGATGTCCGCTCTGGCGATCGAATTTCCCGCTCACGCCCGATGGCGGACCAGCGGGATGCACCCGATCCTCAACCGATGACCGCCTGATGACAGCCGCCGTTGCGGTCCCTATAGTCGCGCTCCCGTGACCGGCCGGAGGCGATGACCAGCCGGAAACCGGCGGCGGCGCCCTGCGTCGCTCGCGGCAACGACGCTCGAAGGCAAGGGACCAGGCGATGCCCGATACTGTTGCAACCGATTCTCTGGGGGTGATGATCTGCGGCCACGGCAGCCGCTCGATGGCGGCAGTCGAGGAGTTCTATGCGCTCTCCCGGCATCTGCGCCAGCGCCTGCCCGACTGCCTGGTCGAGAGCGGATTTCTGGAGTTCGCCCGGCCGGTGATCCGCACCGGGCTGGAGGCGCTGAAGGCGCGCGGCGCCAAGCGCATCGTCTGCCTGCCCGGCATGCTGTTCGCCGCCGGCCACGTCAAGAACGACCTGCCGTCCGAGATCAACGCGTTTGCCGCCGCCAACCCCGGCCTGACGGTGACCTTCGGGCGCGAGCTCGCCATCGACGGCAGGCTGCTGCGCGCGTCCGCCGCCCGCATCGCCGCCGCCGAGGCCGCCTGCGAGACGCACCTGCCGCGCAACGAGACGCTGCTGATGGTGGTGGGGCGGGGGACCAACGACCCCGACGCCAACGCCAACGTCTCCAAGGTGGCGCGGATGCTGTGGGAGGGCATGGGCTTCGGCTGGACCGAGGTGAGCTACTCCGGCGTCGCCTACCCGCTGGTCGACGAGGGGCTGCGGCACGCGGTACGCCTCGGCTACCGGCGGATCATCGTCTTCCCGTACTTCCTGTTCACCGGCATCCTGGTGGACCGCATCTATGCCCACGCCGACGCCTGCGCCGCCGCGCACCCGGAGATCGAGATCGTCAAGGCGGAATACCTGAACGACCATCCGCTGGTCATTGACACGTTCGTCGACCGGGTTGGCGAGGCGCTGGACGGCGCCAACCTGATGAACTGCCTGCTGTGCAAGTATCGCGAACAGGTGCTGGGCTACGAGGCGGACCAGGGCGCGCCGCAGGTCGGCCACCACTTCCACGTCCGCGGCATCGGCACCGACGGCGATCACGGCCACCATGCCCACGGCCACGACCATGCCCACGGACACCATGGGCACGACCACCCATCACGTCCACGGCCACCACGACCACGACGACCACCACGCGCATGCTCCCTCGCCCGCGAGCGGCAGAGGAGCGGGGTGAGGGCAAGCCGCGTCGTCCACCATGCCCCCCGTCTTCGACGCCTATGTCATGGTCGACTGGAGTGCGGCCGCGGTGCCGGCGAGTGGTGCCGACAGCATCTGGATCGCCGCCAGCGAACGGATTGACGGCGTCCTTCCGCCGCCGCGGCTGGTGAACACGCCCACCCGCCGCGAAGCGATGGCGTTTCTCGCCGACCAGCTCGCCGACCTGGTTGCCCGCGACCGGACGGTCCTGGCCGGCTTTGATTTCGCGTTCGGCTATCCCGGCGGCTTTGCGCGGATGCTGCACGGCGCGGGTGCTGACTGGCGCGCCGTCTGGAGCGAACTCGCGTTGCGCATCCGCGACGGCGACGACAATTCCAACAACCGTTTCGCCGTGGCCACTGCGCTGAATGAACAGATATCCGGCAAGGCCTTTCCGTTCTGGGGCTGTCCGCCGCAGGCGGCGGGTCCGCTGCTGTCCACCCGCAAGCCTGCTGGCTTTGCTAACGACGGTAGGGATGGCCTCGCCGAACTGCGGCTGTGCGATCGTGCCGCCGGCGGCCCGCACCCGGTCTGGAAACTGGCTTACCCGGGCTGCGTCGGCAGTCAGACGCTGATGGGCATCGCTCACCTTCACGCGCTCCGCCAGCATCCGTGGCTGAACAACGCCGGTGCGCGTCTGGCCGTTCGAAACCGGCCTGCGCCCCTGCAGCGGCCGGCCAGCCAGGACTGGCGCGTGCTGCTCGCCGAAATCTATCCGTCGATCTTCGATCACGCCGCCGTTGCCCATCCGGTTAAGGACGCGCGCCAGGTTCAGGCCGTCGTCGAGCAGCCGGCCGCCTCGACGACGATGGCCGGCTGACGCCGCTGTTCGCCGGCCCGGCCTCGCTGAGCGCCGGGCAGCGGCATCTGGTGGAGACGGAGGAAGCGTGGATCCTCGGCATCGAGAACGCCCCGCGCGCACGGGCGGCGGCTGCTGCTGCGCCGGCTTACGATTACCTCCGGGAACCGCAGGAGATCTACCGCCGCTCGTTCGCGATGATCCGCGCCGAGGCGGATCTGTCGGCGGTGCCGGCGGACCTCGAACCTCTCGTCGTCCGCCTCATCCATGCCGCGGGCGATCCCGGCATCGTTTCCGACCTGGCCTGGACGGCGGATGCCGCTGCGGCGGGACGGCGCGCGCTGGCGGCAGGGGCCAGCGTTCTCGTCGATGCCGAGATGGTGGCGTCGGGAATCACCCGCGACCGGCTCCCGGCGGCGAACCCCGTGCTCTGCACGTTGCGTGAGCCCGGCGTCGCCGAAGCGGCGCGGGCTGCCGGCACGACCCGCTCGGCCGCGGCCGTCGATCGCTGGCGGGACCGGCTCGAAGGCGCTGTCGTCGTCATCGGTAACGCGCCGACCGCCCTGTTCCGGATGCTGGAGCTGCTGGATGCCGGCGCGCCTCGGCCGGCGGTGGGACTGACGCCTTCCATCCGCACGCTGATCGACGGCGCCGAGTTGCTGGTGGGCGGAGAGCGCCACCAGGCGATGGTTGCCGACACGGCTGCTGAGCGACTGACCTGGGAGGGCGGCGTCCATCGGGCGGCTGGGATGATTGCCCGCTGGCGCGGCCGGCGCGTCGTCGTCCTGGCGACCGGCGATCCCATGTGGTTTGGCGGCGGCGCCAATCTGGCCCGCGTTTTCGGGCCAGGCGATATGGCGGTCCTACCTCATCCGGGTGCTTTCTCGCTCCGCGCGCCGCCGCCCTGATGGTCGGGCGTGGCTTCGGCCCGAGCCCCATCACCGTGCTGGAGCACCTGGGCGGGCCGGGGGAGCGCCGGATGGCGGGCACCGCCGGAAACTGGGATCATCCGCGAGCCGCCGACCTGAACACGCTCGCCATCGAGTGCCGGCCGGGCCCCCGCCCGAAGCTGGTGCCGCGCGTGCCGGGCCTGCCGGACGAGCTGTTCGAGAGCGACGGGCAACTCACCAAGCGCGAGGTGCGGGCGGCGACGATCGCCGTACTGGCGCCGCAGCCGGGCGAGGTGCTGTGGGACGTCGGCGCCGGCTCCGGCTCGATTGCCATCGAGTGGCTGCGCGCGGCGATGCCGGGCCTGCGCGTCGGCGGCGGCGGCGAGGCGCAGGCGTTTGCGATCGAGCGGGACGCCGGCCGCTGCGCGATCATCGCTCGCAATGCCACGGCGCTGGGCGTGCCGCAGGTGCAGATTGTCAACGGCATCGCACCGGAGGCTTTCGCCGGCCTTGAGCCAGACCCGAACACCGTGTTCATCGGCGGCGGGGCGGCGCGCAGCGATCTGCTGGAGCGCTGCTGGGACCGCCTGCGCCCCGGCGGCAGGCTGGTCGCCAACGCCGTCAGCCTGGAGGGTGGATCCCGCCTGCTCGACTTCCGCCGCCGCCACGACGGCGATCTGCTCCGCATCGCCATCTCCCGGGCCGCGCCAATCGGCGGCCTCACCGGGCTGCGGGCGCTGATGGAGGTCACCCAATACACAGGAGTAAAGCCGTGAGCGGCACCCTTTACGGCCTCGGCATTGGCCCCGGCGATCCCGGCCTGATCACCGTGAAGGCAAAGGAGATCCTGGCGCGTGCCCCGGTCATCGCCTATCCGGCGCCCGAGGGCGGCGAGAGCCTGGTGCGCGCCATCGCGGCGCTGCACGTGCCGGCCGGCCGCATCGAGATCGCCATCGCCACGCCGATGACGATCGACCGCTACCCGGCGCGCGAGGTCTACGACCGGTATGCGGTCACCCTGGCCGGGCACCTTGCGGCCGGCCGCGACGTGGCGGTGCTGTGCGAGGGCGATCCGTTCTTCTACGGCTCGTTCATGTACCTGTTCGAGCGCCTCGCCGACGCCCATCCGACCGTCGTCGTGCCCGGCGTCTCTTCGCTGGCGGCGGTCGCGGCCGCGGCAGAGGTGCCGCTGGTGTCGCGCAACGAGGTGCTCTGCGTGCTGCCGGCGCCGCTGCCCGAAGCGGAACTGGAGGCGCGGCTGGCCCGGGTCGAGGCAGCGGCGATCATGAAGGTCGGCCGCCACCTGGCCAAGGTGCGGCGCGTGCTGCGGCGGCTCGGCCTCGATGAGAGCGCCACCTACGTGGAACGGGCTTCGATGGCGAACGAGCGGATCGTTCGCCTTGCGGACATGGAGGACGAAACCCAGGCACCTTACTTCTCGATGATCCTCGTTCGCCGGCCGCGTGAAGCTCCGGCTCTGGCGGCGAATCGCCGCTTGCCGGAAGGTGCCGCGCTGATCGCGCTGAACACGGGCGGGCTGGCTCTGACCCGCCGGCTGCAGCCGGTGTTGCCGACGAGCGTCGTGCACGGGCTTGCCGGGCGCGCCGATGGCGCCGACCGGTCCTTCTCGGACACGATGGCCCACCTGCGCGAGCTTTTCGCCGCCGGGACGCCGATCGTGGGGGTGTGCGCCGCCGGCATTCTCATCCGCGCGGTGGCGCCGCTGCTCGGCGACAAGCGGACGGAACCGGCCGTGGTCGCGGTCGCCGAGGATGGCAGCGTCGCCGTCCCGCTGCTGGGAGGCCACCATGGCGCCAACCGGATCGCCCGCGCGATTGCCGCGACGACGGAAGGTGTGGCGGCGATCACCACCGCGGGTGACGTCCGTCTCGGCTTTGGCCTGGACGATCCGCCTGCGGGTTGGCGTCTCTCCGACCCCTCCGCCGCCAAGGCGGTGACGGCGGCCCTGCTGGCGAACCAGCCGGTGGCGCTCAGCGTCGCGGCGGGCGATGCGTCATGGTTGCACAGCTCCGGCGTCCGCTTTGCTCCGGAGGCGGGGACGCGCATCCTGGTCACCGACCGTGCGGAAGGGGAGGCCGGCCCGACCCTTGTCCTGCATCCGCCGGTGCTGGCGCTCGGCGTTGGCTGCGAGCGCGGCTGCGAAGCCTCCGAACTGATCGATCTGGCGCGGCGGACCCTCGCGACAAACGGGCTGGCCGAGGCAGCCGTGGCCTGCGTCGTCTCGATCGATGTCAAGGCGGACGAGGCGGCGGTGCACGCGCTGGCGGATGCGCTGGGCGTGCCGGCCCGATTCTTCCCGGCGTCCGAGCTGGAAGCGGAGGCCCCGAGGCTCGTCAACCCCTCCGACGTCGTCTTCCGCGAAGTCGGCTGTCATGGCGTCGCCGAGGGTGCCGCGCTCGCGGCCGCGGGCGCCGACGCCAAGCTGGTCGTCGAGAAGACCCGCTCGCGCCGCGCCACCTGCGCGGTCGCCCGCGCCAATCGCGACATCAAGCCGGACACGGTCGGGCGAACGCGCGGCCGGTTGAGCATCGTGGGGATCGGCCCCGGCAGCGCCGACTGGCGAACTTCCGAACTGGTTCGCACCATCGGGGCCACCACCGATGTGGTCGGCTACGGCCTCTATCTCGATCTGATCGCGGATCTGGTCGGCGACCGGCGCCGGCACACGTCGGCGCTGTCGGAAGAGGAAGCGCGCGTGCGTCTCGCCCTCGATCTCGCCGCCGAGGGCCGGCGGGTGGCACTGGTCTGCTCCGGCGACGCCGGCATCTACGCGCTGGCGGCGCTGGTCTTCGAGTTACTGGACCGCGAGGACCGGCCGGAGTGGAACCGGCTGGCGATCGACGTGGTGCCGGGGATCACCGCACTGCAGGCGGCGGCGGCGCGGGCCGGCGCCGTCACGGGCCACGACTTCTGCGCCATCTCGCTCTCCGACCTGCTGACGCCTTGGGCCGACATCGAGCGCCGGCTTCGCGCGGCGGCGGACGGCGATTTCGTCGTCGCCCTGTACAACCCGGTTTCCCGTCGCAGGCGCACTCAGCTTGTTGCGGCCCGCGACATCCTGCTGGCCAGCCGCCCGCCGCAGACGCCGGTGGTGCTCGCCCGCAATCTCGGGCGGGATGGCGAGTCCGTGCGCGTGATCGACTTGCAGGCTTTGCACCCAGACGACGTGGACATGCTGACGCTCGTGCTGGTCGGATCCAGCCGCACGCGTGTGACCCGGCGGGGAACGCACCGCTTCGTCTACACGCCGCGCGGCTACGGCGATCGGCCGCCTTCCGCCGCCGCCTTGCGGGGCGATGCGCCGGAGTCCCTGCCATGCACCTGACCCGGTCGCTCCAGACGTCATTGCGAGCCTGCACAGCAGGCGCGGCAATCCACTGCCGAGGCGGACTGACAGGGCGTGGATCGCCACGCTGCGCTCGCGATGACGGTCAAGGCAATCGGCCGGGGACCGCGGAATGACCGTACACTTCATCGGCGCCGGCCCCGGTGCGCCCGACCTGATCACTGTGCGCGGTCTCAACCTGATCCGCCGCTGCCCGGTGTGCCTTTACGCCGGCTCGCTGGTGCCGCGCGAGGTGGTGGCGGAAGCACCGCCGGGCGCCCGCGTCATCGATACCGCGCCACTCGATCTCGACGCCATCATCGCCGAGATGGCCGCCGCCGATGCCGCCGGCTTCGACGTCGCGCGGGTGCACTCCGGCGATCCGTCGATCTACGGCGCCACCGGCGAGCAGATGCGTCGGCTCGCGGCGCTGGGCATTGCCTGCGACGTCACACCCGGCGTGCCGGCGTTCGCGGCGGCGGCAGCAGCGCTGGCGTGCGAGCTGACGCTGCCGGCGGTGAGCCAGACGGTGATCCTCACCCGGACGGCGACGCGCTCCTCGCCGATGCCGGAGGGCGAGGACCTCGCCAGCCTGGCGCAGAGCCGGGCGACGCTCGCCATCCACCTCTCGGTGACCAACCTCGCGCGCGTCGTCCGCGATCTCGTGCCGCCCTATGGCGCCGACTGCCCGGTGGTCGTCGCCTACCGCGTCGGCTGGCCGGACGAAGCCTTCATCCACGGCACGCTGGCCGATATCCGCGACAAGGTAAAGGCGGCCGGCTTCACCCGCACCGCGCTGATCCTGGTCGGCCGCGTCCTCGGTGCCGCCGCCTTCCCCGACAGCCGCCTCTACGCCGCCGACCACCACCACGTCCTGCGCCCGAGAACCCCTGCGTCGTCCCCAGAGTCTCAGGATACCGGGAGCCCTGATCGCCGGAATCCGCTGGATCCCTAGCGGCGACCTTTATCCGAACCACAAAATACCCGGATTACACTCGCGCTCCATCCGGGCTACACCGTTACGCGATGCTTGCTACTTCTCAGTCGCGTTTGTTGCGAGTATATCTTTGACTTGCTTTTGGTTTATAGATCGAACGTATGCTTCTATGCCGGCTCGTTCTGCCGCATCTGCGTAATTGCTCACTGGGCTGGTATTTTCGGGTTGCGCGGACGGGCTGGATGTGAGTCAAGGTATGGATGACTCCGCCGTTTCGATACCGTCTGAGCGACCGGGAGAAGGATGCGCTGCTGACCGAGCAGGCGGCGCTGATCGAGCGGCAGGCGACGCGGATCGCCGAACTCGAGGCGCTGCTGGCGAAGCCGAAGAAGACCTCGCAGAACAGCCACACGCCGCCGTCGCAGGACCGCAAGCCGGGCGGGGGTGTGGACGAGAAGGACGGCAAGCGGCGCAAGCCGCGACCCTCGCGTCCGGGCTCGGCGCGGCCGCTGACCGACGCGCCGGACGAGACGATCAAACGGCTGGCCACCGCGTGTCCGCACTGCGCCGCCGACGTCCCCGAGCGGACGCAGAGCTGCCGCCATCGCTACGATCACATCGACATTCCGCCGATCGCGCCGGTGGTGACGCGCATCGAGTTGTTCGGCGGGCGCTGCGCCGCCTGCGGCCGCCGCTTCCGCGCAGCACCGCCGGACGGCATGGCGCCGGGCACGCCGTTCGGCGCTTCGATCCGCGCTCTGCTCTTGTATCTGCATCATAGCCATCACGTCGGCTTCGAGCGGCTGTCGCAGATGATGGCGGAACTGTTCGGGCTGGCGATCTCCGAAGGGGCGATCGCCAACGCCTTCCGCCGGGTGGCCAGCGAGATGACGGCGGCGTGTGCGACGATCAGGACCACACTGCTGGCGGCCCGGGTGATCGCCTCGGACGAGACCACCAGCCGGATCGACGGCGCCACCTGGTGGCACTGGGTGTTCGTCTCGGCCAGGGCGGTGCTGCACACGATCGTGCCGCGCCGGGCGAAGGCGGTGGCCGAAGAGGTGCTGGGCAAGCACCGGCCGGCGGTCTGGGTTTCCGACCGCTACGCCGGCCAGCAGGATCTGGCGCCGGCGCATCAGGTCTGCCTCGCCCACGTGCTGCGCGACGTGCAGTACGCCATCGACGGCGGCGATGCGATCTTCGCACCGCGACTGCGTGAGTTGCTGCGCTGGGCGATCCGTATCGGCCGGCGACGAGGCCAGCTGAAGGACACGACGCTGCGGCAGTACCACGCCCGCGCCGAACGCCGCCTCGACGCGCTCGTCGTCATGCCGGCGGCACATCCGGCCGGCCGCGACCTGCAAAACCGCGGTCAAGGCCTGGCGGACGAAGTTCTTCGTCTTCCTCGAAGACCCTGACGTGCCGGCCACCAACAACGCCCGCGAACGGGAGATCCGACCCTCCGTCGTGTTCCGCAAGGTCACCGGCGGCTTCCGCTCCGACTGGGGCGCCCAGATCCACGCCGGCTACCGCTCCGTCACCGGCACCGCCGCGCTGCACGGCCAAACCGCGCTGCAGTCCATCAGCCAGCTCCTCGCCGGCACCTTCACGCCGACACCGTCAACCTGAAAAGCCAGGGTGGTGAGCAGTTACACAACTCCTCTATCAACACTCCGGCTTCCCTGCGCCAAAGCGCGGCCGTCAACCAATAGCGAGTCGGCCATACCATAATAACGTGTAAACGAGTGGCTAAACGTCGCCAAACGTGCCATCCTTTAGTGGATCGCGTAATCGCGTAATCGCGTAATGTGAGGAGCCTATACCGAGAGTGGAGACATTCTAGTGCATTGACGTAAACGGATGATTCACGGGCCGGGCTGTTTGTGCGAAGCTGTGGGCATGGCACGGACGGTGAGCGTTATTGTTGGAGCCGAGGACCTGGGGCGGCTGGCAGCCGTCGTCGGCGATCGGAACCGCCCGCAGAAGCATGTTCAGCGGGCTTGGATTGTCTTGTTGTCGGCGCAGCGGCTGCCGGTGCTGGCGGTGGCCGCGCAAGCGGGGGTCAGCCGGCCCTCGGTGGCGGTGGCCGCAGCGGTTCGCGGAAGCGGGCGTCGACGGCCTGTTGCGCGACAAGACGCGGCCGCCGGGAAGCCGCCGCTGTTGGCTGAAACCGTTGCCCGGGTGCTGAAGCTGCCGTGCACGGACGCCCCCGGGGGAGCGACGCACTGGACCGGCCGCGCCGTCGCCCGGAAGGTCGGCATCTCGTTGCGCGCGGTGCAGCGCATCTGGGCGGCGCACCGACTGCAGCCGCACCGGCTGCGTACCTTCAAGCGGTCCAGCGATCCCGCCTTCGCCGAGAAGGTGGAGGACATCGTCGGCCTCTATATGAACCCGCCCCGCCATGCGGTGGTGCTGTCGATCGACGAGAAGAGCCAGATCCAGGCGCTCGACCGCACCCAGCCCGGCCTGCCGCTGAAGCCCGGCAAGTGCGGGACGATGACCCACGACGACAAGCGCAACGGCACGACGACGCTGTTCGCCGCGCTCAACGTGCTCGAAGGCAAGGTCGTCGGCCGCTGCATGCCGCGCCACCGACACCAGGAATTCATCAAGTTCCTCAATGCCGTCGAGCGGGCGGTGCCGCCCGGCAAAGTGATCCACGCGATCCTCGACAACTACGCCACGCACAAGCATCCCAAGGTCCAGGCCTGGCTCGCCAACCATCCGCGATGGGTGTTTCACTTCACGCCAACCTCGGCGTCCTGGCTGAACGCCGTCGAAGGCTTCTTCCCGATCCTCACCCGAAGGCGCCTGAAGCGCGGCACGTTCAAATCCATTGCCGACCTCCAGGACGCCATCGCCCGCCACATTCGCGACCACAACAAGACCCCGAGGCCTTTCGTCTGGACAAAAACCGCTAAAGCCATTCTCGCCAAACTCGACCGCCTGCCTGTACCTTCCGAATGAGTCAGTGCACCAGGGTGTTTAGTCCCGAGTGTGATGGCGTATCTTTTGCTGTCACGTCAAGGAAGAGCTATGGGCCAGGTACGCCACGGAAGCGCCACGACCACGCACGCCGTCCGAGCTGCGATACAGCGATCGAAGGCTTCGATCGCGGAGTTGAGCCGAACCTGCGGCGTGAACCGAAGACGATCGCGAAGTGGCGGCGGCGTACGGTCGTCACCGACGCGCCGATGGGGCCGGAAGAGCCGCGCTCGACCATTCTCAGCAAGGAGGAGGAGGCGCTCGTCGTCGCGTTCCGGCGGCACACGCTGTTGCCGCTCGACGACTGCCTCTACGCGCTGCAGGCGACGATCCGCACCTGACGCGCTCTGCGCTGCACCGCTGCTTCCAGCGCGCCACGGCATCAGCCGCCTGCCGGATGTTGCGGGGAGAAGCGGAAGAAGACCTTCAAGAGCGACCCCATCAGCTTCTTCCACATCGATATCGCCGAGGTCCGCACCGAGGAGGGGCAAGCTCTTCATGCTGGTCGCGGTCGACCGCACCAGCATGTTCGCTCCGCCGAGTTGCATGAGCGCGTCACCCGGCGCGTCGCCGCCGATTTCCTGCGCCGCCTGATCGCCGCCGTGCCCTACAAGGTCCACACGGTGCTCACCGACAACGGCACCCACTTCAGACCGGCCGGCGATGGCTGGTCGCCCGCCGACATCAAACGGATGCTCGCCGCGAGCGAGCCCTTCCGGTGCCATTCCTTCGATCTCGCCTGCGCCCAGCACGACATCGACCATCGGCTCACCGGCCGAACCACCCGTGGACGAACGGCCAGGTCGAGCGCATGAACCGGACGCTCAAGGAGGCGACGGTCCGCTACCACTATGTGAGACGCACGACACGCTGCGCGCGCATCTCAAACCTTCCTGGACGCCTATAACTTCGCCCAAGGGACTGAAGACCCTGCGCGGACTCACCGTCTTCCGAGTTCGTCTCCGAAAAGTGGGCCTCACAGCCGCAC
>JADJRE010000020.1 GCA_016712375.1 Rhodospirillales bacterium
CAACCTGCGCAGCCTCTGCCACCGCTGCCACATCCTGCACGACCGGCCGCACCATCTCGCGCAACGGCGGATTACCTCTCGCGTCGGGCGCTGGGCGACCTGTTCCTGGGGCCTTATCGCGCCGGCTACCGCGAATCTGTGCCCTGATAATGCACTCGCGCTTTGGCGCGTAGGTTACGGAAAGGCCATGAGTGTTAGCCCGTGACACGTACCCCGATGGCGTAAACTACTAGCACTCCCGATTGTCGGACGATCGGCGTCGTCACGGCTATTTCCGAGCCTCGCTGGATTGACCGCACCCCCAAAGGGTGCTCAAACGAGCCAGCATCATATTGCGGTCGGGGGGGCGTCCCATGTCGAGCGGAAAGGAAGGTGCCATCGCGATTCAGTGGGAGATCGCGGCGAAGCTGAATTTCGCCTGCCACCAAAGCGCCTTTTCCGTGCTGCGCGATCTGCGCATCGAAAATCGAGACGAGGCAGACCGGCTGGACGACGTGGTGGTGACCCTCGTTTCGAACCCGGGGTTTCTCAAGCCGAAGAGTTGGCGGCTCGATCGCGTCGCGGCGGGAGGGACGGTCGCCGTCAAACATCGCGACGTCGAAGTCGGCGGCGGCTTCCTGCTCGGTCTTACCGAAGCGATGATGGGCCACGTTTCGATCCGCGTCGAGAAGGACGGTGAGAGTGTTGCCGAGGACTCGCGACGGGTCGAACTCCTCGCCTACAACGAATGGGGTGGCGCGGGGTACATGCCGGAGTTGCTCGCCGCCTTTTCTATGCCCAACGACCCGGCCGTCGACCGTCTCCTGCACGGGGCTTCGTCGCTGCTGCGTCGGGCGGGCAGACCCGACGCGCTCGACGGCTACCGATCGGGGAGCCGACAACGTGTGTGGGAGATGGTGTCGGCGATCTACTCCGCCGTCGCCAATCTCGGGATCACGTATGCTGTTCCGCCGGCGAGCTTCGAGCGGGATGGACAGAAGATCCGTATTCCGTGCCTCATCGAGGAGGGCAAGGTCGCCACTTGCCTCGACACGGCATTGCTCTTCGCCTCGGCGTTCGAGCAGGCAGGGCTCAACCCCGTCGTGGCCCTCCCACGCGGTCATGCCGTCGTGGGCGTGTGGCTGCAGCCGGAAGAGCTCTCGACGATCGTGATCGAAGATGCCGAGACACTGCGCAAACGGTGCCGCCTGAGGGAACTGGTGCTAATCGAAACCACCCTTGCCACCGCGCATCCGGCACCTCCGTTCTCTCGGGCGGTGAACGCGGCAATGGACACGATCACCGACGAACACGACGCCACGTTCGGCGTCGCGGTGGATATCCGCCGGGCGCGGTCCCTGCGCATATCGCCGCTCGCGCTGAAGGGGAGAGACAGGCCGGGGCAGGCGCTTCCGGTCGAGACCCCGGACGTCGAGCTTCCGATGGAGGCGGCGCCGGCGCTGCCGGACTTCGATCAAGAGGCAGAACCGGAAGCGGGCGCGCCCGAGACGCCCGCCGGTCGGCTCGAGCGCTGGCAACGCAAGCTGCTCGACCTCTCGGCCCGCAACCAGTTGCTGAACCACAGGTCCGACAAGACGAGCCTACGGATCCTCTGCCCTGACCCGGGTCTGCTCGAAGACAAACTAGCCGCAGGTGCCCGAATATCGATCGAGTCGACGTCCCGACTTTCCGGTTCAACCCGTGACGCCGAGACCCACAAGCAACGCACTGGCGAGGTGATCATCGAGGAATATGCCCGCGAAGCGCTCCGTAAGGGCCAGGTGCTGGTCGACCTGCCGCCGGAAGAGTTGTCAAAGCGTGCCGTGGAAATCTACCGAAAAGCACAGACAGCCTTGCAGGAGGGAGGCACCAACACGCTTTTTCTGGCGCTCGGCTTTCTATGCTGGAAACGGGACGTAAAGGACGAGCGTCGATTCCGTGCGCCGCTGATTCTGCTACCCGTCACCTTGCAGCGCCAGTCCGTGCGCAGCGGGGTCCAGATTCTGGCTCACGACGATGAGCCGCGCTTCAATCCGACGTTGCTGGAGATGCTGCGGAAGGATTTTGAGATCGACATCAGGGGGCTGGACGGTGCCCTGCCGAAGGACGAGTGCGGTGTGGACGTGCGCGATATTTGGGAAAAGGTGCGCCGCGCGGTGAAGGACGCCCCCGGCTTCGAGATGGTCGAGGACGTCGTGCTCGGGCATTTCTCGTTCGCCAAGTTTCTGATGTGGAAGGATCTGGTCGACCGCACTGATGTGCTTCGGGAGAACAAGGTTGTTCGCCACCTACTAGAGACCCCGCAGCATCGCTACAAGGCCGACGTCGAATTCATCGACAAGGATACTCTGGATCGTGATTTCAAGCCGTCCGACCTGCTCGCGCCCCTGCCGACCGATGCCTCGCAATTGGCGGCGATCGCGACCGCGGACAGAGGAAAGGATTTCATCCTCATCGGTCCGCCGGGAACGGGCAAGAGCCAGACTATTGCAAACATGATCTGCCACCTGATGGGCAAGGGTAAGACGGTTCTCTTCGTTTCCGAGAAGACGGCTGCGCTGGAGGTGGTGTACCGCCGGCTGAGCGAGATCGGGCTCGGCCGATATTGCCTGCAGTTACACTCTAACAAAGCAAAAAAGAGCGATGTATTGAGTCAGCTCCAAGAATCGTGGGCAGCAGGCGAAGCAAGGGTGGCTCGCGATTGGGAACAAGAGGCTGAGCTACTGCGGGTCTTGCGCGACAAGCTCAATCGGTTCGTGGATCACCTTCATCGCAGGCAGCGCAACGGGCTCACGGCGCACTACGCCATAGGCGTCAAAGTCCGTGACCAAGGATCTGTCAACGGCGGAGCAATTCCGGGCCACTGTGGCGGAGTAAAAGCAGGCCATTTGGGCGAAAGCGGCGGCAGCTGAGGGCCCGATCGGCCCCTTGCTGTGTCGTCGGTTTGCCTCGAGGATCAGGGGCTTGCCGATTTCGCCGGTCTCGGATTGACGGTGTCGGCGGTGGCCTGGTTTTGCTCCGCCCGATCGGCCGGGGTGGCGGGACGACGGCGTCCGGCGGATTGCTTCAACCGGTAGCTGTCGCCGTTCTGGTGAGGATATGGACGTGGTGGGTCAGCCGGTCGAGCAGCGCGCCGGTGAGCCGTTCCGATCCCAGCACCGAGGTCCAGTCCTCGAACGGCAGATTGACTGACGAGGGTCGAGCCGCGCTCGTAGCGCTGGGAGAAGACCTCGAACAGAAGTTCCGCCCGGTCGGGGACAGCGGCACGTAACCGAGTTCGTCGATGATGAGCAACTTCACGGCCTGCAGATCACGCTGCAGCTTCAGAAGCCGTCGTTCGTCGCGCGCTTCCATCAGCTCGATGCACGAGGGCGGCGGCGGTGGTGAAGGCGACGCTGAACCCTTTCTGGCAGGCGGCAAGACCGAGAGCCAGGGCTGCATGCGTCTTGCCGGTGCCGGAATTGCCGAGCGCGATGACGTTCTCGCGGCGCAGGACGAACTCGCATCGAGCGAGCTCGAGCACCAGCATCTTGTTGAGGCTCGGAATGGCGGTGGAAGTCGAAGGTGTCGAGGCTTTTTGACCGCCGGGAAGCGTGCCGCCTTGATCCGCCGCTCGACCATTCGGCGTTCCCGGTCGATCAGCTCCAGCTCCACCAGGCGCAGCAGGTAGCGGGGATGATCGACGCCGTCGCCGGCGCATTCGCGCGCGACCTTGTCGTACTCCCGCAGAATGGTCGGCAGCTTCAGGCTGCTCGAGGTGATGCGCCAGCAGAACCTGCGGGTGCCGCTCGTCGTTCCCGCCGGTATCGCCTCGACGCCCGCCTTGCCGGTCATGCCGCTGTCCCGGGAACGAGAACGGCGTAGTCGGCCGCCGTCGTCATCCTGACGTCCGTTCTCGGCAGATGTGGATAGGCCGTCAGGTCGAGCCGGGCCGGTCGCCGCTCGATGCGCCAGCGCGATCTGCTTGACCGCATCAAAGCCGATGGCGCCGAGCCGGATCGCTTCGGTGACCGCGCTCGCCACGATCTCCATCGGGATCGCCTCCATCAGCCGCAGGACCTGGATGAACTCCCGCCTGCCGCGGTTGCCCATGCGCGCTTCGAGGAGATGGCGCAGGTGCTGGAACGCCTCCGGCAGATCCCAGTCTTTCAGCGCCGCCGCCTGGTCCAGGGCATTTGGCTTCGTCTCGATCAGCGCGAGGTAGTGCAGCGGGTCGAACACGAAGGTCCCGGTGCCGTAGGCGCGGCGATGTCGGGCGATCTGCTCGCCGGCACACAGGATCACCACCTCGTCGACGAAGCCCTTCACCACAACATCCCGGAAGCCGTATGCCGTCGGCACCGAGAAGTCGTTGCAGCGGTAGCGGACCAGGGCGGTTGACGAGACCCGCGCCGCCCGCTTCTCGCACGCCTCCAGCGGCACGGCGGGCAGATCCCGAAAGGACTCCAGGTCGGCGACGAGACGCTCGCCGATGGTCTCGCTGTGGCGACCGGCGCGTTCGCCCTGTCGGCGCCGGCAGCGCTCTTCCAGCATCACATTGAGATCGTCGTAGCTTGCTGCCTGGGGGATCGGCGTCATGAAGTTCGATCGGGCATATCACCAGCCCTTCTGACCTTGCCCTTGTCGTTGCCCTTGCCGGGACGGCCAAAACGGTCGCGGAACAGGTAGTGGCTCGCAGTTCGGTGAAGCCCGGGTCCGCTCCCGCCTGCCGTCACCGCAGATCTTCGCCACTGCGATCGTGGTGTTGTCGTAAAAGCACCGACAGCGGCACGCCGCCAAAGAAGGCGAACGCCGACACATGACCGTCGAGAAACGCTTCCGTCGTCTCCGCCGGGTAGGCCTTCACGAACGGCGCGTCCGACTGTGGCACGTCCATGCAGAAGAAGTGGATCTTCTGCCGGACGCCGCCGATCACGCCAATGGCCTCGCCGAAGTCGACCTGCGCGTGCCTGGGGGATGCGCCAGCGGCACGAAGGTCTCTCCCGGCCTTTGGCGCGAGCGACCCGGACGTAGTCCCTCACCACCGTCACACCGCCGGCATAGCCGTGCTCGTCGCGCAGCCGCTCGAAGATCCGCTTGGCAGAATGCCGCTGCTTCGAAGGCGCCGTCCCGTCGGCCTCGAGAATGGCGTCGATCACCGGCAGAAGCGCCCCAAGCTTCGGCTTTTTCACCGGCTTCGTTCGCGTGTAGCCGGGCGGCAACGAGAACCGGCACATCTTCGAAACCGTCTCACGGCTCAGCCCGAAAACCCGCGCCGCCTCGCGCCGGCTGTTACCCTCAATGAAAACAAAATGCCGAACGGCGGCGTAGACTTCCACGGCAAACATCCCCGGCCGCCCCCTGACAAAGGAGACAGCCTAACCACTGGCCGGATTTTGCTCCGGCGCGGCAGCACCAACCGCCGCCGCTACGTGGCCTAATTTGTCACCGCCCTACACACCGCTGGCGCAGAGCCTTCGCGCCGTCATCAAGGCAAACATTGCCGACGGAGCCACCGTCAAGACCGATGGCTGGTCCGGCTATCCAGGCGCGCCGGGGGTGACGCATGAACCGCATGTGATCGGCTCCATGGCCGCCCATATCGTCCTGCCCTGGGTGCATCGCGTCTTCGCCAACCTCAAGACCTGGGCACTGGGCGTCTATCACGGGCTGCGGCGCGCGCATCTGAATGCGTATCTCGATGAATTCGTCTTCCGATTCAATCGCCGCACCTCACCCCATGCCGCGTTCCGCACCATTTTGCGCATCGGCATGGCTGTCCAGCGCGCCCCCTACAAAATGCTAGTCGCACCGGAAGCAGCGGGATAAGCCCTTCCCCGGATTAGAACCCGCTCGGTATTCGACGCCATGAACCGAGCGTTTCCGGCGTCTTCTGCACAGCAATCAGGTTGGGATAGAACTTGGCACTCGCCTTGCCTGGCCGATCGCCTAGCTAGGCAGTCTTGCTGGCCCTGGCCGTATCGAGGAACCGCTTCGGCCGGATGATCGTGTTGCCGGCGGTAACCTCATTGCCGCGAGCGGCCCATTCGATAAAGTCGGCCCGTCCGACCATAGCGCGGCGCAAAATATAAAACGCTCCGGCTGGTAAAGGGTCGTCGTCGCTTTGGTGATGCCCTGGTGATACCCGGTCTCGCCGTCCGGCATATGAAATGTTGATTAACCATTTGATTTAAATGGTGAGCCCGCTGGGGATCGAACCCAGGACCCTCTGATTAAAAGTCAGATGCTCTACCCTGAGCTACGGGCTCTTTGGTCATCGCGAAACGTCGGAACTGCCGTGCTTACAACGATATCGGTTGACGCGCCGATCGGTCAACGCCGCCGCCGGCTCCGGGACTGGATTGCACTGTTCAGCAGATGCGAAGGGCCTCAGGCGAAGCGCCGGTCCTGCTGAGCCAGTTTGCGCGCGGTGCGCGCCACCACCTCTTTCGGCACAAAAGGTGCGATGTCGCCGCCCAGCCGCGCCACCTCCTTGACGAAACGGGAGGCGATGAACTGCTGGCGCTCGGATGCCATTAAAAGATCGTCTCAACCTTCGGATCAAGTCGGGTGTTCATTCCCGCCATCTGAAACTCGTACTCGAAATCGGAGACGGCACGCAAGCCACGCAGAATAATTGTCGCTCCGAGATCCTGGACGAAATGCATCAACAGCTTGTCGAAGGGACGCACTTCGATGTGCGAGCCGTCCCCGTTGCGCATTAGCGAGACCTGCTCCAGCAGCATCTCGACACGTTCCTGTAGAGTGAACATCGGGCCCTTGCCAGGATTGGCGGCCACCGCAATGACCAGCCGATCAACAAGGCGGGTGGCGCGGCCAATGATGTCGACATGACCATTTGTAATCGGATCGAAAGTGCCGGGATAGATCCCGACGCGCGGTTGACCCATGTTTTTCGCTGTCCTCCCGCTTTCTGGCACCGCCGGCGTGCTCATGCCCCGCCGTCCGGCTTATCCCCCGCTTCTGGCCTTCCCGCTCCGTTAACTCCCCCGCGCTCTTCCTGCCCGTCAGCCCCTGGCTCCTGGCCGCTTCTTACCGGCAGGCCGTCGTTGGCCACACCTTCGTCCTCGACAGCTCGGCCGTTGGATTGCTCGCCTGCTCCTTCCTCGACGTCACGAATGCGCGACACCGAAACGACCCGCTCGCCGTCGGCGGTGGCAAACAATTTCACGCCCCGGGTGGTACGCCCGTTGATGCTGATGTCGGCGACCGGGCAGCGGATCAGCTGGCCGGCGTCGGTAACCATGACGATTTGATCAGCTGGCAGCACCGAAAACGCCGCCACCGCCAGAGATGTGCCGACCGCTCGACCGAGGTCCAGGGCGGCGATGCCGCTGCCATCGCGACCGGTGATCCGGTATTCGAAGGACGAGGTGCGCTTGCCGAAGCCATCCTCGGCAACGGTTAGCAGGAACTCCTCGTTGGCGGCCATCTCGCTGAACTCCGGCAGATCGAGCCTGGCCGCCAGTGCTTTATCCCGATCGAGGTCATCTCGCCGCTCGCTGTAGTCGCTGCCGGCGAGCCTGCGCCTGGCATTGACGGAGCGCAGATATTCGTCGCGGCGAACGGCATCGACCTCGACGTGCCGCAGCCCGCTCATACTGAATACTTCGTCCCCATCGGCAAGCCGCACGCCCCGGACGCCGGTCGAGGTGCGACCACTGAACACGCGCACCTCCCCGACGGCGAAGCGGATGCACTGGCCGCGCCGGGTGAACAGCAGGATGTCATCGGCATCGCCGTACGTGCGGACGCGGACCAGCCGGTCGCCTTCATCCAGCTTCATCGCGATTTTGCCGTTCGCCATGACGTTGGTGAAATCACTGAGCGCGTTGCGCCGCACCTTGCCAGACGCCGTAGCGAAGACGACAGTCAGCTCTCCCCAACGATCCTCGTCTTCCGGCAACGGCATCAGCGTGGTGATCGTCTCGGCGGCAGACAGCGGCAGCAGGTTGATCATCGCCTTGCCGCGCGCCTGCGGCGCTGCAAGCGGCAACTGCCAGACCTTGAGCTTGTAGACCATGCCGGACGACGAGAAAAACAGCACCGGCGTGTGCGTGTTGACGACGAAAACCTGGCTGACGAAGTCTTCTTCGCGCGTGGCCATGCCGGCGCGTCCCTTGCCGCCGCGGCGCTGTGCCCGGTAGGTGCTGAGCGGCACCCGCTTGACGTAGCCGCCGTGGGTGACCGTGACCACCATGTCCTCGCGCTGGATCAGGTCCTCGATGTCAGCGTCGGCGCCGCCTTCTTCCAGCCGGGTACGACGCGGAGTGGCGAACCGCTCCTTGATCTCCAGCAACTCCGCGCGCATTACCTCCAGCAGCCGGACGCGCGACCCCAGGATGTTCAGATATTCGGCGATCTCAACGCCGAGCGCCTTCAAGTCGTCGCCGATCTTCTCCCGCTCGAGCCCAGTCAGTCGCTGCAGCCGCAGTTCCAGGATAGCGCGCGCCTGCCCTTCCGACAGCCGGTAGAACCCAGCCTCGGGGCCAACCTGCCCGGTCTCCTCGACCAGGGCTAGCAACGGCGCCATGTCACTGATCGGCCAATCGCGCCCCATCAGCGCCTCGCGAGCGGTGGCGGGATCGGGCGAGCGGCGGATCGTCGCAACGATCTCGTCGATGTTGGCGACGGCGATAACCAAGCCCGCCAGTACATGCGCCCGCTCCCGCGCCTTGCGCAGCAGGAAAATCGACCGCCTTCGGATTACCTCCTCGCGGAAGGCGAGGAATGCGGACAGCATCTCCTTCAGATTCATCGTCCGCGGCCGGCGGCCGTCGAGCGCCAGCATGCTGATGCCGAACGAGCTCTGCAGCGGCGTAAAGCGCCACAGTTGATTGAGCACGATCTCGGGATCGGCGTCCCGCTTGATCTCGATGACGACCCGGATGCCGTCTCGGTCGCTCTCGTCGCGCAGGTCGGCAATGCCTTCGATGCGCTTCTCGCGCACCCCCTCGGCGATGATCTCGACCATTCGCGCCTTGTTTACCTGATAGGGGATCTCATCGACGATTATTGCTAAACGGTCCTTGCGGATTTCCTCGACGCGAGTGCAGGCCCGCATCAGCACCGAGCCCCGGCCGGTATGGTAGGCGGAAAGTATCCCCTGGCGCCCAAGGATGATGGCGCCTGTCGGAAAATCCGGACCCGGCACGTGCTTCTCGATGAGTTCGCCGACCGACAACTCGGGATCTTCGATCAGAGCGCAGCAGGCGTCGATCACCTCGCCGAGGTTGTGCGGTGGGATGTTGGTCGCCATGCCGACGGCGATGCCGCCGGCACCGTTGACCAGCACGTTGGGAAAGCGTGCTGGCAATACCACCGGCTCTAGCGAGGAATCATCGTAGTTGGTCTGGAAATCAACCGTTTCCTTGTCGATGTCGTCGATAAGCGCGTGCCCGGAACGCGCCAGCCGCGCTTCGGTGTACCGCATCGCTGCCGGCTTATCGCCGTCGATCGAGCCGAAATTCCCCTGCCCGTCGATCAGGGGCAGGCGCATGGCGAAATCCTGCGCCATGCGCACTAGCGCGTCGTAGATCGACTGATCGCCGTGCGGGTGGTACTTACCCATGACGTCGCCGACGATGCGCGCCGACTTGCGGAACGGCTTGTCGTGAGTATAGCCGCCCTCATGCATGGCGAAGATGATCCGCCGGTGCACCGGCTTGAGCCCATCGCGGACATCGGGCAGCGCGCGCGCGACGATGACGCTCATCGCGTAGTCAAGGTAGGATCGCCGCATCTCCTCCTCGATGGTGACGAGGCCGAGGTCGGCGCCGGGCGGAACGGCGGGCGTCGTGGTCAAGCGGCGGTTCTCGACGGCAGCGGATTTGCAAGCGTGCGCAAAAAGCACCCAGCACGCGGTCGATGATCGCACAATTCAACGCAACAGCATGCCCTGCCCGCAAAAACCGAAGGCTTACCTGAAATTAACCGGCGGTCGGCGACGATCACCCTCGCCTGCCCTTTTCACCCACGGGAGTCGAGATGCCCGCCATGTCCTCAACTGTGCAAGAGCGGCCGTTCACCGCGGAAATGCGCAAGCTCGGCTCTACCCCGCCGGGTGAACCGGTACCGCAGTTACGAGCTGCGGACGGTAACGACTTCCGTCACCGCGAGCTCATGCAGGCCATCGACGACATCCATCGGCGCCTCGACGCCAATCAGGGAACGGCCGCGCCGAAAGTGTTGACCCAACCATCCGGGCAGCCAGATTGCGCGGACCCGTCGGCGCCGCGCATCCCGTCAATTTCCAGCTGCGGGCTCGATTGCACGAAGCTGCTGACCGAGTTTCGCGCGCTGGAGATCGCCATTGCCGAGACGAAGCGCGAGATCGCCGCGCTGCGCGCCGTTGGCGAGCCACCGGATTCGCTCACAACCGCCACCAACGAACTTGACGCGGTCGTGGAAGCTACGGAATCAGCAACAGAATCAATCCTCGCCGCCAGCGAGCGAATTGACGAGCTGGTGGGCCTGTTGCGCAATCAGGCAGCGGACCTCGAGGAACGCGCCGGCATCGACGAGATCGGCGAACAGGTGACGCGGATCTTCGAGTCATGCAACTTTCAGGATATTACTGGACAGCGCATCACCAAGGTGGTGAACGCGATGAAGTTTATCGAAGAGCGGGTCGAGCGGATGATCGAGATCCTCGGCGGCTCACAAGCCTTCGCCGGCCTTAACCCTGCCACGGCGCCGCTGCCGGGCCACGCCGCTGCGGATGAGGCCAACCTGCTCTGCGGCCCGCAGCTCGACCAGCACAAGATCTCCCAAGACGCCATCGACGCCTTTTTCGACTGATACAATGCGCCGGAATATCCGCACGTCGGGCGCTGTCAACAACATCTTCGATCAGCAAGGTGAATAGGCCCGCTTGTCTTTCCGTCTTCCCCTGCGGGCAAAGCGGGTGGGGGCTCGAGTTACTCTTCGTCGTCGTCTTCGCCGTTGCGGCGCGCGACCAGGGTGGCCAAGGCTGCAGCGCCGAGTAGGTCTTGTGGATCAAGGCTTGCAGCCTTGCGGAGAAGTGCTTCGCCCCCTTCGAAGTCGCCCAGGCGGGCGCGGCAGTAGCCGAGCGCGACCAGCGATTTCAAGTACACCCTTTGCGGCTGCTCCAGCTCACTGAAACGCGCGCTCTCGGAGCTGACCATGCGCCAGTCCTGGGGCAAGGCCAAGGCCGCGGCAGCACTCGCCAGGCACGCTTCAGCGTGTGGAATAGCCTCCCATAGCCGATTCTTGTAGAAGTAGAAGGCGTAGGCCGCGATGCGCAGCCCCAAATTGTCCGGGGCGCGCTGCAAGGCCGCGCTCAGCGCTTGCTCAGCCTGCCGCGGCTCGCTGTAAGGGGCCGCAGCACCGTCAAGTATCGCCGCGATTTCTGGCGGAATGTCGACCTTGAACGCTTCTACGTAACAGATGGCTTCGCTCATTCGAACGACCTCGCCGGCCCCAGTCGGAGCAAGAGAAGGTGGGGCCGGCGCTTTAGTTCTCGCTACGCTGCTCAGCCCTGCATGCGCAACGCCCCGTCGACGCGGATGACCTCGCCGTTCAGGTACGAGTTGTCGATGATGTGCATGGCCAGCTTGGCATACTCCTTCGGATCGCCCAGCCGGGAGGGGAACGGCACCGCCGCACCAAGCGACTTCTGCGTCTCTTCTGGCAGTCCCGCCATCATTGGTGTCTTGAAGATGCCGGGCGCGATGCAAACGACGCGTAGCCCCGACGGCGCGAACTCGCGGGCAGAAGGAAGCGTAAGGCCGATGACGCCGGCCTTGGACGAGGCGTAGGCGGCCTGCCCGACTTGGCCTTCCAATGCGGCAATGGAGGCAGTGTTGATGATGACGCCGCGTTCGCCAGTGGCCTCGAGCGGCTCCAGCGTCAGGATGTCAGCAGCGGCTAGACGCATGACGTTGAAGATGCCGATCAGGTTGACGGCGATCACCTTGCTGTAAAGGTCGAGGCCGTGCGGGCCCTTGCGGCCGACGATCTTCGCTGGCGGAGCGATGCCAGCACACTGAACGACGATGCGCGCCACACCATTCGCTTCGCGCGCCTTGGCGATCGCAGCCTGCGTCGATCCCTCGTTGGTCACGTCGCAGACGCAGGCGACGCCGCCGATATCCTTCGCTACCCGCTCGGCGGCGTCGGCGACCACGTCGAACAGCGCCACCTTGGCGCCAGCTGCCGCCAGCGCGCGCGCCGTCGTCTCGCCGAGACCCGAGCCGCCGCCGGTGACGATTGCCGCTAGACCCTTCACGTCCATTTTCTTTTCCCCTTTGTTGCAGGCCGGCGGCGCAACGGTCGCCCATACGATTGGCGACCTCCGTTCCGGCGTTTCATGGATATCTCTGTCGAACGCGCAGGGCTGTCACCCGAGGGGGCCGGCCCTGTCGGTCAAAGCAGGCGCCGCCGTTCCGTCAGCGATCGGCGGCGCCAGAACGAGACTAGACCAGCTCGATCGCCATCGCGGTGGCTTCGCCGCCGCCGATGCAGAGACCGGCCACGCCCTTCTTCAGGCCGTGCTTCTTCAGCGCGTGCATCAGGGTGACGACGATGCGGGCGCCGGAAGCACCGATCGGGTGACCCAGGGCACAGGCGCCGCCGTTGACGTTGACCTTGTCGTGCGGGATGCCGATGTCGTGCATCGCCGCCATGGTAACGACGGCGAACGCCTCATTAACTTCCCACAGATCAACGTCGGTGTTCTTCCAGCCGGTCTTCTCCAGCACCTTGCGCAGCGCGCTGACCGGCGCGGTGGTGAACAGGTTCGGCTCCTGCGCGTGCGTGGCGTGGGCGTGGATGACCGCCAGCGGCGTCAGGCCCTTCTTCTCCGCCATCGAGCGGCGCATCAGCACCAGCGCCGCCGCACCGTCGGAAATCGAGCTGGAGGTTGCCGCCGTTACCGTGCCATCCTTGCGGAACGCTGGCCGCAACGTCGGAATCTTGTCGATGTTGACCTGGAACGGCGCCTGATCCTTGGCAATGACTTTGTCGCCCTTACGATCCTTGATCGTCACTGCGGCGATCTCGGCTTCAAAGCTGCCGTCGTTCGACGCCGTCTGCGCCCGCTTCACCGACGTCGCGGCGAAATCGTCCTGCGCTTCACGGGTGAACTGGTACATCTGCGCGCATTCTTCCGCGAAGGTGCCCATCGAGCGGCCTTCCTCGTACGCATCTTCGAGGCCGTCGTAGAACATGTGGTCCATCAGCTTGTCGCCGTGTCCGAGGCGATAGCCGGTGCGGCCTTTCAGCACCAGATACGGTGCGTTGCTCATGCTCTCCATGCCGCCGGCGATGACGATGTCGTGCGAGCCCGCGAGAATATTGTCGTGACCGATCATGGTGGTCTTCATCGCCGAGCCGCACATCTTGGTCAGCGTCGTTGCCCCGGCGCTCCATGGCACACCGGCAAAGTGCGCCGCCTGCCGTGCCGGAGCCTGCTTCAGGCCCGCCATCAGACAGCAGCCCATCAATACTTCGCCGACTTCGGCGGGATCGACCTTGGAACGCTCCAGCGCCGCGCGGATAGCAACGCCGCCCAGCTTTGTTGCCGGCACGCCGGCAAAGTCGCCAAGCATGCCGCCCATTGGCGTGCGCGCCGCGCCGACGATCACTACGGGATCAGATTGCGCCATTTTACCACTCTCCTTAACCCTCTATTCGACCAGTGTTATTGCGCGCCCCGGCAAATGCGTTCGGCTGCCGCGCAGCCGCCCATCGTCGCCGGTCCACGCGCGCAGGCAATTGCGAGCTTTGTCCCTGGAGCACGCCGAGAACGCCCATCCCGCAGTCTTTCGTGTCGCCCAGGCTCGGACCGCCGCGCATACTAGCCCCCCCAGCAGTTCCTGCAAGAATTTACCAGCCGTTGGCGAAAGGCGGTCACGCTGAACCGAGGCGTGCCGGTTGCATGCACTCCCAGGTGTCCGGGCTTTTGCTCACGCCGCCGAAAACAGGGCGCTCCCTTCCGCTAATCCAAGCTCGAAATACCGCTTCTGCGCTGTCGCATCCTTCAACGAGATGGTCATGCTCTCCAGATTGTGCGGGCGCAGGATATGGATTTTTTTGCGCCACCAGGTGCGACCTCCGATCTCGAGGGAACTCTTGCCCATCGCTTCGAGCATCTGGTTTACCAGTTCGGCCTGAGCGAAAATCCGCTTGTTCGGCAGGGTGAGCTGCAGATCGCTGACCAGGAGGTGAGTATCGATCCCGGTTAGCGGCAAGGTGAAGACGCTCGAACCGTAAATCTTCTCCAGCTCCACGTGATAGTCGTAGTCCGTGAAGTCGACCGCGATAATCTCGTCGACGTCCGGATCCTGGAAGAGGCCGGCGAGTGGCGTGTTGTCCAGGTATCCGCCTTCGATAAAGTAGTCGCCATCAATAACGATCGCCTTGAAATACGGGATGGTGGTGATGCCGGCGAGGAACGCGTCCATGAAGCGCGAGATCGAACCGTCGTCTATCGTCCGCAGAATATCGTTGATGGAAAACGCCTGCTTGGCGCGCTTCGTCAGGTTCGTGGCGGAGATCTCCCAACGCACCGCACGCAGCGCCTCGGCCAAGATGGTCAGGCGGCGCGGATCATCAAGCAGCAGCGCTTTGCGGCAGTTGTCCTTGTCAACGGTGAACAAGTGCGAGCCGGTCGGCAGCAGCGACGGCCTGAGTCCCAGGAAATTGGAGAAAACGTGGAAGATGTCCTTGACGCTGAGCCGCATGGTGCGGGTCAGCACCGGGGGCAGCTCTTCGGTTTCGGCGTCCCAGAGCAGGTAATCGAGGGTGATGTTGTTGCCGGAACTCGTCGATGCGATGTGCACGACCGGCAGCCCTCGGCGCTTTAGCGCCACCAGCGCGCCAGCGGTATAGAAGCTTCGGTAACCGCCGCCGGAGGCGACAAATCCGTAACGGGTCATGAGCGCTGCCTTCCCCTGGAGCGACAAGTCATCAAGCCGCAATGCTAGTGCGCACCGACCGGCGTCGCCAGCTAAAGACGTTCGGCTCTGCTCTCGACGAACGTCAGTTCCGCAGCCACATGCGAAGCAATGCGCTCCGCCGTCGTCACTGCCATCGCTGTCACCGCGCTCATCCTCGGCATCGTGCTCTACGACCGGCTGCCGCCGCAATATTCGCCATTCGCGCCATTGGACCCGCAACGGCCGCTGGGTTGGGCGACATCCCGGCAACTGGCGCGCCTGAAAGCCGATCCCGCGGCTTGCCGTAGCGTGCTGGAGCGGGCCGGAATGCGTACGACGGAGATCGCCAACAAGCGTGAAGGACCGTTCTGCGGTTTGATCGACGTTGTCGCCGTCGAGAGGTCCAGCATCGCCTGGTCGCAAGCTCCCTTGCGGCTAAGCTGTCCAATGGCGGCGGCGGTCGCGATCTGGGAGCGGCAGGTCGTCGCGCCCGCTGCCGAACGGCACCTCGGCAGCCGGGTTACACGCATCGAGCACTTCGGCACCTATGCGTGCCGCCGCGTCATCGGCAGCCCTCCGGGCTACCGAGCCAGCATGCCATTGCCAATGCCATCGACGTCGCGGCGTTTCGGCTCGCCGACGGCAGGAGGGTGACGTTGCGCGACCATTGGCAAGCGGCAACATCCGAAGCGGCCTTTCTGCGAGCTATACGCGACGGCTCGTGTCGGATTTTCACCGGGGTTCTCGGGCCAGAGTACAACGCCGCGCACGCCGATCACTTCCATCTCGACATGGGGCCCTACACGATCTGCCGGTGAAGACGCGCGCCTGAGAGGTAAGCGGAAACCACAGCTCGCGATCGCCGTTGTCGCTGTGGAACCCCAAGAGGCGATATGGACATTTCAATGGCCGAACTGGTCGGAACAGCCGCCGGCCTGTGCTCGACCGGCAGCTTCCTTCCACAGGTAGTGAAAGCCTGGCGCGAACGGGATACTGCCGCGATTTCGAAGCGGATGTATCTGGTAACCGTTGGCGCCTTCTCCCTGTGGATCGCCTATTGAGTGATGATCGACAGCATTCCCATCGTCGCTTTCAACTCAGCCAGCCTTCTATTGTCAGGCAGCATCCTGGTACTGAAGTTGCGTTCATCTCCTACCAAAAGCAGCGCCTGACGCGGCTATAACCCGCGCTCATGAAATCAATGACGGCCGATGGCAGCAAGTAATGGCTCGGTCGCAGCCCAGTCCGTCACCGCCGGGGCATCGCGGCGGAGCCAGTCAGCGAACTCAGCTGCCGGCAGCGGCGGACTAAAGAAATATCCCTGCACCTCGTCACAGCCCTGAGCTCTCAGGATGTCGACCTGAACTCGCTGTTCGACTCCTTCGGCAATAACTCGCAGCCGCAGATTGTGGGCGAGCGCAATTGTTGCGCTGACAATGGCCGCGTCGTTCGGGTCGGTGATGATGTCCCTGACGAATGAGCGGTCGATCTTCAGCGCATTGAGCGGAAACCGCTTTAGGTAGGCTAGCGACGAGTAGCCGGTGCCAAAATCATCGATCGAGATGCTGACACCGAGGTCCTTTAGGGTATTCAGGATCGTCGCACTGGCGGCAATGTCCTCCACGAGCACGCTTTCGGTGAGCTCCAGCTCCAGCGACGTCGGATCGAGGCCGCTTTTGGCCAGGATGTGCGATATGCGTTCGACCAGGCGCGGCTGCTTGAACTGCACTGCGGACAAGTTCACCGCCACGCAGAGTCGGGGCAACCCGGCCGCCTGCCACTCGACAAGTTGCCGGCAGGCCTCTTGCAATACCCATTCGCCGATAGGGACGATCAGCCCATTATCGTCGGCGAGCGGGATGAACTCCGCGGGAGGTATCAGCCCCTCGTCCAAAGGCTGCCAGCGCAGCAGCGCCTCCATGCCGATGACGCAGCGCCGCCGCACGTCGATTTTCGGCTGGTAATGAAGCACGAAATCGCAGCGTTCCACTGCTTTGCGGAGCCGTGACTCAAGCGCAAAGCGCCGCGATGCCCGTTCGTCCAGCGCACGGGTAAAAAACCGATGCTTATTGCGACCTTCCTCCTTCGCCTGATACATCGCCGCATCGGCGTGCTTCAGCAGCGATTCCGCATCTGCTCCGTCACCAGGGTAGACGCTAATGCCGATGCTCGCGGTGATCGTAATTTCTTCATGGGCAAGTTGCACCGGAGCATTCAATGCCGCGGCGATACGAGCCGCTGCCGCGGCAGCATCCTCGGTTGTACTCACCTCGGTCAGAATGATGACAAACTCATCCCCTCCAAGCCGGGAAACGGCTTGATCGGATACCGCCTTGGCGTCGTCCGCTTTGCGCGAGACGAGATCGCTCGCGCGCACACAGCCGAGCAGCCGCTGGGCAACCTCCCGCAATACAGTGTCGCCGACGTCGTGGCCGAGAGTGTCGTTGATCCGCTTGAAGTGATCGACATCCAGGAACAGCACCGCGAGGGAACGTCGATAGCGGAGCGCGTTCGCCAGTGCCTGTTCCAAAAGTTCCTTCATCAAGCTTCGGTTTGGGAGCCCCGTCAGGCTGTCGCAGTAGGCGAGATAGTGTACCTTGTCTTCCGTCCGGCGGCGCTGCGTGATGTCTATCATGCATCCAACGAGTTCAACCGGCTGACCTTTGCCATCACATAGCAGCCGGACCTGGTCACTGATCCAACGATAGTTCCCGTCAGCTGTGCGGAAGCGATATTCCGAAACGACTTCCTTTGCCTCCTCAATGGACGAGCGGGCCTGGAGTACCCGAGCCCTGTCTTCTTTGTGTACCTGTCTTATCCAAAAAACCGGCATCATCGAGAAATGATCTGGGAGCATGACCAAACCCAGTCTCGATATTCTCACTGACATAAGTGCAAGTATAGGGATGCACATAGCCGCAGCTGTAGACGACGACCGATGTAGACGTCATCAACTGATGCAGCCGTTCCTTGGCTGTACGCAGGCTCCATTCGGCCGCCCATTTGGTGGTTAGTGCGTGGGCAAGTTGTTTCAGTTCTGTCGGCTGTAGCGGCTTCTGGCAATACATAAGCTTGTCAGCCGGCAGAACGCGACGACCGATGTCTTCCGGTCGCACATCCGAGAAACCGGTGACAAATACGATATTAATGAAGGGATCGAGTTCGCGAATACGTTCCGCTGCCGCGATGCCATCTTCGCCCGGCGGCATACGGATATCAAGAAACGCAACGGCGAAAGGCCGGCCCTTCTGCAGTGCATGATCGATCGCCGCAACCGCCTCGCTGCCCTGATGACAAGCGTAGAGTTCAAAGTCGTGCTGATCGGCAACTGCGGCGGGGGTGCCGAATAGCTCCGCCTCAAGGTCGTCCAGTTCCGTCCGGTCAGAGGAACAGGCAGCCTTGCCGAGGACGTGGATATACTCTTCCAAAATTTTCGGCTCGTCGTCCGCCAGCAGGATACGCATGGGCTGGCCGCTGCTATTCCGCCTGGTTCTCATTACAGCCTCACGCAGCCGCCTCGGTCGCCGGCACGGCCACCGGCAGCGCCAGCCGGAAGGTCGTGCCGTGGCCGACGCCCTCGCTTTCCACGACGATTTTGCCGCCCATGGCGGCGATGCAGTTAGCGCTCCAGTGCAGCCCACTGCCCCGGCGTTCTCCTTTCTTGGTCGAAAAGCCACGGCCGAAGATTTGTGGCAATGTCTCTGCCGCGATGCCGATGCCGTCGTCATGCAGCCGAAGCTCAACGAAATCACGGCAGTCAATGGTTATGAGCGTGGCTGAAATTCGGAGCTCTCCCGGCGAGCGACCGGAGGCTGCAACCGCTTCGACTGCATTGATCATCAGGTTGTGCAGGATGTGCCGCAGCGCAAAGCTCTTGCCAAGGACAGGCGGTTGCGCCTGCAAGGTCGCATCGACTTTGATTGCCATTTGGACGTCAGGGAACGTCGGCAGCATGGCGATTGTCTCCTGCACCACGTCGTGCAGCAGCGTAATTTCGACCTCGTCAGAGCCGGCGCGGCTGAATCGATCCATATCCTGCAGGACGTTCTTGAGGCGGACGAAGTCGTCAACCAACCCGCTCAATTCTTCGGCTGTCTTGCATCGACCGTCTTTCTCAACCCGCATCGCCATCCTGATGTATCTGGCAATTTTGACTTTGCGGTCAGCCGGAACCGAGGCAACCAGGAGTTCATCGAGAGCGCGGTCGATCTTGTCGCCGTCCTCGACCGCAGTCTGTTCGCGCAATCGGCCCAGCCGCATCGCCAGCGGCGTGAGTTGGTTTCGGATGTTGTGGAGCACGCCGGATGCCATCTCGGCGATGCCGGAGCGGTAGGACTGATCCAGCAGGCGGTTGCGGGCTTGAGCGAGATTCTCCAGCATCGCGTCGAACTCCCGGCCGAGGAGGCCCAACTCGTCGGCGCGGTTAGGTCCCACCCGGCGGGAGATGTCGCCATTGCGACCGATGGCTAACACGTGGCGGGTAAACTCGCCGATGGGTCCCAGCACGAGCCACTGCAACAGCAGGGCGGTTGCCGCCATCACGACGGCGCCCGCCAGCAACATTCCCAGCACAGAGACCCACAGCACGTCCCGCCCAATGCCGGAGATGTCCCGCCGGATATCCGCGCGAAGCAAGAGTGCGGGATCGCCATAAATGTCGCGCACCAGCGCGTAGCCGTGCAATGAGCCGTCCTCGGCCTCTTCGGTGCCGATCTCCTTGCCCACCTTCAGGATGTCGCGCAGCTGACTCTCCACGGCAGGCACCGGGGAGCCGCCCAGAACCGTTGCGTTGAAGTCGACCTTCGTCTGACGTCGCAGCGTCTCCTCCGCTTCGGCGTCGAACAATTGTCCAAAGACAAACGTGCCAGCTATTGGCCCCTCTCCGGATGTCTTGAGGATTGGTCGAGAGGCCGCGATGACGGGTCCTCGCGGACTGGGCAGAATCCCTTTGACGACGGCATCGACATCGCGAAGGTAGAATAAACGTCCAGCCTTGTCGGTTAACGAAAACGCCAGTTCGCCGGCGGGCTGCAACTCATCCTTAGCGAAATCAAAGAATGCCTCTACCAGAGGAGTCTTTTCAGGTCCATAGATACCAATGATACAGATCTTTAATCTTTGCAGGCCGTCCGGGGTGATGTTTTCTTTTATGTAATCGATGTTGTGGTGAAGACTGTAATTGTACGTAGTGTCCCATTTTGCGTAATCATTGACTATGGCGTCCAGGTTATCGATCCTGGAGTTGATGGCTTCGACAACGCGTTGCATATCCCGTTCCGCAGCCGCTTTTTCCATCGCAACGAAACTTGGAAACACAACCGCGCGCAGGATCAGCAGGTTGGCGACGGCCGAAACCAGTACCGCGAGCGCCATCAAGCCGAGGGTCTTGGTGCGAATTTTCATCGCTGAGCGTGGCCGGCGATACTGCTAGCCGGAAGTGGTCTGCGCGGCTTTTCCGTCAACACCTGGTCGCGTGCGCTTGCCTGGAACCGCCGATGTGAGCAGTTGGCACAAAAACACGCTAGGGGCGGCAGACGCATTGCCGGCAATTCCTTCCACGACCGATCTTCCGGGAAGTTTGCCTAGCAATACTTTACAAAGAATTACCCATGCGCCGGGCAGCAGGCATGAAAAACCCCGCGGCCTTAAGCCGCGGGGGTTTTGAGTGAAGCCTTTTATCCCAATCAGCCGTGCGCCAGCATTGCCAGCAGTAGCAGCGCCACGATATTCGTGATCTTGATCATTGGGTTGACGGCCGGGCCGGCGGTGTCCTTGTAGGGATCGCCGACGGTATCACCCGTGACCGCCGCCTTGTGCGCTTCCGACCCCTTGCCGCCGTGATGGCCGTCCTCGATGTACTTCTTGGCGTTGTCCCAAGCGCCGCCACCGGCAGTCATCGAGATGGCAACGAACAATCCGGTAACGATGACGCCCAGCAGCATCGCCCCAACCGCGGCGAAAGCCGCCGACTTGCCGGCGATGGCCAGGATAATCACGAACAGGACGATCGGGGCAAGGACGGGCAGCAGCGACGGAATGATCATCTCCTTGATCGCCGCCTTGGTCAGCATGTCGACGCACCGGCCATACTCCGGCTTGCCGGTGCCTTCCATAATGCCCTTGATCTCCTTGAACTGGCGGCGGACCTCGACGACCACCGAACCGGCGGCGCGGCCGACCGCGGTCATCCCGAGCGCACCGAACAGGTACGGCAGCAGGCCACCGATCAGCAGGCCGACGACGACGTACGGATTGGACAGGGAGAAGTCGACGTTGACCCCGATGAAGTACGGATATGCCGTGGGGTTTGAACCGAAGTAGGCGAGATCCTGCGTATAGGCCGCGAACAACACCAGCGCCCCCAGGCCGGCGGAACCAATGGCATAGCCCTTCGTCACCGTCTTGGTGGTGTTGCCAACGGCATCCAGCGCATCGGTCGTCTTTCGCACGCTGGCGTCAAGGTCGGCCATTTCGGCAATGCCACCGGCATTGTCGGTGACGGGGCCGTAGGCGTCGAGTGCAACCACCATGCCGGCCAGCGCCAGCATCGCGGTGACGGCGATGGCGATGCCGAACAGGCCCGCCAGCATGTACGTCGCGATGATCGCCGCACAGATGATCAGCGCCGGGATCGCCGTCGCTTCCATCGAGATGGCGAGGCCCTGGATGATGTTGGTGCCGTGACCGGTGCGCGAGGCCTCGGCGATGCTGCGGACCGGGCGGTACTCCGTGCTGGTGTAGTACTCGGTGACCCAGATCAGGAGACCGGTGACCACCAAGCCGATCAAGCCGCAAAGGAAAAGGGTGAAGCCGGTGAAGGTCCGTGCACCGACGGTGAACTCGGTGCCGAGCCCGATGACCGCCCAGGTAACCGGCAGCAGCAGCACGGCCGACATCAGCGCGCAGGCGATGAAGCCTTTATACAGCGCACCCATGATGCTGTTGCTGGCGCCGAGCTTGACGAAGTAGGTCGACGCGATTGAGGTCAGGATGCAGACGGCGCCGATCGCCAGCGGATAAGCCATGACGTTGGCCATCCCCGGCGTACCCATGAAGAAGATCGAGGCGAGCACCATCGTCGCGACGACGGTAACGACGTAGGTCTCGAACAGGTCGGCCGCCATACCGGCGCAATCACCGACATTGTCGCCGACGTTGTCGGCAATGACTGCGGGGTTGCGTGGGTCATCCTCGGGAATGCCGGCTTCGACTTTTCCGACCAGGTCGGCGCCGACGTCAGCACCCTTGGTGAAGATGCCGCCGCCAAGACGGGCGAAGATGGAGATAAGCGAGGCGCCGAAGCCGAGGCCTACCAGCGGATCGATAAGGCTACGACCGGAAGCCCCTATTCCCAGCAGAAAAAAGTAATAGATGGCAATCGCCAGCAGCGCGAGCGCGGCAACCAGCAAGCCGGTGACAGCCCCTGCCTTGAAAGCGATGTCGAGGCCGCGAGCCAAGCCCTGACGGGCGCCATCGGCAACCCGCAGATTGGCACGCACGGATATGTTCATGCCGACGTAGCCGGCCACGCCCGACAGCAGCGCGCCGATCAGGTAGCCGACGGCCACCGTCCAGTCGAACAGCAAAAAGAGAATAACGGCGACGACCACACCAACCATGCCGATCGTCGTGTATTGGCGGTTAAGGTAGGCGGCGGCACCTTCCTGAACCGCTGCGGAGATCTGTCGCATCCGGTCGGTTCCGGTGCTGCAGGCGAGCACCCATTTCGCCGTGGTCGCCCCATAAGCCAACCCCGCGAGACCACAGAGGATAATGAAAAGGTATAAGAGCCACATGGAATTCCCCTTTTTTTTGTGGGCCGGCCGGAAGGATCCCGGATCCCCTGCTTATCCGCCGCGGCGTCACACGTTTCCTGCCCGAAACCGGCGGAACATGCCACGTGCGACCGGGCGACGCAACCTTTGTAGGTTGCAATGCAACATGGGAGCCTTCGGACCAGCAAGCTCGTCTTTGTTGAGCCTCAACCGATGAATCCTGGGCTCAAAAATGGCTCCAGCCGCGCCCAGCGGGCCTGAGGGAGCGTCCATCCGCCGTCCGGACTGTCACCGGCGAAGCGGCGACCGACGTCTGCAATTCACTGATTCGGCCGATGGCGCTAACCGGGATTCCGACACCATCGGCCACCCGCTGAATCGCTGTTGAATTAACGGCGGCGGCGGTGAATACCAATTCGTAATCATCGCCGCCAGAGAAGGCATTCCCACAACTCAGGGTAGCGATCACATGCTGCGCGCGCCGCTGCCGACAGCGGAAGCCGCTCGATGTCGATCGCCGCGATCACTGACGATGTTTCGCAAATGTGACCGAGGTCGGCGACCAGCCCGTCTGACACGTCAGCACAGGAATGTGCCAGGCCAGCGAGTGCGCACCCCAGCGCCAGCCGCGGCCGGGGCCGTTGATATCGCTCGACGAGCGCCGCTTCGAGCAGCGGATCGTCCAGCGCCAGCAATCCATTAAGCACGCGCAGACCGAGCGCACCGTCGCCGATCGTCCCGGAGAGCCAGACTTCGTCACCCGGCCGGGCGCCGGAGCGAACCATTGCTCCTTTCTTGGGAGCCAGGCCGAAGGCTGTGATTGAGATGCTGAGGGGCCCCGGTGTCGCGACGGTATCGCCGCCGGCGAGCGGCATCGCGAACGCCTCCTGCATTTCCGCGAGGCCGGTGGTGAATGAAGCCAGCCATGAGCCCCGTTGCGTCTCCGGCCAAGCCACCGGCAGTGCGAGCGCCAGCACGTAGGCGCGCGGCGTAGCTCCCATTGCCGCGATGTCCGACAAATTGACTGCCAGAGCCTTGACGCCGATGCTTTGCGGCGGATCGTCAGCGCGGAAGTGAACGCCTTCGATCAGCATGTCGGTGGTAACCACCAGATCGCGGCGCGGAGGCAGCGCCAGCACTGCGGCGTCATCGCCGAGACGGAGCGCTCCCGGCTCGGCCGCCGCCAGCGGAGCGAAGTAGCGGGAGATCAGCTGGAATTCGTCCACTCGCCACCGTTCTCCCCGCCACCGCCTGCCTCTTCCTGGCCGCCGGTTCCGCCGGAATGCTCGGTAACGTCCGGCCGCAGCCGGGGCGCCATCCGATCGAGGACGGCGTTGACCAGGCTGGGCTCTTTGCCGGCGTAGAACGCGTGCGTGATCTCGAGGTACTCGGTGATCACGACCTTTGTCGGCACGTCGCGTCGCTCCGCCAGTTCGAAGGCGCCGGCGCGCAAAATCGCCTGTAGCAGCAACTCCAGCCGGGCAAGCGTCCAACCGTGACTCAATGCCGCGTCGATCTCCGGATCGAGCCGCGGGCGCTGCGCGACAACGCCGTCGACCAGCAGTCGGAGCCAGCCCTCGTCAGGAGCGGTTTCCCCCGCATCGACATTTGCGTCGCCGTCTGTCGACCAACGCCGTCCCGCGAGATCAATGATCAGCCGGTCGGCGCCGCCGCTGCCAGCGACCTCCAGCGCATACAGCGCCTGGACCGCCGCCAAGCGGGCGGCGGTGCGTCGCTGGCGGAAGGTCGATCGCGGCATCGCGGTCATGCGGCTGCGCCGGCGAGCAGCCGGCGCAGCTCAATCATCCGCAGGCACGCCCCGGCCGCGTCTGCGCCCTTGTTCTTGCCATCGACGGCGGAGCGTGCTTTGGCCTGCGCATAGGTCGCGCAGGTGAGCACGCCGAAGCCCAAGGGCAGACAGCGTCCGACGCTTAGATCCATCAACGCCCGGCTGACCTCCCGGCAGATGTGGTCGTAGTGGTCGGTTTCGCCGCGGATAACGCAGCCGAGCGCCACCACCCCTTGCCAAAGACAAGGTTCCGGCCCGTCGCCGACGGCGAAGCGGATTGCCGCCGGCAGCTCGAAGCAACCGGGGACGGCGATGCGTTCAAACGGCATCTTCGCCTCGGCAAGGACCGCTCCGGCACCAGCCACGAGTTGATCGGCAAGCTCCTCGTAAAACCGCGCTTCCACGACGAGCACGCGCGCAGGATAGGTCATGGCCGGGGGAGATCCTCGCTGATCGGCTGCTGTCCTACGACCGCCAGCCCGTATCCTTCAATACCAATAATGGTGCGCTGTGTGTTGGAGACGAGGATCATCTCGCGGACGCCAAGATCGAGCAAGATCTGCGCACCGACTCCGTAATCGCGCAGCGTCCGCGGGGTCTCGTCGTGACCTTCAATGCGGGTTCGCAGCCGGTCGGACAAACTGGTCAGGTTGAACTCGCGGATCAACACGATAATTCCTCGCCCGGCGGCGCCGATCATCCGCATCGCCGCGTGCAACTCTCCGGCCTTGCGGTGGTGGGTGTCGCCGAGGATGTCGTCGAGCAGATTGAGCGCGTGCATGCGGACCAGGATCGGCCCGTCCGCCGCCGGGTCGCCCTTGACCAAGGCCACATGCTCAACGTAGGCGGCGCGGTTGGCGTAGACGAACATCCGAAACGCACCGCCATAAAGGCTGTCCAGCGTCGTCTCCAGCAGCCGCTCGACAATCCTGTCGTGCCGCAACCGATAAGCGATCAGGTCGGCGATGGTAGCGATCTTCAGGCCGTGGAACTGGGCGAACCGGATCAAATCGGGCGTGCGCGCCATTGTCCCGTCGTCGTTCATGATCTCGCAGATCACTCCCGACGGATTGCACCCCGCCAGCCTGGCCATATCGACCGCCGCTTCCGTATGCCCGGCGCGCACCAGCACGCCGCCCTCGCGAGCTTCCAGCGGGAAGACGTGGCCGGGAGAGACAAGATCGTCCCCACCCTTGGTCGCGTCGATGGCGACGGTAATCGTGCGTGCCCTGTCCGACGCCGAGATACCGGTGGTAACCCCTTCGCGCGCTTCGATGGACACAGTGAACGCCGTTTGATGCCGCGAGGTGTTGCGCTGCGGCATCAGTGGCAGCCTGAGCGCTGCTACCCGGGCGCGGGTCAGCGCCAGGCAGATCAGCCCGCGCCCATAGCGGGCCATGAAGTTGATCGCTGCCGGCGTAGCCATCTGCGCCGGGATGACGAGATCCCCTTCGTTTTCGCGGTTTTCGTCGTCGATCAGGATGAACATCCGCCCATTGCGGGCGTCGTCGATAATATCCTCGATGCTCGACAGCTGCGGCGGTCGGTTCACACCCTCACCCGTGCTCCATGAGACGGGCAACATATCGTGCGAGCAGATCGATTTCCAGGTTCACCCGGTCGCCGGCGCGTGCAGCACCGAGATTCGTCACTGTCCAGGTATGCGGGATGATGTTGACGCCGAAGCGTCCGCCCGCAACCTCATTCACGGTCAACGAGATGCCATCGATAGCCACCGAGCCCTTCGGCGCGATGAACCGGGCAAGCGGCGGCGGCGCTTCGAAGACAAACCGGCGGGAATCGCCCTCCGGCGTAATCGAGAGGATCGTTCCGACTCCATCGACATGTCCGGAGACCAAGTGTCCGCCCAGTTCATCGCCCAGGCGCAAAGCGCGCTCCAGGTTGACCAGCGTGCCTGCCCGCCAGTCGCCCAGCGTCGTGCACGACAAGGTCTCCGCCGAAGCCTGCACGGCAAACCAGCCCAATGCACGCTCGATCACCGTCAGGCACACCCCTGAACACGCGATCGACGCACCGATAGATATCAACCCCGTTTCGTAGGTGGTTTCGATCTCAATCCGCGTGTCGCCCTCAGTCTCGATGCTCCGCACCCGGCCCAGGTCGGTGATGATGCCAGTGAACATGGAAGACCAGGACCCTTTACGGCTGACGGGCGGCGCCGAAGTAACGGCGGGCAACGGGCTGGCGGTTTCGCCGTGCAGTCGCTGCCTCACGATATGATCGAGGCCGGTCATAGTGGGTCGAAGCCGATCGTTCAACCGGAAGCGGCCGCCGCCGCACATGCAAGGAACACTCGGCGGCAGCGCCACACTCGGCGACCGCAAGTTACCCCCGCTTTCCTTTTCCTCCACAGGCGCCCGTGCGCGTATCCTCGAGACCGAGCTGCACCAGGGAAGTTTCCGACAGCATGACGACCACCATGACCGACGGGCGCGCCGCGGAGGCGCGCGACGCCGGCGCCCTGGCGCCGCTGCTCCGTCGCTTGCCGCACAACGTCGAGGCGGAGATGGCGCTGCTTGGTGCCATTCTCATCGACAATCGCGCTTATGAGCGGGTCTCGGACTTCCTGCGGCCGGAACACTTTGTGCTGAACGAGCACGCCCGGGTGTTCGAGGCGTGTGCCCGGCTGATCGAGCGCGGGCAGATCGCCGATCCGGTAACGCTGAAGGGTTGGTTCGACCAGGACGACGCGCTGACCCAGGCCGGAGGTCCGGCCTACCTGATCACGCTCGCCGACTGCGCGGTTACCCCGATCAATGCCGCCGACTACGGCCGGCTGCTGCACGACCTCTTTCAGCGGCGCGAGTTGATTGCGCTCGGCGAGGATGTCGTTAACCGCGCATATGCGTCCGACATCGGCGACGACGCATCGCGGCAGATCGAGATGGCCGAACAGGGTCTCTACGACCTCGCGACCCGCGGCAGCTACGAGGGCGGTTTCGAATCCTTCACCGAGACGATGACCAGCGCGCTGCGAATCGCCGAGGCGGCGCACAAGCGGCAGGGGATGCTCTCGGGGGTGCCATCCGGTTTTCGCGACCTCGACGGCAAGCTCGGCGGGCTGCACCCATCCGACCTGATCATCCTGGCTGGCCGGCCGAGCATGGGCAAGACGGCGCTGGCGACCAACATGGCGTTCAACGCAGCCCGCGCCTACCGCAGCGAGGCGGGCGCCGACGGCCGAGCTCGCGCGACGGACGGCGGAATCGTCGGCTTCTTCTCGCTGGAGATGTCCCGCGAGCAGCTCGCTACCCGCATCCTTGCTGAGCAGACGCGGATCCCCTCGGACCGCATCCGCCGCGGCATGGTCGCGGCGGAGAAATTTCCGGACTTGGTTACCGCGAGCCGCGACTTGCAGCGGCTGCCGATGTTCATCGACGACACGCCGGCCCTGTCCATCAGCGCCATGCGCACGCGCGCCCGGCGTTTGAAGCGGCAGCACGGCCTGGGTTTGATCGTCATCGACTACCTGCAGCTGATTGCTCCGTCGCCCGGATCCCGTCACGACAACCGGGTGCAGGAACTTTCTGAAATCACCCGCGGCCTGAAGACGCTGGCGAAGGAGCTGGAAGTCCCGGTCCTCGCGCTGTCGCAGCTTTCCCGCGCCGTCGAGCAGCGCGAAGACAAGCGGCCACAGCTCGCGGACCTGCGGGAATCGGGCACCATCGAGCAGGATGCCGACGTCGTCATGTTCATCTTCCGCGAACAGTATTATCTGGAACGCACTGAACCGTCGCAGCGGCCCGACGAGAGCGACGACAAGTTCCAGAAACGGCACCTCGACTGGATGCAGCGCTGCGAGCGGGCGCACAACCTGGCCGAGGTGATGATCGCCAAGCAGCGACACGGACCGATCGGCACGGTGAAGCTGTTCTTCGAGGGCGAGTTCACCCGTTTTGGCGACCTCGACCCGCGCGATGCGGCAGAGGACTGAACGAAGCTATGCGGATGGGCCGGCGGAGCGCGATGAAAGGCAATCGATGACCGACAGGCTTAGGGCAGGCGCCACGCTGACCATCGATCTCGCGGCAATTGTCGCCAACTGGCGACTGCTGCGGCAGCGGTCGGCTCCGGCTGAGTGTGCAGCCGTCGTCAAGGCCGACGCCTATGGCTTGGGCATGGCCGAAGTCGCGCCCGCACTTGCCGATGCGGGCTGCCGTATCTTTTTCGTTGCCACGTTGGACGAAGGAATTGCGCTTCGCTGCCGCCTGCAAACGCACGGTGATGAGGTTGTGGCAGGCGGCACGCCACCGCTGCCGCCGCCGGCGATCTTCGTATTGAACGGCGCTCCGCGCGGCTGCGAAACCGAGCTTTTGCAATACGGGCTGATGCCCGTGCTTAATAGTCTTTCCGACATCGCCACGTGGGGAACGCTGGCGGCGATGTTGGGGGCGACGCTACCGGCTGCACTGCACGTCGATACCGGCATGTCCCGTCTGGGGTTGCCGTCGGAAGAAGTGGAGCGGCTGGCGGACGAGCCGGAGCGGCTGGACGGCACCGGCGTTGTGTTGGTGATGAGCCACCTCGCCTGCGCCGACGAACCTGCACACGCACTGAACCGCCAACAGCTCGAGGCCTTTTCCGCGGCGCGCGCCCGCCTGCCGTCGGCACCTGGTTCGCTCGCCGCATCGTCGGGGATCTTCCTTGGAGCGGATTGGGCCTGCGAGATGGTGCGGCCCGGTGCGGCTCTGTACGGTGTGGCACCGACGCCAGGTACCGATAACCCAATGCAACCGGCGATCAGCCTCGCCGCGCGGATCGTGCAGGTGCGGAAAATTGACAGCGGCACGACCGTTGGCTACGGTGCGACGCATCAAACCAGGGCGCCTGCAATCATCGCTACCGCAGCCGTCGGCTACGCAGACGGGTATCTGCGCTCACTCGGCAACCGAAGCGCAGGATACATCGGGGACATCCGCGTGCCGCTCGTCGGACGAGTTTCCATGGACCTGATCACCTTCGACGTGACCGACGTTCCACCTGAGCTCGTTCATCCCGACGCGGAGATCGAGCTGATCGGAGCGAATTTGAATGGCGACGCGGTCGCCGCCGCGGCGGGCACCATCGGTTACGAGATCCTGACCAGCCTCGGCCCCGCGCTACGCGCGTCTACGCGCCGGCCGACGCGTGACCGGCACTGCGGCGGCGATGCGCGTCCTGCAACTGATCGGTAGCTTCGTTCTCGGCTTCCTGGAGAGTACCGGGCGGCTGGTGATATTCGCCGGCTCAGCCATCGGCCACTGCTTCCGGCCGCCGTTCTACTGGCGTAGCCTCGGCCGCCAGCTCATCGACATCGGCTACTACTCGCTGCCGGTGGTCGGGCTGACCGCGATCTTCACCGGCATGGTGCTGGCGCTGCAGAGCTACACCGGCTTTGCCCGGTTCTCGGCGGAATCGGCGATCGCCACCGTCGTCGTCGTCTCGATCACCCGCGAACTGGGGCCGGTGCTGGCAGGATTGATGGTGGCGGGGCGGATCGGCGCGGCGATGGCCGCCGAGATCGGCACGATGCGGGTCACGGAGCAGCTCGACGCGCTGACCACGCTGTCCACCAACCCGATGAAGTATATGGTCGCGCCGCGGCTGATCGCCGGCGTGCTGATGCTGCCGCTGCTGGTGGTGGTTGCCGACATCATCGGCGTCTTCGGCGGCTATCTGGTTGCCGTCTACAAGCTCGGATTTAACCCGGCGACCTACCTGCAGAACACCTTCGATGCGCTGAAGACCGAAGACGTTGTTTCCGGTTTGGTTAAAGCCTCGGTGTTCGGCTTCATCATTACGCTGATGGGTTGTTACAACGGTTACACCTCACGCGGCGGCGCCCAGGGGGTTGGTGCGGCGACTACCAACACCATCGTCTCCGCCTCAATTCTGATCCTCTGCTTCGACTACATTCTCACCGAGTTGTTCTTCGCGCGATGACCGACAAGGCGCCTCCGAAAATCCGCATCGGCGGTCTCTACAAGGCGTTTGGCACGAAGCGGGTGCTCGACAACCTTGATCTGGACGTGGGTGACGGTGAATCACTCGTGGTAATCGGCGGCTCGGGTTCTGGTAAGTCAGTGTTGCTGAAATGCATCCTCGGGCTGCTGCGCGCCGACGCCGGCAGCATCACCGTCGACGGCGAGGAGGTGATGGGCTCCCCGCCTGAGAAGCGTGAGGCGATTAACCGCAAGTTCGGCATGCTGTTGCAGGGCTCGGCCCTGTTTGACAGCCTGCCGGTGTGGGAAAACGTGGCCTTCGGCCTGCTCGCTGGCAAACTGATGGACCGCAAGAGCGCGCGCGAGGTGGCGATCAGCAAGCTGGCGCAGGTTGGCCTGGGTCCGGACGTGGCGATGCTGTCGCCCTCGGAGCTTTCCGGCGGCATGCAGAAGCGCGTGGGGCTCGCCCGCGCCATCGCCGCCGATCCGGAGATCATCTTGTTCGACGAGCCGACCACAGGTCTCGATCCGATCATGGCCGACGTCATCAACAACCTGATCATCGAGACTACCCGCGAGGTGGGGGCGACGGCGCTGTCGATCACCCATGACATGGCGAGCGCGCGCAAAATCGCGCACCGCATCGCCATGCTTTACCAGGGAAAGATTATCTGGGCCGGTCCTGTGAGCGAGATCACCCGCTCCGGCGACGAACGCGTCGATCAGTTCATCCACGGCCGCGCCGACGGGCCAATCCAGATGGCCGTGAGGGCATAACCCGTTGGTGCGAGTAACATCGGTCTACGTCTGCCAGAGTTGCGGGGCTTCGCATCCAAAGTGGAGCGGGCGCTGCGATGGCTGCGGCGCTTGGAACACCCTTGTCGAGGAAGCGGTGGGCGACGCGGCGTCGCGTCCGGCGCTGGGCCGCAGCGCGAAACGCAAGCTGGCGCTGGCGCCGCTGAAGGGCTCGGCGCAAAGCCCGCCGCGCCGCATCACCGGGATCGGCGAGTTTGACCGGGTGACCGGCGGCGGCCTCGTCCCCGGCTCGGCGTTGCTGATCGGCGGCGATCCCGGCATCGGCAAGTCAACGCTGCTTCTGCAGGTAGCATCGGCCCTGGCGCAGACACAGGCGGTGGTTTACATCTCCGGCGAAGAGGCGATCGACCAGCTCCGGCTGCGCGCCGAGCGGCTGGGGCTGCGGGACGTGCCGCTGCAGCTGGCGGCGGCAACATCGGTGGGTGACATCGCCGCGACACTGGACGCACCCCGCGGCGCCGATATCGTCGTCGTCGACTCGGTGCAGACTTTGTTCGTCGACGAGCTCGACTCGTCGCCGGGGACGGTGGCGCAGGTGCGGGCTTCGGCGCAAGTGCTGATCCGGCTCGCCAAGCGGCACGGCTTCGTCCTGCTGCTGGTTGGACATGTCACCAAGGAAGGGATGATCGCGGGTCCCAAGGTGCTGGAACACATGGTCGATACGGTGCTGTATTTCGAAGGTGAACGCGGCCATCAGTTCCGCATCCTTCGCTCGGTGAAGAACCGCTTCGGGCCGGCGGACGAAATCGGCGTGTTCGAGATGAGCGACGCGGGTCTGCAAGAGGTGCCAAACCCGTCGGCGCTGTTCCTTGCCGAGCGCGAGCGTGACGTTTCCGGGTCGGCGGTGTTTGCCGGGATAGAAGGCAGTCGGCCGGTTTTGGTGGAGATTCAGGCGCTGATCGCTCCGACCGCCTTTGCCACGCCCCGGCGCGCGATTGTCGGCTGGGACGGTGCCCGGCTGGCGATGATCCTGGCGGTCCTGGAGGCGCGCTGCGGTATGGCGTTCGCCACCTGCGACGTCTTCCTCAACGTCGCCGGCGGCCTGCGCATTGCCGAGCCGGCAGCAGACCTCGCAGTAGCGGCGGCACTCTCGCCTCGGCCGCGCTGGCCCGGCCGCTGCCGGCGGAAACGGTCGTGTTCGGCGAGATCGGGCTCGCCGGCGAGGTCCGCGCGGTGGCCCGCGCCGACTCCCGGCTGAAGGAGGCGGCGAAACTCGGTTTCGCCACCGCGATCGTGCCACCGCTGAAGAACCCGGGTGCGGTATCCGGCCTCACGCTCACCGAAGTATCGCGGGTCAGCGATCTGCTGGCGTTGCTGCGTCGCACGCCGCAGCGCGCCGGAGAGACGGGCGGCGGGGTGCGGAGCACGGCGCATGGCTGATTTCCCATTCACTGTGGCCGACCTGGCGGTTATCGGCGTCCTGCTGGTCTCGGCCGTCCTGGCCTTCGCCCGCGGTTTCGTCCACGCAGTTCTGTCGATGACCGCGTGGATTGGTGCGGCGTTCGCCGTCGTCTTTGGTCTACCCTACGCCCGGCCGTTTGCCCGCGAGCTGATCTCGCTGCCGCTGCTGGCCGACGTTGCCGCCGGCGGGGTGATCTTCATTGTTGCCTTGCTCATCCTGTCGCTGCTCACCCGTGCCGTCTCTCGACGCGTGCAGGACAGTGCTCTGAACGCCGTCGACCGCTCACTCGGCTTCGTCTTCGGTCTGCTTCGGGGCGCTCTGCTGGTCTGCCTGGCATACATTCCACTGGCCTGGTTGATGTCGCCGGGCGAGCAGCCGGCCTGGCTGCACGACGCCCGCACCCGACCGCTGGTCGAGCAGGGCGCGGGGATCATCCAGGCGCTGTTTGACGGGCGGCAGCCAACAGCCAAGCAGGCATTCGATCCGGTACGCGAACGTGCAAGAAAAGCGCTTGAAACGGAACGGATGGTGCGCGACATGATGACGCCGGATCCGAAGACGCCGCCGTCCGGCGGCAAGCCGGCGTCACAAGGCTATACCGAGGGCGAGCGGCGGGACCTGGAACGGCTGATCGATAGTGACCGCTGACCGAAAACCCGCCTGCCGGGCCGACACCCCCGCTGCTGCGAGCGGCGAGGCGCCATTGCTTGCCGACGACGATCATTTTAATGACGAGTGCGGCGTTTTCGGCGTCTTCGGCCATCCTGAGGCCGGGGCGACCACCGCTCTTGGTCTGCACGCCTTGCAGCATCGTGGCCAGGAGGCGTGCGGTATCGTCAGCTTCGACGGCGAGCATTTTCACGCGCACAAGGCGATGGGCCTGGTCGGCGACAATTTTAGCTCGTCTGCCGTCATTCGGCGGCTGAAAGGCAACGTGGCTGTCGGCCACGTACGCTATGCGACCACCGGCGACACGGTACTGCGCAACGTCCAGCCGCTGTTTGCCGACTTCGAGTTCGGCGGCATGACCATTGCCCACAACGGCAACCTGACCAACGCGCTGACCGTGCGCAAGGCGCTGGTCCGCCGCGGCTCCATCTTCCACTCGACCTCCGATACCGAAACGATCATCCATTTGGTCGCCACCAGTCACTATTCGACCGTCGTCGACAGGCTGATCGACGCGATGCGCCAACTCGAGGGCACCTATTCGCTCGTCGCGATCACGCGGCGCAAACTCATTGGCATGCGCGACCCCTACGGCGTTCGGCCGCTGGTGTTGGGACGCCTCGACGGCGCCTACATCCTGTCGTCGGAAACCTGTGCGCTCGACATCATCGGCGCCCAGTTCGTTCGCGACGTTGAGCCGGGCGAGATGATCATCGTTGACGATCAGGGGCTTCGCTCGATCAAGCCGTTTGCCAAGGTGGCGCGGCGGTTCTGCATCTTCGAATACATCTACTTCGCCCGCCCAGATTCAACGATCGAAGGCAAGAACGTCTACGGGGTCCGCAAGCGGATCGGCATCGAACTCGCCCGCGAAAGTCCGGTTGAAGCCGACCTGGTAGTGCCGGTACCGGATTCCGGTGTGCCGGCGGCCATCGGCTACGCCGAGGAGAGCGGCATTCCGTTCGAACTCGGGATCATCCGCAATCACTACGTCGGTCGCACCTTCATCGAGCCGGCGCAGCACATCCGGCTTCTCGGTGTTCGGCTCAAGCACAACGCCAACGTCGCCCGGCTGAAAGGCAAGCGGGTAATCCTCGTCGATGACTCAATTGTCCGTGGCACGACCTCGGTGAAGATCGTCGAAATGGTGCGCCATGCAGGCGCCGCCGAGGTGCATCTGCGCATCTCCAGCCCACCCACCACCCATTCATGCTTCTACGGCATCGATACGCCGGAGCGATCGGAACTTCTGGCGGCGACACGCAATCTGGAAGAAATGGTCCGCTATATCGGCGTCGACTCCCTCGCCTACTTAAGCATCGACGGTCTCTACCGCGCGGTTGGAGAGGCAGGGCGTGATGTATTCCGTCCGCAGTACTGCGACGCCTGCTTTACCGGTGACTACCCGATCCGGTTGGTTGATCAGGAAAAGGATCCAGCAGACAATCAGCTATCGCTCCTTGAAGAATAGACGGCCGTGATCGGCCGCCGCCGATCCGGAAGGTCACACCATGAGTCGCGCTTGCAGGAACCTTGCCGTTCTTTTTGTGCTGCTCTCAGGTCTCTTCACCAGGGCAGCATCAGCCGTCGACTATTGTGTGGAACCGGGCGAGCCTTTGTGTATCAACTCACGTTACTCCTTTGATGAAGAGTTCTCGGCTCTTCGATGCAAGCGTGAAGTCGAAACCTACCTCCGTCAAGTTGGTGACTATGCGGCCTGCCTGGAGCGGCTTCGAGAAGTACAACTGCAGAAGAGCAGCATGACACTCTCAAAGCTGAATTGTCGTTTGCGAGGAACACTCGGCTGCTGAAGCGCGTCGCAATCTTTGAAGAGGCAATCCGATGACGGCCGGCGCTCGGCTGGCCGGCCGGGTCGCCCTGGTCACCGGCGCTGGACGCGGCATCGGACGGTCGGTGGCGCTGCGTTTCGCCGCCGAAGGCGCCGATCTGGTGCTCGTCGGGCGGACGCAGGGCGCTCTGGAAGAAGTCGACGACGCGGTGCGGGCGCAAGGCCGGCATGCCTCGTTGGTCGTTGCCGACCTCGCCGACTTCGCGGTGATCGATCGGATCGGCGCGGCGGTGTGGGAACGCTGGGGGCGGCTCGACGTGCTGGTGGGCAACGCCGCCGTGCTTGGCACGCTGACACCTGTCGGACATATCGACCCGAAGACGTGGGACGAAGTGATCGCCGTCAATCTCACTGCCAACTGGCGACTGCTGCGCAGCTTCGATCCGCTGTTGCGGGCCGCGCCGGCGGGCCGGGCAATCTTCGTCACGTCCGGCGTCGCCGGCGGCCGCGGCTATTGGGGCGCCTATGCCGCTTCCAAGGCCGGGCTGGAAAGCCTGGTGCGCTCCTACGCGCATGAGATCGAGCACACGCCGGTTCGCGCCAATCTCATCAACCCTGGGGCGGCGCGCACCCGCATGCGCGCCAGCGCCTTCCCAACAGAGGACCCCCTCACCCTTAGACCGGCCGATGACCCTGCCCTTCTCGATGCATTCGTCGCGCTGGCCGAGGCGGAATGTGCGCGGAACGGCGAAGTGATCCGCGCTTAAGCAACCTGTCCTAGAACTTAGGCTTTCCTTTACCATCGGCACCCATCATTCGGCGAGAAGCGCGGGATCAGCCCGCGCACAGCGGACCGGTCCGATGCGTGCAAGCCCTTCAACCGTCTTCCGTCATCCATCTGCCGCAGGTAGCGACGCTGCGCATCTTGCTTTGTTCACCAGCCAACGAGACCCCAGCGGTTCGTGGGTAATCGGCTCGGGGCTGGCCCGGCTTACCACGGTCATCGCCACAATTGCCGCGCTCGTCGTCGCCACCGTCCTGCCGCTCGCCTACTTCCATTTCGGTCAGCAATTCGAGGCTGGGCAAATAGAGGCGGAGACCAAACAGGAAGCGTCTCTGGTTTCTTCGCTGATTAGCCACAATCCGGCGAACTGGCAAACCGAGATAACGCGCCTGCTCGCCATCCTGAACAGCTTCCCCGGTCCGGAAGCGTACACCCACACCATCTACGACGCGAAGGGCAGCGTGGTCGTGCAGCTCGGCCATCATAGCAAGAACGCGCCGTGGCCGCTCGCACTCGAGCTGGTGGAGGCTCGGCGGATCTACCAGGCGGACCGTGTCGTGGCACAGGTGGAGATCCGTCGACCTCTGGATGACCTGCTTACGCGCACCGCTTTCGTCGCGGCCATCGCCTCGCTGCTGGCTCTGCTGTTGTTCGTGGCGCTGCGCGTCATGCCGCTGCGGGCGTTGCAGCGCGCGGTTCAGGACGCCTCGTTTCTCGCCAGTCACGACGCGATGACCGGCCTTCCCAATCGCACGCTTTTTCAGGATCGTCTTCGGCAGGCTCTGGCGCAAAGTCGTCGGCTTGGGGGCGAAACGGCCGTGTTGTGTGTTGACCTCGACCGGTTCAAGGACGTCAACGACACCCTCGGGCACGCTGCGGGCGACCAGTTGCTGCGGCGGGTTACCGGGCGCTTGCGCACCTGTCTGCGCGAGACCGATACGCTCGCCCGGCTCGGCGGGGACGAGTTCGCGATCATCCAGAGCGGCCCCGCCCAGCCGGAAGCCGCGGCAGTCGTGGCGCAGCGTATCGTTGAGCGATTGGCGGAACCCTTCGACCTGAACGGCCACGAGGCGATCATCGGCTGCAGCGTTGGCATCGCGCTGTCGACCGGTATGCCCTCGGACAATCCGGAGGCGGTGTTACGGAGCGCCGATCTCGCCCTGTACCGGGCGAAAGAGGAGGGCCGCGGCACCTTCTGCTTTTTCGAGGAGGAGATGAACATCCGCCTGAACGCCCGCAAGCGGCTGGAGACCGATCTGCGGCGGGCACTGGCGGAAGAACAATTTCAGCTGCATTACCAGCCACAGATCGATCTCGCCAGCGGGCGGCTGGTGGGCGTTGAGGCATTGCTGCGCTGGTATCATCCCGAGCGCGGCCCGATCCTGCCAGGAGATTTCATTCCGGTCGCGGAAGACACTGGTCTGATCGGACCGCTTGGCGAGTGGGTGTTGCAGACCGCCTGCCGCCAGGCAACCCGCTGGCCGGGTCTGAAAATGGCGGTGAACCTGTCGCCCGTGCAGTTCCGCATGCCCGGCCTGGAGCTGTCCGTCGCCCGCGTCCTCGCCGAGACCGGCATGCTCGGCGAACGTCTGGAGCTGGAGATTACTGAAAGCGTTCTGCTACACGACACCGAGGCGACGATCACAACGCTGCGCGCCTTGAAGAACCTGGGGGTCAGCGTCGCGATGGACGACTTTGGCACTGGCTACTCGAGCCTCGGCTACCTTCGCCGCTTCCCGTTCGACAAGATAAAGATCGACCGCTCATTCGTCTGCGACGTTGCCGAAGGCGGCGATGCGACGGCGATCGTCCGCGCCGTCGTCCGCCTGGGACGCAGCCTTGGCATCCGCACCAACGCCGAAGGGGTGGAGACGGGGCCGCAGGCCGAGTTTCTCGCCGTCGAGGGATGTGACGAGGTGCAGGGGTATCATTTCGGCCGTCCGATGATGGCGGCGGATATCGAGCAAATGATCCGCGCCGCGCCGATCGCCGGAGAGTTCAACACGTCGCAGCGCAGGGTCACGCAAGGTTAAGCTGCGCTGTGGTAGACCTGACGCCGCCTGCCCCTACTCAGCGGGCATGATCGTGGCAGATCGCGATCGTTCGAACCGCAGCTCGCTCTGCGCCTGAAGAACGATCTGCCGGCCGCCGGTGATGGCAAGCGCCGCCATCACTGCCGCGACGATCACATCGGGCCAGCCCGTGCCGATACCGAAGACTCCCAGCGCGGCGGCGATCACAGCGAGGTTGCCGATTGCGTCGTTGCGCGAACAGATCCACACCGAGCGCATGTTGGCGTCGCCGCTGCGATATCGGTAAAGGATGGCCGCCACGACCAGGTTGGCAATGAGCGCGGCAATACCCACCATGCCCATCACTTTTGCTTCGGGAATTGTGCCTGTCGAAGCGTACCACGCCGTCGAGGCGATGACCCAGAAGCCGAGTGCAACGAGCGTCCAGCCCTTTAGCAGAGCGGCGCGAGCCCGCCAGGTGAGAGCCATGCCGGCAACGCCCAAGCTCACCGCGTAGTTCGCGGTATCGCCAAGGAAGTCGAGCGCGTCCGCCTGCAGCGAAGCGGAGCCGCTGACGACGCCGGCGACGATCTCGGCGGCGAACATGCAGGCATTCACCGCGAGCGCGACCCACAGCACGCGGCGCCACGCCGGGCGACTGGACGCAGCATCTGCCGAACTTGTGTCCATGTGACAGGAGGGATCCTGGCAGCAACCGGCCATCCGTCTGTGTCTCCCACTCTGACGCGAGCTGACGCTTGTTCATATGGGAAGCAAGATGTCGGCCTGGTCAAGGTCGGGGTTGTGGAATTAACCGTACGGAGTCCACCGCCGGCAGCGGCAGCGGCAGCGGATGCGGATGCGGATGCGGGAGATGGTGGGCTTCGCCCTACTCAGCACCACCATACGGCTTCGGACGTACCTGTTCGAACCCAGGCAAAACTCCAGTCGCTGCGAACCAGCCATGTCCACGCAGCCCCATGGCCCCCGGTTAATCAGCGACGCCCGCCTTATCCAGTCTATTCTGAAGTGGCGGATGGGGTGGGATTCGAACCCACGAGACCCTTGCGGGTCTGCCGGTTTTCAAGACCGGTGCCTTCAACCGCTCGGCCACCCATCCTGCGCTGCCGATGTCGACGCGGTTTTGCATTGTCAACCGTGGCGAGGCCGGTTGCAACGCGCCACCGCAGCGGTGTAGGTCGCCCCTTCGATCCGGCTTCGCCCTCGCCCTCCTCCTGGTAGCGTTCGCGCCGACCTCCGCGGCAACAACAGCAGCGGACAATTTCATGTGCTACCTGAACCGAACAACTTGACGTGCTCGCTATATTAGGCGGGTGGCTGGCTTGTCAGGCGGTGGGGGGCCGGATATATAACGCGGCCGGCTCCGAACCGCGTGCGCAAGAAATGGTTAACGCGGTTGGCGGCCGTCCGCGCGCTTGGCGCCATCTTCAGCCTCGGTAAGACGCGGTTTTCACGACAACAAGGGGAGAGGGACCCACACCCATGGCCGTCGAACGAACACTTTCAATCATCAAGCCGGACGCCACCGCGCGCAACGTTACCGGCAAGATCAACGCCTTCTTCGAAGACGGCGGGCTGCGCATCGTCGCTCAGAAGCGGCTGCAGCTGACGAAGGAGCATGCGCAGAAGTTCTATGCCGTGCATGCGGAACGCGCCTTCTACGACGAGCTGTGCGAGTACATGTGCTCCGGCCCGGTTGTGGCGCAGGTGCTGGAAGGTGAGAACGCGATCGCCCGCAACCGCGAGATCATGGGCGCAACCAACCCGGCGAACGCTGCCGAAGGCACGATCCGCAAGGCGGTCGGCCTGAACGTGCAGGAGAATTCTGTGCATGGTTCCGATTCCCCGGAAAATGCAGCGAAGGAAATCACCTTCTTCTTCAGCGACATCGAGATTGCCGGCTGATCTGTCCTGTTGCCGCCCGTCCGCTTGCCAGCTCAGGAAGGGGCGGCGGGCGGTAAGGGGTTGATCAGCGCCGCCAGGGGCGCCTCAGCTCCCGTAACAAACACGCGTTCGGCCTCGACGCGTGTTCGGTCTTCGGCGATCAGGCGCAGCGCCAACGGATAGATGCGGTGCTCCTCCACCAGCACGCGGGCCGCGAGTTGGTCGGGGTCGTCGTCTTCGTGCACCGGCACGGCGGCCTGCACGATGATCGGGCCATCATCCATCGCCGGTCGAACGTAATGCACTGTGCAGCCGGAGAAGCGGGCACCGGCGGCGATGACACGTTGGTGCACATGCAGGCCGCGAAACGCCGGCAGCAGCGACGGGTGAATGTTGATCAGCCGATCGCGCCAGCGCTCGACGAAGCCGTCGGTGAGCAGCCGCATGAACCCTGCGAGACACACCAACTCGGCGCCCGCTTCGATCAGCGCGCGGTGCAGCGCCTCCTCGAACTGTTCGCGGCCGTCGAAACCCCGGTGATCAACAACGCGGGTTGCAATGCCGGCGGCCGCGGCTCGCTCCAAGCCGAAGACATCCGCTACGTTGGACAGCACGAGGACGATCCGCGCCGGAAAAGCGGGGGCCGCGCAGGCCTCGATCAGGGCCTGCAGGTTGCTGCCGCGTCCGGATATCAGCACCGCCACCTTCAACCGGGCCACACGCGCTCCACGTTCTGTAGGACGACGCGTGGTTCATCGCCAGGGTGGCCGACGATGCGGCCGATCTGGAACACCCGCTCGCCGGCAGCTTCGAAGATTGCGGCAAGCGCCGCCGCCCGATCCGCCGCAACTACCGCTACCATGCCAATGCCGCAGTTGAACGTGCGCGCCATCTCACCCGCTGCAATGCCGCCTGTCCGCGCCAGCCAGGCGAACACCGGGGGCAGCGGCCAGCGGGCGGCGTCGAGTATGCACGCAAGGCCGTCCGGCAGCACGCGCGGGATGTTCTCCATCAGGCCGCCGCCGGTGATATGCGCCAGCGCCTGCAGCCCGCCCGCCGCGTGTGCGGCGAGACAGGACGCGACATAAATGCGGGTGGGAGTCAGCAGCGACTCTCCCAGTGTCAGGTTGTCGTCGAACGGCGCCGATGCCCGCAGGTCCAGACAAGCGTCGGCGACGATCTTGCGCACCAGAGAGAACCCGTTGGAATGCAGCCCGCTCGAAGCCAGCCCGAGGACGACATCCCCGTCGGCGACCTGGTCCCCGGTCAGCAGCCGACCGCGCTCGACGGCGCCCACCGCGAAACCGGCGAGGTCGTAGTCACCGTCGGCGTAGAGGCCCGGCATCTCGGCGGTCTCGCCGCCGATCAGCGCGCAGCCCGCCTGTCGACATCCCTCGGCAATGCCGGCGACGACGCTGCGGCCGTGCTCTACCGACAGGCGGGGAGTAGCATAGTAGTCGAGGAAGAACAGCGGCTGCGCGCCTTGCACGACAAGATCGTTGACGCACATGGCGACCAGATCGATGCCGACCGTCTCGTGCCGGCCGCAGGCGATCGCCAGCTTCAGCTTGGTGCCGACACCGTCTGTCGAGGCGACGAGAAGGGGATCGACGAAACCAGCGGCCCGCAAGTCGAAAAGCGCTCCGAACCCGCCCAGTTCGTCAGCGACACCGCTGCGCCGGGTCGTCCGCGCCAGCGGCCGGATGGCGTCCACCAACCGCTCGCCCGCGTCGATATCGACGCCCGCGTCCTTGTATGAGAGCCCGCTGATGGCTTTCCCCGCCCAACATGTTAATTTGCCGCGGCTCGTGGCGGCGCACCGTGGGAAGCATAATGGATAGGGGCCGTTTCGCAATCATCGTCTGCCCGCGATATGCCGGGCCGTTGGTGCTGGCTGCACTGCTGGTGGTCTTGCTGATCTTGGCGACGGCCGGCGATGCCGCGGCCGAGGAAGACGATCTTTTTCAGGTGCTGGGTATCCGCGTCGACGAAACCGACCTCACCGCCGCGGCGGCGCGTACCAAAGCGCTGCAGGCGGGCGAGCGCCGTGCCTGGGAGATCATGGTGCAGCGGCTCGTGGATCCGGCACAGCGGGCAAAGATCGCGGCGTTGCCGCAGATCGGCGACGCGGTGAAGGATTTCTGGGTAACGGACGAGAAGACCTCGGCGGTGCGTTACATCGCCACCCTCAACTACAACTTCAGGCCGGATGTGGTGAAGCGCCTTCTCGCCGGCCGCAGCGCCCGCTTTGCCACAACGCGATCGAATCCGGTTCTGGTGCTCCCGGTTTCCATATCCGCCGGCGACAGTCAAACCAGCACGGCGGGCGCCTGGCGCGAGGCGTGGCGGACCGCGGTTCGTGACCGCGGCCTCGTGCCACTGCGTCTGGCCCCGGCAGACGGCGGCGACGCTGGCGCGATCGCGAGCGACCCGGGGCTCGCGGCCGACCGTGGGCGGCTCGCCGATCTGGCACGCCGCAACGGTGCCGACGACGTTCTCGTTACAACGGCCACCATCGCAACCGCGGACGCCGCCGGCCGCCATCTGAAGATCTCCTCCGCCCGATACCCGGCAAGCGGCTCTCCGCAACCGCTGCCGGACAAGACCTATCCGCTCGGGGCGCCGGAAAATGACCCAGCGGTCTTCAGCGAGGCGGCGGCAGCAGTGATCCAGGATCTGCAAGCCGCCTGGCGCCGCAGCAACGCTGTCTCGATCAAGCCCGTATTCCGGACTGTGGTATGGGTGCCGACGCTGACACTGGAAGATTGGGTGGCAATGCGCCGCCGGCTGAGCGAGTTGCCACAGGCGGAACGCGTACAGGTCCTCTCCGTCGGGCGGGAGTACGCCACCGTGGCGATCGCTTATCCCGGCGGTACCGACGACCTGGCCGCCGCCCTGACCCGGTATGGCCTCGCCTTGCGGAACGACAACGGCCGTTGGATGATCGCCGAAGCTTCCACGCTGCCGCCGCAGGATGACAGTGCGGTGCCGATGACGCCGGATCTTGTGATGCCGCAACAGGTGCCGTCGCGATGAGCACCGAGCGCCGCTTGGTCCTCTGGCTGCTGCTGTTCGCGCTGTTCGCCGCGATCATCTACCTGCTGCGCGGAGCCCTGCTGCCGTTCGTCGCCGGCATGGGAGTCGCATACCTGCTGGATCCGGTCGCTGATCGGCTGGAGCGTTTGGGCCTGCCGCGGACAGCGGCTTCGCTGCTGATCATCTTTGCGTTTTTGCTGGTCGTCAGCATGGTGCTTGTTGTCCTGGTGCCGATCCTTACCGATCAGGTCTCTGATCTTGTAGCGCGCGCGCCAGCCTACATCGACGAGTTGCGGCGCGAGGTGCAGCCCATGCTGCGTAAGCTGCGCGCCCGATTGACACCAGGCCAGGCAGCGCAGATGGACGAGGCAATCAAGTCGCATGCCGGCGACATCGTTGGCTGGGTCGGCCAAATCATCGCCGGTATCCTGACCGGCGGCGCCGCCCTGCTCAGTCTGATGGGGCTGATGTTCATCATGCCGGTGGTCGCCTTCTATATGATCCGCGACTGGGACCGGATGGTGGCGCATATCGACTCGCTGCTGCCGCGGCACAACGCCCTGACCATTCGCAAACTGGCCCAGGAGATCGACGACCGGCTCAGCGGATTTGTCCGAGGCCAGGCGCTGGTGTGTCTACTGCTCGGCGGCTGGTACGCCATCGGACTGACGCTGGTCGGCCTCGACTTCGGGCTACTGCTGGGCACCGGCGCCGGGCTGCTGTCGATCATCCCGTATCTCGGCAACATCGTGGGACTTGGTACCAGCCTGCTGCTGGCAACGGCGCAGTTCGACAGCTGGGTGCCAATAGCGCTGGTCGCGGCGGTGTTTGTGTCGGGTCAGGTGTTGGAGGGCAACTTCGTCTCGCCGAAAATCGTTGGCGATCGGGTTGGCCTGCATCCCGTCTGGCTGCTATTTGCCGTCACCGCCGGAGCGGCCTTGTTGGGGATCACCGTTGGTTTGCTGGCGGTGCCGGTGGCGGCGGCGATGGGCGTGCTCGTTCGCCACGGGGTGCAGCGCTACCGCGACAGCGCCCTGTATGCTGACCCGCATCTGAAGCCGTCGAAATTAAGCGATATCGGGCCCGCCGACCCGCCATGAGGCCGCCGCGACAACTCACTCTGCCCTTCGCGCCGCCTGTATCGCTCGCGGGGGAGAACTTCCTCGTTGCCGACTCCAATCGCGAGGCAGTGCAACGCTTGCAGGCATGGCCCGGCTGGCGGACGCCGGCGCTGATCCTGTGGGGACCAACCGGCTGCGGCAAGACGCATCTCGCGCACGTCTTTCTCAGCCGCTGCAGCGGAATGCTGATCGATTGTTCGACTCTGCATTTCGACCAGATGATCGATGTCGCCGCAGGCGCTAGCGCCTGCATTATCGACGATGCCGACCGTGCAGTCGCTGATGGATTTGAACGCCCGCTGCTGCACCTCCACAACTCCGTGGCCGAGCGCGGCGGCCACTTGCTGCTCATCGGCGAAACACCGCCGGCGCGCTGGCGGATCGCCCTCGCCGACCTTCGCTCGCGACTGCTCGCCGCCGACGCGGTTGGCATCGCCGCACCCGACGACCCGCTCATCGCGGGGGTGCTGGTGAAGCTGTTCGGCGACCGCCGGCTGAACGTCGATGAGGACGTCATCCCCTATGCCTTGCAGCGGATCGAGCGCTCTTTCGCCGCCGCGCGCCGGCTGGTCGCCGACCTCGACGCGGCGGCTCTTGGGAGAAGACGCAAGGTCAGCGTCGGCCTCCTGCGCGAGGTTCTGGGATGGTCGTCTGACGCGGCGGGCTGACGCCCGCACTGGAGCGGCGGGCGAGGTCGGTCACCGGCTGGCTGACGAACGTCGAATTCGCCAAACAAGCCTTCGTTTAAGGCTGAAATCGGGGCGGCGGCGGTCGCGGCCACGCCCGAGGAGCCGCCGGGTGACCGGTGTCACTTCGCCAGGACGCCGTAACGGTTAAGAATTGCTTTACCGAAGCGCGTGCGCGTCAAACGGCAACAATTGCCGGCGAGACTAGGCCGGGCCTTTCCCCCAAGGCCCGGCCGCTCTGTCGCATCGGCAGACCATCCCGCTGGCTCCGGCGCGCGGCTACCGGATGACGCAACGCACTCCGGGTTGAGGGCGCGTGCGGCGGACGACTGGACGGCCGGGTCCGATGCTCCGCCTTGACGGGCAGCCGCCGGCAATCAGCCTCCACCCCGAGACGCGCGTGCCGTCATAATTCCATGACGCCTCCCGAGCACCTTCCAGCCTGCACGACTCCGCTGGTTGCCGACGCACCTCATCTTGACGATGAACGCCCTTTGTCGAACCCTATTTTGTCGAACCCTAGTTTGCCAAACGCCGACGCTTCGCCTGGTCTTCGCAACGGCCCGCTGGCGGACAACTCGTCATCATCCACACGAGCCGCGGAGAGAGCCACTCGTGCTCGGCGCTCCGTCTGGCATATGGCGCGTGGGGTTGCTGAGTCATCGTGGTTCGCCATTTGCGGATTCGGCGAAATCTCCATTGCGCGCCGTTGTAGGGTCCGTTGACACAGCTTGACCGGAAGCCGTTTTCAAGGCGCCTGCTGCGGGTGACAAGGGGCGCCGAAGGTTCAATGCAAAGTTGGGATAGGTGAAGCGCAAAGGTCCACAATTTCGAGCCACGTGCCGCTTGATGGCAGGATGCTATCCATAAAGCTCAGTGAGCCGCGGTAGCGGCTCACTGCAATGCTGCGTGGAGTGCGAGGTCAATTCCCACCCGGCTACCCTGGCTTTGTCGCTAAGTCGGCTTCTTGATCACTTATCGAACCTTCGGGTCCATGTAGGAGCAATTAACTGTCCATCGAGCCCTCCGCTTCTGCCAGCCGCAAAAACCTCGATCGCCAGTGGCGAAGGTTCTCTTCTGCTAGCCTCGACGATCACAAAGTCATACGTAACCGGCCCAGTTGGTTGAGGGAATTCGATCGTTGCAACACCAGTCCCATCGGGTTGTACATCGTAACTGCCAGTTACGTCGAAACCGCCGAGGACCCTGGCACAACCGGGAGCGGGCGTTGCACAGGGTAGGTTTGTGACGATCTGCAGCTTTAATCCACCGTCTCCGTCGAAGATTATCGGGCCGAAGCTGGCAACACCTGCAGTATTATTTACATAAGCGTACCCCCCTTTAACAGCCCGTTGACGATGTATCCGTTGTGATCATGTCGGGTTGGCGGTGACGGCGACGATGAGGAGGGCGAAGTCGCCACGGCCGTCGGTGTCAGGGACAGCGAAGAGGAGCATCGCCAGAATCTCCTCGCTATGAACGACGAACAGCAGCACCCAGCGCGGGCGGCGGCCTCCCTTGGGGTGCCGACGCCGATCAGATGGCGCATCAGGATGCCGAGGTTGTGGCCGGCGACGTGGATCAGGTAGCGCTTGTGGACGTTTTCCCGGCCGCGAAGCCAGGTCCGCCGCATGCCGCGCTCCAGAGTGTGAGCGAACGATCGCTCGACGATCTCGGCCCGTTTTCGCATCGCCGCCTTGCCGACCGCGGAGCGGAGCCGGTTGCGGTTGGCGTAGACGGCGTCCCGCGCCTCGGTGTCGCCGTGCCAGCGAGAGAAGCTCTTGCGCTGCGGCTCGGCGATCCGCGTCTTCCAGACACCGCCGTCGAGGTCTTTCAGCACCGCCCGGGAGTGGTAGCCTTTGTCGGCGACGAGTTCGGCGGGCTCGGCCGTCGCAGGCGCGCGATCGACTGGAAGCCAGGTTCGCCGCCGCCGCCTCCAGCGTGCCCGGCAACGTCGTCGTGTCGCCCTCGTCCGCCGGTGATCTCCGCCGCGACCACCGCGCCGGTGTCGAGATCGACGGCGTGTTCCGGCTTGTAGGCCAGACGCGTGGTGCCGTCCTTCATCCTGGCGATCTTCGCCTCGGGATCGGTCCCGCTCACCCAGTCCGCGTTGGACAGCTTCTTGCCCTTGCGGGCGCGATCGATGCGAACGAGATCGTCGGCGGACGGCGTCTCGATGCCGCTTTCCGTGGCCATCCGCTTCAGCATCTCCCGGTAGGTCTCGCCCGTCTCCCGGCGCACGATCGTCCGAAGCGCGGCGTTCGCCTCCATGGTCGAGGCATCGACGCCGATCCGCTCGCCTTTCACCAGGCCGCGCTCGGCGAGCAGCGCCAGCACCCAGCCGAATACCGTCTCGTGAACCTCGGCGGGCAGGCGCGAGCGCGTCTTCGACAGCCAGGAATGATCCGGCACCCGCTCGGTCGTCCGCAGCCGCAGGAACTCCCGCAGCGACAGCGATCCGCACAGCGCCATTCGATCCCGCGCTCGGAGTCGATGCCCTCGAAATACCCCACCATGTGCATCCGGAAGTAGCGGCCGGGCGGAACCGACGGTGCCCCCATCTTCGCCGCGTAATACGGCTTGCAGATCGTCTCGGCAAACGCGTCGAAGCCGGCCTCGATCAGCACCCCCTGAAGCCGATCGTAGAAAACATGCCCCGGCGACCGCGGCATCTCCCGCCACGTCACCACCAGATCACCCCTTGCCGATCCCCTGCCGACCCAGCGCCATCCGGGCAATCCCCAAGTCCCTGATCAACCCATGGAGTCAGAGCCGGCGGACTTCGTCAACGGGCTGTTAAGACTGCTGTTTGTGAACCCAGTCGCCATGGCAGGCTGGCTGGCGAAGACACAAAGTGCAAATGCTGAACACGCCAGCACGTTCAAAGCCCTTACTCGCGTGGGGTGATCTTTCATTTTCCCGCTCCGCTCCATGATGAAAAGTTGAACGTCCCATGTGGGGCATGACAGGGCCGGCCACAGAGTGATCTCCCTGTTAAAGAGCAAAAGTTTTACGCGAGTAACATGCACCAAGCCCTATGGGCAAGAGACAAGTTGGTAATTGTCCGGTTCGCTTAGAAACGCGAAATACGTAGGATTATTGCAGCACGGATCCACGACGTGCGGCCGCAAGGGAAAGAACTGGACATGTTCGCTTTCGCATCGCTGCTGGATCGCCTGCGGCAACGCGGCGAGACGCCGGCGGTGATCGAGGTTCGGGGAGAAACGCTGCACGTCCACAGCTACGCCGCCGTTGCCCGGCGCGTCTGCTCCTTGGCGCGCGGCCTGCGGGCATCGGGCCTCGCGCCGGACGAGCCGGTCGGTCTGTGGGCACCGAACGGCGCTCCCTGGGTGATCAGCCGTCTCGCCATCGCCGCGGCGGGCGGCGTTGCGGTGGCGATTGACGATCTCGCCGAAGGCGAGGAGGCCGCGGCGATCCTGCGGTCGAGTGGCGCGCGCCGGCTGTTCACCGTCGCCAGCCATCTGGGCAAGGCGCCGGCGACGGCGGGCGCCGAGCCCTTGCAGACGTTCCTCATCGACGCCGAGTCGACGGAAGCCGCTTCGTGGTCCAGGCTGTACACCGACGACACCCGCGTGGCGCTGCCGGAACTCTCCGCCGACGCTTCGGCGATGCTGGTCTATACGTCCGGTACCACCGGACGGCCGAAGGCCTTTGCGCTGCGCAACCGGCACATCGAGGCGAACGTGCGAGCGATTGGCGGCTTAGGACTGATCGGCGATGGTGACCGGCTGCTGCTGCCGCTGCCGCTGCACCACGTCTATCCCTTCGTCGTCGGACTGCTGACGCCGCTGTCGGTGGGCGCCACCGTCGTCCTGCCGGAAGCCGCTACCGGCGCGAAGATCGTCCGCGCGCTGGACATGGCGGGAGTGACGACGATGATCGGCGTCCCCCGTCTGTATGAGGCGATCATCGCCGGTCTCGCGGGTCAGGCGAAGGCGCGCGGGCGGCTGGTCGGTCGCCTCTTCGAGGCTCTCCTGGCGACCCTCCGTGGGCGCCCGCAACGTTTCGGGTTGCGCCTCGGCCGGCTGTTGTTTCCCCAGGTGCACGCGCGGCTCGGCCGCCGGCTGCGGCTGCTGGTCTCGGCCGGCGCCAAGCTGGCGCCCGAGCACGTCTGGAAGCTGGAAGGGCTGGGCTTCACCGCGCTTTCCGGGTACGGGCTGGCGGAGACGGCTTCGGCGTTCACCGGCAACGTGCCCGGCGCGCAGCGGATCGGCAGCGAGGGTCGCCCGCTGTTGGTCGACGGGAAGATCCGCATCGCCGAACCGGACGACAGCGGCAGCGGCGAGATCCAATTGCAGGGGCCAAGCGTCTTCGACGGCTACATCGACGACGACGAAGCGAACCTCGCCGCCTTCACCACCGACGGCTGGTTCCGCACCGGCGATCTCGGCAGTGTCGATGCGGACGGCTACCTCACGGTCGCGGGTCGGCTGAAGGAGCTGATCGTCCTCGGCGGCGGCAAGAACGTCTTCCCAGAGGATCTGGAAGAGCGGTACGGCGCCGATCCGGCAATCCGCGAGCTTGCGGTTCTGGACCGGGAGGGCGCGCTGGTGGCACTGATTCTCCCCGATCTGGAGGCGATCCGCAGGTCCGCCAACACCAGTGTCGAGGACGTTATTCGGGTGGCTTTGGCGTCTGTCGCGAAGACCTTGCCGAGCCACCAGCGGCTGTCCGGCTTCGCGCTGGTCCGCGAGCCGTTGCCACGCACGCGGCTCGGCAAATATCGGCGCTTTTTGCTGCCGCAGCTTTACGACGAGGCGCGCGCCGGCGGAAGCCCGGCTGCGGCGAAGCCGCTGTCGGACTCCGACCGGGGGCTGATCGAGCGACCATCCGTTGCCGCGGCATGGCGCGTCCTGCAGGATCGATACGCGGCGCGCGGCTTGTCGCTCGATGCCGATCCCCAAACTCGACCCTCGGCATTGACTCGCTGGAGTGGCTGAGTCCCGGGCTGGACTGGAAGCGGGGCCGGGCGTCGCCCTTGCCGAGCAGGATTTCGCGGGCGTGGCTCACGTGCGCGACCTGTTGCGGCTGATCGACGCGGGCGCCGGAACGGGCGCCGACACGGCGAAGGCTTCGCGCGAGGCGACGATGGCCGGCGACGAGGCGCGCTGGCTAGCGCCGACCTCGCCTGCCGAGAGCTTTGCCGGCACCCTGCTGTACCGGCTCAATCGCCTGCTTGCCCGGCTGTTCTTTCGGCTCCGTGTCGAGGGACTGGAGCACCTGCCGGCGGAGCCGCCTTTCGTGATTGTCGCCAACCATCTGAGCGACCTCGATCCGCCGTTGATCGGCGCAGCGTTGCCACTGCCGATAATGCGCAGGCTGTACTGGAGCGGCGACCGCGGCCGGCTGTTCGGCAGCGCCCTGTCGCGCCGCTTCTGCCGCATCGCGCACATCTTTCCGGTAGACGAACGCGCGCCAGGAACCACCCTGGCGATGGCAGAGCGCGCGCTGTCGCGCGGCAACGCGGTGATTTGGTTCCCGGAATCGTGGCGCTCGCCGGACGGGGAGCTGCAGCGCTTCCTGCCGGGCATCGGCCGGCTGCTCAGCGCCCGGCCCGTGCCGGCGGTGCCCTGCTTCATCCGCGGCACGTTCGAGGCGATGCCGCGCGAGCGCCGATGGCCGCGGCCGCACCCGGTGCGCATCGTCTTCGGCACGCCGGTTGATCCGGCGGCACTGGCGTTGGCAAGCGATGAAGGCGCGGCGGAAGCACATATCGCCGATAGCCTGCGAGCCGAAGTGGCAAAGCTCGCCCTGCGCGGGTGGGATCAAAGGGCCTAAAGCAGCAGACCTTGAGCGGATGACGACCCTGGTTCTGCCAGCGGCTCGATGCAGCGAGGCCCCTCGTGGGCGACGGCATTGACCCAGGATGAGACGGGTCGCACTTCCATTCGCGCCGCGTCCCACGGCCGCAGCAACGCCGTTGCTGCTTTGGCGCCTACACCGTCGACATCCAGCCACGCTTCCTGCTCCGACGGATCGAGCAGCGCCGGCATGCGATCGTGCAGAGGGCGGATGGTAACGTTAGCCTCGGTGGTAATGATCGTGCAGGAGAGCAGCTCGGTCCCTGTCGGATCAAACCAGCGGTCCCACAACCCGGCGAAGGCCGGTGGTGGATCGGGCCTGTCGTCGGTTTTCGGATCAGGTACTTGTGCCGCTGCGCCAACGCCCGGGAGGTTGCGCCACTCGTAGAAGCCGTCAGCCGGAATCAGGCAGCGACGCCGTTGCAAGGCATCGCGGAACGCCGGCTTCTCGACCAGCGACTCGGCGCGGGCATTGATCATCCGCGCGCCAATCGCGACGTCTTTTGCCCACACCGGCACAAGCCCCCACCGCATTGCCTCCAGTCGCCGGTCGCGTCCGGCAGCGGCATGCACCACAGCCACCGGGCGGCCAGTTTGGCGCAGCCACCGACGTGGTGACCTCCGGCCAGCCGCGCCAGTTCGGCCCTGGAAAAGCAGTTGGTCTAAGCGTCCGCACATCTTGATCGACGTAGGGAGAACCTCTCCAAGCGCCAGTAACGTTGTGGCGACCGGCGGCAGAGCAGCTATCGCTTCACACCCAAATGAGGTAATATAGGAATCGGAGGCCCTGTTATCGGCTTCTAGCGCCCGTAGCGGCTGTTCAAATCGATCAGAGCCGATGTCGTCACCTGTCACCGCTTCGCTCCGGATCATCCCCACGCTCAACGCTGTCACGGCCCTCGCCCGGGCTGCCGCCGGGGCCTTCGTCGCGGAGCGGGAGCGTTGATTCTCTGGCTGCCGGTGCTGGTCGGTACCGGCATCGCCGTCTACTTCGCCCTCGACAGCGAGCCCCGGCCTGGCTCGGCACGTTGGTGCTTGCCGGGTGCACGGCGGTGGCGGTTCCGGTGGTCTGGTGGAGCCGCGCCCGTTATCCCCCCGCTGGCGGTGCGTCACGGTTCGTTCTCGTGTTGCCGCCGGCTTTGCTGTTGCCCAGGCGCAGTCATTGATGCTTGCCACCCGCATGCTGAACCGGGCGGTTGGGCCGGTGATGCTGCAGGCCCGGGTGGTCAACAGCGAACAGTTTCCCGACGGCCAGCGGATGATGCCGACTAACTCGTCGTCTCCGGTCTGCGTATTGGAAACACCGGCGCGCGCCCGGAGCGGCTGCGCGGCAAGCCAGCCGACGATCCGCCCTGGGGAAGACATCCGTCCGCGGGCGATGCTGATGTCGCCGCCGGCGCCGGCGGTGCCGGGCGGCTACGATTTCCAGCGACAGGCGTACTTCGAGGGGTTCGGTGCCGTCGGCTACTCGGTCGGCAGGGCCACTGTCCTGACGCCACCGGCCGACCAGCCAACCGGCGACGAGGGTCTTGGCGTGTGGTTCGCTCGGCTGCGCTTCATTGTCGGCGAACGGGTGCGCACGCCTTCCCATTTGCGCCATACCGTTGCCGCCGTCACAATGGCGCCGCCGACCGGCGAGCAACGGGCGATCTCCTGATGCGACGATGCAGGCGATCCGCGATCCCGGCCCTGGCCCATCCGCTGCCGATCGGGCCGGCACACCGGGCTGGCCGCCGGCATGGTGTTCGCCGTCTTCTCGCGGCGGCCTGGCCTTCTGTGCCGCAAACAGTACTTCGCTCTGGGACTTGCATGAAGTGGGCCGCCGTCTCGGTGCTGGCATGTAGGCGCCCTATACGCCGTTGGCGGACACACCGGTTCCGGAAGTCAGTGATCGTTCCCCTTGATGATTGCGAATGTTCTGCTGGCTGTGCTAATGACCTGCAAGGTATCCCAACGCGCTGGTAGCGTTCAAGCGGTACTGGCATCCCAGGTTGACGCAACCGCGCGATGCCTCGGGCCGAGCTCCAGATGCTTTCGACGCCGTCGTTACGCTGATTGCAGCTCACGAGGTTCCCCTCAGAGCGCGCGGTCGCCGGAGCCAGTCCTGCCTTCGCCCTTCCGCCTGGATCCTCGCCTACGTACGGCGGGGCAGACCTTTATCGACCCTGGTCGCACGCTGGCGACGACAACGTTCGCCGCTTTCTACTCCAACCGGTTTCAGGTTTGGAGCGTCGCCGCCAACATGATCGCGGTGCCGGTCACCGGCTTCGGACCACGCCGTGGGCGGTGGTCGCCA
>JADJRE010000021.1 GCA_016712375.1 Rhodospirillales bacterium
GCAATCTGCGCGTTCGGCTCCGTCGGCGCCAGAGGGCCTGCCCCGACCGTAGCAAAACCATTCTGCTCGTCGATGATAACCAGGCCGCAGCGCCGCCCGGAGAGCGGAAACGGCTCCGCCACCACCGGCAGTTCCTGCCGCAGCCGCGTCAGCAGATCGGACATTTCGCCTTGTCTGCTATTCATCTTCGTATCCGCACTCCATCCCCGCATCATTTCGAGATGGGCGCGCGGTAGCCGAACCTGCAATCCCTATGCTATGCCGGCCGCATCAATGCCGCTGAGCGACAGCTGACGGACCAATTCAGACGTCAGCCGGCCGAGTCCCACCTCGTCGGGGGCTTCGCAGCGGCCAACCAGCACTGGCTGGGTGTTCGAGGCCCGCAGCAGCCACCAGCCGTCGTCGTTGTTCACGCGTACCCCGTCGATTTCCTGGACGGCGATCCCGGGCACGCCACGCAGCCGGGCACGCACTTCTTCAATGACGGAAAACTTGCGCTCGTCGGCGCAATCGATGCGCAACTCCGGCGTGTTGACCATCTTCGGCAGCGCGTTCAACATCCCGGCAATGCTCTCCTTTGCAGCCATCACTACCGCCAGCAGCCTGACCGCTGCGTAAAGCGCGTCATCGAAGCCGTAGTAGCGGTGGGCAAAGAAGATATGGCCGCTCATCTCGCCGGCCAGCGGCGCGCCTGTCTCAGCCAGCAGCGTCTTGATCAGCGAATGTCCGGTGCGGCTCATCAGCGGCTTGCCGCCGCGCCGCTCGATTTCCTCAGAAGAACACCGGCTCGACTTCACGTCGGCGATGATCGTCGCGCCTGGAATCTCCTTCAGGATCGGCCCGGCGAGGATGATCAGCAGCTGGTCGCCCCAGACCACCCTGCCTCGCCGTCGATCACGCCGATGCGGTCGCCGTCGCCGTCGAAGCCCGATCCCGAGGTCGCAGCCGTGCTCGGCGACGCAGCCTTTCAGGTCGTCAGGTTCTCCTCGACGGTCGGATCGGGATGATGCGCCGGAAAGGTGCCGTCCACCGCCTCGTTGATCAGCAGGTGGCGGCCGGGCAGACGGTCGCAGAGCCGCCGCAGCACCGCGCCCGCGGCACCGTTGCCCGGATCCCAGGCGACGGTCAGCGGCCGGCCCGGCGGCAGGTCGCGAACCAGCCGGTCGAGGTAAGCGTCGGTCACGTCAATCCGCTCTCGACCGCGCCCTCGCCCCTCGACGAAGTCGCCGGCCGCGACCATCCGGCCGAGCTCCTGGATGGCATCGCCGAAGAACGCCTTGCCCGCCAGCACCATCTTGATGCCGTTGTATTCCGGGAGGATTGTGCGAGCCGGTGATCATCATGCCGCCGCCCGCGCCGAGGTGATGCGCGGCGAAGTACAGCATCGGCGTCGGGCCCAGCCCGATGCGGTACACCGTGCACGCCGGTCGAGACCAGGCCTTCGACCAGCGCCGCCTCCAGCGCCGGCGAACTCAGACGGCCGTCGTAGCCCACCGCGACCGACCGGCCGCCGTCGCGGATCACCATGGTGCCGAAGGCTCTGCCGGTGGCACGCACGCCATCTATGGTAAGCGTATCGCCGACAACGCCGCGGATGTCGTACTCGCGCAGAATGCTGGGATCGAGCATGCAGCCTCTCATTGGCGACTTCCAGTTCGGCGGGCGCTGACGCGGGATGCGCCGGGGGCCTGCCGATCGACACATAGTCGAAGCCGGCAGCCGCCATCTCCGCCGGATTATAGATGTTGCGCAGATCGCAGATGACCGGTGCGCGCATCAGCGCCTTGAGCCGGGCGAGATCGAGGGCGCGGAACTCGTTCCATTCGGTCAGCATGGCAAGGACATCCGCGTCCTCCACCGCTTCGTAAGCGCTGCTGCACCAGGTAACGCCGTCCAGAAGCCTGCGCGCGTCCGCCCTGCCTTCTGGATCGCAGGCGCGGACCCGGGCGCCGGCGCGCAGCAGCGCCGGTATGATCACCAGGCTCGGTGCATCACGCATGTCGTCGGTGTTCGGCTTGAAGGTCAGGCCAAGCACCGCCACCGTGCGGCCCTCGACCGAGCCGCCGCACGCGGCAACGATCCGCTCGGCCATGCGCTGCTTACGGGCGTCGTTGATGGCAATCACAGTATCCACGAGCCGCAAGGGAGTGCCGGCCTGTTCGGCCGTCCGCGCCAGCGCCAGCGTGTCCTTGGGAAAGCACGAGCCGCCGTATCCCGGGCCAGGGTGCAGAAATTTGCGGCCAATCCGTCCATCCAACCCGATCCCGCGGGCCACATCATGAACGTCGGCGCTCAGCTGCTCGCACAAGTCGGCAATTTCATTGATGTAGGTGATCTTCATCGCCAGATAGGCGTTCGCCGCGTACTTGATCACCTCCGCCGTTCGCCGTGAGGTGAACACAATAGGCGTTTCGATCAGATAGAGGACCCGATAGAGCTGCCGCATCACCTCGCGGGCGCGGACGCTTTCGGTACCGATGATGATCCGATCGGGGCGCATGAAGTCGTTGATCGCCGAGCCTTCGCGCAGGAACTCCGGATTGGAGACCACGTCGAAGTCGCCTTCCGGCAGCCGGGCCCGCAGGATTCGTTCCAGCTCATCGCCCGTACCGACCGGTACAGTCGATTTGGTGACCACCACGCAGTAGCCCGTGACCGCTCTCGCCACTTCCTCTGCGGCCGCATAGACGAACGACAAATCGGCGTGGCCGTCGCCGCGGCGGCTGGGGGTTCCCACGGCAATAAAGACCGCGTCCGCCCCGGCCACCGCAGCCGGCAGTTCGACCGAGAATTTCAGCCGCCCGGCGGCCGTATTCGACGCGACCAGGGTATCGAGCCCCGGCTCGTAGATCGGGATTTCCCCCCGCCACAGGCGCTCGATCTTGCCGGCGTCATTGTCAACGCAGACAACATCCACGCCGAACTCCGAGAAGCAGGCGGCCGACACCAGTCCGACATAGCCCGCGCCGATCATCGCGATCCGCATCGAAAAACAATCCCCCTCCTCGGCGGTTGTTTCGCCAGCGTCAGTTGTACTTGGCCAGCATGTCCCGGACCCGCCCGCTCATGTCCGGACGCTCCAGCGCGTAGGCCAGGTTGGCCTCGAGATAGCCGACCTTGCTGCCGCAATCGAAGCGGCGTCCCTCGAAGCGAAAGCCGTTGAAAGGAACCAGCCCTATCGTCTTCGCCATCGCATCGGTGAGCTGGATCTCGTTGCCGGCGCCGCGTTCCTGGTGCTCCAGGATGGTCAGCACGATGGGCTCGAGGATGTAGCGGCCGATGATTGCCAGGGAAGACGGCGCCACTTCGGGCTTCGGCTTCTCGACAACGCCCTTTGCGGGGATCAGCCTTCCGCTCTCGCTTGCAGCGTCGATGATACCGTACTGGTCGGTCATCGTCGGCGGTACTTCCTCGACCGCGACGAGGTTCCCGCCAACCTTCCTATGCGCGTCCACCATCTGCCTCAGGCAGCCTGGCTGGGACAGAATGAGGTCGTCGGCGAGCAGGACGGCGAACGGCTCGTCGCTGATGAAGTTGCGTGCGCACCAGACAGCATGACCCAGTCCCAATGGCTCTTGCTGCCGCGTATAGGAGATGTGGCCGGGCGCCGGCATCCAGTCGAGCACCGAACGCAGCGAGTCTTGCTTGCCGCGCTCGCGCAGTACCGTCTCCAGCTCGACGCTGTGGTCGAAATGGTCCTCGATGGCGCTCTTGGCGCGACCGGTGACAAAAATGAACTCCTCGATGCCCGCTTCCTGGGCTTCTTCGACGGCGTACTGGATCAGCGGCTTGTCGACGATCGGCAGCATTTCCTTCGGCATCGCCTTCGTCGCGGGGAGGAAGCGGGTGCCGAGGCCGGCGACCGGAAACACCGCCTTGCGAACCGGTTTGGGCATTGATCAACCTCTACGTGAAAGGAAGGACCGAGGACCGCGGGCGTCGGATGCGCTTTAGCCGATCACGATGCCGCGCTCCCTGATGATGTTCAGGGTTATCGAGCAGCGATTTGGCGTGAGGCGAATACCACACCTCGCGATCCGGGGCCACCGAAAGACGCGGTCGCGGTGATTGACTGCAGCATGGCTGCCCGGCGCGCCGGGCTTCGCTCAGCGTCGGCGCGCGCCGGCAAGCAGCACATCGCGCGCCCGGTTGACCTGCGCCGCCAGGAATGACGAGCCGCCGCGATCGGGATGCAGATGCCGGATCAGCCGTTGATGCGCCGTCCTGATTTCCTCTTCGCTGGATCCAGCGCTCAGCCCAAGCACCCGGTAGGCATCCTCCGGCGGTCATCGCACCGGCCGGTTCGCCCCCGCGCTGCCCTTTTCCGCCCTCGTCATCGCCGTCGTCCCCCGCCGTTCGCTCGGTACGCCAGTCTGGACAGCGGCGGTCGAGATAAGCTTCCAACAATCGCCCCGACCTGCTGTCCTGGGCACGCACTTCTGGCAGCATTCTCACGAGGTCGCCAACGTTGAGCTCGCTTAGCGGACGGCCGGCCTGCGGGCCTTCCAACACCTCACCGTCGAGTTCTCCCGTGTCGTGGTCGAGACGCATGTCAAAAAAGCGGGTGCGCACCTGCGACGCTTGTCCGGGCGTCTTGCCAACGCCGCCGAGGCCGCCGAAGGCAGCAGTTCCACCCCAGCCGCCCCAGCCACTGCGCCGCAGCACGAACGGCAGCAGCAGAGGCAGCAGGCCGAACAGCCAGCCGGCCCGGCCACTGAGGAGCAACAGGCCTCCGGCAACGCCGATAACGACGATTGCCGCCGTCTTGACCGCGAACAACAGCGTCTTCGGATCGGCCGCGGCCGCCCATCGGACGACAGCGAGGCCAAGGAACAGCAGGCCGATACCGGCGAGCAGCCAGAGGAGCACCGGGTCAGCGCCCCTCTCGCCGCTGCGTGATCTGGTGTGCGATGCGCTTTACCTCGCCGCCGGCGGAGGCTGCGTGACGCAGCAGTGCCGGTCCGCCACCGGCGGCATAGACGGCGACGGCGCACAGGAGCTGACGCAGGGCATCGGGGCTCGACGAATCGAAGCGGCAATATGCTCCCGAGGTGAGACGCGCAACCTCCTGGAAAGCCCGCGCGGCTCGGGGATCGTCACCCTCGTGGAACATGAAGGCGGGAACCCCCAGCGTCCCGAGCTGGCCGGCGCGGCTCGCCAGGAGATCGATCACCTCTTCACAGCAATCGCCGACGAACACCAGGGCTCCTACCCGCTGCGCCAGCGCCTCGTTGATTGCATGCTGCAGCACTCTGGCGATCTGGGTTTCGCCGGCGCGGCAGGATACCGAGGTCATCATCCTCAGCAATGGCGCCGCTTGCGATACCCACGGGCTCGCCTTGAACTCGCCGTACCCGCGATAGAAACAGAGCTGGATCTTTAGCCCTCCCACCGCTTGCGCGGCGATGAACATTTCCGCCTGGATGCGCGTCGCCCTATCCCACGTGGCTTGCCGGCTGCCGGTGGCGTCGAGCGCGAACAACAGCCGCCCTCGTGTCTCCGAGGCGCGGGCGCCGCGGCGATCAAGCCGTTCCAAGAAGGCGTCGACGTCCGCCGACGAGGCGATGGTAGTGAGAGACTTGTCGTTGCCGTTCATCGTAAGACCGCAACCCGGCCGGCCGGAATGATGGACTTGTTAACTTTCAAGATAGCGAGGTTTGTTAGATTATCTACTCGGTCGGGGTCGAGCGGTGTAAACCAGCGCCGTCGGGCGATGGAGAGCGGGGATGGTTGAACGGTGTGAGTGTGTGGTCGTCGGTGCGGGGGCCGTCGGTCTGGCGATCGCGCACGCGCTGGCGGCAACGGGTCGCGAGGTTATCGTGCTGGAGGCGGCCGAAACGTTCGGCACCGTCACCAGTTCGCGGAATTCGGAAGTGATCCATGCCGGCCTCTACTATCCGCCGGGCAGCCTGAAGGCGCGCTTTTGCCGGCGTGGGCGGGACCTGCTCTACCCATGGCTGCGCGACCATGGCATCGAGCACCTGCGCTGCGAGAAGCTGGTGGTCGCGACGGACGAGGCGGAGGTCGATCAGCTCCGTGGCGTACAGGCCCGGGCGCTGGCCAACGGCGTCGAGGATATCCGCTGGATCTCCGCTGACGAAGCACGCTCGATGGAGCCGGAAGTGCGCTGTCTCGCAGCGTTGCACTCGCCGTCAACCGGCATCTTCGACAGCCACGGCTACATGCTGAGCCTGAAGGGTGCCGCCGAAGCGCTGGGAGCGATGTTCGCGTTTCACTCCCGGGTCGCGAGCGGCTCGGTGCGCGAGGACGGCATTCTGTTGCGCGTCGAGACCGGCGGCAGCGTCGGCACTAACGGAACACGCGGCGATGAAAGCTTCGAGCTGCTGTGCAACATCGTCGTCAACAGCGCCGGGCTCGGAGCCCAGGCGCTGTCGCGCGCCATCGACGGCCTGTCTCCCGCCAGCGTGCCGCCGCTGCACTATTCCAAGGGCTGCTACTTCTCGCTCGCCGGCCGGCCGCCATTCCAGCGGCTGGTCTATCCGCCGCCGGAGCATGCCAGCATTGGCCTGCATTATACCCGCGACCTCGCCGGCCGCGGCCGCTTCGGACCGGACGCACAATGGGTCGAGTCGGTCGAATACACCGTCGACGCCGGCCGCGCGGAACAGTTCTACGCCTCGATCCGCCGCTACTGGCCGGGCCTGAAGGATGGCGCCCTCGCCCCCGACTATGCCGGCATCCGCCCGAAGATCCAGGCACCGGGCGAAGTGGCGGTGGACTTCGTCATCCACGGCCCGGAGACCCACGGCGTCCCCAACCTGATCGCGCTGTACGGCATCGAGTCGCCGGGGCTTACCTCATCTCTGGCGATCGCCGATCACGTGGCGGAACGGCTGAACGGCGCCTGAGCCGCCACGACCACGCAAGCAGACGCTTGGCGATGGAGGTCACGGTGACTGGACGCTTGTGCGACAGACATCGCGCACTCTCGGCGCTTAATTGGTGCGCGGCGGCGCTGGTCATTCTGATTTTCGCGCCGTTCGCGGCAGTTGCCGAGCCGCTGTTCGGCGATCTGCCGCCGGGCATCCGCAAAGCACAGCCAAGCGCCTCGGTGCCGGCCGACCTGCCCGGCAGCCGCATCGATCCGTGCGCCATCTATGCCGGCGTCACGCTGCTCGTGCCGGTGCGGCGCGGCGCCCTCGTTGAGGTCAACCCTGCAGCCGTCGCCAGCGCGAACGGCAGCCCATGCGCCCACCCGTCCGCCGCCGTGCATCCCGATACCGCTCCCGGCGGCGCGCTGCCGATTGGTGAAGCCAGCGAGTGAGATCGACGCTAAATCCGTGCCTCGTCCCGCAAGCAGCGGGTCACGCTGCGCTGCTGACGGCAGGTGATCCAGTCTCCGCGGGCTATCACCCATGGCGCGGGCGTCCTCCGGCGCGAGCTGCCCTGGAGGGAGCAGGACGAGGCTAGTTGTCGTACTTGACCTTCTCGACCTTTTGGCCTTCCCGATCGACAATACACTCAAAAGTTACGTGCTTGTTCTCGTCGCCCTTGTTGAACGTGGCCTTGCCGGATAGCTTTTCCTTTCGGTCCGATTCCCGATCACGGTCCAGGTGACCATCGATTTCAACTGCGGTCACTTGCGGATGTTGCTGTTTGATCTGGTCGAGCAAGCCCTTCTTACAGCCCTCGTACGCCCACGAGCCGGGTCGTTGAGTTCCTGTGCGGATGCCGACGCGGCGGCCATCACCAGCAGGCAATTACAACTACAGCGGTCTTCATAACTTCCCTCCTCCTTGACGTCGCATAACCCACGCTCTAAAGCTCGTAATAAGCGAACGAGCCGCGCTTAGCAACGCGTTGCTCATCGGCCAGGGCGCCGCATTGAAGCTCGTCACGTCGGGACTGCGCTGGGGCAACGTAAGCAGCTAGGTGCGCGTTGAGAAGGAACCCCGCATGAGAAGAATATGGCTCGCTTTGGCGACCTCCCTGACACTGCAAGCGTCGCCGTTATTTGCGCAGGACATCCGGCAGGAACGGGTTCACTTCAAAGCGGGAGCCTCGTCGGCGACGATCAACGGGCGTATCAAGGGTAACGAGACCCTCGATTACGTTCTCAACGCCCGCAAGGGGCAGTCGATGAACGTCAGCATGGCGACCGATAATACCGCCAACTACTTCAACATCCTGGCGCCGGGCGAAAACGAAAACCGCGATGTTTAACGGCTCGACGGGCGACAACCAGTATGAGGGGATCCTGCCTGAAACCGGAGACTACAGGATTCGCGTCTATCTGGTGCGCAATGCGGCGCGGCGGAACGAAGTAGCGAACTATCGCCTGGAGATGATCATCAGCGACGCCGGAAAAGACACAGCGGCGGCGAACGACGCTGCGACCACCGCTACAACCCGCGCCGGGCAAGGCGACTTCGACGCCAAGGGGCAAGTCCCGTGCGCACAGCATAAGGGTCAACCGATGGGACAGTGCCAGTTCGGCGTAGCGCGGGCCGGCGGCGGCACCGCCACGGTCATCGTCACTTGGCCCGACCGCAGGACGCGGGCGCTGTTTTTCGTCGAAGGTAAGTTCAACAGCGCCGACACCAGCCAGGCCGACGGCTACCCCGCATACAGCGCCACGCGCGAGAGCGACCTCAACATGATCCGGGTGGGCGACGAACGTTACGAGATTCCCGATGCAGTCATCTTTGGCGGGTGACGCTGGCGTCGTTAAGCCGTTTGACGTAGCGCAGATCGCAACGGCAACGCGACGCCGCTGCTGGGGATCCAAGTATGAAGCTACGTTCCATCCTCAGGGTGTTAGCCGGGATGTACACGCTCGCCGGCATCGGCGCGCTGATCATCGGCTTCGTGTTGCCTTGGGACGACCCTCTCGCCGCGGTCTACCCGCTCTTGCTTGGCGCGCCCTGGACGTTCCTGTTGTCCGCGGTCGATGGTTATGCCGAAGAGTCACCGGTGATAAACATTATCCTGATCACCGGCGCGATCACCCTCAACGCCGCATTGCTTTGGTGGTGGGCGCTGACACGACGGCGCCCTGCGGAGGATCCAAAATGAATTGGTCCGTGCTGTTCCATTCGCGCGTCGCGTACCATTGCATAACTCTCTGAAGCAGGAGGATTATCATGACAATTCGTAGCATCATGCCATTTGGAAGTGTGCTTCTGGTGACCCTGGTTGCGGCTTGCGGCGGCGGATCAAGCAGCGGCGGCGGCACGACACCGGCCGTTGCGGCGCCATCAACACCCGTGGCACAGGCCCCGGCCGTTTTGCCCAAGGGACTTCCGACGGTCAACACCTCGGCTGCGCAGGCACTCCTCTCGTCGGATCAGGTGCTGCAGACCGTCGACTTCCCGGAAAGCGGTAGCAAAACCGTCTCCGGCAGGATCGAGGGCTACAAGTCCACTGCCTACGCGGTTCCAGCGAAGGCCGGTCAGACGCTGACGGTAGCTATGACCACCTCGAGCACGTCCGCCTATTTCAATGTCAGGGATGTACGGGATCAGAGCGGCGCAGCAATTCACCGCGGGGAGATCGACGGACCGAAGGCAACCATCTCGGTACCGGCCGACACCACGTATCTGATCGACCCGTTTCTCGTTCGCGCCGTAGCGCGCCGCGGCTCTACGGCCGACTATACGCTTACGATAACCCGGCAGTAAGCCGTCCTCGGCCTCCATCGGTGCGACCAGGTTCAGGCCGGAGCGATGCACGCCGGCGATGGATGGTCCGCAGGTTATCAGTGCCACCGTTTTTCGGTTGTTGGCGGGCTGGTTGAAGGGATGGCGACGCGGGGTCACGACCGGCGTGTTTGCCTGCCCTTCGCTTGAGCGAAAAGCACTGAACGGCTGACGCATCCAGTACGGCCTGAACGATCGAAATCGGTCTCGGCGCACCGCACGTGCTTGACGGGTTTCGCGAACCCGGCCATATGCAATTGATGATCACCGACGCCCCCGTCCGCCATCCGGAGAAGCAGCATCGACCGGACAATCCGTCGCCGCGCAAGCCTTCGTGGATCCGGGTGAAGGCGCCAACCTCGCCGGCGTATGGCGAGACGCATCGGATCATCCGCGAGCACGGGCTGCATACCGTCTGCGAAGAGGCTGGATGCCCCAACATCGGCGAGTGCTGGGCGAAGAAGCACGCGACGGTGATGATCCTGGGTGATGTCTGCACGCGGGCCTGCGCCTTCTGCAACGTTGCCACCGGCAAGCCAGGCGCGGTCAATCCGCATGAGCCGGACAATCTCGCCGAGACCGTCGTCAAGCTCGGCCTGAAGCACGTGGTGATTACCTCGGTCGACCGCGACGATCTCGACGATGGCGGGGCGCATCAATTCGTCCGCTGCATCGAGCGCATCCGCCTCGCCGCTGCCAGCACCAGCATCGAAATTCTTGTCCCCGATTTCCGGCACAAGGACGGCGCGCTCGAGGCGGTGGTTGCCGCGCGGCCGGACGTGTTCAACCATAATCTCGAGACGGTGCCGCGGCTCTACCCCGGGATCCGGCCCGGCGCCCGCTACTACCACTCGCTGCGGCTGCTCGACCGCGCAAAGCAGATCGACGCCCGCTTGTTCACCAAGTCTGGGATCATGGTCGGGCTGGGAGAAACCCGTGCCGAGGTGTTGCAGGTGATGGACGACCTGCGCTCGGCGGACGTCGATTTCCTGACCATTGGCCAGTACCTGCAACCGACGCCGAAGCACGCCGCCATCGATCGCTTCGTCGAGCCTTCGGAGTTCGAGGAGTATCGCGAGGTCGGCCGCGCCAAGGGGTTTCTGCTGGTGGCGTCGTCGCCGCTGACCCGCTCTTCGTATCACGCCGACCGAGATTTCGCCGCCCTGCGCGGCGCCCGCCTGGAACAATTGGCCCGCGCCTGACGCGGGTGAGGTGATCACCGTTCGATGCCGACCCACGCGGAGCAACGCGTCGTCCCGTACTCGCCGGAGAAGATTTTCGACCTGGTGGCCGACGTCGAGCGCTATCCGCAATTCCTGCCGTGGTGCCTCGCCTGCCGCATCCGACGCCACCTCGGCCCGAACCAGTTCGTCGCCGACCTGATGATCGGTTTCAAAGTGTTCCGGGAGAGGTTCGCGTCCGAGGTGACGTTGCACCGCCCCGACCGCATCGACGTCGTCTACCGCGACGGCCCCTTTCGCTACCTCAACAACCACTGGAACTTCCGGACCGACGAAACGGGACGCTGCATCATCGACTTCTACATCGACTTCGAGTTTCGCTCGAAGACATTGCAGACGCTGATCGGCAAGCTGTTCAACGAAGCCGTGCAACGAATGGTCAACGCCTTCGAAAAGCGCGCGGGCCAGCTCTATGGTCTGGATCAGGTCGGAGCGGCACGAGGCGGGACACCGGCAACAAAACCCGCCGCCGTCTCACCGTCCGGGCGGGACGCGACATGAGGAAGGCCGGCAGGATTCGCGTAAACCTTGTTGAAGCTCTTCGCCATTGGCGCACCGACCAGATCTGCTTCAAGGGCGAGCTTTGCGAAATCAGCGACCGCGCACGCGAGTCGGCGCTTACAGCGCATCGTCGCCGCGCCGCGCATTATGCTCCTTTCCGAAATCTATGGCGTAGACCGCTACCGGCTCGTCGAAGCCCTTGAGCGTTCGCGACCCGAGTGCGATTAGAGGTGCCTTGCTGCCAACCATCGCGACCGCGGCGGCGTCAATCAGGACTTGGCCGTTCTCGGCTGACGAACACAAACGCGATGCAAGGTTTACGACGCTGCCGACGGCAGTGTAATCGAGGCGGCTTTCGGATCCGATCTGCCCGACCGTGGCCACCCCCAGGCGAGGCCGACGCCAAAGCCCAGCGAGTAGCCTTTCGCACGCCATCCTGCGACGAGGGCCTGCACGGCTGACCGCATATCGACCGCCATCTCGACCGCACGCAACGCCGGGTCCGCGCACGGAACCGGCGCGTTCACCAGAACCATCAGTCCATCCCCTGAAAAGTTCATCAGCGTGCCACCGTGCCGGACAACGACCGCACCCAGCGCCTCGTAGTACTCTCCGAGCACGCCAATGATCGCTTCGGGCTCGGCCCGAGCGGAAAACGCCGTGAACCCGCGCAGGTCGGCGAAAACTACCGCCACTTCGACGCGCCGGCTGTCGAGCATGCCGCCGTCGCCCGCCCGGTCAATCAGTTCGGCCACCTGCGGCGCGAGGAAGCGCTTGAGGCGGTTGATGCGCTCCGAACGTTGTTGCGAGACTGCCAATTCGCCTGCCATCTCGTTGAACCGTGCAGCGAGCCGCCCTAGTTCGTCTTCGCTGGCAATCTCGATGCGGTGGTCGAACTGGCCCGCGCCGATGCGCCGGGCGCCATCCTCCAAGTGGCGGATCGGCTTGGTCATCCGCCCAGCCAGCCAGTAGGCGAGCGCGGCTGCGAAGATAGCGCCGGCGAGAAGCAGGCCGCCGGTGCGCCACAGGGCGTCATAAATAGGCCGGAGCGCCTCGGCGACAGGCTGATGGACGAGCACGCTCCAATCGACGCCGCGCACCGGCGCCATCGCCGCCATCACGGCCTGCCCCGCCGGATCCTTCCCTGTCGCCGCGCCGCCCTGCGCTTCAATAGCATCCCGCAACACTCGCAGCGGTTTTGCGGCGGGATCCTTCTCGCCCCGCAGTACCAGGCTGATGTCAGGGTGAGCGATGATGCGGCCCGGCCGGTCGAGTACGAAAGCTTGGCCGCTGTTGCCGACCCGAATGCTCGTGATGACGTCCCAGATCAGCTTTAGGTTGATCTCGGCGACTGCGACCCCGAGCGCCGCCCGGTTGCCCGCAATCGCGATGGTCATGAACGGCTCCGAGTCCCGGTGGAAGGTGACCGGGCCATACCAGACCCTTGCCGATCGGGCGCCTGAAACCGCAGGATCGCCCGAAAGATCGACGCCGCTCTCCGTCCGATTCAGGCTGACCCGCGAGACGAAGAGCCTTTCCCGCCCGTTGCCGTCGATGAGGGTGAGGCTGGCGACGGCGGGGACCTGGCGAAGCAGACGGACGGCGTCGATTGAGTGCCGCTCGTCGGGGCCTTGTTCCCACGGCAACTGCACAACCCAAGCAAGTTGATCCTTTATGCCCTCGATAAAATCCTGAATTCTCACCGCGGCAAGCCGCGCCTCGGCGCCGAGCTGGGCGTCCAGGTGCGCGCGCTGGTCCCGATAGCCGAACCAGGCTTCGCTCGCGCCCGCCGCAAGCAGCGGCACCACCACGGCCGCGAACAGGACGAGGAAGTACTTTCCGAACAGCGAGTCAGGCGGTCGAAGGCGGGCGTGGGTCATCGGTCCGCGCCCATTGCCAGCTGCGGCGGCGGCGCGTCAGCGTCTTCATTCAGGGACATCGTCGGACTTCCGGGAGCAATGATCCTGGTACCTTACCGGTTGAGCGCCTGCAAGGCTTCAAGCTTAGCCACGAACACGATCCAGTCGATCGACTGGGTAACGCGGCTGTCGCTTTGTCGCGGTTTATGAGCTGCTTTGAATAGATGCCGGGTCGGCTGCCGCGATTGTGGAAGTTGCATCCTGGCCTTCCTGTATGGCCTATAATCTTCCCTAGCATTCCGTGGGCACGATGTTGAGCGAATGAGGCGGCGCGACTTCCTGGGTTTCCTGGGCGCTAATGCTGCTGCGGCGGCGCTGCCGGCACGCGCGCAGTCTCTGCCGGTGATCGGCTATATCTGCCCCGAGTCGCCTGGGCTCTTCGCCAGCCGCGTCAACGCTTTCCGCGAAGGCATAGCAGAAACGGGGTTCGCCGAGGGCCGTAACGTCGCGATCGAGTATCGATGGGCGGAAGGTCAGTACGATCGGTTGCCGGCGCTCGCGGCAGACCTGGCCAAGGGTAATATAGACGTGATCGTCGCGCCCGGCGGCGCTCCCACCGCGCTGGCGGCGAAATCCGCAACAGCGACGATCCCGATCGTTTTCGAGATGGGCGGCGATCCGGTGGCGCTCAAAGTGGTGGACAGCCTGTCGCACCCAGGCGGAAATCTTACCGGCGTCTCCAGCTTGAGCGTTGAAGTCTCACGCAAGCGGCTCGAATTCATGCACGAGCTGCTGCCGACCGCGACCGTCTTCGGCGTCGTTGTCAATCCCACCAGCCCCACCGCGAAGTCACAGCTGGGCAGCCTCAACGCGGCTGCCGATGCACTCGGGGTGCAGATTCCTGTCTTGAACGCCAGCAGCGAATCGGACTTCGAAACCGTGTTCGCAGCCGTGCCGCAGCTGCGCGCGAGTGGACTCGTGTTCACGTCCGATCCTTACTTTGCCTTCCGCAGTCAAAAGCTGGCTGCGATCGCCGCTCGCCATGCCGTGCCAGCAATCACCCAATCCCGCGATTTCGTCATGGCCGGGGGCCTGATGAGCTACGGCGGCGACTTCACCCAAACCCACCGACAGGCCGGTGTCTATGCCGGGCGTGTGCTGAAGGGCGAGAAGATTTCTGATCTGCCGGTCCAACTAGTCACAAAACTCGAGTTCTTCATCAATCTGAAGACGGCCGCACGCCTCGGCATAAGCTTTCCAGCCGCCCTTGTCAGTAACGCCGACGTTGTGATCGAATGAAGCGCCCTAGGCGGTTACCGAACACCTTCACGGAGCCGGCGTCGGGTTGGTTGGGCGTCCCTTTTGATGCGGCGTTCTGCCGCATCGTGATTGACGGACGTGCGTCTTGGATTGGTGGAGCCGAGGGGAGTCGAACCCCTGACCTCCGCAATGCCATTGCGGCGCTCTCCCAACTGAGCTACGGCCCCGAAACGTAAAGCGGGCGAGGATACCCGCATGGGTTGGCCGATTGGCCGACCGGAGTGGAATCTAATGAACGCGCGGTGCCCCCGGCAAGGGAAAACGTGCGGGACCGCCGGCCTGGGTAGCTGAAAGCTTACGGCTTGTCGTCGAGTTCGTCGTCGACGTGCTCCATCACCTCGCCGATATCGTCGTCGTCCTCGCCGAGTTCGGAGGTATCCTCCATCAGCTCGCCATTCTCGGTGGCGAGGTCGTCCTCGCCGGTGCCCGCCTCGGCGGCTTCCTCGAGGTCTTCGACCTCCACCGCATCCGCATCGACGGCATCATCATCGGCGACGACATCATCGTCCACCAGACGCGCCGCCGCGATCGGCTCCTCTTTCGGCAGCGGTCCCGGCCGGCGCGGCTTCGGCTGGCGCTCCGGATCATGCACCGTGCTGCACACCGGGCAGATAATCGGGTTGCGCCGCAGGTCATAAAATCGTGCGCCGCAGCCGAAGCAGGTCCGCTTCGTTCCCCACTCAAGTTTCGCCAACAGCTATCCTCCGCGTTCTCGGCGGCCATCCGAGTTCGGCCGCCAATTGCCATGTTTGCTTTCGTTCTGTCAAAAGCAAAAAATGCCGCCGCGGCGATCGGGCGCCGCCGATGCACGCGCCCGCGCTCCACCGGAGTTCGTTATGCATCCGATGATTGCCCATCCGGCCGAAGCTTTGCGTGGAACATCGACCGTCCCCGGCGACAAGTCGATCTCGCACCGGGCGCTGCTCCTGGCCGCCTCGGCGGTCGGCGAAACGCACATCCGCGGCCTGCTGGAGGCCGAGGACGTTCTAGCCACCGCAGCGGCGCTGGGCGCGCTGGGTGCGAACATTCGCCGCGATGCGGAAGGCTGGCGGGTGTCCGGCCGTGGCGTTGGCGGACTGGCGGAGGCAGAACGGGTGCTCGACCTGGGCAACTCCGGAACGGGCGTCCGGCTGATGATGGGGCTGGTGGCAAGCCAGCCGATTCTGTCTTTCTTCTGCGGCGATGCCTCGCTTTCGCGCCGGCCTATGATGCGGGTCACAGAACCACTGGGGCGAATGGGCGCAGAAATATGGGCACGGGGTGGCGACCGGCTGCCGCTGTGCGTGCGCGGCAGCGCGACGCCGCTGCCCATCGACTACACCTCGCCGGTGGCGTCAGCGCAAGTAAAGTCGGCGGTGCTGCTGGCTGGCCTGAACACGCCTGGACGAACCTCGGTGACCGAACCACTGCCGACGCGTGACCATACGGAACGGCTGCTGCGGCACTTTGGTGCTACCGTGGACGTCGAGCCGCTCGCCGACGGCGGCCGGCGGGTTACCCTTGAAGGTCAGCCGGAGCTGTCGGCAAGGCCGGTGACGGTTCCTGGCGACCCATCCTCGGCGGCATTCCCGCTGGTGGCGGCGCTGCTGATACCGGGTTCGCAGGTGACGCTGACAAACGTCGGCATCAATCCCTTGCGCATCGGCCTGCTGGAGACGCTGGAAGAAATGGGAGCGCGGCTGAGCCGCATCGGCACAACGGACGACGGCGGCGAGCCGACTTGCGACCTGCGCATCGCGGCGGGGCCGCTGCGCGGCGTGGACGTCCCGGAGGTGCGCGTACCGGCGATGATCGACGAATTTCCCATTCTCGCCGTCGCCGCGGCCTGCGCGCAGGGGCGGACGCGGATGCGGGGACTGCGCGAGCTGCGCGTCAAGGAAAGCGACCGGCTGGCCGCGATCGCGGCGGGGCTCACCGCCTGCGGTGTCGTGGTGCGTGCCGGGGATGATTGGCTGGAGATCGACGGTGCGGGCGGCCCTCCGCCGGGAGGCGGCATTGTGAGCACGCATTTCGATCATCGCATCGCCATGTCCTTCCTGATCCTCGGGCTGGCGGCACGCTCTGCGGTGCGCATCGACGACGGATCGGCGATTGCCACCAGTTTTCCTGGCTTTCGGACGCTGATGACTGAATTAGGCGGGAACATCAATGACGTCGACGATCATCAGGACCTTTGAGACGACCCGGAGGCGGGCGGCGCGGCGGAAGTTGCGGCGGATGATGACCGCGGCGCGCGCCCGGATGCCTTCGCCGATCCGGTCGGTGGCTTGCCTGACCCTGACGGCGGCGCTGTCCCTGCCGGCGGCAGTGGCGATCATCCATCTGTCGGGCGCGCGCAGCTGGCCGTTTGAACTCGCGCACCATTTCGTCGCTCCCGCTGGAGTCGGCGCCGCCGCCGTCTGCGTTGTCGCCATGCTGCTGCGGGTTCGCGCCGTGGTGCTGCCGGCATTGCTGCTCGCGGTCTGGTTCGCCGTCGTCTGGGCATCGGCACCCCTCCCAGCCAAGACGGTCGCCGGATCTTCCGCTCACGCGGCCGTTCCGCTGCCCGCGGGATCGGCGCTGACGCTGGTCACCAACAACGTCTATGTGAACAACGACCGGATGGATGCGCTGGTCTCCTGGCTGGCCAGCCGGCCCGCCGATGTCATCGTCCTGCAGGAACTGGCCCCCGAGCTGATAAAGCGCCTGAAACGGGGCGATGGGAGCTATCCCTTCCGCGTCGTCGCCGAAGATGTCTATGTCTACGACGGCGGCGAGACGACCGAGGCGATCGCCGTGCTGTCCCGGTGGCCGATCATCGGCAGCCGGCCGCTGAACGCAGAAACGCGCGGCTGGCAGGCAATGCTGGTGCGCATCGATGTCGGCGGCGGCGTCCGGCCGTGGATCGTCGCGGTGCACCCCGCCCTCGCCGGTGCTCGCCGCAAATCTGCCGACACGCGATCGCATCCTGGCTGACCTCGCAACGGCAATCACGACGCTGGACGGGCCGGTGATCGTCGCCGGCGATTTCAACGCCACGCCCTATACGCCCGCCTTCCGCGATTTCGTTCACGCAGCCGGCGTTGCCACCTTCAGGCGGCTCCCCGCCACCTTTCCCAACCGGCTGGGCGACGCCGGCTTGCCGATCGATCACGTGATGGTGCGCGACGCCGAGCTGGCGGCGTTGCAAGCGCTTCCGTCGATCGGCTCCGACCACCGCGCGCTGGCAGCGACGATCTTGCTGCCTCCCGGTTAGATGTCGCCGCTGACTCGCTACCCGTCCCTTCTGTCAGGCGTCTTCGAGGCGACCGTCGCGCAGCATTACTCGCCTGGTGGCGAGGCGGTTACAGAAGGCCCGGTCGTGCGAAACGATCAGCATCGCCTGCGGCAGTTCCAGCAGCAGCCGGGCGAGCGCCGCTTCCGCCCCTTCGTCGAGACCGGTTGTCGGCTCGTCGAGCAGCAGCGCGTCCGGCCGCATCGCCAGCACGCACGCCAGCGTCACCAGCCGCTTTTCTCCCCCCGACAGCCGGTGGGTGATCCGGGCGCCAAAGCCGTGGAGGCCGACCGCCGCCAGCGTTGCCTCGGCGATCTCGCGCGCGTGCACCGGCGTGCGACCAAGATTGAGGGGGCCGAAGGCGACATCCTCCAGCACCGTCGGGCAGAACAGCTGATCGTCCGCATCCTGGAATAGCAGGCCGGCGCGGGCGCGCACTTCATGGAAATCCCGCTCGTGGCGCCGCTCGCGGCCAAAGGCGATAATCCGTCCAGCAGCCGGCCGCAGCAAACCGACCGTCAGGTGCAACAGCGTCGTCTTGCCAGCGCCGTTCGGCCCCTCGATCACCAATCGCTCGCCCGACCGCAAAGCCAGCGAGGCCCCGCGAAGCACCGGGCGTTCGGCATCGTAAGCAAAGCAGACGCTCTCGAGTTGCAGCAGCAACGCCTCGCTCACCGGGCCTCCAGCCACAGCAGCCCCGCCAGCACGCCGCAGCCGGCGACTGCGAACGCACCGTCGATCGCCCGCATCCGCAGGTCGGCAAAGCTGTGCAGCCGTCCGTCGAAGCCGCGGCACTTCATTGCCGCGAGCACCCGTTCGGCCCGCTCGAAGCTGCGCACCAGCAGCATGCCGACCAGCCAGCCGAGACTGCGCCAGGTGTGGCGGTCGGTGCGCGGCCGGAAGGCGCGGGCTGTCATCGCCCGGCGCAGCCGCACATACTCGCCGCCGAGAACGTCCAAATAGCGCACGGTGAAAAACAACAGGTGAACGAGGCGGTCAGGCAAGCCCAGGCGCTGCAAGGCGTGGGCGAGCGTCGGAGCCGGCACCCCATGGAGCAGCGCCAGCAGCATCAGCACGACGGCGTTCGCCTTGGCGAGGATCTCCACCGCCCGCACTAGGCCCTCGCGACTGGCGACGACGCCGCCCCACTGCAGCAATGTCTCGCCCGGCATGGCGAACGGCAGCGTCGCCACCACCAGCAGCATCAGCGCATCGAGCGCGAGCAGACGGTGGAATACGGCTGCCGCCGGCACCCGTGCGACGACAACCCCGGCAGCGCCGATCAGGACGGCGGCGACCAGCGCCGGTATCGCTTCCAGCGAAACGGCGACGAAGGCGAAGACGGTGGCGGACAGCAGCCGGATGCGCGGATCGATACCGACCAATCCGGTCCTATCGCCGCCGAGCAGCGGCCGACCGCCGCCGCTCATGGGTTTTCACCGAGCGTCGCCGCAGTGCCGCGCTCCTTCCTCATCGGGTCGGAAGCCTCAGTGAGCAACGCCGCCATCTCGGCCACGGTCCGCGGCGGCGGTGCATCGGCGCGGATCAGGCCCAGTGTGCAGGCATGCTCGGCAAGCTCCAGCAGCAGCGGCCGCCGCAGATGCGCTCGCCGCAACAACGCCGCATCCGCCATCGCCCTTTCCGGCGCATCGCAGGCAATCACCCGGCCATCTGCAAACAACGCGACCCGGTCCGACCAGGCAAGGGCTAGATCGACATCGTGGGTCGCGTACACGACCGTCGTCCCAGCATCGACGAGCCGTCGCAACACCGCCAACAGGTGGGCCACCGCGTGCGGATCAAGGCCGGCAGTGGGTTCATCCAGCACCAGCACGGTCGGCCGCATCGCAAGCACCCCCGCGATCGCGACGCGGCGCTTCTGGCCCAGGCTCAGCATGTGGATCGGCCGGTCGGCGAGGGCGGTGATGCGGACATCTTCGAGCGCCTCGGCAACCCGCATCCGCACCTCGCTCTCCGGCAGGCCCATGTTCATCGGTCCGAACGAGACATCTTCGAAAACCGTACCGGCGAACAGCTGATCGTCGGGGTCTTGCAGGACGAGGCCGACCCGCGCCCGCCACGCCTGCAGCGCGCGCCCGTCATAGGCTACTTGCTCGCCATCAAGAAGAAGAGTCCCCGCTTCCGGCCGCAAGCTGCCGTTCAGGTGCAGCAGCAGCGTCGTCTTGCCGGCGCCATTCGGGCCGAGAATGGCGAGCGTCTCGCCCCGTCGTACAGCGAGATCCAGCCCATCCAGCGCCAGAACCGCGCCCGGATAACGGAAGCGCAGCCCTCGCCCATCGAGGATCACCATAACGATCTAAAGCTGGCGGGTGCGGCAAGCGCCAGGACCACGATCGACGCGTGAACGCCGAGCGAACCGGCGATAAACGCGCGGCAATGGGCGCGCCGTGGCGCCAGGACGCGCAGCTCGCCGGTGTAGCCACGTGCCGTAAGGCCGACCTGCAGCCGCGCCGCACGATCCAGCACCCGCGGCAGCAGCCCCGCCGCCAGCAGGCCGGCGGAACGGATCGACCGCCCAAAGCCGGCGTAGCCGAGCCGCGATGCCTGCGCCGTCCGCCCTAGCGCCGCCGTTTCTATCGTCAGCGTCGAAAAGCGATAGATCATCAGCATCAGATCGAGGAGGACCGCCGGCAACCGCAGCCGGCTCGACAACGCCAGCAGCTCGGTGAACGGCGTCGTCAGCACGATCAGCAGCAGCGCCGCCGTTGCCGCCATCGCTCGCAGCAACGCCGAGACGGCCTGCGCCAGACCTTCTTCGCCGACATGCAGCAGCGGGCCGGCACCACTGAACTCCAGCGAGACGGCCAACACCGCCACGCCCGGCAGCAGGAACCCTGCCGGCACCGCCAAGAGGCGGCTGTAGTCGGCCAAAGGCAGGCGCGCGCCGAGCAGCGCCGCCGCCGCCGCCGCCAGCAGCACGAGCGCGTCGCCCGGCCATGGAGGCAGCACCACCGCCAGCACCAGCAGACCGCCGCCGAGGATCAGCTTGTCGGCAGGATGTCGCTGTCGCCAGCGGTTAGTGTAGGCGAGCCGCTCAACCGTGTGCATCGCCGGCGGTACCGGTGCGCGTCGCGGTCCGCGATCGAGGGTGCGCCTGCCCCCGCCTGAGCCCGAAATAATAGCCGAGCACGCCTGCCCCGAGCGCCGCCTGGAGGGCGAATAGCAGGCTGGAAATTTCGCCGCTGGGAGGCTCCCACAAAGGGCTGGCCCACGGCCGGTAATCGGGCGCGATCTGTTCGATTTGCGCCTGCGCCTGGCCGTCGGCGCCGCCGAAGCTCTCGTTGCCCTCGAACGACAGGAAAAGCGGCACGACAGCGATCAGCACCGCCGCCGCGAGCAGCAGGAGATTGTGCCGTCGCATCAGCGCGCCTCCTTCGGCAGCAGCGCGAGAGCCTGCAACTCGGGTCGGCTGTTGGCGGACAGTACGTTGACGACGACGACGGTGATCAGCCCTTCGATCACCGCCAGCGGCACCTGGGTGACGGCGAAGATCGTGCCGAACTTGGCGAACGAGGCAGCGATTCCGCCGACCGGGTCGGGAAACGCCAGCGCGAGCTGCATCGACGTCGTCACGTAAGTGGCGAGGTTGCCCAGTGCGGCGGCGGCGAACACCGCCACGGCCAGCGAACCGCCGACGCCGCGGACGATGCGGAACAGCGCCCAGGCGACCCACGGACCGACGATCGCCATCGAAAAGACGTTGGCGCCGAGCGTGGTGATCCCGCCATGCGCCAGCAGCAGCGCCTGGAACAGCAGCACGATCGTGCCCAGCACCGTCATCACGCTCGGGCCGAACAGCACCGCGCCGAGCCCGGTGCCGGTAGGATGCGAGCAGCTGCCGGTGACCGACGGGATCTTGAGCGCCGACATCACGAAGCAGAAGGCGCCCGATGCGGCCAACAGCAGCTTCGTCTCCGGATGTTTGCGCACCGCCTTGCCCAGCCGCCAGACGCCATGGGCGACAAATGGCGCCGACGCCAGCGCCCAGCCGGCTGCATGCGGCGCCGGCAGAAATCCCTCCATGATGTGCACGACGTTGTCCTCCGTCCGCCTCTCAGGGTCGTTCGACCGCCCGTCGCGAACGGAAGCCACCACGGTGGCATTCAGTCGCCTCCGCCCGGTGCACCCCGCCCGGTACGGTCGCGTCGGTAGCGGCGACGGCAGGTCTCCTGGCTCACGGGTCGCAGCGCTCGCCCGGCCTTCCCGCTTGCGCAGTGGCCATCGCGGCGAGCGCTCGCCGCTCACAGTTGCGGGGGCAGCCACGGCCGGGGATCCCGCGTGCGGGTCGATCCCTTCCGTGTTCCCTTTTGATCCCCAGGGCTTTGTCACCCCTCGAGGAACCGTCCCGGTCACTATAGGAACGTCGGCAACCCGGTCAAGCAGGATGCTCCCTCGGATATGCGTCAGCTTCAACGCTGCGCCCGATCATCCCGGCGTGTTTCGACGCGTTATCCCAATCGCTACGCTTGTATCCCGGACGCCCTGACTTACGCTATGCTCTCTGCGCGTCGATATGCATCCGGTACAGCCGTGGTATTTGCGACCTAGAACAGAGGAGCGGCCTATGATCGTCGAAGTGATTGAGAGGCCTCCTTTGAGCCTCGTCGAGGAATACCGGGCGCTGATGCGTCACGACTCCGTCACCTGCGCGATCTCGGACTCTATGGGACGTTTCAACGCGATGACTTCGGACATGCGGCCTGTGTTCGAAGGAGTTCGCTTCGTCGGGACGGCGGTGACGGTGAAGACGCTTGCCTCTGATCTCGCGGCAGCATTCAAGGCGATCGACATCAGTCAGCCCGGGGACGTGGTGGTCATCGACTCGCACGGCTCCGTCAACACCGCGTTCTGGGGAGAAAACATGACTATGTCGGCGCTCAACCGGGGAGTCATCGCTGCGGTGATCGATGGGGCCTGCCGGGACGTCGAAGAGATCCGCAGGATCCGCTTCCCGGTGATCTGCAAGGGCATCGTGCCGAACGTTGCGGCAATCGCCGGGTATGGGGACGTCAACGTCGCGATCCAATGCGCGGGGTGACGGTCTCGCCGGGAGACGTGCTCGTCGCCGACGGCAACGGCGTCGTCGTCGTGCCGCTGGCCGAGGCGGCCACAGTCCTCTCCAAAACGCAGCGGCTGCTCGCGACAGAAGGCATCGTCCAGGACAAGATCCGGGCCGGCGCCACCATCGGTGAACTGATCAATGTGGATGACATATTCAGAAGCGCATTCGCGTATCAGGACAAGGCATCGAAAAGCAACTGATCGAGAATGGTGAGATATTCAGACAGAGCTGGATGCACCGGGATGCCCGGTCGTCCCACCGCCCACCGCGCCGTTGCGCCATCCCAGTAACGACGTTTCGAGCAAGCTTTCGCCGAAGTCCGCTGTCTCGCGCCTGCGACTGATGTAGGGCAAGTCTATAGCGCAGCGTGACCTGCCGGATGCGAGGATGCGACTCGCTCCTATGCGGCGGATTGCACTTCGCTTCGGATACGCCCTACGCGAGCTGGCGCCCTACAGACCTTGCGTGACCAGCAAGTGCGACTTGGTTGCCTGCTGTCGAAGCGCGCGCAACGGGACGTACTCAGGTGAAGTCCACCAAGCCCGAAAGCGCTCCATGTCGGGAAACTCAAGGATCACGCAGCGTCTTGGCGACCATGAGCCTTCCAACACTTCCGTCGCTCCTCCGCGGGCCAAGTAGCGACCTCCGTGGGCGGCGATGGTAGCTGGAACCTTCTGTCGGTACTCCTCAAACAGCTTCTGATCAAGTACATCGATGTCGGCGATCACGTATGCAGCCATATCGTCTCCGCTAAGTGTGTTCGGCGGCTCGCCTGTGCTCGCTCCGCCGGCATTCTGACTCGGGCAGCAACGCGTAGCCCGGGTTAGCTGTTGTATGGCGGGTCTAAAGCGGAGCGTGACCCGCCGAATGCGTCATTCGCCCCACTCTCCGCTTAACGTAGTCTGTTCATTGGGTCCAAGCCACGCTTGAGGGTAGAGCCCGCGCCGGACGCAGGCTTTGAACGTGGAAAGCGGCCAATCGGCGACGTGCCGGACATAGCCGTGCTTGACCGGATTGAAGTGGACGTAATCGACATGGGCCGCGAAATCATCCTTATCGCGGATGGCGTGCTCCCAGAAGCGGCGCTGCCAGATGCCGCGCTCCCCGCTCCGCAGCCGCGCCTCCGAGCGCCGCTCGCCGATGGGCACACTGCGGGCAAAGATCGTCTTGATCAGCCGCCAGCGGGTTGAGAAATCCGCGTCGCCCTCTGGCAGCGTCCAGACGCAGTGGAGGTGATCCGGGAGCGCAACCCACGCGTCAATCGTGAACGGGTGAGTGCGGCGGGTGACACGAACGGCATTCCGGAGTTGATCGATGTGCCGCGTCAATAAATCATTGCCGCGCCGCTCCAAAAGATTGACGGTAAAGAAGTAACAGCCTCCTGGTACGCGGTGGCGACGGTAGTCGGGAATTGCAAGCTACTCCGATCACGGCAACAATCTCTCGCCGACAATCCCATCCGGCGGGTCACGCTCCGCTTTAGACCCGCCCTTGTATCTTGCCGGCGGTGAGGCGTAGCTGGCCTCACCGTGGACCGGGTGAGCATGCATCCGCCCTTGGACGGCAAGTCCGAAGCGTAGATTGTGCCCCCGGTCCGCACCTTCGACCTCTTGGAGGCTGGACGGTATCGAGGACGCGGCGTTTTGCCCGCAAGTCCGTATCCACAAGGTCAGTCGGTCGGGAGGTCATCGGCAACGACGAGGGGTTGGGATGCAGGTCATCGGGGTCGACGTCAGCAAGGGAGAAACTGCACTGCGCCTGGCTGCGCGACGCTGCCCGCCGGCAGGTCCGGCCGAAGTCGGTCGCCAACACGGCCGACGGACACGCCGCCCTCCTCGCCTGGGCGACCCGGGTGACTGGCGCCGCCGCGGCCGAACTGCACGTCGTCCTGGAAGCGACCGGCGTCTACCACGAGGCGGCGGCGACCTTCCTGCATGACGCCGGCTGCCACGTCTCGGTGGTCAACCCGTTGCAGGTCAAGCGGTTCGCCGAGAGCCTGGGCGTCCGGACGAAGACCGACCGGCACGACGGCCTGATCCTCGCCCTGTTCGGCGACGCCCGCCGGCCGGCCGCCTGGACGCCGCCGCCGGGCGAGATCCGCCAGCTGAAGGCACTCCTCGGCCGGCTCGCCGCCCTTGAACAGGACTTTGCCCGCGAGCTCAACCGGCTGGAGACGGCGCGTGCCGAGCCGGCCCCCGACGCGGTGCTCGTCTCGCTGCAGACGATGCTGGATGTGCTGGCGGCGGAGATCGCCCGGCTGCGCCGGCAGATCGACGACCATCTCGACAGCCATCCCGAGCTGAAGGAGCAGCGGGCGTTGCTGGAGAGTATTCCCGGCATCGGCGCCAAGCTTTCGCTGTGGTTCCTGGCCTTGTTCCGCAGTCGAACCTTCGCCTCTGCCCGTCAGGCGGCGGCGTTTCTCGGTCTCGTGCCGGTCGAATTCCAGTCCGGCTCCAGCGTGCTGAAGCGGCCACGTCTGTCAAAGGCCGGGGATGCCCGCTGGCGGGCCAGACTGTTCCTGCCGGCGATGGTCGCCGCCCGCTGGAATCCGTTGGTCCGCGCCCAGTACCAACGCCTGCTCGCCGCCGGCAAATCGAAGATGAGCGCCCTCGGTGCGGCGATGCGAAAGCTTGTCCACATCGCCTTCGGCGTCCTCAAACACCACAAACCGTTCGATCCGAACGTCGCTGCTTGACCAGGCAATACGGTATCTACTCGATCGGTCAACGTCCTCAACGGACGTTGAATTGCGTCTGCTCTGCGGAATGCCGAAGCGTCGCACCTGGCGAAACGCATGATGTCAAACGCGGACGCCACCGCGGCTTCGTCGTTCAGAACGATGCGCCGACGGTGAACACTACCTTGGCGTCGCAGTCGTTGGTGTTGCCGCACGCACCACGGCTGTAGTTGGTATCGGTGTAGGCGACGCTGAAATCGACGCCCTTGACCGTCACCGTGGTTCCGAGAAGCCAGTCGGTGCCGCTCACGTCCTTCTCGACGTACTGGTAGCCGACCCAGCCGTAGACCGACCAATCCACCCAGGGATTGGGGACGGTGACGGTTACCTGGCCGTTGGAGTAGTTGCCGATGCCGGTGTTGAACTGGTATTCGGGCGTCGCCGCGTTGAAGAACTCGATCTCCAGCCAGTCGGTCACGGTGTAGGTCAGGGTCAGCGGGATTTCCCAGTAGTCGAAGTTGTCTCGCCGCGCCGTGCCCGGATAGGCGTAGTAGGCACCGCCGAGATCCCAACTCAGCCCGGTGTCACCGATATCGCCGCGGATGCCGAACAGCGCATCGATCTCGATGTTCGACGTGTCGGTATCGCCTTTCAGCTTGGCGTTCGAGGCGAAGGTGCCGATGTAGACGCTGGTGCCGAGCACGCCGGTCTCCAGCGCGTATTCGAGCGTGCCCTGAATCGCCGGATCGTCGTCGGAATTGGTGATGCCGCGCGAGACGTAGTTGGAAGTCAGCGCGACGCTGCCGCTGAACGCTCCCGGAAGCCAGTCGTCCGGCTTAGCCTCGTGCTGCTGCGCCTCCCTTCCGGGTTCAACCGTTTTCTCCGCAGGGCTGTCGTCGTCGGCCGCGGCCGGATCGGGTAGCGCGCCACACAAACCGGCGGCGGCAAACAGCAGCCCGAGACAGACCCTGCCGCATCGACGCAAGCCGTCGGGGAGGGCTGAACGCTTTTCCCCACCTTTCGCATGTTGCATTCGCTGTCTCCAGGCGGCTTTAGCAAGATCACAAGGTCAGTGGCAGGCATGGGCGAGCGATGCAGCGCAGGAGTCGACCTTTCGCCGATTAGCCCATTTGGGGATATTGGATCCCAGGGGACTGCTGCGCAAGGGCCTCTTCTCCTTGTTGCACGGGACACAGTCCCCTAGGCCACGACCCCGGGGATGCGTGGGCCCCTTGCAGATTGGTCAACCCTTTACCCGCGCTGGTCCTTCCGCGCGATGAAATAGCAGGCGATCCCGGTGAGCCCGACGATCCAGCCGAGGCCGCCGAGAATGTCGCGGAAGCGGATCGCGTCTTCGAACGCATCGAGCTGCTCGCGCAGCGGCCCGATATGCCGCGCCACCGCGTGATCGATCGCCTGTTCCAATTCAGGCCCGATCGTCGTGGCGCCGGGAGCGACCGCGGCGGCTGGTGGCGGGGACGGCGCTGCCGATGCAGTGGTGGCGGCGACGACGTCGGCTGACAACTCTGGCAACCCGGCGAGCGATTGCGGCATCTCTTCCGCCCGCACCAGATATTCGGCGCGGTGGCCGTCGCCGCCGTCAACAACGATCCGATGGTCGATGCGCCGGCGGATCGTCACGGTAAAGCGCCCCTCGTCGTCGGTAGTGGTCGTTGCGAGGATGCTTCCGTCCGGCGCCAGAACCTCGACGGCGACACCGCGCGCCATGCCCATCCCTGGAAAGTAGGCGGAGCCGTTGATCGTAGTGCCATCGACGGAGGCGAACGCCTTCAGCCGATGCGCTTCGGCCGGGGCCGCCACGGATGTCGCCAGCAGCGCCAGCAGAAGACCGACCGCCGCCCTACGCATCGGCCGGTGCGCGGCGGAGCATCGGCAACGACAACGACAGCACCTCCGGCTTAACCTGCCGCAGGAAGGCAGCGATCGTGCCGGTCAGCATCGCTTCCACCGCAACCACCGGCAGATGAGCGACGCAGACGAGCTGTGCCGCCGGCAGAAACTCGCGTCCGCTTAGCGCCAGCGCCAGGGCGACGCCGCCGCAGGTCATGACGATGGCGCCGGCGCCGGCGGCCGCTCCCCACACGAACGGCTCACCATCACGCATCGGCCGCGCGAAGAGGTACCAGCAGGCCACGGCGGGCAGACCCATGATCAGGGTGTTCACCCCCAGCACGGTGATGCCGCCGTAGCCAAAGAACATCGCCTGCAGCAGCAAGCCAGTGAAGATCGCCGGCACCGCCGCCCAGCCGAGCACCACCCCCAGCAGGCCATTGAGGATCAGGTGAACGTTCGACGGCCCAACCGGGATGTGCACCAGCGAGGCGACGAAGAACGCGGCGCTCATCAGCCCGACATAGGGCAGCCTTTCAGCGCCGATCCGCCGCAGTCCATAGCCCACCGCCGCTGCCGCAACCACCGCGCCGGCGGCTAGGACCGGCATCGAAAGTACGCCGTCGACCAGATGCGCCATCTCCCGCTCCTCCCCCTTGATTGGTTGGTCGATTGACCGGTTCTGCCTCACTGCATGTCGACGGCGCGAACCCACATCAGGCCGCCGCGTTCGACGGGCACCAGCTCGCCCGTCGGCGCTTTCATTTTCGTCGCCTCGTCGAGCACCAGCGCCGCGAAGCCCCACCAGCCGGCGCGGGGCATGGCGTAAGCGAACACACCCTGACCGTCAGCCTTGATCACCTGGGTGACGAAGGCTGCCGCCGGCGCGCTGACACTGCCGTCGTTCTTCCATTCCACTTCAATCTCGGCGTACGGCACCGGCTTGCCGTTCTGCCGGACGACGCCGCGGAAGACGTTGCCTGTCCAGACACCATAAGGCCGCGCCAGCGGTTCGATCTCAACCGGCAGGCCGACCAGTGCGTCCCAGCCTTCTTCGGCGCCGAAGCCGTCCACCACCACCTTGGTGTAATGGACGATCATCTTCTTCTCGGCCGGCTCCCAGTACGCCGCCGGTTCGATGAAGAAAACGTAGTCGGCGGGCGCGCTTACCTCGTAGCGGGCGCGGTAAGCAGTTTTGCCATCGACCGGCTGCTCCTGCAACGATGCGGCCAGATCCTGCTTCTTGCCGTTGGCGAGAACGCCGAAATGCAGCGGTCTGGCCATCGCCATCGTCGGACCACGCTCGAAAGGATGGGTGAAGACAATGTCGAGCGTCACGGTCTTCCCCGTCTGCTCGTCGACGACGTCGGTCGATGGAATCAGTTCCTGAAAGTGTGCCCGAGCCTCTGGTGGGATAGCGATCCCGAAGCACCCGAGGGCAAGCGCCAGTCGCGTAGCCCGGCATTTATTTATCATAATATAAATTACCGTTTTTTGTATGTCAGTTGAACGGACACTAGAAGCCTTGAGGATCGTTGCCAAGCCGCCGATTTCGCTAATCCGCCACCCCCCAACACTCGCGCGGCGCGTCGTCTTCATACACCGTTGAGATCGAAGTTTCGGGTGCACGGACCGTCAGCACAATCCGCCTGCTGTGCCGAATGTTCGCGCAAGCCCCCTAATGGGGTGCGCATCCGCCTCACAAACGACACTATAATCACTGCAAAAATCGCTGAACACAATTGCAGCTCCGATCGCCGGATACTTGACGAACGGAACCGCGTTGGACGAGGAACCTATCGCTGTTGACCGATACGATCGCGCTCGTCGACGATGACCGCAATATTCTCACCTCAGTTTCCATGGCGCTGGAGGCGGAGGGGTTCCGCGTGCTCACCTTCGCCGATGGAGCGGAGGCACTTGCCGGCCTGTCACGCCAGACCGTCGATCTCGCTATTCTCGACATCAAAATGCCGCGCATGGACGGTCTCGAACTGCTCGGCCAGCTGCGGCAAACCAGCGACATGCCGGTGATCTTCCTCACCTCCAAGGACGACGAACTTGACGAGATGCTGGGCCTGCGGATGGGGGCCGACGACTACATCACCAAGCCATTCTCGCAACGCCTGCTGATCGAGCGCATTCGCGCGGTGCTGCGACGCCGCGTGCCGTCGGCCGGCACCGACAACGAAGCGGACGTGATGCGTCGGGGCGACCTGGTGCTCGACGAGGTCCGCCACCTTTGCACTTGGCGGAACCTGGAAGTGAATCTCACGGTCACCGAATTTCTGCTTGTACAGGCGCTCGCCCGACGGCCCGGTCACGTAAAGAGTCGCGACCAACTGATCGATGCGGCTTACGGCGAGCACATTTATGTCGACGACCGCACCATCGACAGCCATATCAAGCGGCTGCGGAAGAAGTTCAAGGACGTGGATACCGATTTCGCCCAGATCGAGACCTTATACGGCGTCGGCTACCGCTACCGCGCCACCTGAAGCGATGCCGGGTCCGACCCGCAGACGGCGGCGGCGGTTCGGGATCTCGCCGATCACTCTGCGCATCCTGGCCGTCAACCTGCTGGCGCTTGCCTTTCTTTTCGCCGGCATGATGTACCTGAACGAATACCGCCGCGGTCTGATCGCCGCCGAACTGGCGACGATGCGCAGTGAAGCCAATCTCTTCGCCGCTGCCATAGGTGAAAGCACTACCTTTGCCGATCCCACCAAGGGCGAGGGGCTGATCACGCTTATGGCGCAGCAGATGGTGCGCCGCATGGCGGACACTTCGCGGTTGCGCGCCAGATTGTTCGACGACAACGGCCTGCTGGTCGCCGACAGCCTGCTGTTGGGTGGACCTGGAGGCGTTGTCCAGATCGAGGAGCTGCCCCCGCCGCGGACCGAGCGCGAACAACTCACCGATTTGCTGGCGATCTATGATCGCATCTTGGCACGATTGTGGTCGCGCGAGGATGTGCCGGCATATGTGGAAAACCCGATACAGCGAGCCCGCGATTACCCGGAAGTGATGCTGGCGATATCCGGGGAGAGCGCGACGACGGTGCGTTCCGCGGCCGACGGTGGGATGGTGCTGAGCGTCGCCGTACCGGTTCAGCGCTACAAGCAGGTGCTGGCGGCGCTGATGCTGACCCGGGGATCTTCGGAGATCGACGCCGCCGTTCTGCAAGTACGGCTGGACGTTCTGAAATGGTTTCTGGTCGCGCTTGCGGTGACCGTGCTGATGTCGACCTATCTCGCCGGCACCATCGCCAGGCCGATACGTCTGCTTGCCGCCGCGGCAGAGCGCGTCCGGAGAGATCGCCATCGCCGCTACTCGATCCCCGACTTCGGTCGGAGGCGGGACGAGATCGGCCAGTTGGCGGCAGCCTTGCGGGAAATGACACAGACGCTTTGGCTGCGCATCGACGCCAACGAGCGCTTCGCCGCGGACGTCGCCCATGAGATGAAGAACCCGCTCAGTTCGTTGCGCAGCGCCGTCGAGACGGCGGCACGCATCAACGATCCCGATCGGCGGCGGAAGCTCATGAACATCATTCTCGACGACGTCGGCCGACTCGATCGGCTGATCAGCGATATTTCCGATGCATCGCGGCTGGACGCGGAGCTGTCGCGGGAAAGCTCGGCGACGGTAGACGTACGGCAGATGCTGGCTACAATCGTTGAAGTCACGGAAATAACCGCCCAACAGCAGCGAGCTCGCCTCGTGCTCGATGTCGACGGCCAGCGCCCGATGCTGGTCAACGGCATCGAGGGCCGGCTGGTACAGGTGTTCCGCAATCTGATCGCAAATGCCCTGTCGTTCAGCCCGCCGGGTAGCGTGATCACTCTGCGGGCGCGCCGCGAGAACTCCTCCGTCGTTGCCGAAGTTCTCGATCAGGGCCCCGGGATCCCCGAGGGGCGTGAAAGCGACATCTTCCAGCGCTTTTACTCCGAGCGGCCACAGGACGAAAAATTCGGCCAGCATTCGGGGCTTGGCCTCAGCATTTCAAAACAGATCATCGAGGCGCATGGCGGCACCCTCGTCGCCCGCAACCGGCGTTCGCCCGATGGCCGCAGCGTCGGCGCCTGTTTTGTCGTAACCCTGCCGGTCGAATGACCGTGCACAACACGCCGCGGGCCACGAACCGCTGGCCCTATTACCGGTCATTGACAGACCGCTGATGCCGCAGCACGCTCCACCCATGGAATGCGTGCGCGGGACCTGCGTTGCGATTGACGGCTCGGGTGTGCTGTTGCGCGGGTCATCGGGAGCTGGCAAATCGGACCTGGCGCTTCGTGTATTAGCGACCGGGGGCCGGCTTGTCGCCGATGACTACACTTATCTGCAACTAGAGAGTGGCGGCTTGCGAGCCTCACCTCCCGAATCGCTGGCCGGTTTGCTGGAGGTGCACGGCATCGGCATTATTCGCGTCGAAGCCGAAACAGATGTTCCGCTTATCGCGGTGATCGATCTGGTGCCGCAGGCGGATGTCGAACGGCTGCCGGTCATCGAAGAGGAACAGATGCTCGGCGTTACGCTGGTGCGCTTTCAGCTCACCGCTTTCGAAACTTCAGCGGCGGCCAAGGTTCGCCTCGTGGCCGAAATCGCTCGTGGCAATGTATCGCGCCTCACATGACTGACCGCCTCACTGCAACCGACAGCGACGCCGCTCCCGACGACAGACCATCTGCCGATCCGCTGGCGCCGCATCGCATTCTGCTGATCACAGGAATGTCCGGCGCCGGCAAAACCACGGCACTCAAAGCTCTGGAAGACCTCGGCTTCGAGTGCATCGACCATCTGCCGCTCCGGTTGCTGCCGCGGTTGTTGCCGGGCGACGACGAAACCCAGCCTGCTCAGCGGCTGGCGCTTGGCATCGATGTCCGCACGCGCGACTTCGGCATTGAGAGATGCCTCGACATCGTCGACGGCCTGCGCAAGAATCCCAATGTCCTTATCAACCTCATCTTCCTGTACTGCGACGATGAGGAGTTGCGCAGACGCTACACCGCGACACGTCACCGGCACCCGATGTCGAATGAACTGCCGCTAATTCAAGGAATCGCGCGTGAGCGACAGCTTCTATCGCCTCTGCGCCGATGCGCCGATCTGACGATCGACACAAGTGCCCTAAACCCTGGGCATCTGAAGCAGCTATTCAAAAGCCACCTGGGGTTGACGGAGCAAGCTTCCCTCGTCGTGCAGGTGACCTCGTTCTCTTATCGCTCCGGTCTGCCACGCGATGCCGACCTTGTTTTTGACGTGCGTTTCCTCGCCAATCCGTACTATCAAGCGGAATTGAGAGGGTTGACGGGCCGGGACGGCGCGGTGCAGCAGTTCATCCGTGCTGACGGAGCGTACGCTTCGTTCTTCGAGTCGCTCACCCGCCTGCTGCAGCCATTGCTGCCTCGCTACGTCGCCGAGGGGAAAAGCTATCTCACGATCGCCATCGGCTGCACCGGCGGCCGGCATCGGTCCGTGTTCGTCACCGAAGAGCTTGCCACATGGCTGAGGGGTCAGGGACAACAGGTGCAAATGCACCATCGGGATCTCGAACGGTCGGCTGGCCGCCTGACGGCGCCCGAGACGAAGGCGTCTTGAGACGATGATCGGCCTTGTCATCGTCACCCACGGTCGTCTGGGCGCGGAGCTGATTTCCGCTCTGGAGCACGTCGTCGGTCCGCAGGTCAACATTGCGTCCGTCTGCATCGGGCCGGATGACGATATGGAGCAGCGGCGGACGCAGATTCTCGACAGTGTCGCCAACGCCGAAGAAGGCAACGGCGTTGTGCTGTTGACCGACATGTTCGGCGGAACGCCTTCCAACCTTGCCATTTCAATCATGGATCGAGCAAAAGTCGAGGTGATTGCCGGCGTCAACCTGCCGATGCTGATCAAGCTCGCGAGCGTGCGACAGACAGAATCGCTGGAAGAAGCGGCGCAGAGCGCGCAGGAAGCGGGTCGCAAATATATCAATATCGCTTCACGCCTGCTCACGCAGGAGGAGACGTGAGCTTCGGCATGGTCGATTACAGCCGCGACGGAGACATTCTCAGGTGCACCGCGATAATTGCCAATCGCCGTGGCCTGCACGCCCGTGCCGCCGCCAAGTTCGTCAAGCTGGCGTCTGGCTTTGACGCGGAGATCACTGTTTCAAAGCGCGGAACGACAGTATCCGGCCGCTCCATCCTCGGGTTGATGATGCTGGGCGCCGGACCCGGAACCGAAGTCGAGATTGCCGCCGCCGGCCGGGAGGCGGAAGAAGCAATAAATGTACTTGGCAGCATCATCGAGGCGAGGTTTGAGGAAGACTGACGAGCCACTATGCGCTCCGGATGGCCATCACCCGCATGAGCGCGCCCGTCAATACGAAGCACCAGCCATTGGGAAGGAAATGGCCCAAAAACTGGCCAGCGAGCGCATCGTCGAGGGTCTCGGCGTCTCGCCCGGAGTGGGCATTGGCGTGGCCTACGTTTGTGAGAGCGGCAGCCCACGAATTCCTGAATACCGCATTCGCCCGGCCGACATAGAAGCGGAGCAACGCCGGCTGCGTGAAGCCGTGGTGCGCGCCCGCCGGCAACTCACCCGGTTGCGCAGCAAGACGCGAGATCGTGCCGCCGCAAACGAATGTGCGACGGAGGAGGTGCTCTACCTCCTGGACGCCTACATCATGATGCTGAAGGATTCCCGGCTGCTGCGCGGCGCCTACGAGCGGATCGCGGGCGAGCGCATCAACGCTGAGTCGGCAGTTCAGGCAGAAATGGCGGCGATCTGCGACAGCTTCAGGACGATGCAGGACGCGTATCTGTCCGCCCGCGCCGAGGACATCCGCGAGGTCGGCAACCGGCTCGTCTCGCAACTCACCAAGGAGCCGGGAAAGCCGCTGTTTTCGATCCCGCACGGCAGCGTCATCGTTGCCGAAGAACTCACGCCGGCGGAAACGGCGCAGATAGACCCGGAGCACGTCGTCGGCATTGCCGCTCAGATGGGCGGACCGCAGGGACACACGGCCATTCTCGCCCGCGCGCTGGGACTGCCGGCGGTTCTGGGCGCCGCTGGGTTGATGGACGCGGTGCGTTCCGGCGATCCGATCCTGGTCGACGGCGAACTTGGCCAGATCGTCGTGCACCCGACCCCTTCGGCTTTGCAGGAATACCGGCGCCGCCGCGGCGAACGGCAGGAGGAAGAGCTCGCGCTGCGCAAGCTCGCCGGCCAGCCCGCAGTGACCCGCGACGGCGTGTCGATCAGCTTGCAGGCAAACGTCGAGTTGCCGATGGAGATGGAGCACGTGGTCGAAGCCGGCGCCGCTGGCATCGGTCTGCTGCGGACAGAGTTCATGTTCATGAACCGGCCGATGCCCCCCAACGAGGAGGAACAGTATCTGGCACTGCGCGCTCTGATTGAGCGGGCCGGCGGCCAGTGCGTTACCGTGCGCACGCTGGACCTCGGCGGCGACAAGGGACCGATCCCGTTTGTGGGCCAGTTCGGCGACAGCGCCACGTCGCCGCTTGGCATCCGCGGCATCCGCTTGTCGTTGGCCCGCGCCGAGCTGCTGGAGACGCAGTTCCGTGCCATTCTGCGCGCCGGTGCGCATGGGCCGGTCCGTATCCTGCTGCCGATGGTCACCGCCGTCTCGGAAGTACGCGCCGCACGCGACGTGCTCGCCCGTGCCGCCCGCCGCCTTTACCGCCGCGGTGTCGAACTGCCCGCGGCACTGCCGCCCCTGGGCACCATGATCGAGGTTCCCGGCGCCGCTCTAACCGCCGATGCCCTGGCGCTGGTCAGCGACTTCTTTGCCATCGGCTCCAACGACCTGACGATGTACACGCTGGCCATCGACCGCAGCGACCAGCGGGTGGCGCATCTCTACAATCCGCTCCACCCGGGAGTGCTGCGGATGATCCAGTTTGCCGCTGCCGCCGCGCTGCGGGCGCGCATTCCGGTCTGCGTCTGCGGCGAGATCGCCGGCGATCCGCGCTTCACGCCGCTGCTGGTTGGATTGGGCTTCCGCGAGCTGTCGATGGCCGCCAGCAACATCGCCCGGGTGAAGCGCCGAATTCTCGATCTCGACCTGCTGGCCGCGCAGCGCCGCACCCAGCTGATCATGGACGAGACCGACCCGCTGCGTATCCAGGTGCTGCTGGAAGAGTTCAACGTCGCGCCCGTGTGACGTCCATCGGGCGACCGGGTGTGCCGAAGGCCATCCAAGCGTTTGACGGAGGTCCTCCCCGATCAGTTCATCCAGTCGACGACCGTCACGTTGAGCGGCAACTGACCGGCATGCGCCGTTGGCGGCGAGACCGGCCTGATGGTTGCCGGAGTACCGTCATCTTCGGCCTTCTGGAAGTCGGGGGAGCCTTCCGGGTCGAAGCCGGTGATGCGAAACTGCTCGAACACGTAAGGCAGACCGTTAGCCGCCAACGAGGCCGGGCGATCCATCGCCTGAAAATGCAGATGCGGCGCCGTTGTGTTCCCTGAATTGCCGACCTGGCCCAGAACCTGGCCCTTACGTACGTGCTGCTGCAACTCCACGGTGATCGAGTTGGGCGCGGCATGCGCGTAGAGCACATACACGCCCTTCCCCAGGTCCAGGATCACGTGGTTGCCGTCCGCCTGATCCTGCGGCAGGTTTGGCGGCAGCTGCCCCGGCGGCTGGTCGGGAAGATCCTTGACCACCGCCACCACAACTCCATCCGCGACGGCAAGCAGGTCCTTGCCGTAGATATGGAAGTCCTGCGGGACAGGAGCCCGTCCGGGTTGCCGAATCCACAGGCGGTTCTGGTCGTCCAGCAACTCCCAGTCGATGGCGAAGCGTTGCGAGTTCCACCACCCACCGTCGACGGGCAGATAGGATTGCACATGCCGCGCCGCATCGCAGCAGCCGTCGCCGGCGATGTAACCACTGCCGCGGAGAGGCGGTCCCAGAACCACGGGCGCTGCCTTCACCACCAAGGTCTGTCCGCCCATCATCGTTTGGCCGCCGGGAGACTGCGCCGACTCGGCGACAACGACATGCGACAGGCGATCCGGAACAGGCACGCCCGCCGGAATCGCCGCGTGAACGAAGAACACGCCCCATTTACCGGGGGGTATCGTCGTTTGCCCGAGCGGGACGTCGAGAATCCGCAAACGCTCCCGTATCGAGCTCCCGGTAAAGCCGACGTAGCCCCGCTGGGAATCCGGATCGAAGGCGACGACCCGGGTCAAAGAGAAGCCGGCGGCGGTCGTGTTGGTTAGCAACAGTTCGTAGACAAGGTGCGTCTCACCGTCCGAGCCTGTGACCGCTTGCGGCGGGTAAGGAACCGCTAGCGACAGCGGGTGATCCTGGGCAGACGTCGGTCCAGCCTCGCAAACGACGAGCACGATTGACAGGAAAGCCGCCGCGGCAGTCCTCCACCCGCGAAATACTCGCAGCGCATGTCCGATCATTCTCCGAGCCGTACGTTATTCCGCTACGACCAGACTATTGTTTCCAAACAACCCCGTCGATCGAGAAGAAAATCATGCGCATCAGCGTCGATCTTCAAGATTGTGCCGCACCCAGTTGCCGGGTCGCCGCGACGAGTTTTTCGGCGAGCTGGCGCGCCATGAAAGCATGCAGCAGCGCGGCGGCGCCCGGGTTCTCGCGACGCATCGCCGCCAGCGCTTCCGCCGACAGCCGGACCGCCACGGTATCCTCGACGGCGACGACCGTGGCGGAGCGGGGCAGGCGAAGGTAGACGGCGATTTCGCCGACGACGGTCCCCGCTCCCATCGTCCTCAGCCGCACGGTGCGGCCCCCGGGGAGAATTAGCTGCACCGTGACCGCGCCGCTTTCGACGTAGAAGATGTCGTCCGACTTGTCACCCTGGCTGATCAACGGCTCGCCGGCACCGTACGACCGGCGATCGAGCCAGTGCATCAAGAGCCCGATCTCGTTTGGATCGCCGCCGGCTTCCGCCAGCTGGCGCTCGAACGTTTCGCCCTCGCCACCACCGGCCACCGCCGCCGCCAGCAACTGGTTCTCGGCGTACTCCAAAGCATGATCGAGATCCGGGAAGATGCGGATGCACGAGCCGCCATCAGCGGCAGGCGCCAGCCGTTCGAAGGCCGGACGCAGATGCGAGGACAGGCCGCTCGCGATAAGCGTCAGGTCATATGTCTGGGCATATTGGGTGAGCCTGTCGAGGCTGAGCGATACCGAGGAATCGATCCCGGTCACTCTCCGGAAATCAAGCAGGATAAAGCGCGGCAGCCGCTCGCCGCTCAGCCGCGCCCGGATTCGATTGAGCAACAGGTTGCTGGTCCCGAAGAAGATGTAACCCCTGCAGCTCCAGGATCATCACCCGGTTGCCGAGCTCGTCGAGCATCAGCCGGGCGCGTGCGGAGCGAACGACGTTACTGTGATGCTCGACCGCCGAGCTCTCGTGACGAACGACATCCACCTGACTGTAGTTGATGACGAACAGCACCAGACCAGCGCCGACGCCGACAGCCAGGCCCTCCAGCAAGCCGACAAAGGCAACCACGACGAACACCAGCATGCCGACGGCGTATTCCGGCCAGGAACGCCGCAGGTGAACGTTGAGCAGGGCGGAAATCAGCACGTCGAGGCCGACGTAGAACAACAGCCCGCCGATCAGCAGCTTCGGCAGCGAGGCGATGGCGTCGCCGCCAAAGCAGAGGATGATGAGGATAACGGCGGCGACAATCAGGCCGGTGGCGCGCGTCGGTCGGCCGATGCGGATCGACAGCAATGAAGTGCTGAGGGAATGGTACCCCGCCATACCACCGGCGAGCGAGCCGAGGGCGTTGCCGATGCCAAGCGCCCGCAGTTCGCGGTTGAGGTCGACGTCCGAGCGGGCGGCGATCTCGATGACGCTCGCCTGCATCAGCACGCCCATCAAGGAAACGGTGATCAGCGTCAGCATCTGCGGCCAGTGGTTGAGCAGAACTCTCCAATCAACCTCTCTGGCCATCGCGATGCGGTGCGTCGGCAGCCACTCGCCCAACGGCGGCACCGGCGCCAGCATCCATCCGTCAGCAGCAAGCTCACTCTGTGAAAAGCCGGTGGCTAAGACCACCGCCCAGAAGCAGCCGACGATGCCGAGCGCCGTCAGCGGCACGTTCAAGGCCCATGGCCGCCGCTGCTGCAATATCCAAAGTCCGCCGCCCGCCAGCAGCGCCGGCAACCAGTGCAGCAGCATTGCAGGTTCGATCAGTGCGGCGGCGTGGGCTGGCGAAAGCGAGAGCCCGGTGACGACGCGAACCGCGCCGCCGATCAGCAGCCATCCCATGCCGCCGATGAAGCCGACAACCACCGGATAGGGAACGAAGCGGATCATATTGCCCAGCCGCAGCCGGCCGAGCAGAAAGAAGATCGCACCGACCGCGAGCGACGCTATGGCGATGGTCGTCACCACCGTCGGCAGCAGCCGGCCCTGGTTCCCAGACGCCTGCAATTCCGCCGCCATCGCCGTGGCGACGACGGCAAGCACGATCGCCGGTTCGGATTGGCCGACGCCGACGGTACCGGGCATTGATCCGCCGATAACCAGCGCCAGCGTCAGGATCACGGCGCTGATCAGTCCGAGGCCGACGCCGATGCCGCTGTATTCCTGCAACGGTCCGGAGAACACCAGGGACGGATAGGAAACCACGGGCACCAGGATCGCCATGCTGACCACCAGGCCGCTGCCGAGCACCGGCAGCGCCGAGGAGCGGTCGACGCCGAGAAACTTTGCAAGCCGGGTACCGCCGCCACCCCGGTGCGTAGCGTCGGCTCGCAGCGTGGTTGACGCTTCCTCGATCGGAGCCGTCATGACGCCGCTGGAATGCCCTGGGTCGTCGAATACTCGAAGTGCAGCGCCTCGCCCGGATGCACCAGCGGGAAGATCGCGTGCGCCGCCGCCGCCGCCTCGGCGAAGCCCGACAGGATCAGCTTCAGCTTGCCGGGATAGGTCACGATATCGCCGATAGCGAACAGCCCGGGCTGGCCGGCGGCACCGGTAGCGGGATCGACAGCGACATGGTTCCGATCCAGGTTCAGTCCCCACTTCGCGATCGGTCCCAGATTCTGGGACAGCCCGAAGAACGGCAGCAGCACGTCCGCCTCCAGGCGGCGCTCGCCGCCGTCGAGGTCGCTGGCGATCACCGCCGTCAGCCGGCCCGCGTCATCCCCTTCCAACCCGTGCAGCTGGTAGGGTATGATCATTTCAACGGCGCCGCACAGCGCCAGCGACTGCAGCCGCGCGACGTTCTCCGGCGCGGCGCGAAACTTGCTGCGGCGATGGATGACCGCGACATGCGCCGCCACCTCGGCCAGCGAAAGCGCCCAGTCCACGGCGAATCGCCGCCGCCGGCAATCACCACCCGACGTCCCCTAAAGTCGTCGCGCCGAGCGACCAGGTGGTGCACGCCGCGCCCGGGCCCCTGCCCCTCGAAGCGCTCGATGCCGGGCAGCGGCGGACGATTCGGCCCGAAGGCACCAACCCCGGCGGCGACGATCACCGCTTTCGCAACCACCGCGTCCCCGCCATCGCATTGCACCCGCCAATCGCCGCCCGTTTCCGCCGACAGCAGGGTAACTTGCCGGCCGAGGTGGAAAACGGGCTTGAACGGCTCCGCCTGTTCCAGGAGTCTCTCGACCAGATCAGCGGCGAGGATGCGTGGATGACCGGGAATGTCGTAGATCGGCTTCTCCGGATACAGCGCGCTGCACTGCCCACCGGCGACGTCGAGCGCGTCGAACACATGACAGCCCATGCGCAGCATGCCACATTCGAAAATCGCGAACAGGCCGACCGGGCCGGCGCCGATGATCGCTACGTCAGCGCGCAGGGGATCGGGTATCATCGTGACTCGCAATCAATGGTGGTATCGTTGATGGTGGCACCCGGCGGTTACCCGCCACGACGGACAGAATGGTCCGGCCGTCCCGCGGGTTCAAGCACCGATCGGCTGATGTCTGATCGCCTGCTAGCCGACGAGGCGGAGACTGGCGTCTTCGCGGCGAAGCTGGCAGCGATTGTGCGTCCGGGCGACATCATTGCTTTGCGGGGTGATCTCGGTGCCGGCAAGACGGCGTTGGCGCGCGCCCTCGTCCGCGCCCGCGGGCGCCCCGACGAAGAGGTGCCCAGCCCGACGTTCACGCTGCTGCAGATCTACGAGCCGGCCGATCCCGCCGCCCCGGCGGTCTGGCACTTTGATCTCTTCCGCCTCGCCTCCGCCGACGATGCGCTGGAACTGGGCATCGAGGACGCGTTCACCGAAGCGGTGACGCTGATCGAGTGGCCGGATCGGCTGGGACCGCTGCTGCCGGAACGCCGGCTGGAGGTGACGTTGCAGCCGGGGCCTGACCCGGACAGCCGCTGGCTGAGCCTCGCGGGCGACGATGCGTGGCGGGCACGCCTGAGCGAGGCCGGGCTTGTCTGAGCGCGGCGAGACGATCACCCGCTTCCTCGATGCCGCCGGCTGGACCGGGGCGGAAGTCCGGCCGCTTGCCTTCGACGCCTCGTTCCGCCGCTACCACCGGGTGCGCTGCGACAGCTCGGGCGCGGTGCTAATGGACGCCCCGCCGGAGCGCGAAGACCTCCGCCCGTTCGTGCGCGTCGCCCGCCATCTCAGGCAGCTCGACCTGAGCGCCCCCGCCATTCTCGCCGCCGATGAGAGCAATGGCCTGCTGCTGCTGGAAGACCTGGGCGACGACACCTTCGCCCGGCTGCTGGCGAGGGGCGCCGACGAGGCCGCGCTCTACCGTCTTGCCGTCGATGTCCTGGTCCATCTGCACCGGCTGCCGGCGCAGGTGGCGCTGCCCGCAGGCCTGCCGGCGTACGACGCGCGCCGGCTGCTCGATGAGGCGCTGCTGCTGCCGGACTGGTTTCTGCCGGCGGTCACCGGCTGGCCGGTCGAGGACGGGGTGCGCGAGGCTTACCTGCAGGCGTGGGGTGAAGCGCTCGCGGACACGCTGGCGCAACCGGCGACCCTGGTCTTGCGCGACTTTCACGTCGACAACCTGATGCGGCTGGCGGAGCGCCCGGGACTGAAGGCCTGCGGCCTGCTCGACTTCCAGGACGCGGTCGCCGGCCCCGCCGCCTACGACCTGATGTCGCTGCTGGAGGACGCGCGCCGCGACGTTGCACCCGCAGTGCGCGAGGAGATGCTCGCCCGCTATCGGGCCGGGGTCCCGGTCGGCGACCCGGACGTCTTCGCGCGCAGCTTCGCGGTGCTGGCGGCGCAGCGGCACGCCAAGGTGATCGGCATTTTCACCCGGCTCGACCGGCGCGACGGCAAACCCGCCTACCTCACCCATATCCCGCGCGTGTGGCGCATGCTGGATGCGGCGCTTTGCGACCCCGCGCTCGCCCCGGTTACCCGCTGGTTCGAGCGGCACGTGCCGACGGAGCTGCGCCGCGCGCCAGCGCCGGCGCCGATGGCCGTCGTTTGAGCCAAGTCCTGTCGGCGCAGAGAGCAGCCCAGGAAGGGCCACGCCGAGCGATGGTGCTGGCCGCCGGGCTCGGCGAGCGGATGCGTCCGATCACGCTGACCACGCCAAAGCCGCTGATCGTCCTCGCCGGGCGGACGATGCTGGATCGCGCCATCGACGCCCTGGCGGAGCAAGGCGTCGAGCAGGTGGTCGTCAACGCCCATCATCTGGCGGATGTCGTCGCACGGCACCTGGCCGGGCGCTCCCGCCCGCCGATCCGGCTCAGCATCGAGACCGAGCGGCTGGAGACCGGCGGCGGCGTCCGCAACGCGCTGCCGTTGCTGGGCGTCGCACCGTTCTTTGTCATCAACGGCGACATCCTCTGGCGGGATGGGCCGCGACCGGCCCTGGCCGATCTCGCCGGCGCCTGGGACGGGGAGCGCATGGATGCGCTGCTGATGCTGCATCCGGTGTCTTCGGCGCTCGGCTACGCCGGTCCAGGCGACTTCCGCCGCGAAGGCGACGGCCGCCTCATCCGACGCGCCGCGGACGAGCGCGCGCCCTACCTGTTCGCCGGCTTGCAGATCCTGCATCCGCGCCTGTTCGCCGGCGCTCCCGACGGTGCGTTTTCGCTCAACCAACTCTACGACCGGGCCATTGCTCGCGGCCGCCTTTACGGGGTCGAGCATCGGGGCCGATGGTGTCACGTCGGCACGCCCGCCGACATCCCCATCGCCGAGGCGTTCCTTCGCAACGGGGCGGTTACCCCATGAACACCTTGGCCGTCTACACCATCCCGCCGGAGGTGCCATTCGTCGACGCGCTGGCCGCTGGATTGCGGTCGCGGCTGGGCGATGCGCCGGAAGCGCTGGCAAGCGCCCGCATTCTGCTGCCGACCCGCCGTGCCTGCCGGTCGCTGACGCTGGCCTTTGTCCGTCAGGCCGGTGGGAGGCCGCTGCTGCTGCCGCGGATGACGCCGCTGGGAGACATCGACGAGGACGACGTCTCGTTCGACGAGATGAATGCGCTGATGTCCGCCGCCGGCGCCGAGATCCCGCCCGCCGTGCCGGCGCTGCGGCGCCAACTGCTGCTCGGGCGACATGTCGTCCGGGTCATGGGTTCGGCTCGGACGACGCCGGCGCAGGCAGCGCAGCTGGCATCCGAACTCGGCCGATTGTTCGACCAGATCCATACCGAGCGCCTAGACCTCTCGGGCCTCGATAAGTTGGTGCCGGACGAACTCGCCCGCCATTGGCAGATCACCCTCGATTTCCTGCGTCCGATCGCCCGCGACTGGCAGGAGACACTGCGCGCCGAAGGCTGCATCGACCCGGCCGACCGCCGGCAGCGGCTGCTCAGCGCGCAGGCAGCCGCCTGGCGATCGGCACCGCCGGAAGGCCCGGTGATTGCCGCCGGCTCCACCGGCAGCATGCCGGCCACCGCCGACCTGCTGGCGGTAATCGCCCGTCTGCCGCGCGGCGCACCGGTGCTGCCCGGCCTCGATACCGAGAGTGACGAAGTCGCGTGGCGGGCGATCGACGTCGACGCCGACGATGCCAGGTTCGCCCTCGCTCAGCCGCACCCTCAATTCGGCCTGGCGCAGCTGCTGCGCCGGCTGGGCATCGACCGCAGCGCCGTCCGCCTCTGGCCCGCGCCCGGTCTGGGCGGCGGCAGCGGCCGGGCCGAGCGTACCCGCACCCTGGCGCGCGCCCTGGCGCCGGCTTCCGACACCTCTGCGCTGCGCCGCGCTGCCGCGGGCGCAACTGGGTTCGAGCAGGTGACGCTGGTCGAAGCGGCCACTCCCGAGGAGGAGGCGCGCGCCGTTGCTCTGGTGATGCGGCGATGCCTGGAGGAGCCGGGTCGAACGGCCGCCCTGGTCACCCCCGACCGCACGCTGGCGCGCCGGGTTGGCGCCGAGCTGCTGCGCTGGGGCATCGCCGTCGACGATTCGGGCGGCCGGCCGCTGGCAGAAACGTCACCCGCCGCGTTCCTGCGCCTGATCGCCCGCATGGTGGCCGAGGCGTTTGCACCGGTGCCACTGCTGGCGGTGCTGAAGCACCCGCTGGCGGCGGGCGGCCTTGCGCCGCCGGCTTTCCGTGGCAACGTCCGGGCGCTGGAGGAACGCTTGTTGCGAGGGATTCGTCCCGCACCGGGCATCGATGGACTGCGCCGGGCGCTGGCGGCGAAAGGAGATGACCGGCGCGTCGCGGCGGTGCTCGATACACTCGAAGCGATCATGGCGCCACTCGTCCGGCTGTTTGAGCAGCCGGCTGTCAGTCTCGCGGAGATCTTGCGCACGCAAGGTTCGGCGGCGGAGATGCTGGCGCACAGCGATGCCGAGCGGGGACAGCGCGACTGTGGGCGGGCGACGACGGCGAGGCATTGGCCAGCTTCGTCGCCGAGCTGACCGAGGCGGCGCGCCACGATCCGCCGATCGCACCGGCGGAGTGGCCCGACCTGCTGGATGTGCTGCTGACCGGCCGTGCGGTGCGGCCGCGCTGGGGCCGACACCCCCGGCTCGCCATCTGGGGACCGCTCGAAGCCCGGCTGCAATGCGCCGACGTGATGATCCTGGGCGGGCTGAACGAAGAGAGCTGGCCGCCGACCACGTCGGCCGGGCCATGGATGAGCCGGCCGATGTTGCAAGCCTTCGGCCTGCCGTTGCCGGAGCGGCGGATTGGCCTGTCGGCGCACGACTTCTGTCAGGCATTCGCCGCGCCGGAGGTCTGGCTGAGCCGGGCGGGACGCAAGGAAGGCGCGCCAACGCAGCCGTGCCGCTGGCTGCTGCGGCTGAAGGCGGCGCTGCATGGAACCGACTGGCTTCTGGCCAGCACGAGCCGCGCCGCGCCGATCCTGCACTGGCTTCGACACCTGGACGCGCCCGAGGTGATCGCACCGTCGCCGCCGCCGACGCCCACCCGCCGCTCGCGGCCCGCCCGCGCGAGCTGTCGGTGACCCAGATCGAGACCTGGATTCGCGATCCCTACTCGCTTTACGCCCGCCACGTCCTGCGCTTGCGGCCGCTCGATCCGCTCGATGCCGAGCCCGAGGCAGCGCAGTTCGGGACCTTCGTTCATCAGGCGATTGGCGCGTTCCTCACCAACGGAAACATCGGTTCGGCGGAAGACGCGTATGCGCGGCTGCTGGCGCACGGCCGCACCGCCTTCGGCGAGCTGCTGCAACGGCCGGCGGTCGAAGCGTTCTGGTGGCCGCGATTTCAACGGATCGCCCGATGGTTCGTTGGCAACGAGATCGAGCGCGGCTCCACGCTCACCGCCACCTGGGCGGAGATCGACGGCCGGACGGCGTTCGAGGCGCCCGGCGGCCGGTTCGTGCTGAAGGCCAAGGCCGATCGCCTTGACCTGATGACCGACGGCTCGCTCGCGATCGTCGACTACAAGACCGGCAAGCCACCGTCCGATTCCGACGTGCAGGCCGGCGCGGCACCTCAGTTGCCGCTGGAGGCGGTGATCGCGCGGGCCGGCGGTTTCCCCGGCGTCGCCGCTGGCACGGCGGTGTCGAGCCTGGAATATTGGCGGCTGATCGGCGGCGACGAGGGGGGTGTCTGCAAGCCGGCGGCGAAGGCGCCGGCGGAGGATCTGGCACGGCAGGCGGCGGATGCGCTGGCCATCCTGGTCGCCACCTTCGACGATCCCAAGACGCCCTATTCAGCGCTGCCGCGCCCGCATCTGGTGCCGCGCTACAGTGATTATGCGCATCTCGCCCGGGTGAAGGAGTGGGCGATCGAGGACGAGGCCGAGAGCTGATGGAGGTCCTCGCCGCCGACACCATCGACCCGGACGAGCCGCAACGCGGCGCCAGCGATCCGCGCGCCTCGGTCTGGGTCGCCGCATCGGCCGGAACCGGCAAGACCAAGGTGCTGAGCGACAGGGTGCTGCGGCTGATGCTGAACGGCACCGAGCCGCGCCGCATTCTCTGCCTGACCTACACCAAGGCGGCGGCGGCGGAAATGGCGAACCGCCTGGCGGACCGGCTGGGAACCTGGGCCGTTGACGATGACCAGAGGCTTGAGGAGGCGCTGAGCAAACTGCTCGGCCGCCGGCCGACCGAGGAGCAACGGCGTCGCGCGCGGGGGCTGTTCGCCCGCGTGCTGGATACGCCGGGAGGGCTTGGCATCCGGACGATTCACGCCTTCTGCCAGTCGCTGCTGGGACGTTTTCCGCTGGAGGCGGATGTTGCTCCCCACGCTCGGCCGATGGACGAACGCGACGCCATCGGGTTGCGTCGCCGCGCGCTGTATCGGCTGCTGGAGGACGCTCGCCAAGCGGACGGTCCGCTGGCGGCTGCCCTGAGCGGTGTGACCCGTCACCTGGGCGAGTTCCGGTTCAATGAAATTCTGGGCGAGGTCACCGGTCAGCCCGGCCGCTTTACCGCGATGATCGAAGCGCACGGCTCGCCGGCCGCGGCGGCCGATGCTGCGCGGGACCTTCTCGGTCTTGCCTCGGGCGAGACGCCGGCCGATGTCATTGGTGCCGCATGCGCCGACGGCGGCTGCGACCAGGCCTCTCTGCGCCGGGCAGCGGGTGCGTTGGCCGTCGGCACGCAAACGGAGCGCGCTCGCGCGAGGAAGATGGCTGATTGGCTGGAAGCCGGAGCGGAAACCCGCGCCGAAACCTTCGACCGCTGGGCCGGTGTTTTCCTCACCGACCCCAAGAAGCAGCCGCAGGTCCGTGCCGACAAGTCGCTGGCGACCACTGCCACCGAGAAAGCCGCCCCGGCACCCTTGCGGCGATGCGCACAGAAGCAGAGCGGCTGCTGTGCGTGCTGCCGCGACGTCGTGCGGCAATCACGGCCGAAGCGACCGGAGCCTTGCTGGTTGTCGGTGCCGCCTTGCTGCATCGCTACGGGCAACTGAAGCAGAACCGCTCCTGCTCGATTATGAGGACCTCATCGAGGGTGCGCTGCGGCTGCTGGAAGGCTCCGGCGCCGACTGGGTGCTGTACAAGCTAGATGGCGGCCTCGACCACCTGCTGGTCGACGAGGCGCAGGACACCTCACCCTCGCAATGGCGCATTCTGCACGCGCTTACTGCCGAGTGCTTCGCCGGCGAAGGCGCCCGCCAGCCGCCGCGCACCGTGTTCGCCGTTGGCGACGTCAAGCAGTCGATCTTCAGCTTCCAGGGAGCGGAGCCGGCGGCATTCCTGGAGAGCCGCGAGCGCTACCGGCAGGCGGTGACAGGCGCCGGGCGGGATTGGCGGCCGATCGAGATGAAGACCTCGTTCCGCTCCACCCGCGCCGTGCTGCAAGCCGTCGACGCGCCCTTCGCCACGCCATCGATGACGCAGGCAATCGCGTTGGAGCAGGTGGAAATCGTTCACCAGGCGTGGCGGAAGCTGGACGGTGGCAGCGTCGAGCTCTGGCCGCCGCTGGCGGCGCGGCAACCGGCGAAGCCCCGCGCCTGGGATCCGCCGATCGAGCGGGTCGAGGCAGATTCGCCGCAGACCCGATTGGCGCGGCTGATTGCGCTCCGCATCGCCCGGATGCTGGAAAGCCACGAGATGCTGGCGGCGCAAGGCCGGCCGATTCGCGCTGGCGACATCATGGTGCTGGTGCGCCGGCGCACGCCGTTCATGCAGGCGTTGATCCGCGCGCTGAAGGAACGGCGGGTACCTGTCGCCGGCCTTGACCGGATGCTGCTCACCGAGCAACTCGCGGTGATGGACCTGCTGGCCCTCGCCCGGTTTGTGCTGCTGCCGGAGGACAACCTGACGCTGGCCACCGTGCTGAAGGGGCCGATGCTGGGCTTCGACGACGACGCGCTGTTCGCTCTCGCCCACAGCCGGACCGGCACGCTGTGGACAGCGCTGCGCCGCGCGGCCGAAACCGGCTGCCCTCGCGCCACGGCGGCCCGCGACTTCCTCGCCAGCCTGCTGGCGGAAGCCGATCGGCTGGCGCCGTTCGAGTTCCTGATGCGGGCGCTGGGCCCGCTGGCGGCGGTCGACGGTACAGCCACGCTCGCCGATAGCGGCCGACGGCGGCTGCTGGCGCGGCTTGGCCGTGACGCCGACGACCCGATCGCCGAGTTGCTGGAGTCGGCGCTGGCATTCGAACGGGCGCATCCACCGTCACTGCAGGGCTTTCTCGGCTGGCTGGAACGCGCCGACGTCGAGATCAAGCGCGATCCGGAAACCAGTGCTGCCGATGCCGTGAGGGTGATGACGGTACATGGCGCCAAGGGTCTGCAAGCCCCGATCGTGTTCCTGCCGGACAGTTGCCAGACGCCGCAGGAGCGGTTCCCGCTGCTCTGGCCGACCGACGACGAGCAGCGCGAGGTGCTGCTGTGGCCGCCACGCGCCGAGTTCCGCGAGGGGATCGCTGAAGCCGAGCGCCTGCGCGCCTGTGAGCGCCAGCATCAGGAGCACATGCGGCTGCTGTACGTGGCAATGACGCGCGCGGCCGACCGCCTGATCGTCTGTGGCTGGCTGACGAAGAAGCAGGAGGAACCGGAGGCGAAGAGCTGGTACCGGCTGATCGAGGCAGGTCTGCGCCGGGAGACAGCGGCGGGTGAACTGATCGAGGAAGTCGATTCGTTCCTCGCCGGCCATCCAGCCCTGACCGACTCCTCGACGGTGGTTCGCCTGACTTGCCCGCAGCAGAGGGCGCCGCGGCGCCGCGATGAACCGTTAGCAGCGCCCCCCATCGCGCCGCTGCCGGACTGGGCGCTGCGACCGGCACCGGAGGAGCCGGCGGCGCCGCGGCCGCTGCGCCCGTCGCACGCCGACGAGGACACGCAGCCGCCGGTGGTCTCGCCGCTGGCGGCGGAGCAGCGCTTCCGCCGCGGCCGGTTGATCCACCGTCTCCTGCAGGAACTGCCGGAACTGCCTGCCGATACACGCGACGCAGCGGCGCGGCGCTGGCTCGCGCGGCCGACGCATCGCCTGACGCCGGCGGAGCAGTCGGAGATTGCCGAGGAAGTGGGGGCGGTGCTGGCCGATCCGCTGCTGGCGCCGCTGTTTGGCACCGGCAGCCGCGCCGAGGTGCCGCTGTCCGGGGTCATCGGCGGCCGGCTGATCGCCGGCCAGCTCGACCGAATGGTGCTGGACGCCGATACCGTTACCGTCCTCGACCTGAAATCGGACCGGCCGCCGCCGAGCTCGGCTGCTGCCGTGCACCCAGTCTATCTGCGGCAAATGGCGGCCTACCGGTCGCTGCTGCGGGCAATCTATCCCGACCGCGCGGTGCGCTGCGTGCTGTTGTGGACGCAGACGGCCTCGGCGATGCCGCTCGAGGATCCGGTCCTCGATCGCTGGGCGCCCTGAGCTCGGCCCGTGGCACGGTCCCGCTTCGCCTGTTGCCGCAGGGCCTTCGTCGGGAGCCCTGCTTGACCCTGTGCGGTCGCCCCCATACATTCGCCGCACGCCGCGCTTCATCCCGATCTGCGCCGACGCTACTCAGGTCAGTCCATGCCCAAGAACATCACCGACGACTCTTTCGCCACCGACGTCCTGAAGGCGGAAAAGCCGGTGCTGGTCGACTTCTGGGCGGAGTGGTGCGGCCCGTGCAAGCAGATCGCCCCCGCCCTGGAGGCCCTCGACACCGAACTCGGCGCCCGGGTGACCGTCGCCAAGTTGAACATCGACGAAAATCCGATGACGCCGTCCAAGTATGGAGTGCGTGGCATCCCGACGCTGATGCTGTTCAAGGACGGCCAGGTCGCGGCGACGCGGATCGGCGCGATGGCGCGGGGCAAGCTGTTCGAGTGGGTCGAGTCGGTCCTCTAGCGCCGCGCTTCGCAGGACTGCCCGTCCGGCCGCAGAGCAAACGAGGCAACGCCCGCCACCGCCGCGAAGCTGGCGCCGGCCATGAACGTGGCGGGAGCGCCGAGAGTATCCCACAGCAGGCCGGCCACAATACTGGCGGCGAGCAGGGCCCCGCCCGTCACCAGATTGAACAGGCCAAAGGCGGAGCCGCGCAATGATTCGGGCGCTGCATCCGCCACCAGCTTGGCGAAAAGGCCCTGCGTGAGCGCCATGTGCAGCCCCCACGCTGCGATGCCGGCGAACGCCGCGGCAAGGCCCGTCCCGTTGGCCAGCATCAGGTCGGCAGCAACCAGGACGGCCGCGCCCCAGCGCAGCAGCCGGCGCGGATCGCCGTGGTCCGCGTACGCCCCGGCCGGATATGCCGCGACCATATAGACGGCATTCATCGCCACCAGCACCAGCGGCGCCAGCGCCGGCGCCAGGCCCTGCTGGTGCGCACGAAGCACCAGGAATGCTTCAGAGAAACGCGCCAAGGTGAAGACGACACCAACGCCAGCGACGCGCCAAAATGCCTGATCCAGCCCACGCAGATCGGTCAGGCGGATCGGCGGGGCAGGTCCGCCAACTTCCTTCTCGCCCTCCCGGCGACGCGGTACATCTTCGACTCCGACGACAACGCAAGCCACCGAAAGCAGCCCCGGCACGACCGCGATCCAGAACACCAGCCGAAAGTTGTCATCGAAAGCGGCCATTGCGGCGACCGCCAGCAGCGGTCCCGCGAAGGCCCCCGCGGTGTCCATTGCCTGGCGCAGACCGAAGGCGCGACCGCGGATTGTGGATGGCGTGACGTCGGCGATCAGCGCATCACGCGGGGCGCCGCGCAATCCCTTGCCGATCCGATCCGCGAAGCGGGCGAAGAAGACGAGCGCTGGTGCCGTCGCCAGCGCGAACAGTGGCTTGGCGACGGCTCCGAGGCCATAGCCAATCCAAGATCAATGGCTTGCGTCGGTTAAACCGATCAGATATCCAGCCCGAGAACACCTTTGCGAAGGCCGCCGTCGCCTCGGCCGCGCCGTCGATCAGACCGACGACGGCGGCGCTTGCACCCAAGGTCGTCGTCAGGAACAGTGGCAGCAGGGCGTGAATCGTCTCCGAGGAGACGTCCATGAAGAAACTTACCAGCCCCAGCGCCCAAACCGTCCGCGGGATCGACATCCGATCATTGGCCTGCACCTGAGTCTCCTCCTTGCTGCGGCGGAACGCCGCGGACTCAGGTGATCGCTGTCTCGACGTCGGACTCAGTCAAAGCGCGCGCGACCAGAAGAGAATCCGGCCCTGGCCGCGAGGCAATGCCCAGCCCGGCGCTGCGGCCGTGGCACTCCAGGCCTTCCGGCGTCTTGCGAACGAAGCCCGCCGATACCACCGGCATCGGCGCGAACAGTTCAGCCACCCATCGGTGCATGAAGCTCCGCGGAAACAGGATTGCCGCCTCGCCGCTCGGTCCCCGCAAGACGATGTACTTCATCGCCGTTTCAGGTCGCCGCAGCGATCTGGCGATAGGCGGCACGGAAGCGGAGCAGGGGTCCGGCGTCGCTTCCCGGCACCACTCGTTCGACCAGACCCACGACGATGTAATGATCGCCCTCGTCGTGCAAGCGGGTGCGCCGGCATTCCAGGGTCACCAGAGCGCCGTCCAGGCGGAAGCAGCCGTTGCCGCCGATGCTGCCCGCCACGCCCGCGCACTTGTCGGGGGCCTGGGAGGCGAACAGCTCGGAAAGCCCCCTCCTGCGACTCGCTCAGCACGTTCACCGAGAAGTGCGGGGCCACCAGCCATGCCTCGAGATTTGAGCTCCGCTTGCCGATACAGAACAGCACCATCGGTGGAGCCAGCGACAGCGAAGCAAAGGCGCTGATGGTGACGCCGGCGGGCCGGCCGTCCGCCCCGACTGTCGTTACCACGCAAACTCCCGAAGCGAAGCGGCCGAGCGCCTCGCGGAAGTCAACGGCGTCGACGCTCACCGCGGCACGCTGCGGTGCGGCGCTGCAAACGAGGCGGCGCGAATTAACAGGTGCATAACTACTGTCTGCTAGCGTCAGGAGCATTCGACCGGAAGCGGCCGAACAGCGTGGTCCGGTGACGAGCGCCGCCGAACCTAGCGGTCCGTAGGTAAGGGCGTGGCTCACCATCCGTCAAGCAGGAACGACACCGGCCGATGCTGTTCATAGTCGGATTGGTCATCGTCTTCGGCAGTGTCATCGGCGGCTATCTGGCTGGGGGCGGCCACTTGGGCGTCCTGTTCCAGCCGTTCGAACTGGTCATCATCCTGGGTGCGGCTTTGGGCTCGTTCGTCATCGCCAACCCAATGCCGATCGTGATCGGCACGGCAAAGTCGATTGGAGCACTGCTCAAGGGCTCGTCTTTGAAGAAGCAAAGTTACATCGAACTGCTGTCGATGCTGTTCGCCGTCTTCAAGCTGGCAAAGATGAAGGGCGACCTGGCGCTGGAAAGTCATATCGACAACCCTGATGAGAGCACGCTTTTCAGCGCCTACCCCGGTTTCGTCAAGAACCACCACGCCGTCGAATTCGTCTGCGACAACTTGCGCATCTTCACTCTCGGCGGTGGCAATCCACACGAGCTGGAAGCCATCATGGACGCCGAGGTGGAGGCGATGCACGCCGAACAGCACGCCATCACTGCCGCGATAACGACGATCAGCGATGCTCTGCCCGCACTCGGCATTGTCGCCGCTGTCTTGGGCGTCATCCACACCATGGGCTCGATTGCCGAGCCGCCGGAGGTGCTGGGGCATCTGATCGGTGCGGCGCTGGTCGGCACGTTCAGCGGTATCTTGTTTGCCTACGGCATGATCGGACCGATGGCGAAATCGCTGGAGAACACCTTTAGCGCCGAAGGTGCGTATCTCAACTGCATCAAGACCGGCCTGATCGCCCATCTGCAGGGCTACGCTCCACAAGTGTCCATCGAATTCGCGCGCAAGACGCTGCACGGCAAGTTGAAGCCAAGCTTCCAAGAAATCGACGAGGCGCTGCAGGCAGTGCAGCTGCCGTGAGGACTACAGGATGTCGCAGAAGCGTGCCGGTACGATCGTCGTCAGGCGGGCAAGAAAACCCGCGCACGGCCACCACGGCGGCGCCTGGAAGGTTGCTTACGCCGATTTTGTAACGGCGATGATGGCGTTCTTCCTGCTGCTCTGGCTGCTCAATGCTGCAACCAAGGAGCAGCTCAGGGGCATCTCCGACTACTTTGCGCCGATCACCAGCAAGGCGTCGACGAGTGGCGGCGGCGGTCTGCTGGCCGGCAGGACGATGGCGAAGAACGGCGTCTTTCAGGACGAGACACCGCGGTCGGAGGCCGATCCGGAAGCTGCCGAGCCGTACCATGACGGTTCGATCGGCGGCGACGAGGATGCGACTCCGCACGACATTTCGGAAAAGGAGCTGGAGGAGTTCCTGCGCCAGCGGGACGAACAGCAGTTCCGCGCGGCGGAAAAGCAAATTCGCGAGGCGGTCGCGGCCAGCCCCGACCTGGCTGGTCTCGCCAAGAGCCTGGTCATCGACGACACAGCCGAAGGGCTGCGCATCCAGATCATCGATCAGGAGGGGTTGCCGATGTTCCCGCGCGGCGATGCCGCGATGTATGCGCATACCCACCGTGTGCTGGAACTGGTCGCTCAGGTCGTCCATAAGATGCCGCAGGACATCGACATCACCGGCCATACCGACGCCACCCGCTACCAGGGCCGCGGCGATTATTCCAACTGGGAACTGTCGGCGGACCGGGCGAATGCCGCCCGGCGCGCCCTGGTGCAGTTCGGCGTTCCGGAAGCCCGCATTTCCCGCGTGGTCGGCAAGGCGGCGATCGAGCCGCTCATCAGGAGTGATCCGGAAGCGCCGGGCAATCGAAGACTTTCGGTGGTCCTGTTGCGCGGTACCGGGGCTCGACCGACCATCTCATCGACAGCCGACAAAGCAGGTTCAACTTTGGTACCCTAAACTTTCGCGAGCGTTCTAAATCCGGCAATTTAGTGCTATTGTGCCGCAATCGCTACGAAGAGGATATGATCCGCTTCCATGAAATACCGGCTGATGCCGAGCGCCCGCTTTTTCTTTGTGACCGCCCCTTTGCCCTGCCCCTATCTGCCTGGCCGGTTCGAGCGGAGGCTAGTCACAGAGTTGGCCGGCCGCGAAACCACCGCCTTCCACGACACCCTGTCGCGCGCGGGATTCCGCCGCAGCCACGGTATCGCCTATGTTCCAGTCTGCCGCGACTGCAACGCCTGTGCCGCGGTGCGGGTGTTGACACAAACCTTCGAGCCGAACCGCACGCAGCGCCGGATCTGGAAGCGCAATTCATCCCTGCTGGTCAGTGAATGCCCGGCGCGCGCCACGCAGGAGCAGTACTCGCTGTTCCGGGCCTATCAGCAGGCGCGCCACGGCGGCGGCGAGATGGCGCGGATGGACTTCTGCGACTATCAGACCCTGGTCGAGGATACGCCCGTCGAGACGATGATCGTTGAGGTGCGCCGGCGTGATGGAAGGCTGATTGCGGCCTGCCTCACGGATCGAATGGCCGACGGCTTTTCCGCCGTTTACAGCTTCTTCGACACCACGCGCCAGCAGGACAGCCTCGGCACCTTCATGATCATGTGGCTGATCGAGGGGGCGCGCAGCCAGGAGCTGCCCTACGTCTATCTCGGCTTCTGGGTCGCTGAATGCGCGAAGATGACCTACAAGGCCTGGTTCCGGCCGCTGGAAGCTTACTCCGCCGAGGGGTGGACGCTTGTCGATCCGGCTAATCCCGGCGTGCCAGGCCCGGGGGATCCGAAGGCGACTGAAACGGGGCACCGATAAAGCCGAGAGTTTTTGTCCCCGGTTCGCCTGTCCGTTGCGTGGTGCATCGGCTTCCGCTAGACGAGACGCAGCAGCCTGCTGCCGTCCGCTACCGTCGCCCGCTCCGGGTTTCTTTCGGTTCGCGGGGCAGCGGGCAGGACGGGGAGCACGCCAACAATGCAACGCCGAGTCTTCTTGAAGGGTGCGGCCGCCGCCGGCGCCGCCAGCACCGCTGCGGCTGGACTAGCCGCGCCGGCAATCGCCCAAGGCCGCCTGGAATGGCGGATGGTCACGACCTGGCCGAAGAATTTCCCAGGCCTGGGTACGGGAGCCGAGCTGCTGGCGCAGTACATCACCCGCGCGTCGGAAGGCCGGCTGACGATCAAGGTGTTCGGCGGCGGCGAGCTGGTTCCGCCATTCGAAGCGCTCGACGCGGTATCCAGCGGCACGGTCGAGATGGGGCACGGCTCGCCGTACTACTGGAAAGGTAAGATCCCGGCGGTGCAGTTCCTCACCACCTTTCCGTTCGGCCTGCTGCCGGGCGAGCAAAACGCGTGGTACCAGTTCGGCGACGGTCAGAAGCTGGCCGACGACATTTACAAGCAGATGGGCTGCAAGTTTTTCCCGTCAGGCAACAGCGGCACGCAAATGGGCGGCTGGTTCAACAAGGAAATCAACACCCTGGAGGACTTCAAGGGCCTCAAGATGCGCATCCCCGGCCTCGGCGGCGAGGTGATCCGGGCGGCAGGCGGCAACGTCGTCAACCTGCCGGGGGCGGAAATCCCGACCGCGCTGCAGTCGGGCGCGATCGACGCGGTGGAATGGGTCGGACCCTACAACGATCTCGCCTTCGGCCTCTACAAGAGCGCCAAGTACTACTACTGGCCAGGCTGGCACGAGCCCGGCTCGACGCTCGACAACTTCATCAATCTCGCCGCCTGGGAGAAGCTGCCGGCGGATCTGAAAGCGATCGTCGAGCAGGCAAACACGGCGGTGAACCAGGTCGTGCTCAGCGAGTTCAATGCGCGCAACGGCTCGTCGCTGCAAATCCTGCTGAAGGATCACAACGTCCAGCTCAGGCGTTTTCCTGATGGTGTCCTGCAGGGTCTCGGTAAGCTTTCGGGCGAGGTGCTGAATGATCTGGCCGGCAAGGATCCGCTCAGCCGGACGCTGATGAACAGCCTGCTGAAGTTCCGCGTTGAGCAGATGCCGTGGACAGCGCTCGGCGAGAGCGGCTTCGCTCAGGCGCGCGCCCTGCCCTATCCATTCGCCCAGCCGACCCCCGGCTGAGTTCCCGCTCCAGTCTGAATCATCGGAGCGAACCAGGGACAGGAAGTTCAGAAACAAACGACGAGCCGGGAGGATCATGCCATGGCGGTGCGCATCGAGAAGGACGGAGCGGTGTGGACGGTGGTGCACGACCGGCCCGGAAGCGCGCAACGCGATGGACCCCGACAGCGCGGATGCTTTGACGCAGGCGTTCCTTGACTTCGATGCCGATGATAGCGCCTCGGTCGCGGTGTTTTACGGCGCCGGCGGCGCCTTTTGTGCCGGCTGGGACCTGAAGTTCGTCAGCAGCCTCGACCCGAAGCATCCGTTGGGCGAGCTCGACATCCCGCCGGCGAAATGCCGCGGCAACGGCGGCGACATCCCGCGCGGCCCGCTCGGTCCGTCGCGGCTGGAACTCGACAAGCCGGTGATCGCCGCCATCGCCGGGCCGGCCGTCGCCGGCGGCATGGAGCTGGCGCTGTGGTGCGATTTCCGGGTAATGCAGGAGGACGCCTACTTCGGCGTCTATTGCCGGCGCTGGGGGGTGCCGCTGATCGACGGCGGCACCGTCCGCCTGCCGCGCATCGTGGGGTTGGGGCGCGCGCTCGAGATCTTCCTCACCGGCCGCAAGGTGCCGGCTGACGAGTGCCTGCGCCTGGGCCTGTGTGAATACCTGGTGCCGAACGGCACCGTCCGCGACAAGGCGGAGGAACTCGCCCGCGAGATTGCTCGGTTCCTCAGACCTGCATGCGCGTCGATCGACGCTCCGCCATTCGCAGCCACGGGCTGCCGGTGCGCGACGCACTGATACAGGAATGGTACAATGGCCGCGAGGCGCTGACCGGCGACGGCATCCAAGGCGCCGCCCGCTTCCGCGACGGCCTCGGCCGCCACGGCGACTTCGGCAAGATCGACTAACGCCGCGACATCAAAGGAGGTTTGCCATGACGCGGGTCAGCGCGCTGCTCGGCACCCTGGTGATCGTTTTTCTCTGCGGGTTGCCGCCGGCGCACGCCTTCGAGTGCCCTCAGCCGGCGATGCCCTCGCCCGGAGTGCTGCAAGAAACCGCGCAGGAGCAACAGGCGCTGACGCAGATGTTCGCCGGCGGCAATATCGAAAACAAGATCGGCGTCGCCGTAGCGGACCTGCAGCGGAAATATCCGGCAGCGAGCGACACCGAGCTGGTCAACTACATGATCGGCGCCTACTGCCCCGCCGTCGCCCAGATGCCGGGCCTCAGCGACCAGCAGCGCACCGCCCGAGTCGAGCACTTCGCCGCAACGCTGTTCGAACTGCTGTCCGAGCAGAAGCTGTAGGGGCGGGTGCAGTGTACGGTCGCCACAGCGAGGTCATTGCGAACCCGCGCAGCGGGTGAAGCAATCCAGTTTCTGCGCTCCCCGACATCTGGATCGCTTCGCTTCCGCTCGCGATGACGGGATCGGAAAGTCGCGATGGTCGCCACAGAAAGCTCCCCGTGCGATCATGGCGATATCGACGCGAGGGAGCCTTTCGCATTGCACAGGTGATCATCCGCCACCTCGACGACGGCGTGAGCGAGCGGCTGAAGGCGCGCCCGGCGGCCGAACGCTCGTCGCGCAGCGCCGCGAACAGCCTGCATCCGGCCCCAGGATGACCCGGATAGATCCACCTCGCCCCGGTGGCGTCGTTGAAACGCACGCGCAGTCAACAGCCAGAGAGCGCAACGTCGTCTCCGCCGCACAGGCGGCTTTGGCCGTGCAAGCTTCGGTTATCCGTTTGCCGAAGTACTCCGCCTCGTAGTATACGTTCTTTTATTGTTCTGTGAAGCCGGCGCCCGCCGCGAAGTAAAAGGATAGCCCCCCGACAGATTCGGCCTCTTTCGAAGAGAATCTAGTGATATCAACGCATTACGAGATTCTTTCGGCACAAATCGGCACCTGACCGGCACCAGAACGGATCCAAACCGGCTCCGGATGACGTCATTGATGGCTGCAGGGTCCGGGCAGTGGATTGCTTCGCTCCGCTCGCAGTGACGGACGCCAAGTCATCGCGAGGCCGCCTGCGGGAGTAGCAAGTGAGTTTCGGCAGCCTGTTTGATCCGCTGCCGTGGATCGTCGCTCCCGGGCCTGCGCCTTATGCCAGCAGGTGCGACATCAGGGCGCGGAGTTTGGCCGGCTTCAGCGGCTTCTTCAGCAGGTGCAGGCCCTGGCGGCGGACGCTTTCCAGCAGCGCCGGGTTGCGGTCGGCGGTAATGATCATCGCCGGCACCTGACGTGCACAGCGGCTGCGGATGTGCTCGATGACGGCGAGCCCGGTCAGCCGGTCATCGAGGTGATAATCGGCAACGACGATGTCCGGTGCCCGGCCCAGCCGGGCGAGGCCGAGCGTTGCGGTGCGGGCGTCGGTGGCGGTGAGCACCCGGCAGCCCCAGCCTTGCAACAGTTCGCGCATCCCCGCCAGGATATCCTCCTGGTTCTCGACGACGACGACCAGCGCCGAGGCGAGGCTGTCGTTGGGGACAGGGGCCGAAAATGAACGCCGCGGCAGAGCATTGGCCGGCGCGCCGAGCGGTACTTCGATGGCGAAGACCGAGCCGCGGCCGGGCTGCGAGCGGACGCCGATCGGATGCTCGAGAACCCGGGCGATGCGCTTGACGATGGCCAACCCGAGGCCACAGCCCTTCTCGCGGCGCTGGTCGGACGCGGCTACCTGGCGGAACTCCTCGAAAATCTCCTCCAGCGAGCCGGGCGGAATGCCGATGCCGGTATCCCAGGTCTCGATGCTGAGCCGCTCGCCGCGGCGCCGGCAGCCGAGAACGATGCGGCCGGAGGGCGTATAGCGGATGGCGTTGCCAAGCAAGTTGCGCAACACCCGCGCCAACAGCGTCGGATCGGAATAGACGACCGCCGAGCAGGGGCCGGACCCGCAGGATGAGGCCGGCTTCCTGGCGATCGGCGCATACTCCTGGGCGAGCGCGGTCAGCAGGTCGTCGATACGGAAGTCGGTCCGTTCAGGAGCGACCGCGCCGGCGTCCAGCTTGGAAATGTCGAGCAGGGTGCCGAGCAGCGCTTCGACGCTGCCCAGCGCACCGTCGATCCGCGAGGCGAATTCGCGCTCCTTACCGCCCAGCGGCCGCTCGGTCAGCGCGGTAACGAACAACCGGGCGGCGTTCAGCGGCTGCAACAGGTCGTGGCTGGCGGCGGCAAGGAAGCGGGTCTTGCTGAGGTTCGCGTCCTCGGCTTCCGCCTTCGCCAGCCGCAGCGCCTCCTCGATGGCGGAACGCTCGAAGATCTCCTGGCGCAGCTTGCGGTTCAGCTCGGTCAGCTCGGCGGTCCGCTCGGCAACGCGGCGTTCCAGGCTCTGCTTCGCCTCCTGCAGCTGCTGCGCCGCTTGCTTGCGCTCGGTGATGTCGCTGTAGGTGCTGACGAAGCCGCCCCCCGGCATCGGATCGCGGCGCACCTCAAGCACCGTGCCGTTGACCATGCTGTGCTCGAGCTTCATGCTCTCGCGGCGGCGCAGCTTCTCCAGGCGAGCGGCAATGGCGACATCCGAGTCGCGCCCATAGTCGCCACGCTCGGCTCGGAACTGCAGATAGTCACGAAACGACGCTCCCGGCCGGACCAGCCAGTCGGGCAGGTCGAGGAGATCGACGAACCGGTCGTTCCACGCCACCAGCTTGAACTGGCGGTCGAACACCGAAACGCCCTGGGTCAGGTTGTCGAGCGTCGATTGCAGCAGCACCGATTTCTCGGCCAGCTCCTGTTCGCGGCGCCGCTGCTCGCCGAGCTTGATCTCGGTGATGTCGGCATAGATGCCGACGGTGCCGCCGTCGCGGGTCTGGCGCTCGCGGATCTGCAGCCAGCGGCCGCTCGATAGCCGCGCGACGATTGGCGTCGATGGATTTCGATGTCGGTACAGCCGGCGCTGCAGCCACTCCTCGGCATCGCCATCGACCTCGATGATAAGGCCATGGTCCTAGGTCCAGCGCGACAGTTCCTCGAACTGCACCCCCGGGCGCACCACCCTCTCGATGCCGGGCAGGAACTCCAGGAACTTGGTGTTGCACAGCACCAGCCCGTCTTCGCGGTCGAAGTGGACGAAGCCTTCGGAGATGCTTTCCACGGCCTCCATCAGCCGGGTCTGCGCGGTGTCGGTCTGTTGTTTCGCCCGATTCAGCGCCCGGTTGGTCTTCTCCAGTTCGCGCAACGCCTGTTCAAGGTTTCGGGTGCGCTCCCGGATCTTGTCCTCCAGCACGATCGCCGTCTGGAACAGGGAATACGCGTTGCCCTGGAAGTCCATGCCGCGTTCGACCTGATCCATCAGCACCTGGACGATCTTCTCCAGCTTGCGGGGATCGGTTGCCTGGCCATCGGCCGTCAATATTGCGGCACCCATCGGGGCGGCCTCTCGGTGCTCTAGATGCTGTGCGGCGCGATACCGATGCCGATCGCGGCACCGGTGAAGGTCTGGTTGACGTGCATCGACTGGTACTGTTCGCCGAAGGAGCTGAAACCGACGACGTTGTTGTCGGCCAGCAGCCGCCCGACCTCGCCCTTCAGCTGCTTCTGCTCCAGTTCCAGGGTGCGAAGCACGCCCTCGCAGCCGATCACCAGTTGCGGCGGCCCGACATCAACATTGATTCCGCGGAACAGCCGTCGAACGTTGTCCAGGATATCGGTGCCCTTGGCGACGGTGAGCACGATGCCCTTGTCGATGGCACAGAAGAAGCTGAGGCTGCCGTCGTCGTTCAGCTTCTGGATCGACCGCGTGTAATACCGCCCGCCGACCTTCACCACCACGGGATGGGTGGCAAAGATCATCGGCGACAGCGTGTTCTCGTCCAACCCCAGCAGCCGCGCGTATTCGCGCCCCGCCGGCTCGGCATTGATCTCGGTGACGATGCGGCTGACGGGATCGGCCTCGGTGACCACCATCTTGGTGTCCGAGCTGACGAAGTGGTCGGTGGTGAAGAGCTTGAACGGCAGGCGCGTGCGCACCAGGACGAGCACCGCCGAGTCAGTGTGGAACTGCCCGCCGTGGAACACGTAGCTTGATCGGAAGCGCAGATCGCCGCCGGATGAGCCACCAAACAGCGGAATATCTCCCAACGCCGCCGACAGCGAACTGACGACCATCTCCTCGCACTTGCACAGGCCGTCGATGAGCAGCAGCGCAAAGGTGTTGTCCGGAGCGATGTCCGACGCCTTCTGCTCCAGCTGCCCGCGCAGGTCGCGCACAACCTCATGGCCTTGCAGGATCGAGAAGCGGCGAAGATCGCCAACGGGTGCCGCCACGGTGATAAAGTCGGGCGAGGCCAGGGCGAAGCCGGTAATCGAGCCGCTGAGATAACCCGCGGGCGTGATCTCGCCGGCGCTGGTGCAGCCGACCAGCGGGACGTCCTTGAACCGCCCGCTCAGTTCCCGTTCCAGCGTATGCAGATCGTAGTCAGTCGAGCAAAAGAACATCGCCAGCGATGCATCCGGATGATAAATCGCCTCGAACAAGTCTCGCGCGGCTTGCGCCGGATCTCCCGCACGTGAAAAGCCGCGACGGATGCAGGTGTTTCTGCTCACGTACATGAACGCCTCCCGAGGTCGCGGTCTGCCGCCGCGACCAGCCAGTGCCGCCCCTGTTCAGCGGTCACCGATCCTCTTGTTTCTTCGAGATTGTTCTCGGGCCGTCGCTATCGCGGCCACGTTAGGGGAGTACTGTACCGATGATGGGGCTGGATTACCATCAATCTTTCGTTCTACGCCAAATAATCGACGAACACTGTGATAATGAGTGTCAACAACTACTCGCTGGGATGAACTTGGTGCCAGGAGACTGCAATGTGCACCGTATCGCGGATGATTGGGGGCCGATGAACGTGCCCCCCGCGCTTGCGGTCAGGACCGGGGGCGAGACGAAGGTCCAGGTGGCCCCCGGCTCCGGCCACGGTTTACGATCCGCCACAGATTGACAGGCACGCCGGTCGCGGCGGCTTCGGCAAACCGTCGGCGGCGAGAGGAGGACGGCATGCGACGCTACATGGTGGAGCGCGAAATCCCTGCCATCGGCAGCGCCGAGCAGGCGGCGCTGCGGGCGGCGGCGGCGAAATCGAACGACGTGCTAAGGCAACTGGCGCCGGACATCCAGTGGGTGGAGTCATATGTCGCCGCCGACAAGACGTTCTGCGTCTACCTGGCGAAGGACGAGGCGGTGATCCGGGAGCATGCCCGGATCAGCGGCTTCCCGGCGTCGAGGATCACCGAGGTGCCGAAGACCATCGATCCCGCCACCGCCGCGGCGTGAGCGCACGCAGCGGCGGCATCCGGACCACTCCTTCCTCTAATCCCGCCGGCGCAACCTCGCCGCCAGTCGCAGGCGCAGCGCGTTCAGCTTGATGAAGCCCTCGGCGTCCCGCTGGTCGTAGACCCGGTCGGCCTCGAAGGTAGCGATGTCCTGGTCGTAGAGGCTGAGCGGCGACCGCCGGCCAATGACCGCGACGCTGCCCTTGTACAGCTTCAGGCGGACTGTACCCGTCACGGTCTCCTGCGTCTGGTCGATCAGCGCCTGCAGCGCGCGGCGCTCCGGCGAGAACCAGAAGCCGTTGTAGATCAGCTCCGCATATCGCGGCATCAGCTCGTCCTTGAGGTGCGCCGCGCCGCGGTCGAGCGTCAGGCTCTCGACCGCCCGGTGCGCCGCCAGCAGCACGGTGCCGCCGGGCGTCTCGTAGACGCCGCGCGACTTCATGCCGACGAAGCGGTTCTCCACCAGATCGACGCGGCCAACGCCGTTGGCGCCGGCGAGACGGTTGAGCCGGTCCAACAGCGCCGCCGGTGACAGCCCTTCGCCGTTCACCGCCACCGCGTCGCCGCGCTCGAAGTCGACGGTAATCACGGTCGGCCGATCGGGGGCGGCCTCGGGCGAAACGGTCATCCGGAACATCTCCTCCGGATGGTCGGACCACGGGTCCTCCAGCACCTTGCCCTCGTAGGAGACGTGCAGCAGGTTGGCGTCCATGGAATACGGCGCCTCGCCCTCCTTGTCGGTGGGCACCGGAATCTGGTGAGCCCTGGCGTAGTCGATCAGCCTGGCGCGGCTGTTCAGGTCCCACTCCCGCCACGGCGCGATGACATGCACGTCCGGCTCCAGCGCGTAGTAGGCGAGTTCGAAGCGCACCTGGTCGTTGCCCTTGCCGGTCGAGCCGTGCGACACCGCGTCGGCGCCCACCTGGCGCGCGATCTCGATCTGCCGCTTGGCGATCAGCGGCCGGGCGATCGAGGTGCCCAGGAGATAGGTGCCCTCGCAGAGCGCGTTGGCGCGGAACATCGGGAAGACGTAGTCGCGGACGAACTCCTCGCGCAGGTCTTCGACGAAGATCTCCCTGACCCCCAGCATCTCCGCCTTGGCGCGCGCCGGCTCCAGCTCCTCCTCCTGGCCGATGTCGGCGGTGAAGGTCACCACCTCGCAGCCGTAGGCATCGCGCAGCCAGCGCAGGATCACCGAGGTATCCAGCCCGCCTGAGTACGCCAGCACCACCTTGTTCACGTCAGTCCGCATCATCCACGCCCCTGTCGTTCCGTTGCGCCGCTTCGTTCTCCGTCGCGGCGGCGGAGTATAGGGGCGGGGCGCCGCTGGGCAAGCAAAGTGGGCGGCGGGGGCAGAACGTTCCGATCCTGAGGCAACCTCGGCACGAGACATCTGCTGTGGCGCGAGAACCGGATTACGTTAGCTTCATCCGGCTAAGGCTTGCTGGCTCCTCGCGCTTTCCGGTGCTGCCAGCAAGCTGCCTGAGGAGAACACCATGGCACGTGTCAGCGTCAGCGACATTGAAGAGGCTGCGGCGGTGCTCGCCGGGCACTTGCCGATCACGCCGGCGATCCCCTCGACCCTGCTGTCGGAAAAGCTCGGCTGCCGTCTTACCCTGAAGCTGGAGAATCTCCACCACACAGGCTCGTTCAAGGAGCGGGGCGCGCTCAACAAGCTGCGTAGCCTGAGCGACGACGAACGGCGACGGGGCGTCGTCGCGGCATCCGCCGGCAATCACGCCCAGGGCGTTGCCCACCACGCTACCCGGCTCGGCATTCCGTCGACCATCGTCATGCCGCTGACGACACCGTTCACCAAGGTATCGCGCACCGAGGCGTTCGGCGGCCAGGTGGTGATGTCTGGCGACAGCCTCAGCGAGTCCCAGGCGCATGCCGAGAGCCTGGCGGCGGAGCGCGGATTGACGCTGATCCATCCCTACGACGACCCCCTGATCATCGCCGGCCAGGGGACCGCGGGGCTGGAGCTGCTGGCGGCGGTGCCCGATCTCGACGACATCGTGGTACCGATCGGCGGCGGCGGCATCATCGCCGGCATCGCTGTCGCGGCAAAGGCGCGCAAGCCCGGCATTCGGATTACCGGCGTCGAGGCCGCGCTCTATCCGTCGATGAGCGACGCGCTGAAGGGCATCACCCGCAACTACGCCGGCCCAACGCTGGCGGAAGGCATCGCGGTAAAGAAGCCGGGGATTTTGACCCGGGAGGTGATCGCCGATCTGGTCGATGACATCCTCCTCGCCGACGAGCCGGCGATGGAAGAGGCGATGCGGCTGCTGCTCGTCTCCCAGCGCATCCTCGCAGAGGGCGCCGGTGCCGCCGGCCTCGCGGCGGTGATGCTGGCGCCGCAGCGGTTCGCCGGCCGGCGGGTCGGCGTGGTGATCACCGGCGGCAACATCGACGCGCGGCTGGTCTCGTCGATCCTGCTGCGCGGGCTGGTGCACGACGGCCAGCTCGTTCACCTGGTCGTGTGCATCGACGACACCCCGGGCCTGCTCGCCAAGGTCGCCGCGATCGTCGGACAGTGCGGGGGCAACATCGTCGAGGTAGAGCATCGCCGCATGGTACTCAGCGTCCCGGTGAAGCGCGCCGACCTCGACCTGCTGATCGAAACACGAGGGCCGGGTCACGGCGCAATGATCCGCGACAAACTCATCGCCGCCGGATTCGTGGTGGAGACGGGCGGGAGGATGGGAGCTTAGGGCTGATAGTCGCGGGGCGGAAGCGATCACCGCCTCCGGCGTGTTGCACAGCGTTGCAAACCTAAGCTCGGCATGATTGACCATGATCATTGACCATGGTATCTTCATGACATGGAGCATATTGCCGTTTCCAAGTTCAAGGCTACATGCCTGTCGGTACTGGAGCAGGTGCGCCGGACGGGGCAGCCGGTGCTGGTGACGCGCCGGGGCCAAGCCATTGCCGAGATTACGCCACCGGCCACGCCCCCGCCTCCTCGCGGCTGGCTGGGCGCCATGCGGACGACAGGCCGGATCGAGGGGGACATCGTCGCCCCGGCCGCGGAAGAGGCAGAGTGGGACGCCTTGCGATCGTGAGGCTCCTGCTGGATACCCACATCTGGCTGTGGAGCCTGCTGGCGCCCGAACGGCTGGCACCAAACGTTGCGGCGGCTCTGGAAGCCGCCGACAACGAACTTTGGCTGTCCCCGATCAGCATCTGGGAGCTGACCGTTCTGGTGCAGAAGGGCCGCATCATTCTCGACCGTGATACCGAGGATTGGGTCGCGGCGGCATTCGCGCGGGTGCCGCTGCGCGAAGCAATGACCACCCACGGCGTCGCCATCGAAACCACGCGCATAACCTTGCCGCATCGCGACCCGGCCGATCACCTGATCGCCGCCACTGCCAGGGTCTTCGGCCTGATGCTGGTCACCGCCGACGCCCGCCTGCTCGGCGTGAACGGCCTCCCGACGCTGGCGAACGCAGGCTGATCCTCCGAGCCGCCACCAGGGTCGTACCGGGAGGTTACGGGGATGTCGGTGCGGTGCTAGCGTCCGGCCGTTCGCCGAGCAGGTCCCGGATTACGCGCGAGTGTTGTAGGTGTCGAGCATGACGGCTTCGGTAGGCGGGCTTAAGGCAAAGCGCAAGCCGCCGAATGAATTGGCGCATCGACAGCCTCCGGCGGGTAACGCTGCGCTTCAGACTCCGCCTTACCCCGATTGATCCGGGCCACGCGAGCCTAAAATTCCTGCCTCAACCAGGACGAGGCGATAGAGCGAAATAAATTGGCTGACTAATCCCCAATCCTTGTTGATCGGTTCATTGCTGAGCAGCACCGCTATACACCAGAGAAGATCACGCAAAGCGGGGCTAAACGCGTTACGAATGAGCGTCTCCAGGTTCTCCCCATTGCCTTGAAGCCTGCGTCTTCCGCATACAGAAGTTTGTTTCGAAACTCGGCACGTTCGGTGATAAAACTACGGACGTTCATGTGGCGTTGGTCAGTAATTAGGTGACTTAAGTCCCGGAGAAGCTCCTTCACAACTTCAGCGTCTGGACGGTCGTTCCAGCTGACTGCCAATGCCAAAGGGTTGAACTGGATAAATTCTTTGTTTTCGTGGTCAGAGATCCTGAGTTTGACCTGCCCGCTGGTGCAGACGGCTGAGAGACGCCAATGCAGAATATCTTCGAAGCCATCGAACGTAATGCCATTCTCAAGCATTCCTCCAATTGCGAAGCGCAACTGCGACAGTACTGGATAAAATGCAAGTTTTATTCTGTGATTTTTATACTTTCGGATGAAGTCGCTGTGGTCGGGCATTTTTTCAGCGTTGCTTGAGCCATTCGAATATGGCAACCACCAGCTCTTCTTCGGCAGCGATGCAGCGAATTGCTCCCATTTCTTCGTCAACACCCACTAAACGGTGCGCCTTAGTATAGTGATCGAGGGCCTTGCCGACGCGACTTGCGATCTTGCGCGGCGCCAACTCGAAAATCAGGTCGATGACCGCCTCCCCGACGAGCTCAGCGAACGGCTCGGTGCTGACCCTGCCTAGCCTCTGGAGCCGTGCTCTCGATTGTCTGAGGGAGCTCAGCGGCCGACATAGTTCCTCCTCATAAGCGCGCTCCGTTCCACTTTCGTCGTCCGACGTCAGGCGGGATAGCAGGATGTTGCCTCACCACCGCACCTACGGCACGTCCCTACCCCTCCCCCAACAACCTCCGCGCCGCCGTGTACGGGTCAAGATCTCGCGCGACGGCTTCGTCGAGCAGGGTGTTCAGGCGGACGCGGTTTTGGCGGAGCAGGCGGTCGCGGACGATGTCTTCGGCGGCCTTGAGGATGCGGGTTTCCAGGATGCGGCGGTGGCGCGTCGTCCTTTCGCCGGACTCGGTCAGGTGGGCGCGGTGCTGGTCGATGGCGTCGACCAGGAACTCGATGCCCTCGCGCTTTTGCGCGCTGGTGGCGACGACCGGGACCTTCCAGGTTGACGCCTGGTCGCGCCCGAGCGTGCCCAGGCGCAGCATGGCCCGCAGGTCGGCGACCGTTTCGCCGGCTTCCGGCCGGTCGCACTTGCTAACGACGTGGATGTCGGCGATCTCCAGCACGCCCGCCTTGATTGCCTGGATCTCATCGCCGAGGCCGGGGGCTGAGACGACGACGACGCTGTGCGCCGCCTGCACGATGTCCACCTCGTCCTGGCCGACGCCGACGGTCTCGATGATCACCATATCGAAGCCGGCGGCGTCCAGCACGTCGACCACGTCGAGCGTGGCGCGGGCGAGGCCGCCGAGCGCGCCTCGCGTCGCCATGCTGCGGATGAACACGCCGGGATCGCCGGACAGATCGAGCATGCGGATGCGGTCGCCGAGGATGGCGCCGCCGGAGAACGGGCTGGAGGGATCGACGGCGACGATGCCGACCGTGCGCCCGGTCTCGCGGAAGCGCTGAGTAAGCGCGCGCACCATCGTCGATTTGCCGCTGCCGGGCACGCCGGTAAGACCGACGACATGCGCGCGGCCGGTGTGCCGGTGCAGCTCGGCGAGCGCCGGCTTGCCGCCGGAGCCGGTCGACTCGGCGATCGACATCAGCCGGGCAATGCTCTTGCGGCGGCCCTCTCGCACCTCGGCGATCAGCGCCGCCGTCGCCCTATCGATAATCTCAGCGTCGATCGCCGGCTCAGCCACCTTGCTTCTCCCGTGTCAGCGCGCCCTCGGCATCCAGATAGTCGGCGGCGAGCCCGACGTAGCGCGGCGCCAGCTTCGACACCGCGCGGCGATCCTCGTCGGTCAGTTCGCGCACCTTCTTGGCCGGGGTGCCGGCCCACAGCTCGCCGCTCCTGACCCGCTTGCCGGGCGTGATCAGCGCGCCAGCGGCGACCATGCCACCACTTTCGACCAGGGCATCATCCATGATCGTCGCCCGCATGCCGACGAAGGCGCCGTCCTCCAGCGTGCACGCGTGCAACAGCGCCATGTGGCCGATCGTGATGTCGGAGCCGATGAACGTCCCCTGCCCCTCCTTGGCGACGTGCACCACCGTGCCGTCCTGAATGTTGGTGCGCTCGCCGATGCGCACGACGTTGACGTCGCCGCGGACGACGCAGCCAAACCAGACGCTGGACTCGGCGCCGATCTCGACATCGCCAATCACCGACGCGCCAGCGGCGATGAAGACGCGCCAGCCGAGGCGCGGTGATATGCCACGATAGGGCAGCAGGGTGGCCGCCACGAGTCGCTCCTCCTCAGATCTGCAGCCAGTAGCGCAGGACCGCGCTAACCGCCCGCGGCCGCTCCATGTCGGACAGGTGACCGCAGTCCTCGATCACGACCAGCTTGGCGCGCGGTATCTTCTCGGCCATTTCCTCGCTCTCGGCAAGCGGCGTCAGGCCATCCTGCCGGCCGCACAGCACCAGCGTCGGGCAGTGGATCAGGCTGAGGTCGTGCCGGCTGTCCGGGCGCAGCATCAGCAGCCGCTCCTGGCGCACGAACGCGTCGCGGCCAACCCGTTCCGCCATCGCCAGGACGCTGCCCACCAGCGCCGCGTCGCCCATCCGCCCCGGGTGGATCAGGCGCGGCAGCAGCCGCGGCGTCACTCCCTTGAACTCGCCGGTCTGCGCCAGGTCGATCAGATCCTGCCGCAGCTTGGTCTTCTCCCACGTGTCGGCGCGCGCCGAGGTATCGAGCAGGGCCAGCCGCGTCACCCGGTCGGGCGCCTGACGGATGATCTCGAAGGCGAGGTAGCCGCCCATCGACAGCCCGGCGAGCGCGAATTCGTCCGGCGCTTGGGCGAGGATGCGCTGCGCCATCGGCCCCGCCTGATCCTCTTGCGTAACATCGGCGATGGTCATGTCGGCCAGATCGGCCAGCGTATCGGTCTGGTGGCGCCACAAGGCGGCGTCGCACAGCAGCCCGGGCAGCAGCACCAGCGGCATCCGGCTCGGCATCGGCGCTACCCCTTCTACCGCTTGTGCTACTTGATCAGCGCGCTGAGTTCCTTGAACGCCGGCGTGCCGGCCTTCCCCAGCCACTCGAAGACCACCATCTCGGTGGTGACGACGCGGGCGCCGGCTTCGCGCAGCCGAGCCATCGCCGCGGCGTGGTTCTTTTCGGTGCGCGACGAGGTGGCGTCCTCGACGACGAACGTCTCGGTCCCCGACGCCAGCAGGTCTTCCACCGTCTGCAGCACGCACACGTGCGCTTCAAGTCCGGTCACCACCGCCTGCTTGCGGCCGAGGGCGCGGAACCGGGCGGCGAAACCTTGGTCGCCCATACACGAGAAGTGCAGCTTCTCGATCTTCTCGTCGGCAGCAAGCAGCGGCATCAGGTCGGGCACGATCGCGCCCAAGCCGCGCGGATATTGCTCCGAGACCAGCACCGGGACATCGAGGCGGCGCGCCGCCTTCAGCAGCACGGCAGTGTTGTCGACGACGGCGCCCGGCGCCGCCATACCTGGCAGCAGCCGTTCCTGAATATCGACGACGAGCAGGCAGGAGGTGGCGGCGGACATCAACATTGGCGGATCTTCCGGGCGGCTGCGGTTTTACGCAGCGTAACCAAAAGGCCACGACCGGCCAAGGATCGCTATTGAAATGAGCCAACAACGAACGCATGCAACGAGTGCAGGACCCCGTCGCGGGACGATACATTGACTCGACTGCGGGTTAACCTATCATCACCACTGATAAATTAGATGAGCATCGTCGTTGCGCCGCAATCCGGCGGTGCGTTGGAACAAAAAACTGATGTCCTTTGCCGACCTGCAGCTCAGCGAAACGTTGCTGCGTGCCGTTACCGACGCCGGCTACGTAAATCCCACGCCCATCCAGGAGCAGGCCATTCCCGTCGTTTTGATGGGACGCGACATCCTCGGCTGTGCGCAGACCGGCACCGGGAAAACAGCGTCGTTCACCCTGCCGATGATCGATATCCTCGCCGCCGGCCGGGCGAAGGCGCGGATGCCGCGCTCGTTGATCCTGGAGCCGACCCGCGAACTGGCGGCGCAGGTGGCCGACAATTTCGACACCTACGGCAAACACCACAAGCTGGCGAAGGCGCTGATCATCGGCGGCGAGTCCATGGCCGATCAGATCAAGGTGCTGGAGCGCGGTGCCGACGTACTGATCGCAACGCCTGGACGGCTGCTGGACGTCTTCGATCGCGGCCGACTGCTGCTCAACGACGTGCGCATCCTGGTGATCGACGAAGCCGACCGGATGCTCGACATGGGCTTCATCCCGGACGTTGAGCGGATCGTCTCGCTGGTCTCACGGATGCGTCAGACGCTGCTGTTCTCGGCAACGATGCCGCCCGCCATTCGCAAGCTCGCCGACGCCTTCCTTTCCAACCCGAAGGAGATCACCGTAGCGCCACCGTCGACACCGGCGGAGACGGTGACGCAGGGCCTCATCGTCGTCGCCCACGGCGGCATGGGCGGGCTCAAGGAGAAGCGAGAGGCGCTGCGCCGGTTGATCGAAGGCGAGGAGGTGCGCAACGCGCTGATCTTCTGCAATCGCAAGCGTGACGTCGGCGTCGTCCACCGGTCGCTGACCCGCCACGGGTATGACGTCGGCCTGTTGCATGGTGATCTTGCGCAGTCTCAGCGGACGGACGTGCTGGACCGCTTCAAGGCTGGCGATCTGCGGCTGCTGGTGTGCAGCGACGTCGCCGCCCGCGGCCTCGACATATCCGACATGTCGCATGTGTTCAACTTCGACGTACCGACCAGCCCCGAAGACTATGTGCACCGCATCGGCCGGACCGGCCGCGCCGGGCGCAGCGGACGGGCATTCACAATCGCCGTGCCGGAAGACGGCAAGTACGTGGCACTGATCGAGAAGCTGATCGGCAAGACGATCCCCCGGATCAACGTCGATACCGTCGAGGTCGCCGAGCTGGAGGAGGACGATCGTGCTGCCCGCCGGCGGCGCGGCGGACGCGGTCGGCCGGTCGAGGGTCGGGCTGGCGGCGGACGCGGCCGCGGACGCGGCGGCGACCGGGGAGTGGTGCGCGATGAGCGACCGGCACATGCGGACCGGACGCAGCCGATCCGCCCGCACGCCGACCGATCAGCATCAGGCGAGGAGTTCAGGGCCGGCAATCCTGGCGATCAAACAAAGCCGCGCGAGGATTATCGGCCACGCCGCGAGCACCGTCCGGAGGCGGACCCGGAGCGGCCGTTGCAGCGCGCCGATCGGCCCCAGCACATCGAGGGCCCTGATGCGGCGGCGCAGCGGCCTCCAAGCGCCGGCAGCCGCCGCCAGCGCGGACCGGCGCGGCCACCGCGAGAGGTTGACACGCCGGTTGTCGGCATGGGCGATCACGTCCCGGCGTTCCTGCTGCGCGACGTCCCGCTGCGCAAGAAGGCGTAACAGCGGCGAGAGGCGTGCATGCGGACGATCTTCGTGCAGGTGAAATGTGAGCTGGGACGGGCTTACGAGGTCGCCGCGGACCTGATCGAGAACGTCGAGGGTGTCTCGGAAGTTTACTCTATCTCCGGAAACTATGATCTTTTGCTGAAGTGTTATCTAAACGATGACCAGGACATAGGGCATTACGTCACCGAGCGCATCCAAAGACTGCCCGGCATCAAGGACACGTTTACCACCATCGCCTTCAAGGCGTTCGGCTGAATCTCGTACATAGGGCAGGTAAAGACCTCGAAAAACCCGTCATCGCGAGCGCAGCGAAGCGATCCAGCATCTCAGTGCGTTGAAAAAGCTGGATTGCCACACCCGCTGCGCGTGTTCGCAATTGACGCATCCGCGGTTTTTCGAGGTGTCCAGATGTCCTTCATCAGCCTCATATGAGAGGCTGCTTGAATTTGACACAATGCTGTGAAACCTTGTTCAAGGTGATCTGGCAACAGCCCTCGTGGGGATGGCTGATATGGCACGTGCGGGGAACATCTTCGGCAAAGCGCGCTACCGGATTGCAAATAGTTCCGTTCTCGCGCCGATGATTTATGGGTTATTGGCGGCGTGGCGAACAGTGCGCGCGCAGCGGGTTGTAACCCGTTTGCTCGGCTTTCAGTACCGCCGCAGCCGTGACATTATTGAAATCGACATTACCTACGCCTGCAATCTTCAATGCCTCAACTGCAATCGCTCGTCAACGCAAGCGCCAGAGCGGTCGCATCTATCGGTCGATGACGTGCGCAAATTCGTCAACGACTCGATAACCAGTGGCAAGCGGTGGCGGCGTATCCGCGTCCTCGGCGGCGAACCGACGCTACACCCGGAGTTTCAAGCCATCATCGAAGTGCTGCGATCGTACAAGCGTTATAATCCGGGCTGTCTGATCGTGGTCGTCTCGAACGGATTCGGGTTGGCCGTGCAGGCCGCGCTGGAGCGGCTGCCCGAGGACATATCAATTGAGAACACGAGCAAGACTTCGCACGAGCAACCGCACTTTCATCCCTTCAATCTGGCCCCGGCCGACGATCCTAGCTTTAAGAACGTCGACTTCCGTAACGGCTGCCATATCGCTTCAACCTGCGGCATGGGCCTGACCCCGCAGGGTTACTATCCGTGCGCCGTCGCGGGAGGCATTGACCGCATCGTCGGAAGCGGATCCGGGCGTCAAACATTACCGAGTGACGACGATGGGATGGAAGACCTGCTCGAATCGTTCTGCCGGCTCTGCGGCCACTTCTACAGCGGTCACCACGTTCAAGAGGCACTTATCACACCATTAAACGAAGTCCAGATGTCGCCGACCTGGGTGAAACTCTATGACGATTGGCACGCGCGCAGGACTCCTCACCGCCGCAAAGTGCCCAGGAAACTCAGGTCAGGTGGTTGAGACGATACCGGCGGCCCGTCGTCGGCCAGCGTAACGACCGCAATCCAACCCGAGTTCGCTCAAAGGGTTTGCGAAACGCAGATGTTCAATCCGCGGGCAGCTGAGCTCCCGTTTGCTTCTCGGGCGCAGCAAGCCGCGTGAGACCCTTCCGGCGTCGCAGCCGCGCGCCTTCCACCAGGCCCCAGATCGCCGGGATGACCAGCAGCGTCAGCAGCGTCGAGGAGACCATGCCGCCGATCATCGGCGTGGCGATCCGCCGCATCACCTCCGAGCCGGTGCCCGTCGACCAGACGATCGGCAGCAGCCCGGCGGTGATCGCCGCGACCGTCATCATCTTGGGGCGCACCCGGTCGACCGCGCCGATCATAATTGCCCGACGCAGGTCATCGTGCCCCGGCGAGCGCGCTTCCGCGACGCAGGCGGCGCGAACCTCCGCCCAGGCGTGCTGCAGGTAGATCAGCATCACCACTCCCGTCTCGGCGGCAACACCGGCCAGCGCGATGAAGCCGACGACGACGGCAACACTGAGGTTGTAGCCCAGCGCCCAGACCAGCCATAGCCCGCCGATCATGGCGAACGGCAGGCTGAGCATAACGATCAGCGTGTCTGAGACCCGGCGGAAGTTGAGATAGAGCAGCAAGAAGATGATCGCGAGCGTCAGCGGCACGACCAGCCGCAGTCGATTTTCCGCCCGTTCCAGGTATTCGAACTGGCCGCTCCAAGCGACGGAATAGCCGGGAGGAAAGCGTACCTGCGCCGCGACAGCCCGCTTCGCGTCGGCGACGAACGAGCCGATATCGCGGTCGCGGAAGTCAACGAACACGTAGACCGCCAGCCGGGCATTCTCGGTGCGGATGTTGGCGGGTCCCTGCGTCAGCCGCACGCTCGCCAGCTGTCCCAAAGGAACAGCGCCCCCCGACGGTATCGGCACCAGCACTTCGTGCGCGATCGACTGCGGATCGGAGCGCAGCGCACGAGGATAGCGGACGGTCACGGCGTAGCGCTCGCGGCCCTCAACGGTGGTGGTCACCATCTCGCCGCCCAGCGCGGTGCCGATCACCTCCTGCACGTCCCCCAGCATCAACCCATAGCGGCCGAGCGCCGCCCGATCCGGCTCGATCTCCAGATACCAGCCGCCCATCACCCGCTCGGCGAAGGCGCTGGTCGTGCCCGGCACGCTCTTCACCGCACGCTCGATATCGCGTGCCAGCGCCTCGATGCCGGCGAGATCGGGGCCGAACACCTTGATCCCGACCGGCGTGCGGATGCCGGTGGCGAGCATGTCGATGCGCGCGCGGATCGGCATCGTCCAGGCGTTGCTGACGCCCGGGAACTGAAGCGCGCGGTCCATCTCGGCGATCAGTGCGTCCACCGTCATCCCGTCGCGCCACTGCTCCGCCGGCTTCAGGTTGACGACGGTCTCGAACATCTCGGTCGGCGCCGGGTCGGTGGCGGTGGCGGCACGGCCGGCCTTGCCCCACACCGACTCCACCTCGGGGAACGACTTGATGATCTTGTTCTGCGTCTGCAGCAGTTCCGATGCCTTGGTGATCGACAGCCCCGGCAGCGTCGTTGGCATGTAGAACAGCGTGCCCTCGTTCAGCGTCGGCATGAACTCGTGGCCGAGCCGCATCATCGGCCAAGCGGAGATGGCGAGTGCCGCGATCGCCAGCAGGATGGTCGCCGTCTTAGCGCGCAGCACGCCCCGGATCATCGGGCGGTACGCCCAGATCAGCGCCCGGTTCAGCGGGTTCTTCGCTTCCGGGGCGATCCTGCCGCGAATGAACAGCACCATCAGCGCCGGCACCAATGTCACCGACAGCAGCGCTGCCGCCGCCATCGAGAACGTCTTGGTCCAGGCCAGCGGCTGGAACAGCCGGCCTTCCTGCGCCTCCAGGCTGAAGATCGGCAGGAACGAGACGGTGATCACCAGCAGGCTGAAGAACAGCGCCGGCCCGACCTCCACCGCGGCGTCGCTGAGGATTTGCAGCCGCGACGTTCCCGGCGCCGCACGTTCCAGGTGCTTCATCGCGTTCTCGATCATCACGATCGCGGCGTCGACCATGGCGCCGATGGCGATGGCGATGCCGCCCAGGCTCATGATGTCGGCGCCGATGCCCAGCGCGTGCATGGCGATGAAGGCAATCAGCACGCCTACCGGCAGCATGACGACAGCCACCAGCGCGGAGCGGACGTGCAGCAGGAAGACGAAGCAGACGGCGGCGACGATCAACGCTTCTTCCAGCAGTGTTGCCCGCAGCGTCGCGATGGCGCGTTCGATGAGCTGGGAACGGTCGTAGACCGCCTCGATGCGTACGCCTTCCGGCAGGCCGGTGGAGGCGTCGGCGATCGCCTGCTTCACCCGGGCGATGACGTCGAGCGCGTTCTGGCCGTAGCGCTGCACGACAATCCCGCTCGCCACCTCGCCTTCGCCGTTTAGTTCGGTGATCCCGCGCCGCTCGTCCGGACCAATTTCAACACGAGCGACATCGCCCAGCCGCACCGGGATCAGTGCGTCTGCCTTCAGCACGATCTGCTCGATGTCGGCCACGCCACGCAGATAACCGCGGCCGCGGACGATGAATTCCGTCTCCGCCATCTCGACGACGCGACCGCCGACGTCGCGGTTGCTCTGCCGGATCGCCTCCACGACCCGTGCCAGGGGAATGCCTTGCGCCTGCAACCGGCGTGGATCGACGACAACGGCATAGGTCTTGACGAAGCCGCCGATTCCCGCCACCTCGGCGACGCCGTCGGCTTCCGCCAGCGCGTAACGCACCTGCCAGTCCTGCACTGACCGCAGCTCTGCCAGCGTCCGGTTCTCGCCCGTCAACGCATATTGGTAGACCCAGCCAACCCCTGTCGCGTCTGGCCCAAGGCTGGGCGCCACGCCTGGGGGCAGCCTCCGCTGCGCCGTGTTCAAGAATTCGAGCACACGCGAGCGCGCCCAGTAGATGTCGGTGCCGTCCTCGAAGATGACGTAGACGAACGACGCCCCGAAGAACGAGAAGCCGCGTACCACCGTTGCCCGCGGCACGCTCAGCAGCGCCGTGCTGAGCGGATAGGTGATCTGGTCCTCGATCACCTGCGGGGCTTGGCCAGGATACTCGGTGTAGACGATCACCTGGACGTCCGAGAGATCAGGGATGGCGTCGAGCGGCATCCGCGTCAACGACCACAGGCCGGCGCCGACGGCGAAGACGGTGCCGATCAGTACCAGGACGACGTTACGCGCCGACCAGCGGATGACGGCCTCGATCATCGTCCGTTCCCGCCCCTGCTCTGCGGAGTTCCGCTCTCCGGCGTCGCCGGCGGCGGGGTGAACGCCTGCAGTGCTGCGCGCAGGTTGCTCTCCGCGTCGATCAGGAAGTTGGCTGCGGTAACCACGCGCTCACCTTCGCGCACGCCGTCGAGTACCTCGACGAACCCTTCGGCGCGCACGCCCAGCCGCACCGGGCGCGGCTCAAAGCGGCCGTCGCCGCGGTCGATCAGCACCACCTGCCGGGCACCGCTGTCGATCACCGCCGAGTCCGGCACCGCTGGGGCCCGCCGGCCGACCGGAGCGGCGATCTCCACCTCGGCGTACATGTTCTCCTTCATCAGGCCGCCGGGATTGGCAAGCTCGATGCGAACGCGGGCTGTCCGCGTCTCGCCGCCCAGCGAAGGATAGACGAAGGCGACGCGTCCGGTGAAACGGCGGTCAGGATACGCCTTCAGCGACGCTTGGGCCTGCTCGCCCACCGCGATGTTGGCCATGTCCTGTTCGAAAACGTCGGCGATCAGCCAGACGGACGCGAGGTCGACGATACGGTAGAGCGGCTCGCCCGGCATGAAGCGCATCCCCTCCACCGCCGGCTTGGCGACGACGGTGCCGTTGTAGGGCGAGCGCAGGGTGACCGTACGCTGGGGCGCGCCACCGCGCTGCAGCGACTGCACCACGTCCTCCGGCGCGTCGAGCGCCGCAGCCGGCGCAGCGCGCCGTCAAGCAGGCGCGCCGAGGCATCGTCGCTCGAAGCGCTGTCAGCCACGGCCTCGCGCAGCGCCGCATACTCTTGCTGGGCGAGGAACAGGTCGGGACTGTAGATGCGCATCAGCGGCTGGCCGCGGCGCACCGTCTCGCCGGTCGCGTTGACGATCAACTGCTCGATCCAGCCTTCCGCCTTCGTCGTCACGACGAAGCTGCGGCGTTCGTCGAAGGCGATGGTACCGGCGGCGCGGATCGGGCGCACCAGATCGCGGGCCTCCACCACCTCGCTCCGCACTCCCAGCATCTGCACCCGCTGCGGGCTGACCCGGACGATCCCCTCCTCGTCTCCGGCCTCGTTCTCGTAAACCGGGACGTAGTTCATGCCCATCGAGTCTTTCTTTGGCACCGGCGAGGTGTCGGGGAGACCCATCGGATTGCGGTAGTAAAGGATGCGGCCCCGACCTTGCGGCTGCGCGGACGCCGGCGCCAGCCCCCCCGGCTCCTCGTCCTCATAGATCGCCACGAAGTCGCGGCCGGCCGCGTCCTTCTTCGGCGTCGCGGAATAATCCGGCAGCCCGCTCGGGTCCTTGTAGTAGAGGACAACGCGTTCCTTCGACGTGGTGACCGCCGCGTGATCGCTGGCATCGGGGACTCGTCGATCGGCCAACCACCAGCCGCCGGCCGCACCGCCCGCCGCCGCCACGATAGCGACGAGCACGAACAGGATCGCACGTCTCACAGCTCGCCTCCGATCAGCCTTTCGAGGTCGGCCAGGCGCATCTGCTGCTCGACGAGCAGGTTGATGCGCTCCACCTCGGTGCGCCGAACGCCTTGTTCCGCCAGCAGCACGCTGGGCAGGTCGACGCGAGCAAGCTCGTAGCCGGCCAGCGTGGAACGCAGCATCACCGACGCTTGCGGGATGTTGATCCGGCGCAGGATCGCCTCGCTGCGGCGCGCCGCGTGCAGCGACCACCACGCTTCTTCGATGTCGCCACGCAGATCGGCCTCGGTCGACTCGCGACGCGCCCGCGATGCCGCCAGCTTCGCTGCCGCATTGCGCTCGCGCGCATGGCGCAGGCCCCATTGCAGCGGGATATCGACGGAGACCATCGCCTCGTAGCCGCCGAACTGCCGGTCCGACGAGCCGTCCTCGTCGAACACCGACAACCCGACGGTTACGTCGGGATACCAGGAACGACGCACCAGCTCGGCGCTGCGCTGTGACGCGGTGACCTCCGCTCGCTCCGCGCCGAGGCGAGGATTGGCTGCCGCACGCTCCAGCACAGCGACAAGCGGCATTGCCTCTGTATCGGGCACCGGCGGCAGTACCTCCGGATCGGCCAGAGGCGCACCAGCCGGCCGGTTCAGCAAGGCGTTCAACCGAGCCCTGGCCGTCCATCGCTCCGCCTCCAGCCGCTCGATGTCGATTTGCAGGCGGCCTTTCTCCGACTCGGCGCTGATCGCGTCCTGCTGATTGCCCTGGCCCTGCGCGTAACGGCTCTGCGCCACCGCGGCGATGGCGTCGAGCGAGCGCAACAGCTCGCGGGTGAGGCCAATCGTCGCCACCGTCGCGTACGCCCGGGCGAACACCGTCCTGATCCTCCAGGCCAGTTCCTGGCGCCGCGCCGCTGCTCGTCGGCGGCGCCCGCCTCGGCGCGTGCGACGTCCTGCTCCAGTTCGCGCTTGCCCCACAGCGGGATCGTCTGCGCCACCGTGTACTTCACCCGGCCGACGCTCTCCGGTGCATAGGTGCTGCCGCTACCACGGATGTCCTCGATCTCGGTGGTGAACGTAGGATCGGGGAAGCGGCCGGCGGCGCCAACGCGCGCGTGCGCCGCATCGGCATCGAGGGCGGCAGCGGCGACGCCGGGGTTGAGCCTTCGGCCCATCTCCAGCAGCTCGTCGAGGCGGGCGCCGAGCCGCGGCGGCTCGTTGGTCTCTTGTGCCCATGCCGGGCCTTGCGGCGCCAGCGCCACCAGCAGCAGCAGCAGCAGCCGGGCGAGCGCCCGACTGATCGGTGCGTGCATCAGTGGCGGTGCGGCGGCGCCGCACCTGTCGGCTGTTCGACGCTGGTGAAGATCGTTTCCGCTTGCACCGTTTCGGTCACGCCGGGGACTTTCGCCTGCACCGCCAGCAGCCAGCGGCCGGCCATGCCGAGCCTGGTGGTGAACCGGTAGACCGTGGCGTCGGACGAGGCCGCCGGCGCCAGCGGGGCCGCCATGTCACCCATGCCATCTGGGGCCATGTCGAGCCTTGCCCGGAACATCACGGCATTCGCCACCGGCTTGCCGGAAGACGCCTGGATCAGGCGGACGGCCAGCGTCGTCTCGCTACCCACCGGCAGCGTCTTTTCCACAGCTTCGAGACGCCACGTGGCATCCGGCTGGGCTTCGGACGCTACTTGCGCAGGCGCCGATGTATTCGCCACAAGCACCGCAAACATCGCAGCCGCGACGGCCGCGGACAGATAAAATCTTCGCATCGAAACCCCTATGCAGGTGACCTCGCGCCGGTCGGAGGCGAGGACGCACGATCGAGCGCTTCTCCGCGCTCGCGCTGTCGCGAGGCGGGGCGGTCAATCGCTACACGGTGACGATGCTCAGGCTCGAGGCGGGCCCGGGTCGGGAGGAACGGTTCGCAGGACGAGGGGCGGGTTGGGTTGGCGGGGATACTTCGCCGTCAGGAGCTCGAACGACTGCATTGATGACGGAGCCACTGCCGGCAGGCTGCTGCATAGCAGCAGACAGCAGTCGAGCGTCCGGTGAGCTGCATGGGCGGCGCCTCACCCGAGTCGCCACCGTGACATCCTGCATGCGCGGCCAGTGTTACCGGCATCGCGCCAGCCCGCGCCGCTGCCTGAGGCGCGTGCAGCATCCCGGCGGAAACAACCGCCAGCACGACAAGCAAAGACATTAGGGCGCGAGGCCACGGGCCGCTCATGTCATCGACCATAGCGGAAAGAGTCGGGTGGAGCAAACCGCCTAGAGTCGCCATTCGAAGAACCGCCGGACGACGCCTGGCATGCAATGTTGTTGCCCTAAACGGGGCATCTGGGCTATAAGCGCGGCATATAATATTGCAGTGCGTCAAATGATCGTATAAAGTTCCCGTCGTCCAGATCTGGAAATGTTTAGCCAGAGGACGGCGTCTTTCTGCGGTTCCCGGCGCAAATGCCGTTGCATCGACCAGCAAAGGTAACCATCTTGAGAGTGCCGATGGTGCAGCGCACCAAGCCTGGCGTCGGCCTTCATTATCAGGTGACCACAGATGAGCGAGCGTGACACGGGCCTGTCTCCTGTTGAACACGAGTGGCGAACATGCGTCACGGTGATTCAAGCCGCCGCAGAAATTCTGCGCGACTATGAGGGGATGGCAAACAGTGAGCGGCAACGCTTTCTGAGGCGATCATCGATGGCAACGGCCGCCTGACCCGCACCTGCGAAGAGTGGCCTCGCGTAAGGTAGATGCGCATCTGCTCCGTGTAGCCTTGCTCGTGGTTTCGCCGCCTCCGCTGGCGTGATAAACGGCCGGCATGCTGCGGATCGAGTCTCTCACCTATCGCATCGGAGCGCGCGTCCTCCTCAATGAGGCGGACGCAGCGGTTGATACCGGTCACCGCGTTGGCCTGGTCGGGCGCAACGGAACCGGCAAAACCACCCTGCTGCGCCTTATCGCCGGCGAACTGGAAACGGACGGCGGCAGGATCGGCGTTCCCGCCCGCTGGCGCGTCGGCATGACCCGCCAGGATGCACCCGGCGGCGATCGCTCGCTGCTTGAAACAGTGCTCGCCGCCGACGAGGAGCTGCTGCGGCTCACGGCAGAAGCGGAAACGGCGCACGATCCGCACGCCATTGCCGAGATTCACCTGCGGCTGCGCGACAAGGACGCACACACCGCCGAAGCCCGCGCCGCCCGCATCCTCGCCGGACTGGGCTTCGATCACGCTGCTCAGCAACGGCCCTGCAGCGAATTCTCCGGCGGCTGGCGAATGCGGGTGGCATTGGCCGCCCTGCTGTTCACCACGCCCGACCTGTTGCTGCTGGACGAGCCGACAAACCACCTGGATCTGGAAGCGACGCTGTGGCTGGAGGACTGGCTGCGTGGTTACCCGGGCACGCTGCTGCTGGTGAGCCACGACCGGGGCCTGCTCAACCGCGTTGCCGAGGAAATTCTGCACCTGGAGGGCGGCAAACTCACCCTCTACCGCGGCGACTATGACCGCTTCGAGAACACGCGGCGCGAACGCCTGGAAGCGAACGAGAAGCTGCGAGCCAAACAGCAGGTCGAGCGGGCGCACATTCAGGCGTTCGTCGACCGCTTCCGCTACAAGGCGTCGAAGGCGAAGCAGGCACAGTCGCGCATCCGCATGCTCGCCCGCATGCAGCCAGTAGCGGCGGCGGCGCTGGACGAGGCGATCACGTTTGCTTTTCCCGAGCCCGACCCGTTGCCGCCGCCGCTGATCAACCTCGATCGGATCGATGCGGGCTACGACGGTCGCGCCGTGCTGAAGGGGCTGTCGCTGCGCCTCGATCCGGACGACCGCATCGCCCTGCTGGGCGCCAACGGCAATGGCAAATCGACCCTGATGAAGCTGCTGGCCGGCCGGCTGCCGCCGCTGGCTGGCGGGCTGACCCGATCGAACAAGCTGCGCGTCGGCTATTTTGCCCAGCACCAGGCGGAAGAACTCGACCTCGACGCGACGCCGCTGCTGGCGCTGGGCCGGCTCCGGCCCCGCGACGTCGAGACGGTGCTGCGCGCGCAGCTCGGCCGCTTCGGGTTCTCGCAGGAACGCGCGCAGACGCGCATCGGCAATCTTTCCGGCGGCGAGAAAGCGCGTCTGCTGTTCGCGCTGATGACCGCGCACCGGCCGCACCTGCTGCTGCTCGACGAACCCAGCAACCATCTCGACGTGTCGGCGAGACAGATGCTGATCGAAGCGATCAACGGGTTCGCCGGTGCCGTCGTCCTGGTCAGTCACGATCCGCACGTCATCGAGCTGACCGCCGACCGCTTCTGGCTCGTCGAGGGCGGCAGCGTGTTGCCGTTCGAGGGAGATATGGACGACTATCGCGCGTCTATCGCCGGCCGCAACGGGTCGTCCATGAATGCCTCGGCAGGCGGCGAGACGGAACGAGCCAATCGAAAGCAGCAGCGTCGGGAAGCAGCGGAACGGCGCGAGGCGCTGGCGCCGCTGAAAAAACGGCTGGCGGCGATGGAGCGGCAGGTGGAGACACTCGAGGCGGAGCGGGCGAAGCTGCTCGCAGCCCTGGCCGATCCCGGCCTGTACGGCGGCGACGGAGCCCGTCTCGCGGATCAACACAGGCGGCTGGCGCAGGTAGAGAAGGACTTGGCGCTGGCGGAAGACGGCTGGGCAGCGGCGCAGGAGGCATGGGACGCAGCGCAGACGGACGGCGCCTGATCCGTACGGGCGTCGAGGAGGAGAACCGCGGGCAACAACGGTGCATGGCAGTTGCGCTGGCGCCGATCGACCGGCATCCGCGCCGATGGCTGATCACAAAGGGGCGTCTTTATGCATCGGGTCACGGTAGCCGTTGGCGACACCGTCTACACCGAGGGCGAACTGGGCGTGGACGCCTTTCTTGTGCTCGCCGGCGAACTGGCGATGTCTCGCCAAGGGCTCGATCTCACCGCCGAAGCGGGTGCGGTGATTGGCTTATCCGCGCTGGTCAACAAACCTTATGGAGCCACCGCCAGGGCGGTGAAGCAAAGCGATCTCCTCGCCTTCACCCGGCGCGAACTCCGGGGCATGCTCCGCTCCGATCCCGACCGGGCGCTCGTCATCATCGACGCCATCATCGATTTGCTGGGACAGTTGAACACCGCAAGAGACAGCTCGGGCTGCTAGCTGCGAGCACTCGGGTTGCGTGCTCGAACCTCAGGGGCAGTGGCGCTCGGGGCGCGGCATCGCTAGCAGCGAGGGCGAGATTGAGCGGAGCACGCGCCCCGACTCCCGGCGGACAATGTGACGCGCCGCAACGCCAAAGCAGCGCCAGCACTCCACCGCCGACAAGCCGGCGCGAAACGGCGCCCGCAGCAGGTCGATCTGCTGTTGTCGCTGCGCAGACAATCGCTTCTGGCTGCCGCCGACAAAAGCCTGCTGCTGTTTCGTCGAGAGCAACCGGCTTACCGATTTGTGATAGCGGTTAATAAACAAGCAATCGTCAACTTGACGGAGCTTTCCTTTCAGGACCAGTTCGGCAAGAAATGTCCGATCGGCGCCAAAATAAGGCCGCAACTCCACCCCCTGCAGGGCGGCGCTGCGGATCACGCCGAAAACAGGAAAACAAGCGATCATACGGTTGAGAAACTCGCTGTAGCGCGTCGTCGGGTCAACCGCTTCCGCCAGATGCAACGGACCCATCATCCAGACTGGGCGTCCTTTCTCATCAACGTGACTGTTGATTCGGCCCAGCTTGTAAAAAGGATGTTGATCCAACAGCCGGCCGTCTGTTTCGTCGACCACTTCAACAATCGAATAGGCAAGGACCACTTCTGGCTCGCTTTCCAGCACGTCGACGCACTTTTCGAGGAATGTCGGCTTGTATAGATCATCGTGCGCCGCCCACTTGAAGTATTTGAAGTCCCCGGCCAACTTCAACATGCCTTGGAAGTTTGGGTAAGCTCCAATGTTCGTGGCGTTCCTGTGATAGTGGATACGTCGGTCGCGGTCGGCGAAGCCGCGCGCGATCTCACCTGTGCCATCCGTAGAGCAATTGTCAGCGATGAAAATATCAAAGTCGGCAAAGGTTTGTGCCAACAATGATCCCATCATTTCTACAAAGAGCGACCCGCCATTGTACACCGGAACGCCGATGCAAACCCGACGCTGCTTCATCACTATGTCCCCTGCCCGCCCAGGTGTCGCAAGATCCTGTCCCCTCCGCCCTAAACCGTCAAGCCCAAGGGGCCGGATCGGCGATATCCGGCTTCATCCGATCGTCACACCAGGGGAGCCGCCGAGCGAGGCCTCCTACTGGACCGGCCGGGAGATGGCCGCGGTGCTACTAAGCAACCTCGGTTCCCTGTGAGGCAGGCGGCGCGATGGCTTCTGTCTGCGATGCAGCACGCCAGCGGTAGGTCGCGTCTACCTGGCCAGAAGCGAGCAGCTGCTTCAGGTGGTCGATCCGCTTGAACCTTGGCCCCTCGAAATCTTCGACCACCAGCCCCGCATTCCGGTAGGCGGTATGAAGCTGCTCGATACCCCGCTTGACATTCCACTGAGGCGCGGCATCTGGGAGGAGGCGCCGGATCTTGCCGAAGTCTACCCGATAGGACCGCTGGCCCGAGACGCCGTCCTTCGCGTACTCAACCCGTGACCCGATGACGACCTCCGGGACCATATCGGCCAGCTCACGGATGGAGTAATTTTCTTCGGTGAGGCCGACGTTGAACGCCTGGTTGTGGACGATCTCGCGGGGTGCTGCGAGAGCAGCGAGAAAGGCCCGGGAGACGTCTTCGATATGGACGACGGGCCGCCGAGGGGAGCCGTCGCTCTTGATGAACACGCGCCCCGTCGTAAAAGCCCAGGCCACGAGGTTGTTGAGCACGAGTTCGGGGGCGAGGCGCGGTGACACGCCGTACACCGTCGCATTCCTCAGGAAGGTCGGGCTGAACCCATCACCGGCCAGCTTCGCTACCTCCTGTTCGACATGGACCTTGGAGATGTTGTAGGGGGTGACCGGATCGAGCTCGGCCGTCTCGTCGACGAGTTCGTCGCCTCCGTAGCCGTAGATCGCACAGGACGAGGAGAAGAGGAAGCGCTGGACACCGGCATCCTTGGCGAGTTGTGCCAAACGGACGGAAGCAGCGTCGTTGATCTCGTGCGTGATCTTTCGGTTCAGGTCGCTCAGTGCATCGTTGGAGAGCGCGGCGAGGTGAACAACCGCGTCGAAGCCTTCTAAATGGGTCGGCTGGACATCCCGAATATCCAT
>JADJRE010000022.1 GCA_016712375.1 Rhodospirillales bacterium
TGCCGTGTCGTCAGCTTTTGCCTCGAGGGTCAGGGCTTGCCGATGATTCCGCCGGTCTCCGGGATTGACGGTGTCGGCGATGGCCTGGTTTTGCTCCGCCCGATCGGTCGGGGTGGCGGGACGACGGCGTCCGGCGGATTGCTTCAACCGGTAGCTGTCGCCGTTCATGGTGAGGATATGGACGTGGTGGGTCAGCCGGTCGAGCAGCGCGCCGGTGAGCCAATCCGATCCCAGCACCGAGTCAGTCCTCGAACGGCAGATTGGACGTGACGAGGGGGGTCGAAGCCGCGCTCGTAGCGCTGGGAAGACCTCGAACAGAAGTTCCGCCCGGTCCGGGGACAGCGGCACGTAACCGAGTTCGTCGATGATGAGCAACTTCACGGCCTGCAGATCACGCTGCAGCTTCCAAGAATCCGTCGTTCGTCGCGCGCTTCCATCGGCTGATGCACGAGGGCGGCGGCGGTGGTGAAGGCGACGCTGAACCCTTTCTGGCGGGCAGCAAGACCGAAGGCCGGGGCTGCATGCGTCGCCGGTGCCGGAATTGCCGAGCGCGATGACGTTCTCGCGGCTCAGGACGCACTCGCATCAGAGGCGAGCTCGAGCACCAACATCTTGTTGAGCTCGGAATAGCGGCGGTGAAGTCGAAGGTGTCGGGGCTTTTGACCGCCGGGAAGCGTGCCGCCTTGATCCGCCGCTCGACCATTCGGCGTTCCCCGGTCGATCGCTCCAGCTCCACCAGGCGCAGCAGGTAGCGGGGATGATCGACGCCGTCTCAACGCATTCGCGCGCGACCTTGTCGTACTCCGCAGAATGGTCGGCTTCGAACGCTTCAGGTGATGCGCCAGCAGAACCTGCGGCGTGCCGCTCGTCGTTCCGCCGGTATCGCCTCGACGCCCGCCTTGCCCGGTCATACCGCTGTCAGGAACGAGAACAGCGTAGTCGGCCGCCGTCGTCATCCATGACGTCCGTTCTCGGCGATATTTTGGATAAGCCCGTCCAGGTCGAGCCGGGCCGGCCGCCGCTCGATGCGCGCCTCGTCACTGCTTGACAAACACGAGAAATCCGTTCGCGGGGACAACGACGTAGAGGCCCTTATGTGCGGACGGGACGATGGCACCGAAGTTTCCGACGTTACTGCCTCCATATATCGAGGCATCGCTATTGAAAGTTTCCTTCCAATTAGCATCAGGGATGGCAAGGAAGTCCTTTTGTATCAAGTAGCCGTTGGAGAAAGCGCTGTTGTTAAAACTTGCGATGATAATGACCTGTTCATCTGCGCTCCATCGTTTGAACGCGATGACACGAGCCTGATTGGACTGGTGAAGGATATCGATGTTGTGGCTGCGAATCGAGCGTAGTCGCTTGCTGAGCGTGATAACATCTTGATAAAATCGAAACATTAACCGCCCGTTCCCGCCACGCTCTCCGATGATGTCTTCTCGGTGCTCTTTGAAGTTGAACACATCGTAAAGTTGCTGCGCTCCGATCTCTTCACCCATGAAAAACATAGGCGTTCCTGCAGACAGCAACGACAGACCGAAGCATACGCGAGAACGCGCTTCTGCCGCCGCCCGCGTGGCGCCGATGATCGGGGCGCCATTAACTGCCACCACCATGGTCCGCGCAGTACCAAGCGCGTTACCGGCTTCATCGTGCGATTCGTGAAAAACGACCCGCCTATACTGCGTGTCATACATGGAGCCGGAGAGAACGTCCATTGACAGGGGACCATTACCACCGAAGCCCGCCTGCTTCAGGACACGCGCCCGGCCTCCGGCCATGTCGGAGTCGCCGATCAGATTATGGTAGAAGGCGAGTTGCCAGGTCGCGTCGAAGCCCAATCCACCTTGTGCCGGCAGCTTGGTCACAGCATCCCAACCGGTGTGATCCTCGGCGACCAGCATGACCGTGGGCTTGATCATGTGCAGTGTGCGACTCCATTCCCGCAGAAGCTTCTGGCCAAATATATTCGCACTGCCAATCGACGTCCCGTCAGCGTGCAGCTGGTTGTCTCGATGAATGGCCTGGGTCAAGTCCACCCGGAGGCCATCGACATGCATTTCCTCAATGAGAAACGCAGCGCTGCTAATGAATTGCTGACGGACGATCTCTTCCCAGAGGCGGGGTGTAGCCCCGGACGAACCGTTATCCAGGTAACCGCCATCTGGGAATTGGTAATCCCCAGGCTCCCCCTCGTACCAATAGAAGATGTTCTGTTGAGGATCTGTGGAGTCGTACTGCCACTGAGCACGCTCGGCTTCGTTATCGTAGTGATTGTAAACGACATCCTGAATAACCGCGATACCCCGCTGGTGGCATGCCCGAACGAAGTGCCGGTACTTGTCCCGCCCGCCGGCGCTTGACTCGATGCAGAAATGATGGGTGTCGCCATAGCCCCAACCGGCGCTTCCGGAGAACTCTGCCATCGGCATGAGCTCAACCGTGTTAATGCCCAGGTCGACGAGGTGGTCCAGGAAGACTATGGCGTCGGCCAAGTTTCCGGAATCCGCTCTGCCAAAGCCAAGTGAATTAACGTGCAGCTCGTAGACGACCAAGTCTTCCACGCGGCTGGGCACCGGTAGGCCAAGCTCGAACTCGGTAGACCAAAATTCCTCAGCTGGGATCAGAGGCGGATGTTCTCCAGGACGAGTAGACTCGAATGTGCTTCGCACTACATCGGGATCGATCACGACGCTGCAACTGACCGAGCCGTCCAAGTCGTCCGGCGCTCCTGCGTAAGCAGCACCGCGTGGGTTGGTCGCGCCCTTGCCGATCTGGCTGCGCGAAAAGATGTCGGTGCGATATTTCGTCTCTCCCTGAGCGGTCTTGATCCGGTACATGTAAGGTACGCTTTTGAAATCGTCGAAGTTTCCTGGTGGAGTGCCCTCCCAAATGCCGGAAAGACCTTTGGTGAGGCTAACAACCGGCCTCGTCGGATCAACTCCTGCTCCGGCGTTATCGATGTAGCCGTTGTCGGAAGTACCAAAAATCACCTCAACCTGCTTCGCATTCGGTGCCCATACTGCGAAACGCAGCTTTGACGTGGCGTTCTCAGCCGCAAGAAGCCTGTTAGCCCCAAGATAGCGATTGTAAGTGAAGTAGTAACGCTGTAAAGCTGCGTCAGCATCTGCATTTAGGCGAAATTGCCGATGCCGTTCTGCCGATTTTATGTCTTGTGTTTCTGTCGGTACGCCCCAGAAATTGTTGCCCTGAGGCCCATCAAGAACAACGCCCCAGCGGAATTCTCTGTTGCTGTCTGCAAGGTCTAGGTCGACTGATCCTCGAAAAATCGGGCACCCGTCTTCGCCGATCGCTTCCGTCATCGGCGATTCCGTCCATGTGTCAGACAGTCGGCCGTTGGCGTCCCAGCTTCCCAGCAAGCGAGCGTTTCGAAAGATTGCGCGCCTCAAGCCCGTGATGAACTCAAAAGTCACGGTCTGCGTCGGCATCGTTTATCCCTCGCCAAACGTTGCTGATCGCCCCGGGGCGCCATCTCTGCGTCGAGCTCATCGTCCCAGCGGTGCTTAAAGCGGCGGAAGACGCCGCCTTGCGACTCCGGATGCCGTCGGGCCGTCACTCCCGAAGCGCAGGCAATTCCTGGGGTTCGAGAATAAAGCCGACGATAATGCGCGGATTACGGAAGACGGTCGGGGTCTGCGCTCCGGCTGGCCGCTCCTCCAGTGCCCGCCGGACGGACGCGGTTACCGCTTCCGTAAGCTGCGCGAGATCGACCCGTGGCGGCAACGGCTGGGGGTTCAGCTCGGCGTTCGACATGATGGGAACCTCCTCCAACGATTGGTCTGGCAACCTCTTGCATGAGATCGGTCGCCGTGTAAGGCTCTGTTATGACTTGAGGACAGCGATGACATGCCGCCGGTCCCTCTTGTCGCCACCACTGGCAAGACTGCCGAATGGCACAAGGGCGGAGGCGGTTGCTGACTGCTGGCAGCCGTGCGACGATCCGCGCCGCGAGCGTACAGGCGTTCCCGTTAAAATGCCGGCATTTCGCCTCGGCGCACGGAGCGGCAAAGCGCAGCACCTCCGTCGGGCGAACGTCCTTGGGAACGAAATCTATGAGTGGATAAAGCGGAAGAGCACCCGGCAGGATTTCGGCGGTGACAGCGCCTTTCTCGCCCCTGACGACGCCGATGATCGTCGCGCCAAGCTGTTCTGGCTGAGCGCTCGGACAGCTTGCGTGATTGAGCGTCACCGTATCCCCTTCCCCGCCCCCAGCATTTACGATTGACAGGACAAACCATAACCCAAAGTGGCCTCAACCGCAACTAAAAAGCGTTAGCAAAGGCTCTACCTTCGCCTGTCAGGGGAGAACTGAAGAGGCACCGCTGCTGGCAAGGACGATTTGGACGGTAAGGCTTCGACCAAATCCCCAATTTTGAGATCAAAGTGCGGATCGAGGCGATCATCCGCGCTCCCGCGGGAGCGCGACCCGGGCACACCCATCGGATCCGGCGACCTTCGACGCTTCCAAAATCGAACATCGCCTTGGTAAAGTATAGCGTTGTGATGTAGTAGAGATCGATCCGCGAGGGGCCGGAAATCCCTGAATTTGAGATGCACCTTTGAAGAACGGCGTGCCGTCCTCGCGAGTGAGCGTCGCGCTGCCATCGCATCGGATTAGTGGGCATTTCCAAGTGCATATCGGGGAAGCTTGGACCCAGGCGTGTCCTTTCAGTTCAGTGAACGTTTCGAAAAGTGGGGAAGTACAATGCCGGGACCAGTAGCACTCACCGCATACGGAATAGCCATCAGTGTAGACAAAACGAAAGTACATTTGATGAGGATTTTTGTCGATCCGGATGGAAATGGAGCGGTTGAGTTGCCGCACGAAGGAACCTTGACAGTTCTCAATGTACCAGGGTCGGCCCTGAGCGTACTGGCGACGTTAAAAGCGCAATGTTTGGGTTTTACGATGCGTGTCGCTGGCGGTTCGTCTGTAGCCGCATTTTTGGGTTTAACCGCCTAAACTGGCGTCACAACGAGGTCTCGGGCTCCGTTGCAAAGATTATGACGGGGCGAGCGTCACCCACCCCTGGTTCGGCTTTCAGGCATAGACGCCGAACAGCCGGTTGACGAAGGACGCCTCGGTCCCGCCGCCCACGGCCTCGATCCACAGCTTGAACTGACCCTTCCTGAACATCCGCATCGACGACGCGTGCGATCAGGAGTCCACGCCGGCGTCGATAGACTTCACCCCAAAGCAGCGGGATGTTGATTCCCTTGTAGGGCGTGCCGTTGTGGCGCAAGGGGCGGATGATGCGGCCGGCCGCATCCTCGGCGTTCCACGGCTTCACCCACGGACGAACCCCCTTCGCCAGGTCGGCGAGAATGCGGTCGGTTACGCGACTGTAGATGTCCTTCGTGGCCTCAGTGCTCATGACCTGATCTCCTCCTTGGGGTTGGGTTTGCAGCAGCTACTGCAACCCTGCCCGTCGGCGAGACCGGGGGTAGCAAAGGCAAGCGGGCCGGCGGGGAGGGGGATCGCCCACCCGGAGGGCGCGGTCGCGTGCGGCCGCGGGCTGCAGCGCAGCGAAGCCTGGGGAGACCCCGCCGGCCCGCTTGCCTGCGCGAGGGGCAGAGCCCCTTAGGATCTTCTCTCGAAGAGATACCGGCGCGCAGTGCGTCCGCTCTGGCCGGCGCGGTCGCCGGCCAGCTGCGAAAGGGATTGTCACCCGCGAGGGCGGAGACGCCGCTGGGCGGCTCCGGGAGCGGAGCGAGTAGAGCCCGGTCGGGTGCCAGCACCGGATTCGGCATCGAGCCGCCGTGCCTTAGCACTTTGGAAATGACCGGGGTCTAGCTTGGGGCCGTCAACAGGCTGGAGCTGATGATGTCTGCCCGTATCATCGCCTTCCCACGATCCAACAGTCGCCGGCATTCCCAGGAGGTTATTGACGCCGCCCTGCGTGTGCGGTCGATCGCAATCGACGTCTTCGAGCACAACGACGACCGGCACCGGATCGAAGGCTTTGAGAAGGCGATCAAGACCCTGCCGGGTGGGCGGGAGAACATCCACCGGTACACCGCAGTGTTCGGATCAGACCCCTACGATCTCGCCATCCGCGGTTCGTCCGGCACCACGGGCTGAAAGCCCGGCGGGAGAAAGAGCGGCGGGGGTATTGCAGGCGCTGAGTCTCCACGTATCGCGCAAAACAAAACGGACGCTTCATGATGAGTACATTAGTATATTTGCAGTACCGCGGGAAAATGCACAAACTTGCACAGTTACCGATATGGCCTTGCGCGTACGCGCAAAGTATACTAGTATGGTAGATAGCCGCGTGAGCTATCCTTTAGAAATATCTAATGTAGAAAAAAAACACATGCGAACGCTAGCACACATTGCTGGTCTCTTTCATAAAGGATCCTTCAAGGAGATGGAGAAGTGATATTCGGTCTTCTCGTCATTGCGATCGTGGCGTCAGGCCTGGTCCTTCTTCTACATTCCAGGCGCCAGCCGGTGCGAACGGTCGGGCCGAGCACGCAAGCCGACCCATTTCCCAAGACCGCAGCCGGTGCTGCATTGCAGTCCTACCTCTCGGCCATCACCGATCCAGGCGCGGACGATGCCGAGCACAGGGCTCGCCTGGCGTTTGCCGAGACGGCGGAGGAGGGGGGTGCCGCCCTAGTTCAGACTTGGCACGCGACGCCTGCCGAGGAGACCGGGTTTCTCTGGGCTCTGGTTTATGCTGCGCCGGTCCTGGGCCGCGCCGCGGTGCCCTTCCTGAAAAATGTAGTTTCCTCGCCTGTGGCAGTCGAACGCTCACCCGATCCGCACGCGCATTCAACTAGGGCGTTAGATTCTATCGTCCGCTCTCGCGCAATCGATGGATTGGAAACGCTGGCGGTAGGGGGGATTTGGATGCGAAATCCGCCCTTTTCGAAAGCCTTTCGCATGAGCTCTTTTCGGTGCGCGCCCTGGCCGCGATCGCTCTTGTGCATTTGCCTGGAGGCGCGGCACTCGAGGAGCAGGTCCAGCGCGCGCTTCCAGAGGGTGAAGCATCGGTCATCGATATCGAGCGAGTGCCAGTCAGCGTCGTGCCCCAGATTCGCGATCCGCGGAAACATCTTGCCAGCCCGCTGATGCGCGGTTTGCCCCGGCCGCCCTCGCCAGACCGGCGCGACACGGGGGACTCATCACCACCGCAGCGCCGGCGTGGCACCAGTCGCCGGCACGGACCGCCCACCACTGCCGGAGGCAGACATGGCTGACTGCACATACACTGTCCCTAACAAGGAGACGAGCGCCGACAATTTCTATGGCCGGGTCATCTGCTACCAGCCGTTCATTGACTGGGCTTGGTCCGCGTTCAACTTTGATGGGGACTACTGGCAGGACGGCTGGGGCTACGATGATTGCTGCAACACTGACAAGCCGCTCGCGCGGACATTCAATGCGCTCTGGCTGCTCACCTACTCCGCCGACGACTGGCAAAACGATTCCTACGACGGCAATGCCCTGCACTGGGCGAGGCGTTACGTGACCGACAATATCGGCGGATTTCCACTGCGCGCTGATTGCGGTCCCGGCGGCAAGAACGCGACCACATCAGGAGCCGGCTGCACCGAATACCGCGAGACGGTGAAATACGACTGCACCAATTATCGCGACGATGGGTACAATGCGTGCTCCCGCTTTGAGTCAAGCTGCTGCGACTGGTGGCCCTGCTCCTGGGCATGTAAGATCGTCAGCTGGTTCTGCATCGCCTGGTACTGGGTCTCGGCCCTGGTTTGCACCGCGTGGGGATATGTCGCGAGCTGGGTCTGCACGATCGGCAACGAAATCGCCAACGCCGTCGCCGGAAACAAGGAAATCAAGCTCTGGAACACCGAATATTTCTACGGCCTGACCGTGCCTGCACGGGCCTCCTGCCTGCTTCATGAATGCCGCCACATTGGAGGCAAGGCGCATGACGCGGACTTTCCGTCATGGTCGAATCGTACGCCTGGCACCTCTGGCGCGGATTCGTCCTGGGAGTACGAAGGTGCGTGGATGTATGACGCACTCTATCTGTGGTGGTTCTATGCCGCAGGTACGCGAACCACGCCCGCGATCCGCAGCTTTGCCAAGGATGCCGCCAACGATATCATTCTCAACTGCTTTTCCACCCGCCCCAGCTTCACGGTCCTGTAGTGACTTCTGGATCGGTGTGAGTTTCGCATGATCGCCGCAGCCGCAATTCGAGTGCGCGCAGAGCACGCGACATCCGGAGGTGCCCGGCGAGCAGGCCCAGGAATTTGCCCGTGACAGCCGCAAGGACGGTGCTCATCAGGACGAATATCAGTGTTCGCCAGGGCAGTGCGGCGGTACTCCACCAGAGGCAGGCCACATGCACTGCTCCCAGCATTGCCGTAGTCACCATCAGCGCGGCTCCCGGACTGCATCCGCAGGCCGGGTAATATCGCGAGAGACGTTCCTCCCACCACTGACGTTCGCTCGCCGTCAAAGAGGTGCAATCGAGCCGCACCGCGGCTTTCGGGCGGGAATAGGGTAAGCAAGCACGCATTGCCCCAACCGCCTGGGCGTCGTGCAGAATGATCAGCCCTGGTGGACGGGTCGCGTTCATCCGAACTCGCTTCGAATGAACGGTTTGTCGCGAACGGCTCCGGGGTTCATCAAGTGTCCTGCCCCCGCGTGTGCAGCACTCCGCGCTCAACCTAGAGAATAGCGTGCCTGCTTGCAATCATCCGCAGCCATATTCGATCTCTTCGCGAACTGGAATTCACCGAGCGTATGTCGGTCGATGCAATGGCCGCGCGCGTGCGCACATACCTCGGCGTGTCGCTCGAACAGCAGGCCGCATGGCGCGATGCCGACGAAGCGCTGAAGGAATGGCGGGCAGTCACTTCATTGTATAGGGGTCTTTGTATTCAAAGATTCGTTCCGCGAGGAAGGCTTTTCGGGTTTCAGCCTCTACGACGACGTTTTCCCGATCATGGGCCGTGCGTCTGAACGGGACGGTGTACTGTCATAAGGCTGGTTTTGCTGCCTGATGCTCGTTGAGGCAGCGATGGATGGTTGCGGGGTGGACGTTGAAGGTCCGAGCGACCTCGCTGATGGACCTGCCTTCCTGGACCAGGGCGAGGACGAGGGTCTTCTGATCCGTGCGGAGCTTCGGCGGCCGACCGAACGAGACGCCCCGTCTCTTGGCTGCCTGACGTCCTTCGTCGGTGCGAAGTCGGATCAGGGCGCGCTCGAACTCGGCGACGCCGGCGAACATCGTCAGGACCATACGCCCGGCAGGGCTGGTGGTGTCCGCCCAAGGCTCTTCAAGTGATTGCAAACCTGCGGATTTTTCGGCGATGACCTCGGCGATGCGCAGCAACTCGGCGGTCGATCGCGCAAGCCGATCGAGACGGGTGACGACAAGGATGTCGTCCGCTCGCATCTCCCGCAGCCGCTGCTCCAGGGCGGGCCGCTGCCGGGCGGCACCGGAGATTTTCTCCTCGAACACCCGGCCACACCCGGCTTCGTTCAGCCGGGTGCGCTGCAGATCGAGGCGCTGATCCTCGGTCGAGACGCGCGCGTAGCCGAGCCTCATGCCCGGCCTCGCTGCGGCGTGCGAAACGTATCGCAAATGTAAAATCCTTTCGCGTAGGAGTTCTGCAGAGGGCAAGCCATTGATCCCCGGTCCGGTGCCGGACCGTCGCAGAAGTCCGGAGTTCCGCACGCCATGCCGAGCCGCTTTCTCACGGACGAGCAGCGCGCGCGATACGGCCGATACGCCGGCGGTCCCAGCGAGGAGCACTCGCCCGCCATTTCCACCTCGATGCCACGGATCGTGAACTGGTCGGTGAGATGCGCGGCGCGCATAACCGGATCGGTTTTGCGATCCAACTCGGCACCGCCCGCTTCCTTGGCACCTTTCTCGACGATCCGACCCAGACGCCGGCGGCGGTGATCGCCACCGTCGCACGTCAGCTCGGCGAAGTGCCGGCGTCCAGCCTCGATGCCTATCGCGACGGCCGGCAGCGCTGGCGCCACATCGAGATGATCCGCGAGCATTACGGGTTTCGCGACCTGGAGGAGGACGCCTCGGCCCGCTTCCGGCTGACGCGCTGGCTCTACGTGCTCTGCCGGACCGGGGATGACCGTCCGGGACTGCTGTTCGATCGGGCAACCGCCTGGCTGGTGACGCACAAGGTGCTGCTCCCCGGCGTCACCACGCTGGAGCGCCTGATCGGCCGTGTGCGCCACCGCGCCAATCTGCGGCTCTGGCATCGTCTGACACACGCCTTGACCGACGGACAGCGCCAGAAGCTCGCGACGCTGCTCACGCCCGACAACACGACGCTCGCCAGCCTGGAAGACCTGCGCGCCGCGCCGAGGCGGCGGTCGCCGACGGAGCTGTTGCGGCACCTGGAACGCTTCGACGCCATTCGCGCCCATGGCCTGAGTCTGGCGATGCCTGTCAATCTGCCATCTGCCCCGCTCAGCCGGCTGGCGCGGACGGCCCGCACCAGCAAGCCGTCGAATCTCGCCGTGCTGCAGGAGCCTCGCCCGGCGGCTCCAAACAGGTCAGCGCCACCACCCGCTCCACCGTCTCGCGGGGCAGCGGCGGCTTGCCGGGAACGCGCGGCTTCTCGCGCAACAGCCCGTCGACGCCCAGCTCCGCGAACCGGCGTTGCCAGCGCCACACCGCCGGCCGGCTTACCCCAGCCCGCCGCGCCACCTCGAGAACCGGCAGGCGCTCGGCCGACTCAGAATGATCCTTGCCCGCACCACATGCTTGTGCGGGCGGCTCCGGTCACCGGCGACCGCGCGCGATCCTCGGCGCTCACCAACACGCAAACGTCCTGGGCCATCCCAGGAGACTCGCACGGCCGCGCCCTCCTGTGAATCCCTTGAATGGTTCAGTGCATTAGGCTGGCGGTGGGGGCGGTGGGGGCACCCGAATGCAAGGTGGAGGGGGAGGCAATCCGCTTGTATCGTTCGAGCGCGGACCAGAGACCGTGGCAAAAGGTCCGGTAAATTTTACGTCGACTTGTCTAGGAAATTCGCCAGCCAGCGGCCTTTCGAATGTTATGAGGATAATATATGTAGTACTACTGACAACAGAACGTGTTGCTAATCCCGTAAAGGTAGTCTTACTACCAGTTCCTACACTACTTATAGCCCCTGCTGCGTTAAGCTTTACTATTGATGTCCGCCACCTATCGCCAGCAGTACATGCCTCTGTTGAAGCTCCTAGACTTCCGCTAGAATTTGGCGTGACCTCAAACAGGCATGCATCACCAGACGCGAAAATTGTGCAGCTTTTTGTTGCAGTTGCGGCCGATGCGTCAGCGGTTACTATAGCACTGGCCAGGGTAAGACCAACAAAAATTAGACTCTTCTTCATAACAGTTCTCCAGTCTGTCAGAATTCGAACATGGTCAGACTATCATTTTGAGCCTCCATAGTTACTAATAACTATTATCACCCAATACAATTATTATAGGCCTATTATTTCCGCCACGCAAACACGATAACACGACTGCTTCCACGAGCGTTGTGGCATCAGCGTGGGCGAAGGTTGAGAAGCGTGATGGGATGGTCGGGCCGATCGACGTAGAACGGACCGAAGCCGATTTTCAGCAGATTGGCGAAAGAGTGCTCGAACACCGTCCAGCGTTTGCTGGCGTCGCTGATCGAAAGTGGCCTTCAGCTGGGCATTACCAGCCGCGGTTCGGGCCGATCCGATAAGGTCCCAGGAACAGGTCGCCCACCGCGCGGCGGAGGAGATACGTGATCCGACGTTGCGACAGGTGATGTGATCGGTCGTGGATGATGTGGCAGCGCTGGCAGAGGCTGCGCAGGTTGCGCATCCGGTTGTTGCGCGGGTCGTGATCGAGATGCGCGGCGGCAAGGACCACGCGTGTCGTCCGCTGCCGCGCCATCTGCTCCAGATCCGGCCAGCGGGCGAGCCGGCCACGGCCGTCGCGCCAGGTGCCCTCCGCCGGATCGAACCAGCGGCCGTCCGGCAGACAGCGGACGGTGGTGGCGTGCGGCCGACCGCAGCCCTGACACCGTCCGCCGGCCCGCTCAAAGCGGACGCGCCGGCTGAGCGCGGGCCAGTGCCGAGGATAGAGACAGCGCAGCTCGCGGCGGATCGGCATCCCCTACTCCACCCTGTCCGCAGCCATGCCGCCCGCAACATCGCCAGCGTGGTGGCTCGACCCGGGTTCGGCGTCGCGCGCCCGCATGATCGTCTGCCGGCTGGTGGCAAACTCGCGCGCCAAGGCCGAGACCGCTGCTCCCGTCTGCAGGCGCTGCGCGATCTGTTCGCGCTGTGCCGCGGTCAGGCTCGCCGGCCGACCGAGCTTCCGGCCCTGGGCCCGGGCGCGGCTCAGGCCAGCCTGGGTGCGCTCGACCAGCAGGTCGCGCTCGAACTCGGCGACCGCGTTGATGACGTTCATCGTCAGCTTGCCGGTCGAACTGGTGAGATCGACGCCGCCGAGCGCCAGGCAATGCACCCGCACGCCCATGCCGGCCAACGTCGCCACGGTGGCACCCACGTCCATGGCGTTGCGACCGAGCCGGTCGAGCTTGGTGACCACCAGCACGTCCCCCGCCTCCAGCCGGTCGAGCAGGCGGGCGAAGCCGCGGCGTTGTGTTGCGGCGACGCTTCCCGAGACCGTCTCGGCGACGACGCGGCGCGGCTCGACCTGAAAGCCGGCGGCGGTGATTTCCCGCAGCTGGTTGTCGGTCGTCTGACCGATGGTCGAGACACGGAGATAGGCGAAGGTGCGCGGCATCGAGATGTCCGTCCAGAATCGCTGTCCGTAATGTACACCCTGTTCAAAACATCGCAAGCCTAATTTCTGAACGGGGCTGCAGAATGTGTCCGAAAACGAACGTATCTGGACAACCTTCGGGACTGCTTAGGGTAGGTTTTCGCCCCCTCTCCCGCAAACGACCCTGCCAGCGCGTTTCAATCCGCGCTCCCGCGGGGGGAGCGACAAGGATCTAAAAAATTATATCTCGCATCTAAGTGGTTTCAATCCGCGCTCCCGCGGGGGGAGCGACCAGGATGTTCGCCGCCTCGATCCGCAGCACCTCCGGTTTCAATCCGCGCTCCCGCGGGGGGAGCGACCTGGTCACCCGCGGCAGGGAGAGAACCGGCTCCGCAGTTTCAATCCGCGCTCCCGCGGGGGGAGCGACATGAGGGCGAGACCGGGCGCGGCGGCTACGGCAGCGTTTCAATCCGCGCTCCCGCGGGGGGAGCGACCTCGCGAAGGTGACGACCTTGGTCACGGTCAGGGTGTTTCAATCCGCGCTCCCGCGGGGGGAGCGACGCGACATGCTGTACGAAGCAAATCGCGACGTGCTGTTTCAATCCGCGCTCCCGCGGGGGGAGCGACGCGCGGCGCTCCTCGGTCGGTCCGTCGGTCGTCGGGTTTCAATCCGCGCTCCCGCGGGGGGAGCGACCGCGGGCCGACATCTCCTCGATCAGCGCCCTGGTGTTTCAATCCGCGCTCCCGCGGGGGGAGCGACCGGCCATCATCGGAAAACCCGGTGTTGACAATCAGTTTCAATCCGCGCTCCCGCGGGGGGAGCGACCTCATGATTTTGGTGGCGTTTGCGCCATAATGCCGGTTTCAATCCGCGCTCCCGCGGGGGGAGCGACCGCAGACTTCTTACACGATGACAAAGAACAGGAAATCAACGCATTCCCGCGAACCGTCATGAATCCGGTCCGCTCAGCAGCATCTGCAGCGGAAACCGGGCACGGAACACATCCATATCATAGGCTTACTGCAACCGCGAACCTGCCGGGCTCAACGTGCTCGCTTGGTGTTCGCGCACGTTCCGCTCAGAACACGGTGGGCGCGTTGAGATCAAGGGCCGGCTTGGCACCCACGTGTTCAACCTTGGGCCACCAATTGGACCCAAGGAAGTAGAACCGTAGGCTATCGGCTTCGGGATCGATTTCCTTGAGAAGACGATTTCGAAGGGCAGTCCACTGCGCCGGATCGACGTCGCACTCGAACACGGAGTATTGGACTCTCTGGCCCCAGTCCCGGCAGGCACGGGCAACGCGCCGCAGACGACGCTTACCACCTTCGGTTTCGGTGCCGACATCGTAGCTGACGAGAACCATCATCCCTGTCACCTCCAGACGAAGGCCGGATAGCCGTCGAGGTCGCCACGGAGGTGGCGGGCGAGAAGTTGGGCTTGCAGGTGGGGAAGCAGCCCGATCGGCACCGTCTCCTGAAGAAAGCCATGGGTAATTTCCTCGCGCTTGCGCTCCTGGTAGGCCACCAGCACCGTCTTTCGCCCGTCCTCCTGCAGCAGCACGGCACCGTTCTCCATGGTGCGAAAGGCGCTCTCGGTTACCTGCCTTCGATTGATCAGCGACAGCGCGAGCCGATCTGCCAGCATCGCCCGGAACTCTTCCATCAGGTCGAGCGCCAAGCTCGGCCGCCCAGGGCGGTCGCGATGTAGAAAGCCTACGGCCGGGTCCAATCCGACGGACTCCAGCGCAGCGCGGCAGTCGTGGACGAGAAGCGTGTAGAGGAACGACAGGAGCGCGTTCACGTGATCGCGGGGCGGCCGGCGGGAGCGGCCGGCAAAGCAGAACGTCTTCTTGTCTCCGCGGATCAAGTGGTCGAAAACCCCAAAGTAGACTTGGCCCGCCTCGCCCTCGAGTCCGCGCACCGCATCCAGTGGCTCGGGCCGCAGCGTCCTCCGGGCCACGTCCGAGAGCCGCTCCTCGGCCGCCTGCACCGCAGCTCGATGGGCTTCGTCCAGGGTCGCCCCATGATCCCTGAGAGCCCGTCGGAGGACCGCGCGCTGATTGAGCGTCTTTCCGGTGACCATCGCTGCCGCAATCTGCGCGGCGCCCGCCGGGTTATCTGTCCTCCGGTACTGTTCGCGTCTGAGCAGCACGTTTCCGGACACCGGGCCCTCAATGCGGGCAAGGAAACGTCCATGTTCGGTCAGATGGGTGATGGTCATGCCCGCTTCGGCACAGAAGCCCATCAGCGGCGTGCTCACGGCGACGCGGCCGAAGCAGACGATGCCACCAAACAGATGGGCCGGTACACGCCCCTTCTCCGCTCCGTCGATCGACACGACGATGTTGGCGCCGTCCTTGTGAACCCAGGCGCCCTGGCTGCTGACGTACAGCGTGTTCAAGTGGCGGCGCACGGCGCGCTCATACTTCTTCTTCCGCGGTGATCTGGCGGGCGAGCCAATCGTGCACCTGGCGAGGACGGTCCAGCATCTTCGGGCGGCACAGGTCGATCAGCGAGCAGGCGGCGCAGCGCCGCTTCTCCCAAACCGGGGCCGGCGTCCGTTCGGCCTCGATCATGGAACGGGTCTCTTCACATACTGTCCGGGTGAGGGTGCGAAGCGAGTCGTCGAACGCTACGATGGTGCGCCGCCTCGTCTGCCCGTAGAACAAGGCACCCTCAGGCACCGAGGTGTGAAACATCTCCTCGAGGCAGATCGCCTGGGCACAGAGCTGAACCTCGTCGGCCCGGTGTGCCTTTGGTCGTCCCCGTTTGTACTCCACCGGATAGGGTTGCCAATTCCTGCCCGCCCGCCGCAGTTCCACAACGTCGGCGATACCGGCCACGCCGAGCGCGGCTGATGCGATCGGCATGCCGTGGGCGATACGCACCTCCCGGCGGCTCACTTCAGCCGGCACGTCGGCCGCCTCATGCAGGATGCGTCCTTCCGCAGTTAGACGATTCTCCGCCCACTGCCGCTCCACATGGATGAGCGCGCACTGTCGAGGGCAGAAGAGATAGTGCTGGAGGGCGGACAGAGGGATCGGGTCGGACACGCCCTCTCCGCCCGACTCCCCGCTTTCGCCGTCATCCCTCAGATCAACTCCAGAGCTTCCACGCCCTGCGGCAGCTTATCCTTGGCAAAGGAGACGGTGTAGTTGCCAAAATCGCGAGCGGGTTCGTCCGTCCCGTTCTCGGTCTTGCGCTGCACGTCGACCAGTTCGAACAGCGTGTGCGCCGGGGCGTTGCCGAGCTCGCTCGCGTGCTTGAAGACGATCAGCCGGCGGGCGGTCATTTCGCCGCGGGCGGCCGACCTGTCATGATCAAACATGTTCACAAGCGACTTCCACAGCAGGTCGAGGTCGTCGTTGGAAAACCCGGTGCGGGCCGCCAGCTTGGCGGAGACAAACCCGTGCGCCCGGTAGAGGCCGTAGGGCACGATGTGCTTGCGGCCCATGGTGCGGTTATCCTGCCGTTCGTCGTCAGCGCTTTCCTCCCGCTGCTTCTTTTCTTTTTCACTGGTTGCCGCCATGCGGGTGATTGAGATTTCCAGCGGCATGATCGGGTCGATCGAGCTGGCGAACGCCACCTGCACCGGGCCGCGCACCTGGCCGCAATTTATGCCGGTCGAGAGCACCGCTCCGAAGCAACGGATGTCGAAGAAGTTGTCGCACATGAACTTGCGCAGGCTGTTCGCTTCTTCGTCACTCTTGGGTGAAAGCTTCTTGGCCGTACGCACATCCTTGTCGCCCTTGCGGACATCGAGATAGGCTTCGCGGTGCTTCTCGTTCAGGATGGCATTTTCCTGAACGTAGATCGCAAACTTGGTCTCGCCTTCCTTCTCCATCTGTACGTAGTTGCGCACCTTGCGTTTCAGGCAGACGTCGCTCACCAGCCCTTTGCTGGTCTCGGGGTCGAGCCGCGGCAGGTTGCCGGCGTCTGGGTCACCGTTCGGATTGCCGTTTTTCACGTCGAACAGGTAGACGAACTCGTAGCGGTTCTGGATGGCGGTCATGGCTTAGTCCTCGGCATCGGCAGTGGTTTCGGTGTTCAGGATGCCAGCCACTTCGGGCGGCGCGTCGGTGCGCCGGCCGTAGCGCTGATGGTAGTAGCCGATGGCGAAGCGGCCCTGGTCGCCAACGGAGAGATTGCGGGGTAAGCTGGTGCCGAGCCCGTCCATGATTGCGCCGATCTCCTTCTCGAACCATCCGGCCAACCTCGCTTTGTCGCTCTTGCGAAGTTTCGCCAGATGGTGGCCGGTGGTACGCAGCAGGATCGGAAACACGGTGCCGGGCGTTGCCGAAGCCGCGCCGTAGAAGCGGTCACGGATTGACGCGTTTACGGAATCCAGCGCCTCCCGTTGGATGCGTTCGAGGACAGCGAACAGGCGGCCCAGCCGATAGCCTGGGTTGGGTTCGTGGACGTCGAGGCTCACGGGAACACTCTCCTTTCGGTCGAATTTTCGGTCCGCGCGGACCAGGCAGGCTTTGAGGATCGCCGCACGCATCCCGTTCAGGTCACGGTCGGCGCGGCAGCGCGTGATGACAGAGGTGAACAACGTCTCAGGGTAGCGGGTACCGGACAGGATCGACCGCATCACCTCGCCGCCCAGGTTAGGCGTGTGTAGGGCGGTGACAAATTAGGCCACGTAGCGGCGGCGGTTGGTGCTGCCGCGCCGGAGCAAAATCCGGCCAGTGGTTAGGCTGTCTCCTTTGTCAGGGGGGCGGCCGGGGATGTTTGCCGTGGAAGTCTACGCCGCCGTTCGGCATTTTGTTTTCATTGAGGGTAACAGCCGGCGCGAGGCGGCGCGGGTTTTCGGGCTGAGCCGTGAGACGGTTTCGAAGATGTGCCGGTTCTCGTTGCCGCCCGGCTACACGCGAACGAAGCCGGTGAAAAAGCCGAAGCTTGGGGCGCTTCTGCCGGTGATCGACGCCATTCTCGAGGCCGACGGGACGGCGCCTTCGAAGCAGCGGCATTCTGCCAAGCGGATCTTCGAGCGGCTGCGCGACGAGCACGGCTATGCCGGCGGTGTGACGGTGGTGAGGGACTACGTCCGGGTCGCTCGCGCCAAAGGCCGGGAGACCTTCGTGCCGCTGGCGCATCCCCCCGGGCACGCGCAGGTCGACTTCGGCGAGGCCATTGGCGTGATCGGCGGCGTCCGGCAGAAGATCCACTTCTTCTGCATGGACGTGCCACAGTCGGACGCGCCGTTCGTGAAGGCCTACCCGGCGGAGACGACGGAAGCGTTTCTCGACGGTCATGTGTCGGCGTTCGGCTTCTTTGGCGGCGTGCCATTGTCGGTGCTTTACGACAACACGACGATCGCGGTGGCGAAGATCTGCGGCGACGGCAGGCGGGAGCGGACCCGGGCCTTCACCGAGCTGCAAAGCCACTACCTGTTCCGCGACCGTTTTGGCCGTCCCGGCAAGGGCAACGACAAGGGCAAGGTCGAGGGGCTGGTGAAGTATGCCCGATTGAACTTCATGACGCCGATCCCCCAGGCGGCAAGCTTCGACGATCTCAATGCCATGCTGCAAGAGCGCTCCCGGCGCCGACAGGGCGAACGCGCCGGTCGCCACAGCGAGACCATCGGCGAGCGTCTCGTCGCCGACCTGGAGTCCTTTCGGGATCTGCCCGCCGTGCCGCTGGAGGCGTGCGAGAAGCGGGCGGCGCGGGTCTCGTCAACCGCCCTGGTCCGCTACCGCTGCAACGACTACTCGGTGCCGACGGCATACGGCTTCCGGGATGTTGTGGTGAAGGGCTTCGTCGACGAGGTGGTGATCCTGTGTGCCGGCGAGCAGATCGCCCGACATCGCCGCGCCTACGGCACCGGGACCTTCGTGTTCGACCCGCTGCACTACCTCGCGCTGATCGAGACGAAGCCAAATGCCCTGGACCAGGCGGCGGCGCTGAAAGACTGGGATCTGCCGGAGGCGTTCCAGCACCTGCGCCATCTCCTCGAAGCGCGCATGGGCAACCGCGGCAGGCGGGAGTTCATCCAGGTCCTGCGGCTGATGGAGGCGATCCCGATGGAGATCGTGGCGAGCGCGGTCACCGAAGCGATCCGGCTCGGCGCCATCGGCTTTGATGCGGTCAAGCAGATCGCGCTGGCGCGCATCGAGCGGCGACCGGCCCGGCTCGACCTGACGGCCTATCCACATCTGCCGAGAACGGACGTCAGGATGACGACGGCGGCCGACTACGCCGTTCTCGTTCCCGGGACAGCGGCATGACCGGCAAGGCGGGCGTCGAGGCGATACCGGCGGGAACGACGAGCGGCACCCCGCAGGTTCTGCTGGCGCATCACCTCAAGCAAGCGAAGCTGCCGACCATTCTGCGGGAGTACGACAAGGTCGCGCGCGAATGCGCCGGCGACGGCGTCGATCATCCCCGCTACCTGCTGCGCCTGGTGGAGCTGGAGCTGATCGACCGGGAACGCCGAATGGTCGAGCGGCGGATCAAGGCGGCACGCTTCCCGGCGGTCAAAAGCCTCGACACCTTCGACTTCACCGCCATTCCGAGCCTCAACAAGATGCTGGTGCTCGAGCTCGCTCGATGCGAGTTCGTCCTGCGCCGCGAGAACGTCATCGCGCTCGGCAATTCCGGCACCGGCAAGACGCATGCAGCCCCTGGCTCTCGGTCTTGCCGCCTGCCAGAAGGGGTTCAGCGTCGCCTTCACCACCGCCGCCGCCCTCGTGCATCAGCTGATGGAAGCGCGCGACGAACGACGGCTTCTGAAGCTGCAGCGTGATCTGCAGGCGGTGAAGCTCCTGATCATCGACGAACTCGGTTACGTGCCGCTGTCCCCGACCGGGGCGGAACTTCTGTTCGAGGTGTTCTCCCAGCGCTACGAGCGCGGCTCGACCCTCGTCACGTCCAATCTGCCGTTCGAGGACTGGACCTCGGTGCTGGGATCGGAACGGCTCACCGGCGCGCTGCTCGACCGGCTGACCCACCACGTCCATATCCTCACCATGAACGGCGACAGCTACCGCCTGAAGCAATCCGCCGGACGCCGTCGTCCCGCCACCCCGGCCGATCGGGCGGAGCAAAACCAGGCCACCGCCGACACCGTCAATCCCGGAGACCGGCGAAATCGGCAAGCCCTGATCCTCGAGGCAAACCGACGACACAGCAAGGGGCCCGATCGGGCCCCTTGCTGTGCTGCGCCGCTTTCGCCCAAATGGCCTGCTTTTACTCCGCCACAGTGGCCCGGAATTGCTCCGCCGTTGACATTAGGCGGGATGTTTTCGGCCTTGCGCTGCGCAGCCGTCTCGTAAAGCAGCCGCCAGATGGCAGGTGCGCGCTTCCAGGGAAGCGGCTCGATCGCCAGATCCTGCCAGTGCTGATGAAACCGCTCGGCGAGCTTGCCCAGCGTGTTCACGTGCCAGAAGCGCACAGAGAGGCGCGCGGCGTTGGGGGCGAGGCCGAGGACGAACAGTCGGGTCCCTTCGTCGAGCCTCGGGTCGACCTCGCGCAGCGGCCGCCCCTGCGCCACCTGCTCCAGGACTACCCGGACACGGGCCTGCTGCAGCGCGTCCAGCGTCTCTTCCGGCGGCGGATCGGCGAACCAGCCCAGGGCCTCCTCGGCCGCACTTGCGGCCTCGTCCTTGCCGGACCGGGCCTCCGCCCAGAAGAGGGTGGTGGCATCGGCGATCTGCAGGCGCTGGCGGTTCTGTTCGCCCCCTCGCAGCAGGTGGTTCAGCGCCGTCGCGTAGGCGAAGGCGGCTCGTTCCGAGACGGGCGCGTTCAGCCCCTGCTCCTTGCCGAAGGAGGTGAACGCTGCCTGATCTCGAGCGGCGCCTTCGCGCCGGCGGCGCGGAAGATGGCGACGACACTCTCCTCCATCGGGCGCCGGCCCTCGCGGTTGCAGCGCCCCGCCGCCTGGGCGATCGAGTCGAGTCCCGCCTCGGCGCGGAAGACGCAGGGAAAGTCCACATCCACCCCGGCCTCGACGAGGGACGTGGAGACGACCCGGCAGGGTCGGCCGTTCGTCAGGTCGTCCCGGATTCCGGCGAGCACCCGCGTCCTGTGGGCTGCGAACATCCAGGTGGACAGGTGTCCCGCGCCCGGCTCTCCGCGCAGAGCCTCAAACAGCGCCCTAGCGTGGCCCCGCGTGTTGACGATGCAGAGCACTTGTTCGCGGTCCCTCAGCATCGAGGCGAGCACGTCATCGCCGAGTTCGCCCAGTCTCTCGAAGCGCACCCGGCTCAGCCGGCGGAACAAAGCGTCGCGCTGCGTCTTCGGCACGATGGCTCGCACGTCGCGCAGTCCGCCCTTGAAGCTGGCGTCGGGCGGCCGTTCGGGGTGGTCCTCGATCGCCGGCTGCGTCGCGGTGCACAGCACGAGCGTGGTCCCGTAGTTGCGGGCGAGTTCGTCGATCGCGGCGATGCAGGGCCGCAGCAGGGGCAGCGGCAGCGTCTGCGCCTCGTCGAGGATGACGACGCTGCGGGCGATGTTGTGCAGCTTGCGGCAGCGGGACGGCGCCGCCGCGAACAGGCTCTCGAAGAACTGCACCGCGGTGGTCGCGACGACCGGCGCGTCCCAGTTTTCCATCGCCAGCTTGAGCTTCCCAGCTGCCTCGGGTCCGCCCTCGCCGCCTTCGCGCTTACGTTCCTTCGATATGGCGTCGTCGGTGAAGGCGCTGTGATGCTCCAGAACCGCGCCCCCATATGGTGCCAGCGCTCTTCGGAAGGCGCCCGCGTTCTGCTCAATGACGCTGGTGAACGGGGCCACGTAGATCACCCGGTCGAGCTGCCAGCGCACGGCATGGTCAAGCGCGAAGGCCAGGCCCGACAGGGTCTTGCCGCCACCGGTCGGCACCGTCAGCGAGAACAGCCCCGGCGCGAGCGCGGCTGCGGCACGACAGGCTTCAAGGACATCGGCCCGAGCTGTATCGACCTCGGACGTGCGGCCGGCGAAGCCGGCTAGGTGCCCGTCGAGTGCCGCCTTGAGCTGTGCAAGCGACGGCCATCCGCCACGCGGCGGCGGGCCGCTATCGATCGCCGCGAACCAGGCTTCGGTGTCCAGGTAGTCGGCATCGACGAGGCACGAGAACAGCATCCGTACCAAGAACGCCAGCTGAAAGCCGCATCGCTGGTTCGCGATGGCTGGGTTCGAATATTTCTTGATTGGCAACGAGTCGAGCCGCTGTGGCAGCGTGATCTCGCTCTGCCAAGCGGACTCGAGAGCCGGGAGATCGCTGCCGAGAGTCTGCTTCAGCCTTTCATCGAGCGAAGTGCGCTCGCCAAAGCCGCGACCGTCGGCAAGGCCTGCATGATGGCCCGCGATCGCCGCCGCGATCAACCGGCCGATTGGGTGTCGACCGGTCCTGTAGCGGTTCTCTGCAATAATTGCCCCGGCAGTCGAGTGATCGACCCGACGTGGCGCCCCCTTCAGCCTCGCCTGGAACGGCGACGAGTACTTGCCGACGTCGTGCAGCAAGCCTGCTGCGCGTCCCATCGATTCTGCACCAAACTGCTTCGCCCAGATCCCCGCCTGTTCGCCGACCGCGCCTAGGTGATCGCACAAAAGATGCCATTGCTCTGCAGGCAAGCGTTCGTGCGAATGCGCGTACCATTCCCCCATGACACCCCCGTGCGTCGGTCTCTCTTTAGCATACTCCGATAGGGTAACCCGCAGGGAAGATTCAGACGCGGCGATCTTCCTGAGCCAAGGATGAGAAGTTCCGGATCGTCACGGCGCGGTCGGGAAAGACGGCGCGGATCTCGAGGTCGCCACCCATGGCCCTGGATGAAGCGGCGCAAGGTGCTGACGAACACGTCGGTACGCTTCTCGATCTTGGAGATCTCCGCCTGCTGAACGCCGAGAGCGTCGGCGAGGGTGGACTGGGTGAGCGAGAGCGCCTGGCGCAGCTCGGCCAGATCCATTTCCTCGCGCAAGGCCGCTTTCTTCGCCTCGATGCGCTCGCGCCGTTCGCACGAGAAGTCCTGCGTCAGCTCCGAGAATTTCCTGGCCATGGGTCACTTCTCCAGCGTCTTGAGATGCTCGGCGTAGTTGTCCGCCGCGGCGCCCGGGCGATGTGTCCCGCCGGCAAGTGCCGGCTGCCGAGAGCTCCCTCTGGAAGGCCGTTGTTTAAGGCCGCTTACCTTGGCACCTACGCTATTTAATAAAAATGGCCGTTGCTTAATTAAGCCCCATCTCGCATAACCTAACCTCGGCATGCCCGAGACGGCCGGATACCCTCGCCTGGGACGATTTGTGGAGACGCCTGTCGGCGGCGAAATCGTCCGCGCGTTCGTCCCGCCGCCGTTGCCGCCCGATCCGCCGATCGATGTCCTCGACCTGCTGGAACGGTTGAGCGTTGCGGAGCGGGCCGTCGGGCGTCTCGACGGCATCACGATGCTGCTGCCGCGCCAAGAGCTCTTCCTTTACATGTACGTGCGCAAGGAGGCCGTCCTCTCCTCGCAGATCGAAGGCACCCAGTCCACCCTCTCCGACCTTCTCCGCTTCGAGACCGAAGCGCAGGCCGGGCAGCCGATCGACGATATTCGCGAGGTGTCGAACTACGTCGATGCGATGATGTACGGGTTGGAGCGACTGGAACAGCTTCCGCTGTCGTTGCGGCTGATCCGCGAGCTGCACGCCCGTCTGCTGCGGAGCGGGCGCGGCGGGACGAAAAGCCCGGGCGAGTTTCGCCGCTCGCAGAATTGGATCGGCGGAACCCGGCCGGGCAACGCGCTGTTCGTGCCACCGCCGGTGACGGAACTCGACGGTTGCCTGGGCGCGCTTGAAACCTTCCTGCACGAGGACGCCTCGCGGCTTCCGGCGCTGATCAAGGCCGGGCTGCTGCATGTCCAGTTCGAGACGATCCATCCTTTCCTCGACGGCAACGGGCGCATCGGCCGCCTGCTGGTGACGCTGTACCTCTGCGTTCGCGGCGTTCTTCGCCAACCGCTGCTCTATCTCAGCCTCTACCTGAAGACCCACCGCGCCGAATACTACCGCCTGCTGCAGGAGGTGCGCGAGCACGGCGCCTGGGAAGCCTGGCTCGAGTTCTTCCTCACCGGCGTTGCCGACACGGCCAATCAGGCGTTCGACGCGGCGACGCGCATCGTCGAGTTGTTCAAGGAGGAACGCGAGCGCATCAGGGCGGACAGCCAACGCGCCGGCTCGGCGCTGCGCATCCACGACCTGCTGCAGCAGAGCCCCTATCTCACCGCCAACCTGCTAGTCGAACGCACCGGCCTGTCCGCGCCCACCATCAACGCAGCACTCGCCGACCTTCAGCGCCTGGGCGTGGTCGAAGAGGTTACCGGACGCCGGCGTGGGCGCGTTTTGGCTACCGGCGTTATCTAGCGATCCTCGGCGAAGGCACGGATCCCCTTCCCTCGGCGGGCGGCGTGGTGTGACATCAACGCGGGACGTGATTTCAGCAAGCCGCATAAGGGCGAATCGAGTCCTTGAGCCCCGGTCGGCTCCTCGCCTCCGCGGGGATAGACCTTATGCTTGATACTGTTGAGCGCGACCACGGCCTTTTCCCGCCGGTGTCCGTGGTCCGGTTGATTTCCCGGCGTTGCGGCGGTTTGGTTCGATCCGGCGAAGGCTTATCATTGCCTCAGGGTTCCATAGTACTGACTATATTCCTAGCAATGCTCAATGGTGAGAGCAGGAGCGATGGGCATAGCAGGAGCTTCTACCCGCGCCCTTACGCGAAGATAGTGCCCCTGCCAGCCCGTTCGCGTGCGGTTATGCTCAATGGAGCCGAGCCGTCGCTTAGGGCAGGACAATCGCACGCGCTTGCGTTGCCCCTTGCTCGCTTCTTATCGGCCGGTGTATGCGCGCCGACCGCCTGGACTTGGGCACCGAGCTTCAGCAGCACCCTTCCGGTGTATTCCAGGCTACCCCACGGTCCGGGTAAACACGACATGCGCGCCGCGGAATTTCGACCACCACGCATGTGCTCGTGTTCATATTGTGCCGATGTTGCCTTTGTCAACCGCTGAGCCCAGAGATGTGGTAGCAGCCACAAATTATGCTATCAGGAGGTCCCTCGCTCAGGGGATGATTGGGCTCATGTGCTTCTGTCGGTTTATGTTTGTCCACGGTTAGACAAGCATGAGCTACTAGATATGGCGGAGTGGTCCTCGGTCGGGTCTCTCGGGAAGACGCGGCGGTTGATCGGCGGCATGGCTTGGTCCTTTTGTGATGCAAAAATCGCAATTTTAGTGGCTCTGTTGCAAAAATCCGCGGGGTGGGGATGTTTGGTGCCGGCGCAGGATCGAGGCTGTGGGCGGCGGGACCGAGGCGTCCTTCGTCAACCGGCTGTTCGGCGTCTATGCCTGAAAGCCGAACCAGGAGTGGGTGACGCTCGCCCCGTCATAATCTTTGCAACGGAGCCCTGAAGCGCGGCACGTGCGTCGAACCAGAGAAGAGCCCGCCGTTAACGTAGGGGAAAACCTCCGCCCAGCGGGCAATCTTCGCCGCCGCTCGATCGGCGGTTCTTGTGTTCATCGCCCGAAAGAGCTCGCTTATCACCTCATGGGTGTTCGCGGAGTCCCTCGCGCTCATCTGTTCGATCGTGGCGGTGAAGCGGCCCTCGCCATGAAAGATGCCAGTGTCCTCGGCAAAAAAGCAGAGGATCAGCCGGGCCATAAAATGGTTCATGTCGTTGGCGGCGGGCGGCCGTTCCCCATTCCGGGTTATTCTTCAGGAGCTCGACATAAAGGCGGTTGAGGCGGCCCGTTGCCTTGATATCAAGGATGCTTTCGCGGATTTGCCTAACGGTCGTGATGCCCGCGAGCGGGAGGAAGAAGACGAAATGATCGGGGAAGTCCCGATAGGTGCAGGCGATCGTCTCGCCGCTCGCCAGGTCTTCGGCCTCGAAGGCGTCTCCGTCAGTCGCTAGAACAAACTTGGCCTTGGCCCGCGCCGTTGCTGGGCTCGCCTTCAGGGCGATCGGAGAGTTTGGATATTTCCTCTTCAATCTCAACGGCGTTCATGCGCCCCCCTGCCCTTTTCTCAAATCAATTGCTGTTTCGTGTCGGCCGTGATGGCTCCCTGCTCCTAGACAAGCCTCGGCTGCACGGGCGGCGCCGGATGATTGGCCCGTGTCGAAGGTGGCGGATCGCCTCGCCGGTTTGCTGATCGGCGATTACTAGATCGAACTGAGCCTGAAGGTTCAGCCAAAACTGTGAGTCGGTGCCGAACCAGTGCCCGAACCGGAGGGCGGTGTCGCCGGTGATGGAGCGCTTGCCCGCGATGATTTGGCTCACGCGGTTGGGCGGCACGTCGATCTGGCGTGCGAATTCGGTCGGCGTAACGCCGAGCTCGTCCAGCTCGTCCTTCAAAATCTCGCCCGGATGGACGGCGCGCTTGAACATGGTCTGTGCTCCTTTCATCAGTGGTAATCCACAATCTCAACGTTGCCGGGTCCCGGCTGCCCGTCCGGCCACAAGTTTATCGGCCCATCAGGGCCGATTCCGCAAATAGCCGCCCTACGGGCGGCGTGAACTTGATGTGAGTAAAAGTTATCCACAGGATCGTATGTGTTATGTATATGTTAAATACAGTGTTACAGGGTTCTGGAAAACTTTATAACATATTGTAAGTAAAGAAAAATTGGCCTCCGCTTTTTGTCCGATTGAATCCAGAACCACGAACCGGGAGACTCCAGAACCACGTCACCTTGAATCCGAAACCACGAAGATCGGGCTTGCGTCACTGAAACCACGAAGCTAGGCTCAGTTGTCACTGAAACCACGAATCAGCGCAAGCGTAACCGAAACCACGAAATGACCCAAGCCGTCACCGAAACCACGAATCTGGAGCACGGCGGAAAGGAGCGGTCCCCTCTCCTGCCCGACCGGCACCCTAATCAGGATTTCTTCATCTGCGACGTGCTCGATGCCATCCCCAAGGATGACATGGCGTCGATGGAGCACCCGATTTTTTCCCTCGCCACCAAGCCGGATCACCGGCTTCTGGCTTACGAGCATAATGGCGTGCGGATTGAGATCGCCCCGAGCATGCGCGGCCTGGCGACGATCCATGACAAGGATGTCCTGATCTATTGCATTTCGCAGCTCATGGCGAAGATGAAGGCCGGGGAAAAGCCGCAGAAAGAGGTCCATCTGACGGCCTATGACCTGCTCGTGTCCACGAACCGGGAAACCAGCGGAGACGGCTACCGCCGCCTCAAGGAGGCCTTGGAACGGCTTTCCGGCACGCGGATCACCACGAACATTAGAACCAAGGGCGAAGAGATTACCGAAGGCTTCGGGCTCGTCGATAGCTGGCGGATCGTTCGCAAGACGGACAGCGGCCGTATGGCCAGCGTGAAGGTTTCCCTGTCAGACTGGATGTATAACGCGGTCCTCGGGCACGAAGTCCTCACCCTGCACCGCGACTATTTCCGGCTGCGCAAGCCCCTGGAGCGGCGGGTTTACGAGATTGCCCGGAAGCACTGCGGGCAACAGGACCGTTGGACGATTCGCCTGGCGACGCTGCAAAAGAAATGCGGCTCCAACTCGCCCCCGCGCGTGTTCCGTTCCATGCTCAAGGATTTGGTTCTTCATGACCATCTGCCGGACTACAGCATCACGCTGGAAGGCGATTTGGTGATCTTCCGCAACAGGGAGAGCATGAAGCCACGGGTCCAGGTGTCCTTCCCCCTGCTCGATCCCGAAACCTACAATGACGTGCGCGCCGTCGCGCCTGGCTATGACCCCTACTTTCTCGAACAGGAATGGCGAGATTGGTGGGTCGATAGCGGGTGCATCGAGCTACAGTACCCGGACAAAGCCTTCATCGCCTTCTGCAAAAAACGATATGAGCGCAAACCCAATCCCTGAATTGTGGATAATACAAACCCACATTTGCGCTTTCCCACGAATCAGGGTATGAGGGTTTATGATTATCGCTTTCGTGAACCAGAAGGGCGGCACCGGCAAGACGACGCTTTCCGTCAACGTCGCCGCTGCGCTCGCCAAGAGCGGCTTCAAGGTCCTGCTGATCGACGCGGACAAGCAGGGAAGCGCAAGCACCTGGGCCAGCCTGCGGCAGGAAACGCCCTTCCAGGTCGTCAGCATGGCCCGCGAGAACATGGCCCGCGACGCCATGAAGATGGCTGCGGATTATCAGCACACGATCATCGACGGGCCGCCGCACGCTCAGGAAGTCGCGCGCTCATGCATCATCGCCTCTGATTTCGTGGTGCTGCCTATCGAGCCTTCGGGTCTTTCGACCTGGGCCTCCGACTTGACGGTCAAGCAAGTGCGCGAGGCGCAAGAATACAAGCCAACCCTGAAATGTGGGTTTGTGGTTTCCCGCAAAATAGGGAAAACGGTAATCGGGCGGGATATCCGGGCCATGGCGGCGGAAGCCGGAATCCCCATCCTGAAAACCGACATTGAGCAACGGGTGCCGTTTGCCGAAAGCATGACCATGGGTCAGACCATTTTCGAGTGGGCGCCCGGCAGCCCTGCCGTTTCCGAGATTAACCGCCTAACCCTAGAAATCATGCGCTATGGCAACGAAGACGTTCTCACAGGCCCCGAAGCCAAAACCGCTAACGGATAGTGATATTGCCGCCTTTGAACAGGGCGGGATCGGTCACGACAACGGCTCCCTGGCCGGGAGCAAGCGCGAGCGCAAAGCGCCCGTGCAGGAGCCCACGAAGCGGTTGAGCCTCGATCTGCCGGAGAGCAAGCACCGGCGATTCAAGACGGCGTGCAGCGCCACGGGGCACAAGATGGTTGAGGAAATCGAGGCGTTCATAGACGCCCGCACAACCGAACTCGAAGCGCAAGCCGGGATAACCCGCAAATGAACAAACCCGCATTTGTGGATTTGTTCATTGAAGCAGATCGATGGATTATTCATCGTGGAGACGCGGGGAGCAATGTGCCCCATAAGATGGGGTGCGGCCCAGGGATAGACCGTTGCGATGTTTTGAACAGGGTGTACATTACGGACAGCGATTCTGGACGGACATCTCGATGCCGCGCACCTTCGCCTATCTCCGTGTCTCGACCATCGGTCAGACGACCGACAACCAGCTGCGGGAAATCACCGCCGCTGACCGACGATTTGGAAATGCCGGTCATGCCCATCGCCTGCACCAGTTCGTCAACCCGCCGGGTGGAGACGCCGCCGATCCAGGCCTCCTGGATCACCGACACCAGCGCCTTCTCTACCGTCCGGCGCGGCTCCAGGAAGCCGGGGAAGTACGATCCCTGGCGCAGCTTCGGGATGCGCAGGTTGAGCGAGCCGAGCCGCGTCTCCAGCGTCCGGTCGCGATAGCCGTTCGTATGATGTCTTTAGTCAAGCCATGCGCCTCCTCCTCCACGCCGGACGTCCGGGGCCCGCTCGCTTCTGCTCAGGCGCTTGGCGCCATCGACTCGTATCCGGTCGGCGAGGCCGACCCAGGTGCCCTGTGCACGGCGAGCAAGCAGTCGGGGAACGGGATCCAACTGCGCGTTTCGGGTTTTGCGCCCCAACGGCTACACGATCACGCGTTCACCCCGGACGTCGCGGGGCCGTCGCCCCGGGACGACCTCTTTGACTGTCTCAGGCGGCGGAGCGACGCAGCCTGGCCCCCGCCGGCACAAGGCCTTGTGTCGCATATCGCCACAGCGCAACGAGGAGCTTCCGGGCGACTGCCACGATCGCCACGCGCCGGCTCCGCTTGCTGTTGCCGCCGGTGCGCGCCACGAACCAAGCGGTGATGTCGCTGCCTGTCTGGAAGCGTACCCAGCGCCAGGCGAGCTGGACCAGCCGGGCACGCACGATTGCGTTCCCGGCCTTGCTGACGCCCTGCTCGCGCTGTAGCCGGCCGCTGCTGTACGGGCTCGGGGTCAAACCGGCGAAGGAGGCGAGGCTGCGGCGGTCGCGGAAGTCGCGGCATAGGACCTCCCGCGTCAGAACCACGGCGGTCTCGCGCCCCATGCAGGTCAGCTTCTCCAGGGCCTCGGTCATGTCGTGGCCGCGCGACGCGAACTGCCCTTCAATGTGCTCCGCTGCGGGTGATGTCAGCGGCGCGACTTCCGCCATCGCCGCCTCGACCTCCGCGATGTGGTGCAGGACCAGCTCGAGCCGCGACAGCTCCCGCTCGATCTCCTGGCGGCACCGCAACGGCAGCACCTTCCCGCAGCCCGTCCGAAGCGCCTCCAACGCCGCGCGCCGGTCGCGGCGCAGCGGCCGGTAGTCCCGGACGCCATGCAGCGCGAGCAGGCCCTTGATGCGGTTGACGTGGCCGACCCGTTCCTTGGTCAGCCTGGCCAGCTCGCGGTGCGGCCGGCGCGCGTCCTCCTCCTCGATGCTCGGCACCCGGACGAACGAACATGCGTGCCGGTCGCCCCGGCGCCAGGCCTGCAGCGCCCGCAGCAGGCTCTCGGCGTCCACCCGATCGGTCTTCACCCTGCGCGCCCTGCGGTCCACCTTCAGGCTCGCCGGGTCCATCACCCGGCAGGCAATCCCGGCCTGCTCAAGCCGGCGCTGCAGCCAGAACCCGTCGTAGCCCGCCTCAAACACGCACTCAGCCCCGACGACCTCGCCCGCACGCCCCTGTGCATCGCGCCGGCATCGCTCCACGAGCGCGATCAGCGCCCCGGCGTCGCCCCCGTCCACCCCGCGGCGGGACACTTTGCCCGTGCTGGGATCATAGACCGCTAGCAGCCAGTTCGCCTTGCTCAGCTCGATGGCCACCAGAACCGCCGCTTCGGCGCCACCAGCGCTCGTCACCTGCACCTGCTCCATGCTCTCCTCCCAATGCGGCTGCCGTGCCGACTGGGACATCATGGTATCTGCGGTAGGTGAGCCGCCCGTCCGAGCGCTCATGCCGGCCGGCGCCGACCAGCGCCTCGACGTCAGCGTCCATGATGATCTGCAGCACCGTCTCGGCGAGCGCTCGCAGGAAATTGCCGTCATTGGCCTTCTGCATTGCTTCGATCAGCGCCATTCTGTCCTCGGTCATCGGGTCCTCCTCGGTTGCCGGTGAAGCCTCGCAACTCCACCCTAGCCGACAGATCCGATGGCCGCCTCACCACCGCGGCGCGCCTGCGCCAGACTCGTCGCCGGTCGCTCCGGCGCGCCGCTCACCGACAAATTCCACCACCTCCGTGGACGCTACAAGTAGGTGGTGGGAGGTGGAGGTGGTTACCGTGGCAAAACCGAAGAATGCAGAGCGCAGGAGATGTGACCGCAAAAAACCACCAGATACGCCCTCCAGAGAGCCTACGGTTAGCAACTCGAACAAAAATTACCAACCTACCTGGGCACACAGAGATGCGAGCGCACGGCCCTTAAAACGGCTCAGTAACGTATACCGGTTGTAACAGGAGAAACACATATGACTATGGTTGCTATCGGCGGCGGATACGGCATCAGTCACGACCCGCTGCGACTGGTCGCCGAAAGACCTAATACCCCGGCAACGTCGTCCCGATCGGGACCGAGCCAACTGGCTTGCAGGAGCTGGCGGATCTCCGCGGGTTTGGCATCGAATTGTTTTCGCAGAGCGCTCTGGCGTCGTAGCTGTAGCGGACCGCACATCATTGCGCGCCGCTACAACTAGCTGACCGATCACGAGCGGACGGCCCTGAAGACCCCGCTCCTCCGTCCCGGGAGCTGCTGGAGAAAGGCGACGCTGCTCACGTTGCCCTGGTCGGTGGCGTAGCGCTGGTCGATCGCCATCCGGAGCACGGTCGCCGGGCCGATCCTTTCGACCAACGCCACCCGAACGCCATCGACGACAATCCCGTCGAACTGGTCGTAGATCACTTCGAGCACCGTCCCGGTCCTTCGGTAGATGCCCTGGAACTCGATCGTGAACCTCGGGTCCACCGGATCGGGAACTCGGTACGACCCAGCAAAGACCAAGGTGCGATCGGAGGCCAGATAGGGCGACCCCACCCTGGAGAAGACTACCCCGGGGTGGTTCGGCACCGCGGTCCTGGTGCTGACGAGCGTTGCCTTCATCCCGTTCGCTCGACGCAGGAACAGGCCGGCGCGGGTGGGGAGGAAGCCGACGAACGCGACGTCGCAGGCGTCGTTGATGGATGGCCCGACCACAGCGTCGAAGGTCCCGCCGCCCGGCGCCGGGTCGCCGGCCACGGCGATCGGCTGCAGTGCGGCGCTGCCGACCTTGAGGTAGACTCCGTAATTGAGGTCGGAAGACCGACGCAGCGCCAAGGCGACGACGCCGCTGCTGTTGGTGGAGAATTCCGCGCCAGCGACCTCAGTGAAGCCGGCCGCCTGGGTCACCAATTCGCCAAGGGTGATCGTCTTGGGAACGCCCGCGATGGTCGCGAGATAGACGCCTTCGGTGGTGCTCGTGCTGTCACCGAAGACGACGTGGGCGCCCGTGCCCCCGACCGGATAGCTCGGGCCGAACGGCAGGAAGGTTTCGCTCGTGCCGGGCCGCCGCGTGGCGGCATCGGCGATCCGCCTCAACCGGCCTTGGCCGAGGAATAGATAGAGCCCGCGAACGGAAGTGTCGCTGGCGAACCCGCGGAAGGCGATCGACCCGTCGTCGTTGAGCGAAGGGCCGTCGACCTCGAAGAGCGGGCCGAGAACGCCCGGCGGTTGGTCGCCGGCGCCCACGGCCCTGGCGAGGGGCCCGCAGGCGCGGCCGCGGCCTGTGCTGTAGATGGCGGTGGCATTGCCGGCGTTGAACGCGAGACAGCCTTGCGCGTTGATGCTCGGCACGCCCAGGTTCCCGAACGTCGCCCCGCCGCCACCGGGGACGGCATCGGTGCTCAGCACCACCTCACTTATGGTTGGGCTTCCCGCGGCAGCGGGCCAACATGACAGGAGAAGAAACGCCAATGTGAGCGGCAGATTAGCAAGAGTTGATGTAGATCTTGATGATTTACAAGCTAAGCCTTCATTGCTACGAAATCCCATTTTAACCTCCCAATCTCACCGCTTTAACGAACAGCATCGTGCCGTCAGCCTGATCTCGGCGTTGCGGATCAGCGCAAATGAGCGACCGTCGCTTAGAACAAATCGGGCGGGTGAAGCTGTCTTCGGCATCCTCGCGTCGCCATCACTGCCCCACCGACGTGATCACAACAGCAACATCGTCAACGGGCTGCTAAGGAGGCGCCAACCATCGGCGCCGCACCTCTAGCGCAGCACGGTAAGCGACATCGCCTGCAGCGTGGCCTTGGCGTCCGGATCGTCAGTCAAGCTGGCGATCCGGACGCGCACCCGCACCGTGTGGGTCCCCGCCAGCTGCGGACTAACCGAGGCCACCACCGATGCCCGCGCCGCGTTGTTGAAGACGTTCCCGCTTTCCTGGAAGCAGAAAACCACGCCGTTGTTGGATATGTTGTTGGTCGGTGGCGCGGCGGTTTCGCCGGCGGAGCCCGCCGGGTCAACTAGGATGGTGACGACGGCAAAGGCTTCCGTTCCTTGGACGTAGCACGTTGCGTCGAAAACGATGCTCACGCGTTGGTTGGCGCTCGAGGTGGCGAAGCTCAGTTTCACACCGCCCGAGGCGGTTCCATTGAAATCAACATAGCTTGTTCCGGTAAAGTTCTGTTCGCCGGAGTTGGCGCTAAACAGAAGAACTTGCGCGGTTGCTCCGGTCGAACAGAAACCACTGAATACGGCCAGGCCAACTCCGGCAACTGCACGGATCAACCGCCGCCGGGCCAACCGTCCCACGTGCCAAGCGAAACGGAATAACATGGACGGTCTCCCTCGGGATATGAACAAGTCTTGGCCAGACTGCCCCGAATACTTAATTCTGCTCTTCATTTGAAGTTTGGTCAAGCGGCGTAAGAGTATCGAGCCGATGGCGGCGCGGCTGCGCCCCGACCGGACGGCGGCCGAGCATCAGTCGCTGCTGCACTTCGTCGGCCAGTCGCCGTGGGACGAGACGGCGCTGCCGCGGGCAACACGCGAGGCGGCTCTGCCGGCGATGACGGCGGCTGGACCGGTGAAGGCGTGATTGTCGACGACACCGGCTTTCCCAAGAAAGGTCGGCATTCGGTCGGGGTGGCGCGGCCCCTATCACCTGTCACATGAGTTCGGAGCCGTGGTTAAAGTGCTCCGAGGATTGAAAGCCGAAACGCACGAGAGTATCATTCTCACCCTCGAATACCGGCCATCTGAGATGTGTCGGTTTAGATGGGCGCACGCTCTACTTCTGAAAGTGCGTGGCAGTTTCGATATAGTTGTGCACAGCTAAACTCGCCCTCAAAAGGGCGTTGACGATAAACTATACATGTCAAGATAGAAGAGCGGGTGGGGCAAATTTGGGCAAGAATTGCCTAGTCGTAGAGGCTCCGCTCAAATTCTGATCAAGGTTACCAAATCGCAACAATTTGAGAACTTAGGAGTGAGTGTGAGGGGATTATGCACAGCATTGTCCCCAGCAGCTGTTGACTCTCGCCGAGGATGCGGACGATCGAGGTGAGCATCCGGTGAGGGCCGCAGGGTAGGCGGCTCTGTTGCAAAGCTGACAGCTCTGCGGCGAGATGTGGTCCGAGCGAGGGGGAGGGTTGGCCGTGTCGGGCTTCAAGGGGCGCCACTTCGAGGGCGAGATCGTGCTGTGGGCCGTGCGCTGGTACTGCCGCTACGGAGAACGCACTTTCGTGCAGTGACGCCATGATCGCTTGACACCGCGTCCACTCCATATGATATGTTCAAGTCAATCATATGGAGCACGCTTATGGCGAACGTTCTCTCATTCGCTCCGCCACACGGGGTTCATCCTGTGACGGATCGGGAAAAAATCGCTGTTCTCGTCAAAGCGGTCCTACGTGCGGCTGAGGCGTGGGAGCTCACCAATGAGGAAGCGGCGGCGCTATTCGATGTCCCATCAGCGACTTGGGGACGCATGAAATCAGGCGTCTTCAAGGGCAGTCTTGACCGTGACAAGGTGATGCGCGCCAGCCTAATCATCGGCATCTACAAGGGCCTTCGGCTGCTCTTCAACGGCCCACTGACTTTCGGCTGGCCCAAGCTGCGAAACCAGGGGCCGGGCTTTAACGGCCGGGCTCCGATTGAGGTGATGATCGAAGGCGGTATCCCGGCAATGATGGAAACCCGGAAGCATATCGATGCCCTGCGAGGCGGTGTGTGATCGACACCGCCTCGATCCCGATCGAAGACTTCACGGAGCCGACGACCTGCCGATTGATCTCGACCGCATACATCGCGGAACCGGCGCTGGCCCCTCTGGCCGACGATGAAGGCGATCTTGAGTTCCTGCACGAGATCGAAGGTTTGACCTCCGCACGCCAGATGGGGGACGAACTGGTCTCCGAAAATCATGGATACGGGTGGACGTACGTCAATGCCGCATTCTGCTACACGCGTGCGACCGGAAACCGCTTCAACGGGCCGGAGCGCGGAGCCTGGTACGCGACCTTCGGAGCCGACGCCATAGAGACCGCTCAGGCCGAGGTGTCATGGCACCTCACACGAGAGCTGGAAGCCACCGGCGTCTTCGACAACATCACCTCCTATCGTGAACTCCTGGCCGGATTCACGGCACGATTCCACGACCTGCGCGGTTTTAATGGCGAGGTGATTTTTGATGCCGATCCCGCCATCGGATACCCCGAGGGTCAGAGGCTTGCAGCAGCTCTGCGCGCCCAGGGCGGGAATGGGGTTCTCTACCCCTCGGTCCGCCATCGCCCTGTCGGGCAATGCCTCGCCGCCTTCCGCCCGAGCCTCGTTCAAAACATCCGCCAGGGCGACACCTGGGTTTTCACGTGGGCCGGAATGCCCAATCCAAAGATCATACGAACATAAGCTCGGCATGCCTTATATTAGCCCCGGGGAGGAAGCGCATGCGTGCTGGATGCTCATTCCTGGCTGAGCAGCTCGGCCGCAAGCCAACGGGCACCCGCACATCTATCAGGTGGACGGTAGCCCCGGCGCTGGATCTCCTGCCTCACGTTGTCAGCAGGAGCAATTCCAGGCCACTGTGGCGAAAGTAAAAGCAAGACATTGTGCCCGCACGAGAGCGGCGCAACGGCAAGGGCCCGATCGGGCCCCTT
>JADJRE010000023.1 GCA_016712375.1 Rhodospirillales bacterium
AACAGCTTGTCGGTTCCGCCAGTGAGCGCCATCGCCTCGTTGAAGTGGATGTGGTGACGACGCGGCAGCTCCCGCCGGAAGAGGACGTTGCCCGTGGCGGCTTCGCCGATGGTTTCGCCTGTCCGATGGCGGGCCCAGACGAACAGGCATCCAGCGCGCGCCCAAGCCGGTGCTTCGGGAGGTAACAGCGGCAGGACCGGCCCCGCCACAACGTCGGCGTCGAAGTCTCGCTGCGTCGACAGAAGCCGGTCCAGCCAAGCCGGCTCGACGACCTCGTCGTCGTCAACGAAACAGACGAAGTCGGTTTCTCGCTCAACGTTGGCGAGGCAGCAGTTACGGGCCTGAGGGATACCCGGTCGTCTCTCGAGTGCATAGGTCAGGGGCCACCGATAGGTACCCCTGAACGCCTCGACAGTCTGCTCCGCCGTGCCTTCCGGATCGTTGTCGACGACGACAACCGACACCCGCGGCGGATCGCCGCTCTCGAAGGTCAGCTCCGCCAGACTGTCAAGAAGTCGGCGCAGATCCCGTGTTCGCCGAAAGGTGCAGATGCAGACGGCGACACTCGTCGATCTCGAAGAAGCACTGACTGCGTCCATTCGATGAGCCTCTTGAGTTCCGTCAGTCGAGGATCTCCTGGTATCTGTCGACCTCATGACGAGTAGTAGTGCTGGGATTCTTTACCGTAGTATCCGGCGTCACCTTCTCCGTAACGAGCCAGCGCGTCCAAGCGTACTCGCGACAAGACCACCCCCGCGATTTGGCCCGAAGCGCGTCTCACCAACTCCAGGGCGTAGTTAACGACCTTTTGCGAGGTTCGGCCCCAACGAACGATCAGGATTGTCACATCGGCCATCGTCATCAAGATCTGCGGATCGGAGACCGCGAATAGCGGCGGCGAATCGATAACAATGACGTCGTAGTCTTTCTTCGCCGTGTTGAGGAGCGTCTGCAGCTTGTCGCGGGGAAGTGCCACCAAACCTCGCTGAGTCTCCTGCTGGCTGAGCAACAGGTGCAACGGCGAAATGGGATCTTTGCGAATGGCCGCTGCGAGCGAACTGCGGCCTAACAGTACGTCGACAAGGCCCAACCCGGGTTTTCAGGCCGATTACCTCGCCCACCTCGGACCGGCGCAAGTCGGCGTCGATGAACAGCACCTTGCTGTCAGTCTGGACGGCGATGAGGCGTGCGGTACTCAATGCGATGGTCGTTTTGCCCTCGCCGGGGTGCGCGGACAGGAATAACAGCGAAATGGGCAGCTTGGACGCCGGGCCGACCAGAACGACGCGCGTGTAGATCCCGCGAATGGCTTCCGCGAACCGCGACTGCGGCCTGAACACGACCTGGCTGGCCACCTGTTCCTTCTTGCCACTGCCGCGGATGGTGGGCACTAGACTCAGAAGTGGCGCGCCGGTCGCGGCCTCGACTTGAGGAGCGTTACGGAAGGTGACGTCGTCGCGCTCGATCAGAAAAACGACGATCGACGCGATGAGCAGCGAGGCGACCAGCCCGCCGCCCAGCAGCAACCCTTTTCTGGGGAAGGACGGTCCTGTCGGAATGACCGCCGGCGACATGACGTATGCCGTCGCGCCCTGAATGGCGGCCGTCTCCTGTGCGACGAGCTCCGATCGTGCCGTTAAAATTTCTCGAGCAGGAGTTTGTCGGATGCGGCGCTGCGGTCCAAGGAGTTGAGTGTCGCGGGTGCCCGATTGGCCGAGGACAGCTCCGCCTTGACAGCGTTCAGTCGGTCGGTCAGTGCTTTCTCCCGCGCCCTGGCGACGGTGACCTCGTTTTCCAGACTTCGGACAAGCTTCTGCACTTCCGCTTCTACCGTCGCCCGAAACTGCTGCTTCTCGGCTTGCAACTGTATGGCCCGGGGATGCCGCGGTCCCAGTTCCTTGGTTAGTTCCGCTTCCTTCCGCGCCAACTCCAGTTCCTGCTCGCGAAATCGTTGGACCAGGGTAGATTCGAGGACTTTCGCCACGGCATCGACGTTTCGTGAAGCGACGTCCCGCCTGACCTGGCCGAGGGACGCTTCCGCCTTGATCCGGTCCATCGATGCCTCAGTTAGCTTGATGTTCAAATTCGATATCTGTTCATTGATCAACGGCTCGTTCTGCTGCCCTTGCAGCAGCCCGAAGGTCCCCCGATAGGCCGCTATCGTCCGGTCCGCCTCTTCTACTTGCGAACGCATCTCGTCGATCCTTCCGGTGAGCCAGTTGCTGGCACGTCGGCTGACCTCGAAGGACCGTTCGAACTGCATTTGCAGATACTGTTCCGCCACCGCATTAGCGATACGCGCGGCATTCATGGGATTTTCGGAAGTAAACGCTACCTCGACGACACGCGACCGGCCGGTGGGTCCGACGTCGAGACGATCGAGGAAAGCATCCACCAACTGCTGGTTTTCCAGTTCAGGGCGTCGAGTTCGATGCGCTCGGCCGCCGACGCGCCTACTGGCTGTTCCCGGTGCATCCGGGCGAAGTGGCGATGTTCCGCCGCGCGTCGCTGACCAGCCAGCCGGTGCCCGCTGCAAGCGTGCTGCACCTGTTCGACCGGCTGCGGCCGGGGCAGGTGCGCGGCGTGCCGTGGTTCGCCCCCGTCATCCTCAAGCTGCGCGATCTCGACGAGTACGACGACGCCGAGCTGGTGCGCAAGAAGATCGAGGCCTGCTTCGCCGCCTTCGTCACCGGCGCCGACGACGAGGAGACGCTGGGCGCGGCAGCGAGTGATGCCGAGGGCAGGAGGGTCGAGAGCTTCGAGCCCGGCATGATCGAGTACCTCGCTCCCGGCAAGGACGTGAAGTTCGCCACGCCATCGCACGCCGGCGGCTACGGCGAGTACATGCGGGTGCAACTGCACGCGATCGCGACCGGCGTCGGCCTGACCTACGAGCTGCTCACCGGCGATCTCAGCCAGGTCAACTACTCATCAATCCGCGCCGGGCTGCTGGAGTTCCGCAGGCGGCTGGAGGCGCTGCAGTGGCAGCTGCTGGTGCCGGGCCTGTGCCGGCCGGTGTGGCAGCGGTTCGTCGCCATCGCGCAGGTGAGCGGCGCGCTGCCGGCGGGCACGATCGAGGCCGAGTGGACGGCGCCGCGGTTCGAGGCGGTCGATCCGCTGAAGGACATCCAGGCCGACATCCTCGCCGTGCGTGCCGGCCTGATGACCTTGAAGGAGGCGATCGCTCGCCAGGGCTACGACCCGGCGCACGTGCTGGCGGAGATCGGCGCCACCAACGCCGAGCTCGATTCGCTCGGCATCGTGCTCGACACCGATCCGCGCAAGGCGACGAAGACCGGTGCTGCCAAGCCGATCATGGAGGACAAGGAGGATGACTAAGATCGCCGCGCCCAGCGAACGATCTGCACGCGACCGTCCGCCGACCACCGACGGCATCATCGACCTGCCGCTGCAGACGCGCGCCGACGTGCGGCTGCAGGGCGAGAGCATCGATGCCGAGGCACGCACCGTCGAGGTCGTCTGGTCGACGGGAGCCGCGGTCCGGCGGCGGGATTTGTGGACCGGCAAGCGCTACGACGAGGTGCTGTCGCTCGATCCGCGCCACGTCGACCTCTCGCGGCTCAACGGCGGCGCGCCGCTGCTCAACACGCACGGCGCCTTCGACCTCGCCGGCGTCATCGGCGTCGTCGAGCGGGCGTGGATCGCGAAGAACGGCGACGGCTACGAGGGCCGCGCCTCCGTCCGCTTCAGCGCCCGCGAGGATGTCGAGCCGCTGTGGCAGGACGTGCGTGCCGGCATCATCCGCAACGTCTCGGTCGGCTATGTCGTCCGCGCCTACGAGGTGAGCGAACCGGACGGCCAGATGCCGGTGTGGCGGGCGGTCGACTGGCAGCCGCTGGAGCTGTCGGCGGTGCCGGTGGGCGCCGATGGTGGCGCCGGCTTCCGGCAGAGCCAGCCGCTCACGCCCTGCCGCCTCATCGGCGCACCGCAATCCCCCAGCAGCAACCGGGCGCAGCGCGCCCAGCAACCGGAGAACACAGAGATGGATCAACCGATGACGGCGGCCGGCACCGATGCCGCGGACGGCGCCGCTTCACGCCAAGCGGACGAGGATACCGTGAGCCGCGGGTCCGCCGAGCCAACGGAGATCCCGGAGACCGCAATGGCCGAGCCGCATGCCCAGACCCGCAGCGACAACGCGACTCGAGAGCAGGGCAATCATGGCGCGCAACAGGCCCTTGCTGCAGGCGCCGAAGACGTTGCCCGGCGGGTGGTCGCCGAGGAGCGCGGCCGCATCGCCGGCATCTACGACGCGGCGCGCAAGCTGGGGATCGATCCGGCGGTGGCTGACACCCTGGTCCGCGACGGGGTGGCGCTCGATGCGGCCCGCGGCCTGCTGATCGACCAGGCGGCCGAGCGCGACCGGCAGGTCGAGACCCGGCCGCACATCTGCAGCGGCGGCCTCGACGCGCGGGAGGTCCGCCGCGGCGCGGTAGAGACAGCGCTGCTGCACCGCTTCGATCCGCATCGGCATGCATTGAGCGAGCCGGCCCGCGAGTGGCGCGGCTACAGCCTGATCGAGATGGCGCGTGCGTTTCTTGAAGGCGAAGGGGTGCGGGTGCGCGGCCTGTCGCGCGACGAGATCGCGACGCGGGCACTGCACACCACCTCCGACTTCCCGGCGATCCTCGCCGCGGTCACCAACAAGACGCTGCGCGATGCCTACGAGGCGGCGCCGAGGACCTTCCCGCCGATCGCCAGGCGCGCCACCGCCGCCGACTTCAAGGACATGCACCGGCTGCAGCTGGGCGAGGCGCCGCAGCTGGAGAAGGTCAATGAGGCGGGCGAGTTCAAGCGCGGCAGCCTGGGCGAGGGCAAGGAGAGCTACCGCGTCGAGACCTGGGGCAAGGTCATCGGCATCACCCGCCAGGTGATCATCAACGACGACCTCGATGCGTTCACCCGCATCCCGGCGCTGTTCGGCACCGCCGCCGCCACCCTGGAGAGCGACGTCGTCTGGGGGATCGTGACGTCCAATCCGGCGATGGCCGACGGCGTGGCGCTGTTCCACGCCAGCCACAAGAACCTGGTCGGCACCGGCACCGCGCTTGACGTGGCCAATCTAGGCAAGGCACGGGCGCAGATGGCAAAGCAGACCGGCCTCGATGGCAAGACCGTGCTCAACATCCGCCCGGCCTTCCTGGTGGTGCCGTCGTCGCTCGAGCTCACCGCCGAGCAGCTGATCGCCCAGAACCTGGTGCCGGCGAAGAGCACCGACGTGGTGCCGGCCTCGATCCGCTCCCTGGCGGTGATCGCCGAGCCCAGGCTCGATCCGGCCTCCGGCGCGGTGCCGTGGTACCTGTTCGCCAGCCCGTCTTCGATCGACACCATCGAGTACGCCTACCTCGAGGGCCAGGACGGCGTCTACATCGAGACCCGCATGGGCTTCGACGTCGACGGCGTCGAGGTCAAGGCCAGGCTCGACTTCGGCGCCAAGGCGATCGACTGGCGCGGCCTCCACAAGAATGTGGGCGTGGCGCCGTAAGCGCTGCGCTCCGTCGACAACCGGCGGTCACCGGCAACCATCGCCTTGCCTGCAGCCGGCGTGACCGGCTCTTCCGTTTCCGAAGCAAAGGACTGCTTTCATGGCCAAGACCTATGTTCAGCCCGGCCATACCCTGACCGTCGCTGCACCCACTGGCGGCGTGCTTTCCGGCTCGGGCGTGCTGATCGGCACGCTGTTCGGCATCGCCCAGTCCGACGCCACGGAAGGTGCCGACGTCGAGATCCTCACCGACGGCGTGGTCGAGATCGGCAAGACCGCGGCGCTGCAGATCGATGTCGGTGACCGCTTGTTCTGGGACGCCAGCAACAAGGTGGTGAACAAGACGGCGACGGCGCAGGTCTGCATCGGCGTCGCCGTCTCGGCCGCCGCCAATCCGAGCGGCACGGTAAAGATGAAGCTGGGCGCGGTGACGCCGGCGGGAACCTGAGCACCGGAAACGGCACTACATCCTGTTCATGGTCGCACTGACGCGGGAGGCGGACGATGACAGAAGCGAAGATCCGGCCGGCAAGGCGGGAGGACAGCCGGACGATCGCCGAGCTGTTCCTGATCTCCTCGGATGGCCTGGCCGCGTACATCTGGAGCAAGGTCGCCGAGCCCGGCGAGACGACGCTCGACGCCGGCGCCCGCCGCTATGCGCGGGACGGCGTCGCCTTCTCCTACCAGAACTGCGTTCTCGCCGACCTCGACGGCACGGTCGCTGGCATGGCCCACAGCTTCCCGATGGACGCCGACCCGGCGGCCCAAGCGGAGGCGGATCCGGTCTTGCGCCCCTACGCGGAACTGGAGGACTGCGGCAGCCTCTATCTCTCCGGCATCGCGCTGTTCCCGGAGCACCGGGGGCGGGGGATCGGCACCCAGCTGATGACGGCCGTCGACGATCGGGCGCGGGCGCTGAATAGACCGCGGCTCAGCCTCATCTGCTTCGAGCGCAACGAGGGGGCGATGCGCTGGTATCGCCGGCTCGGCTTCGAGGAACTCGCCCGGCGTCCGCTCGTGCCGGATCCGCTGCTGCATTACCCCGATGGCGACGCGGTGCTGCTCGCCCGCGGCGTCGACGCTGCAGCAAGCGGCCGAGGTTCGCGGTGAAGATCCACTCCAGCAACTGATCTCCGGTGCCCCTGGCGCCGAGTCAGGCGGTCTTCATTGTGTGGGTGGCCCGCATCAGACGCAGCGACTCGGGGTCGTTCATCACCGGGAGCTGCATGCTCTTCATGAAGTCCTGGTACTCCTGGGCCATCGATGGTGACACGACCTCGATCATCACCCGGTTCTCGACCCAAAATTCGACGACGTGAAAGAACGGCTTCTGTCCCTGCAGGCCGCGGCCGAAGGTCCGGGCGCGCCAGCCCTCGCGGGCGCCGATGCGCTCGATCTCGTCCCGCTCCCGCGGCACCGAGAGCAGCACATGAAACGGCCAGCTCTTCGGCGGCGCCGTGTTCTCGCCGAACACGACCTGATCGTCGCTGGCCGGAATATCGAGGGTGGCGCGCTCCGGATAGACCTCGATCATGGTGCCGTGGGCGTCGCCGCTCGTCGCCATGAAGGCGCCTTCGAGCGGCCCGAACGGATAGCATGTGCCGCCCATCAATTCCGCCAGGACCGCGGCGACATGACGCGGCTCGCGCGCCGGAATCGAAACGTGGTGAATCATTGCCCGTCTCCTCTGCCGCTTGGTCCGCGATGCCGCAAATTCATTGGCGGGGCGTCCAGCGATCGCCGGTCTTGACGTAATTGCCCTATACCGCCGCGAGCAACCACCACCACGCCGCTTGTGAGAACCAGCATCCTCGTAAGCGATGTTGAACGCATCGAGGAAGATCTCCTGCCATGAACCGGCAGGTGGTCGCGTACACGCCCTGGCAAGTGGTCGGTCGTCCGGTAAGGCATCTCTGCCTCCTCCATGAGGCAGGCTCATCCTACTTTGTCGGACAGGAGTATGCATGCCGGCTAGCGTGTTCAGCGCGGCGATCGATGCGTTGTTCGCCGATCCCAACCTCGCTCTTGATGCCGTCTACCGGGTGGGGGGCACCGATCCCGGCCTGCCGGTGAGGGTGATCGTCCGCCGGCCGGATCGCGTGGGCGAGTTCGGCGAGACCCGCATCGTTGCCGAGACGACAGTGTTCGACGTCCGCGTCTCGGAGATCGCGGCACCGGGGGCGGGCGATACGGTCGAGGCAGACGACACCGTCTACACCATCCAGGGTGAGCCGACCCGGGACGCCGAGCGTCTCGTCTGGACGATCGAGATGCGCTCAGCGTGAGACTGATGGCCGCCATTCAGGGCGATCTCGATGCGCTTTTGACGGCGGAACTGGGCAATGCCGAGCGGGCGGTCACCACCGGTATCCGGGAGGCGACCAACGGGCTGAAGACCGAGCTGCGCCGCCAGATCACCGGCGCCGGGCTCGACAACCGGCTGGCTAAGACCTGGCGCGGCGAGGTCTATCCTCGGAGCGGGCAAAGCATCGGTGCGGCGGGGTACGTCTGGTCGAAGGCGCCGGGCTTGGTGCGGCTGTATGCGGAAGGCGGGATCATCCGCTCGAAGCAGGGCCTGTTCCTCGCCATCCCGACGCCGGCGGCCGGTCGCTTCGGCGATGGGCGGCGGAAGATCACGCCTGGCGCCTGGGAGCGCATCCACGGGCTGCGGCTCCGGTTCGTCTACCGCCGAGGCGGCCCAAGTTTGCTGGTGGCTGATAATGTCAGGCTCACGAAGCGCGGGCGCGCCGCGGCGAATGCTGGCCGGCGCCAGGGTGCCGCGTTCTCCCGGCTGTCGGGCCGCACTACGGTGCCGGTGTTCATCCTCGTGCCGCAGGTGACGGTGAAAAAGCGCCTCGACGTCGACGGTGCGACGCAAAAATGGCTCCGGGCGCTGCCGCAGCTGGTGCTGCTGAATTGGGCAAGGTGAAGGGCATTGGACGTGTCGAGCGTGTTTTGTGTGGGGGTCAGGCTTCGTCGACGCGTACAACCTCACGCTTTGGGCCATCGAATGACTCGAAGAGATGCCGATGGAACCGCAACGACCAGGGATCATCCCGGACGTAATAGCTCTGGACCCACGCCTGAAGATCGGCAAGCATTCGATCTTGTTGTTCTTGCGTCGGGTACTTGTGGGGCTCCCAAGGTCGTCTCAGGTTGTTCGACAGGCAGACGGCAACTCCAGGATTGAGAAATATCAGTTCCGAGCAGGCGGGCAATGCCCGCTCGATCAGTTCTCCGTAACATCCTTCGATTACCCAAGCCTGATGCTGGGCCAGGAACCTGTCCAGACTGTCGCAAATCATGGCGAACTCACGCATCACCGGGCTCTCGCCGGGTAGCCAGACGATGCTGTCCAGATCGAGATGTGCCAACCGCTGTTCTTCTACCAGCCGACGGGCCAAGGTCGTTTTGCCTGACCCGGAGTTTCCCATCACCAGTAAGCGCATGGGTGATCGGATCTCACCCGTTCTGCGTTCGGTCATGCCGCCAGGGTCGGATAGTCGAAATATCCTTTTCGTCACCGCCGTAGAAGGTCGCGGGATCAGGCGGAGTGAGCGGCGCGTTGGCGCGCAGCCGCTCGACCAGATCGGGATTGGAAATTAACGGCCGGCCAAAGGCGATCAGGTCGGCCCGATCCGCCTCAGTTTTTGTCATCGCAAGCCCATGTATCCGCGACAAGTATTGCCGCCCCCGCATCTCCGCATCGACAAACGGAGACACAGGGGGAGCCGTCGCGCTCTATCGCCGATGAAAGGCCTGATATCAAGGTGCGATATCCGTCGATGATGCGGGACAGTCGCCGTGTCGCTTCGTGAGCGGGTTCTGGCGACGCTCTCCACCCGGCTGCGGGCCATCCCGCTTGCCACCGTCAGCCGTAACGAGGCGCTGCCGCAGGCGGTGCCGGCGGCCGGGCTGGTTATCCTGCGCGACGGCGATCCTGGCGAGCCGGACGTGACGCTCAATCCGCGCACCGAGTTCTACAGCCACCGCGCCGAGATCGAGGTGTTCGTCACCCGGCCGGGCGGAGGCAGCGGCGAGGCGGCGATCGACGCGTTGCTCGCCGAGATCGGCGCCGCGCTGGCCACCGATTGCAGCCTAGGCGGCTTGGTCGAGAACCTCAACTGGAGCGCGCCCGAGACCGCGGTGCTGGCGATCGAAGGTGCACCGCCAATCCTCACCGCGCGGCTCACCGTCACCATCGAATACCTGGTCAGCGATCCGCTGGCTGCCTGACTTCCCAAGAATACGGAGAACCGGACATGGGCAAGGTTCGTGCCTATGGCGCCGACGCCACGCTCAAGGCTTGCCGTGAGACGACGTACGGCGTCGTTCCGCTCAGCGGCTACCGGTCGCTCGACTTCAAGTCGTGCGATCTGTCGTCCGAGCAGCCGCTCGGCGACGATCCGCTGCTGGGGCGCGGGCGCAACGCCCAGGACCCCTATCGCGGGCTGATCACCGACGAGGGGCGGATCGAGATCCCGCTCGACCTGCGCGGCTCCGGCTTCTGGTTGACGGGGCTGTTCGGCAACCCGGCGGTCACCCAGACCAAGGCGGCGGGATACGTCGCTCTTTCCAGCCAGCCCGCCGCCAACAGCACCATCACTTTGAACGGCGTCACCTGGACGTTCGTCATCGGCACCCCCTCGGGCAACCAGACGCAAATCGGCGCCAGTATTGATGCGACGTTGTCGGCGCTCGCGAGCAATCTCAACGGCTCGGCCGATGTGCAGGTGGCCAAGTGCACCTACACGGCGAACGCAGCGGACGACCGGCTGGATATCCAGTTCGACACCGCCGGCACCGCCGGCAACAGCTTCACGCTGGCAGCCTCGGCCAACAGCAACGGCACCGTGTCGGCAGCGACGCTCACCGGCGGTGGCTACCGGCACGAGTGGCTGTCGGGCAGCGACGCCATCCCCAGCTACACGTTCGAGATCGGCCACCCGCAGCTCGTCACGCCGGTGTTCTTCCGCCACCTCGGCACGGTGATGGAGAGCCTCGCCTTCGAGATGGGCCGCGAGGGGCCGGCCAACGGCACCGTGCAGCTGGTGGCACAGGGCGAGGAGAAGGTCACCAGTACGATCGATGCAACGCCGGACACCTTCGCGCTGAAGCGATTCAGCCAGGGCCGGGGCTCCATCAAGCGCGGCGGCTCGCCACTCGCCGGCGTCACTGGTGGCAATCTCACCTTCTCCAACAACCTGGAGCGGGTGCGGGTGATCCGCGACGACGGCAAGATCGAGGCGGCCGAGCCGACGATCGCTACATGCTCGGGCGCGATGACGCTTCGCTTCGACGGCGCCACGCTGGTTGCCGAAGCCGCAAATAGCGAGCCGGTTCCGCTGACCTACGGCTTCACCATGGCCGAGGGCTGGGAACTCACCTTCGAGCTGCTCCGCGTGTTCCTGCCGAAGCCGAAGTACGCCATCTCCGGGCCCGGCGGCGTCGAAGCGAGCTTCGACTGGCGCGCCGCCTACGACGACAGCGCGGGCACGATGCTGCGCGCGCGGCTGCTCAACGACGTCGCCAGCTACGCCTGATAGACGGATACATCGTCATGAACAGCTATCGGGTCCGAAGCAAATACGGCCCGGACCTGACGTCCAACAATAAAGCACGCTCGCTTCTGCCGCGTCCTTTGCTACTACCGGCCGAGTTTAGCCTCGATGCGCCGTAGCTGAGTAGTGAGCATGTCCCATACCACAATAACCCGTGAGGTGCGGTGCTTGCCGCTGACGTCAATGACCGATGGTCGATAAAGGGCGTTTGATGATAGCGTCCCTATGGGCAGCCCAGAGGCGTCAAAAAGAAAATTTATGCGCAAGCCATGGACGCACAGCGCTAACCCATGTAGCTGCTGCCTTCCTTGGTGTAATAGCGGTGCAAAACCGAGAGAATTTTCCACTGAGCCGCCGATATCTGGAGCGATATGCATGCCAAGCGGTTCTGTCACGCGACCCGTTGAGAAAGCTTCGAGAGCCGCTGACAGCTCCATTGCATAGGCATCAAAGACCGGTCCTGAGTTATCCCGCAATATTTTTGCATTTACTAGACCATGTAGTGTCTTCATGGCCCACAATTCCAAGCCATAGCCATCGATGAGAAAGTACTTCGTTGATCGCCGCAGGGATTTAAGAGCGGCATAGGCCGTCGCTTCCCTGAAAGCTTGAAAAGCAAGGCAGGCGCAGGAATCGAGCGGAGATAATGCATTGTTGTGTCGTGTGCACAATATCTTCGCCTTCAGCACACGTGGGCGGTATTGCGTTCGCTCACTGTTCCAGGGGAAACCCTCGACCCACAGACCATCGAACTGTTTTAGTACAGAGTCTGAAATGTAGTGCTGGCCGGATATCTCTGTGGAACAATTCTTAGTTTTTCGCAAGTAGCATTTGCTATGTGAAAACTCCGTTGAGATTCCAGGCGGCCGCAAATAAAGGGCTTTAAAAACCAAAATACCCTAAACATTCGAGCAGCAGGTTCCATAGCTCTTATGTGATCCACACGGGCAGTCGTCATGGACCGAAAAGGGAAAAGATAAGCGCATCGGGTCTGGTCCAGGCATAACGCACGATCCCGACGGTTATTACTCTATATCGTAATTCTACTTGGGCCGCAGCAACGTCACCACGCCCGATCGCAGAGCGAGGCTGAATGCAGGCAAGCAGGGTACGAGCGGTCGGCATACACTCCGCCGAAGGAGATTGATCATACCCTGGGCAACTGTCGTGAGCGGGTCAAATTGCCAACATCAACCTGAGCCAACCTGCATGTTTACTCGGCGGTGTCGCGACGATGCCTTGAGGAGAACCATCTCCGTAAGCAGCTGCCTCGTTGGTGATCACCCGGTGTGGCAACGCCCATTATGGCACCCAAGCTTCGTCCCAGGGCAACGAGCGGCGGAAGCAACCACTCAACTTACCGGAGGACCGATGATCCGTCTCGATCTGAAGAGGGAGCCGCACTGGCTCGACCTCGGCCATGGCGTGCGCCTGCACGTCCGGCCGTGCACGACGGCGCTAATGATGGCGGCGCGCGCGGAAGCGCAGCGGGCGGCCATCTCATCAGCCAGCGACAGCGAAGCCGCCGGCATCCGCACCGCGGCCTTGATCAAGGCGCTGGCCCGGCTCGCGGTGCTCGACTGGGAAGGCATCGGTGATGCCGCAGGAAGTATGGCGCTGGTCACGCCGGAGAGCGTCGACGCACTGATGGACCTGTGGCCGATCGCCAGCGCCTTCGAGAACGCCTATCTGGCCCCAGCCCTGCTGCTGGACGCAGAAAAAAACGGCTGAGGGCCCGCGCCGAGTGGCACTTCGGCGGCGGGCCGGGGTACTGCGCCAGCTGCGCTCAACTCGATCGGCCCTGCGCCCGCGGCGAGTCCGGCCGGGATGGCCGGCGTTGCCCCTACACCGAGCATGAACCGCTGACCGATGCTGGCTGGGAGGCATGGGACGTACTCACTCGCTGCTCGGGCCAGCTGCGCCTGGCGCCGAACGGATCAGTTGTCATCGGCCTCGATCTGACGGCGGCGATGACGCTCGCAACGGCGCTGGGCTACGACGCCCGCTCCGTCGCCGAGCTGCTGCCGGCCGCCGAGGCCGGACTGATCACGGCGCTGAATGACCGCCTCGCCAACCAACACGACTGAAGGTCCTCTCCCATGGCCGATCGTAATCTCGCCATCCGCCTCACCGTGATCGACGGCGGCAAGGTGAAGGCGGAGATGCGAGACGTCGGCGACAGCGGTGCGCGGGCGCTGCAGCGCATCGAGGAGGCCTCACGGCCGGCTTCGCGCGCGCTGCAGGTCCTGGACGGCGTGGCGGGTGAACTGCGTGGTGGGCTGGAGGAGATGGCGGGGCGGACCGGTGCTCTCGGTGCCGGTCTGGCGCGCATCGGCCCGGCCGGGCTCGCCGCGGCCGCCGCCATCGGCGCCGTCACGCTCGGACTGAAGGGCAGCCTGGAGGAGGCGGCCAAGGCCGATCAATCCTATCGCCGGCTGGAGGCCGTGCTGAAGGCGACCGGGCAAGCGTCCGGTCTCACCGCCGACGAGATCGCCTCGTTCGCCGACGGCATCGAGCGCTCGACGCTGGCCACCGCCGAGGGCGTGCAGGACGCCGCCTCGATCCTCGCCACCTTCCGCTCGGTCTCGGGCGACACCTTCACCCGCGCGCTGTCTCTCGCGCAGGACATGAGCGCGGTGTTCGGCCACGACCTGTCCGGTGCTGCCACGCAGCTGGGCAAGGCGCTGGAGGATCCGATCGACGGGCTCACCGCGCTGCGGCGGGTCGGCGTCTCGTTCTCAGGTACGCAGAAGGAGCTGATCCGCTCGCTGGTCGAGACCGGCCAGACGGCGGAAGCCCAGCGGGTGATTCTCGATGCTCTCGAACAGCAGGTCGGCGGCGCCGGCGCGGCCGAAGCCGGCGGCCTCACCGGTGCGACCAACCGGCTGCAGGATGCCTGGGGCAACCTGCTGGAGGCGATCGGCCGCACCCCGGCGGTGACCTCGCTCGCCCAAGGCGCGCTCGACCTGCTGTCGGGCGCGATCGAGGGGATCACGTCCGCGATCGAGGATGATCCGATCGGCCAGCGCATCGCCGCGGCAACGGCACAGCTGGCCCAGGCCCGCGACGAGCTGGCCCGGCTGCAAGCAGGCGGACCGGCCACGCCGATGCTGGGCCAGCGCTTCGCCATCGACGAGCAGCGGCAACGGGTCGCGGCGCTGGAGCAGGAACTGGCGACGCTCACCCGCATCGGGGATGCGGAAGCCGAAGCGGCCAGACAGGAGCGCGCGCGAGCGCTGGCCGGGCAGCAGGCGGCCGAGGCCGAACGGCGCGCCGACGCCCTCGCTTCCCAGCGCAGTCAGCTGGACAAGGCGCTCGACCAGCTGGCGACCGATCCCGCCGAGCGGATCGCCCAGGTCAACAGCGAACTCACCGAGACGAAGAAGCGCCTGGACGCGCTGCGCGCACCGGACGGCGGTAACGCATCGGATGTGGACGCCGCTATCCATGAGGCAGAAGAAATCGCCCGGCGCAAGATCGCGGCGATCAACCAGCCACTGGAAGAAGCGGCCAGGCGCGCCCGAGAGGCCGCCGAACGGCAATCGGCGACGGAGCAGGCGGCAGCCGAACGCGTCTACCAGGCCAACGAGAAAGTCGTCGACGATCTCGCCAAGCAGCTGGCGCTGTTTGGCGACGAGCGTCGGCAGTTCGTCGATCAGGCGCTGTCGCGCCTGTCGGAAAGCGCCACCGACGAGCAGTGGGTGCAGGTCGAGCGGCTGGCCAATGCCCTCTACGACGAGAAGCAGGCTCGCGAGCAGGTGGCCGACAGCCTGCGCACGGAGCAGCAGCTGCGCCAGCAGGGTGCACGGCTGACCGAGCAGATGCGCACGCCGGCGGAAGAGCTAGCGGCGACCTTGCAGCAGCTGAGTGCGCTGATGCAGGCCGGCGCCATCGACGCCGAAACGCACGGCCGCGCCATCGCCGAAGCCTGGCGTGAGGCGGAGCAGGCGGCCGACCGCATGCTCGCCAGCAGTCGCGACTGGCAGGACGGCGTCACCCGGGCGCTGCGGGACTATGCCGACCAGGCGATGGATGCGGCGAGCGCCGCCGAGCAGGTGACGACGAGTGCGTTCCAAGGGATGGAAGACGCGCTGGTCGGCTTCGTGACCACCGGCAAGCTCGACTTCGCCTCCCTGGTGGATTCGATGATCGCCGATCTGACGCGGCTGTCGATCCGCATGGCGGTCCTCGGTCCGCTGGGCCACGCGCTGAGCGGCGGGCTCGGCGGTCTGGTCTCCGGGCTGTTCGGTTCGTCGGCCCCGACCGCAGGCAGTGGTGAGCCCGGTGCGGCGCCGGGGCCTGGCACCGGCGGCCTCTACGCCGAGGGCGGCGTGTTCGCCAACGGCGCCGTCATCCCCTTCGCCCAGGGCGGCGTAATCGAGCGCCCGACCCTGTTCCCGATGGCGCGTGGCTATGGGCTGATGGGCGAAGCCGGACCGGAAGCGGTGCTGCCGCTGAAACGGCTCTCCTCCGGCCGGCTCGGCGTCGAAGCGGCGGGCGGCCCCCAGATTACAGTCAACGTCATCAACAATGCGGGTGCCAGGGTGACCACCGAAGAACAACGGGATCCCGCTGGCAACCTGAGCCTGAACGTCATCATCGATGCGGTCGAGGTGGCGATGGCGCAGCGCGCGGCGCGGCCCGGCAGCACACTCAACCGTGCGCTCGCCGCCGCCGCCAATCCGATCCGGGCGCGATAGCCGTGGCAATTCCGTCGTGGCCGGCGTCGCTGCCGCAGCGGCCGTTCGCCGACGGCTTCTCCGAGACGCCGCCGAACCTGCTGGTGCGCAGCGCCACCGACATCGGGCCGGCAAAGGCGCGAAGGCGGGCAACAGCCGGTGTGACCAAGCTGAAGGCGGCGTTCCGGCTCAGCCCGGGGCAACTCGCCACCTTCCGCAGCTTCTTCGACTCCGACCTACAGGGCGGTGTCTTGTCGTTCTCCTGGACGCATCCGGTGACCGGTGCCGTCGGTGCGTTCCGCATCGTCCCCCCACCGAGCATCGAGCCCGTTGCCGCCGGCATGGCCTGGCGGATCAGCCTGGACCTGGAGCTGCTGCCGTGACCCTGACCGACACTGCGACCCGCGAGCTAGCCGCGCAGGACTGCGCTACTCCCTGGCTGGTGCTGCTGGAGATCAGCCACCCGCAACTGCCGGCGCCGTTGCGGCTGACCTCCGATGGCGTTGTGACCATCAGCAACGGCGCGACCTATGAGCCGTTCCCGTTCGAGGTGACATTGCCGGACGATGCCGAAGGCCGCGCGCCGCGCGCGCAGATCCGGATCGACAACACCAGCCAGGAGGTGGTCGCCCTGCTGCGCGGGCTGACCACACCGCCGTCGCTGACCATCCGCATCGTCCGCAGCACCGATCCTGACGTCGTCGAGCGCGAGTGGGCCGGGCTCGAGTGGCGGGCTTCGACGTTCGACGTCGGCTTCGTCACCGGCACGCTGGGCGTCGACGAGCTCGCCGCCGAGGAGTTCCCGTACGTGACGTTCGACGGGAGGTTCCGGGCGCTATGGCCTTGACGACATCAGCTGCCGGCAGTGTCTCAGCTTGGCCTCCGGGCCAGAAAGGAGGGATAGACCGGTTGATCCCAGCTCCGGAGGCCGACGGAGGTGTAACATTGAGTCCGCTCGACCTCGCTCTGCAGGAGCTGCGACCGTGAACCCCGGTATTATCTCATTGAAGGTAGCTTCGCCGAGTGCGCAGCCCGATCGACCGTCACGAGCTCTTGGCGGATGTTCTATTTAGATATTGCTAATCCGTGTTGTATGAGAGTAACGAAGCAAAAGGCGATTGACACCATGAGCAACGACGGTGACCCCAGGCGCGTGCGAGAGCTACGGGAAACCGCGGCGCGTAAGTACCTTCCGGAGAAGGTCGACCTCCTCCTGGTCGCTGAAGCTCCGCCAGCGGAGGAAGATCGCTACTTTTACTTCGAGCATGTCCCGTCGAATGACTGGCTGTTTCTCGGCGTCGCAGAGATGCTGCTGGGAGAGAAGCCAAGTCGCACCAACAAAGCGAATATGCTCGCGGAATTAAAGAATCGCGGCACCTTCCTCATTGATGTCAAGCCCTACCCAGCTGACGGCTCAGATCTCGCGATGTACGTTCCCGATCTCGTGAGGCGATGTGCTGCACTCAAGCCGCGTCGGATCATCCTGATCAAGGCAACCGTTTTCGACGCCGCATACCCACCTCTCGTGGCCGCCGGACTTCCCGTCGTGAACAAGCGCGTGTACTTTCCATCGACGGGTCGCCAGAGCGAGTTCAAGGAACAGTTCGCCGAAGCACTAATGGAGATACCAAAAAATGAAAGGAAAGGCGACATTCACGAAATGTGACGCCGAGATAATCCGCCAAAAGCTCGGGCATGTTCGTCGAGCCGACCGAGATCTGCAGAAGAAGCTAAGGGGCACGCTGCGCGACATGGGCTTCTACATCTCCGACTTCACAAGCTCCTCCAGAGGCTTCACCGGGGACGACTTCGACGAGCTCGTACAGCGCGGATCAATCACCATCGTATAGCCGCGCGATTGCGTTCCCATGCGGGGTACCGCTTGGTTCCGTTCCTCCCCATCAAAGACGTTACGAGCGCCCGGGCTTAGACATCCTCATGTCTCCCTCATGGCGAGCAGTGACGATACCTGACCTGAGACAGCTATCTGTCGATTGACGTCAGATCCTCCGTTCGGACATCGCCTTCGGTCCTGTTGACCACTGACCTCCGGCAATCCGAAAGCTGATGACCTCGCTACCCTCTTGGGCTGCCGGCTACGTCGGCATTCCGTTTCTCGATCTCGGCCGCAACCGGGCGGGGTGCGACTGCTGGGGGCTGGTGCGGCTGGTGCTGGGTGAGCAGGCCGGCATTCAGCTGCCGTCGCTGGCGACCTGCTACGGCAGCGAGGCGAATGCCGCCCGCGTTGGCGCGGCGGTCGAGGCGGAACGTCGTTCCGGCGCCTGGGATCGGATCGATGCCGGCGAGGAGCAGCCTTTCGACGTCGTCGAGATGTCGGGAGCGGCGCGGGTTCCCGGTTCAGGCTGGGTATTCGGTCCGCTGCACGTCGGCGTCGTCGTGACCTCTGGCTGGCTGCTGCACGTCGAACGAGGCACGGCCGCCGTGCTGGCCCGCTACCGCGAGGATCAGGCCATCCGCCGCCGCGTCCTCGGATTCTGGCGTTTCAGGAGACAGGAACCAGGACCCAGGAGCCAGGGTGGTGATTGACGCAAACGATCAGGCCATGAAGCCGTCAGTTTATCCTGGTTCCTGGAACCTGGTTCCTGTGTCCTGTTGCCCTCATCCGTTCGAGCAGCGACGCGCCGACTATGCGGTGCAGGCGGGGCTGACGATTGCCGAGATCGTCGAGCTGATCCAGCCGGACCCGCTGCTGCGGACGCACGGAGTCGCATTCCTCGGCGAGCAGGCGATCGAGCGGGCGCAGTGGCATCGGGTGCGGCCGAAGCCGGGGACGTATCTGTCGATCCGGCTGCTGCCGGCAGGCGGTGGCGGCTGGCGGATCGCGGCGATGGTCGGCATCGCGATTATCGCCGTCGTCACCACGGCGCTCACCTACGGTGCGCTGGCGCCGGTGTGGGGGACGACCGCAGCCGCGATCGCCGGCGGCCTCGCCGGCGCCGCTGTTACGCTGGGCGGCACGCTGCTGGTCAACACCTTCCTGCCGCCGCCGGTGCCGGAGCTGTCGAAGGACAAGGGCACCGAGAGTCAGACCTATCAGATCCTGGGTGCGCGCAACCGCATCGACATCTGGGGCAAGGTGCCGTTCCTCTGCGGCCGCTTCCGGCTGACGCCACCCTATGCTGCCGCCCCCTATCGCGAGGTGGTGGGCTCCGACACCTACTGGCGGGCAATCTTCGCGGTGAGCCACGGGCCGGTGCATGTCGAGTCGATGCGCATCGGCGCAACCCCGATCGAGAACTACGCCGAGGTCGAATGGCAACTGCGCCGCGGCTACTGGACGATGCCGGACAAGGGCGGATGGAATCCGGCCAGTGGGACCTTTCCCGAGAACCCGGATTTCGGCGACACCTGGACGGCAACCGCGTCCGGCACGGTCAACGGGCTTGCGATCGTCGCCGGCCAGACCATCACGTTTAATCGCCTCGCGGATCCCAGCAGCCCGTCGGCCTGGGATCTCGACCAGGACAAGCCGTTCTCGCTGGATCCTTCGGACGTCTTCGAGGATCCGCTGTCGGTGGCGCTGACCTATGCTGCCGGCGGCCAGGTGCGGACGACGGCGCCGGGCGCCGACGAGATCGCGATCGAGATCGCCTTCGAGCGGCTGGTGCACATCCAGAACCAGCCGGCCGGCAAGAAGTCGGACCAGTCGGTCACCTTCCGGATCGAGCAGTCGCCGGCCGGCGAGAACCACTGGAGCACGGTGCTGGTCCGCACCATCACCGGCCGGCAGCAGACGCCGCTCTACTGGGGTCACCGCTGGCGGCCGGCCGAGTACGGCACCGTCGATGCCAACCAGAGCTACGACGTGCGGATCACCCGGCTGTAGCGGTGACACCGACGAGGAGCGGAACTTCTCCAGGTGCTTCTGGACGGCGCTGCGCACGATCACCGCGGGCGATCCGGTGCCGGTGCCGGGGATCACCCTGATCGCGGTGCGCATCCGCGCCACCGGCCAGCTGCAGGGGACGATCGACGAGTTCAACGTCACCGCGCGAACGATCGCCCGCGACTGGGACGCCAGCATCAACAGCTGGATCTGGCGGCCGACGTCGCAGCCGGCGGCGCTGTTCCGCCACATCCTCCAGCACCCGAGCCGCAGGAAGCCCGCGACCGACGCGCAGATCGACCTCGACCGGCTGACCTACTGGGACGGGGTGACGCGGCCGGCACGCCGAGAGTTCAACGGCGTCTTCGATGCCAAGACCTCGCTCTACGACGCGCTGGCCCGCACCGCCCGCCTCGGCCGGGCGATGGTCAGCTTGCGCGACCTGAAGTTCTCGGTGGTCATCGACGAGCCGCGCAGCGTGCCGGTCAGGATGTTCACGCCGCGCAACAGCTGGAACTACGAGGGCGAGATGACGCATGAGCCGGTGCCGCACGGCTACCGCATCGCCTTCGTCAACGAGGAGGCCTCCTGGAAGACCGAGGAGGTGGTCGTCTACGACGACGGTTATTCGGCTGCCAACGCCACGCTGATCGACCGGGTAGAGATCGTGGGCTCACCAGCCGCGACCAGGCGTGGAAGGAGGGCCGCTATCATCTGGCGCAGCAGCGCCTGCGCCGGGAGATCCATCGCATCAACTGCGACTTCGAGCAGCTCGCCTGCGAGCGCGGCGACCTGGTGGCCCTGCAGCACGACGTCATCGCCACAGGACTCGCCTCGGCGCGCATCGCCTCGGTCACCGAGGACGCCGCCGGCAATATCACCGACGTCACCCTCGATGCGCCGGTGACGATGCAGACCGGCAAGAGCTACGTCCTGCGTGTCCGCCGCGTCGCAGCCGGCATGATGCGCACCGACCTCTACCCGCTACGGACGATCGCAGGTGTCTCGCCGCGGCTGTGGTTCACCAACCCGCCGGCGCTGATCGATGCACCCGCCGCCGGCGATCTCTGCGCCTTCGGCGAGCTCGGCCGCGAGACGCTGCGCGTGCTCGTCCGCGACATCGAGCCCGGCGAGAACCTGTCGGCCAAGCTGACGCTGATCGCCGAGGCGCCGGGCGTGCACGTCGCCGAGCAGGGGCCGATCCCGCCCTTGTATCTTGCCGGCGGTGAGGCGTAGCTGGCCCTCACCGTGGACCGGGTGAGCATGCATCCGCCCTTGGACGGCAAGTCCGAAGCGTAGATTGTGCCCCCGGTCCGCACCTTCGACCTCTTGGAGGCTGGACGGTATCGAGGACGCGGCGTTTTGCCCGCAAGTCCGTATCCACAAGGTCAGTCGGTCGGGAGGTCATCGGCAACGACGAGGGGGTTGGGATGCAGGTCATCGGGGTCGACGTCAGCAAGGAGAAACTGCACTGCGCCTGGCTGCGCGACGCTGCCCGCCGGCAGGTCCGGCCGAAGTCGGTCGCCAACACGGCCGACGGACACGCCGCCCTCCTCGCCTGGGCGACCTGGGTGACTGGCGCCGCCGCGGCCGAACTGCACGTCGTCCTGGAAGCGACCGGCGTCTACCACGAGGCGGCGGCGACCTTCCTGCATGACGCCGGCTGCCACGTCTCGGTGGTCAACCCGTTGCAGGTCAAGCGGTTCGCCGAGAGCCTGGGCGTCCGGACGAAGACCGACCGGCACGACGGCCTGATCCTCGCCCTGTTCGGCGACGCCCGCCGGCCGGCCGCCTGGACGCCGCCGCCGGGCGAGATCCGCCAGCTGAAGGCACTCCTCGGCCGGCTCGCCGCCCTTGAACAGGACTTTGCCCGCGAGCTCAACCGGCTGGAGACGGCGCGTGCCGAGCCGGCCCCCGACGCGGTGCTCGTCTCGCTGCAGACGATGCTGGATGTGCTGGCGGCGGAGATCGCCCGGCTGCGCCGGCAGATCGACGACCATCTCGACAGCCATCCCGAGCTGAAGGAGCAGCGGGCGTTGCTGGAGAGTATTCCCGGCATCGGCGCCAAGCTTTCGCTGTGGTTCCTGGCCTTGTTCCGCAGTCGAACCTTCGCCTCTGCCCGTCAGGCGGCGGCGTTTCTCGGTCTCGTGCCGGTCGAATTCCAGTCCGGCTCCAGCGTGCTGAAGCGGCCACGTCTGTCAAAGGCCGGGGATGCCCGCTGGCGGGCCAGACTGTTCCTGCCGGCGATGGTCGCCGCCCGCTGGAATCCGTTGGTCCGCGCCCAGTACCAACGCCTGCTCGCCGCCGGCAAATCGAAGATGAGCGCCCTCGGTGCGGCGATGCGAAAGCTTGTCCACATCGCCTTCGGCGTCCTCAAACACCACAAACCGTTCGATCCGAACGTCGCTGCTTGACTAGGCAATACGGTATCTACGATCCGGTGGTCACACCGCCGTCGGCGGTGCCGGCGCCGGTGGTGCTCGACATCCGCTCCGACGAACGCGTGATGCTGGTGACGCCGTCGCGCACGCTGATCGAACGCGTGGTCTTCCAGCTGCAGCCGATCGCGATCGAGGGGGCAACGATCCACGTGCTCTACCGGGTCTCCGGCACGCACGGCGCCTGGCAGGACGCGACGGTGCAGGAGGAGACGGCGACCGGCGTCGTCATCGCAGGCCCGCAGTCCGGCGAGACCTACGACTTCCGCCTGCAGTACACGCACCCGAACTATCTCGCCTCGCCGGCGACGCAGGTCAACAGCCACTACGTCACCGGCCGCCGCTCGCCGCCGGCCGACCTGCAGAACCTCACGCTCGCCGTCGTTGGCGGAAGTGCTCTGCTGCGCTGGGATCTGCCGGCTGACCTCGACGTGCAGTTCGGCGGCTGGATCAGCTTCCGGCACTCGCCGGACATGGATGCGACGCTGTGGCCCAACTCGACGTCGCTGGCGCGCGCTGTCACCGGCGATCAGACGCACGTCTTCCTGCCGCTGAAGCCGGGCACCTACTTCGCCCGCGTCTACGACGCCGACGGCCGGCCGTCCACCAGCGTCGCTTCCGTCTCGACCAAGCAGGCGAGCCTGCTGGCGTTCTCGCCGGTCGGCAGCGTCGAGGAGGACCCGACGTTTTGGGTGTCAAGACGAAGTGCACCGTCGTCGACGGCGGGCTGATGCTCGATGCCGAGGACTTTGACGCGGTGCCCGACGTCGATGCGCTGACCAACTGGGACGACACTGGCGGCGTTGCAAACAGCGGCCTTTATCAGTTCGCCGCCGGCATCGATGCGGGAGCGGTGCGCCGGCTGCGGCTGACCAGCCGGCTCAAGCTCGACGCGGTCAACCAATTCGCGTTCTGGGATGCCAAAATCGGCGCGATCGACGACTGGCCGGACGTCGACGCAACGCTCGGCGCCTCGGTCGATGCCAGCATCTGGGGCCCGCCGGAGGATCGCATCGCCACCTTTGACCAGGACGTTAGGTGTCGCATCCGCTCTACACCCAGACGATGTTCGCGCTCGACCGGGTGCATGAGCTGGCACCGAAGCATCCCGAATGGAAAAGGAAAGAGCCGTTCAAGGCGGTTCTCGCCGGCGATCGCGACGCGATGGCGAAATTCGGCGAGGGGGACTGGGCGCAAATCGTCGCCGCCACCCACGCCGGGATGAGCACCGAGGATTTCCTCGGCATCGTCAAACAGTGGCTGGCGACGGCCAGGGACCCGCGTTGGAAGCGGCCGTTCACCGAGCTCGTCTACCAGCCGATGCTCGAAGTCATGGACTACCTGCGGGCCAACGGCTTCCGGACCTACATCGTCACCGGCGGCGGCCAGGAGTTCGTGCGCGTCTACAGCACCCAAGTCTACGGGGTGCCTCCCGAGCAGGTCGTCGGATCGAGCATCGCCACCCGGTACGAGATGCGCGACGGCAAGCCGGTGCTGTTGCGCGAGCCGAAGATCTTTTCATCGACGATCACGCCGGCAAGGCCATCGGCATCAACCTGTTCATCGGCAAGCGGCCAGTGGCGGCGTTCGGCAACTCCGGCGGCGATCGCGAGATGCTGGAGTGGACGCAAGCCGGCGATGGCGCGCGGCTGATGATGCTGGTGCTGCACGATGACACCGAGCGCGAATATGCCTACGGCCCCGCCAACGGCCTGCCGGACACCAAGGTCGGCACGTTCTCTCAGTCGCTGATGGACGAGGCCAAGCAGCGCGGCTGGGTTGTGATCTCGATGAAGAACGACTGGAAGCGGATCTTTCCCAGGGACGGGCAGTAGTGCTCCGGCCATGGTCGCTCGCGATCCGAGCTCGGAACCTCATCGCGGCGGCGATGCTGCCGGCCCTCTGCGTGCCGGCAGTCGCCCTGGCGGATGAGCCTGCGCCTTCCACATCCGACACCGAGACCGCCATGCACGGCACCTTCAACAACGGCGAGGACATTACCCGGCCGAGGAACCTCTTCCAGGTTCGCCAGCGCTACTCGCGGCTCCCCGACGCCGAAGGGCGGGAGCCGGAGAAGTGGACGACGACGCTGCGCGCCGATGTGTGGACCGGCCTCGGTGACGACTGGAGGCTCTACGGGCGCGTCGACGAGCCTCTCGTCTATTCCAACGACGTTACCAGCAGCTTCAATCCGAACGGCCACAGCCGGTTCGGGCAAGGCGACCTCTTGACCGAGGTTGCGATCATCGCGCCGCCGCCGACGGCACGCATCGGCTACGGCCTGGGCGTGCGCGCCATCTGGCCGACCGCCGGGCTGAACGAGACGGGGCAAGGCAAGTACCAGATCGGCCCGCTCGCTGGGGTTCGTTACAGCCTGCCGGAAATCAGCCCCGGCAGCTTCTTCTTGCCGCAGGTCATCTACCTGAACAGCGTCGCCAGCCGGAACCACAACAAGGGGCGCGCCGACATCAACCAACTCAACATCCAGCCGAAGTTCAACGTTGCTCTGCCGGACGACTGGTTCCTGACGGCTTACGCCAGCGAGAACATTGTTATCAATTATGGCAACCAGGGAAAATTGTTCTTTCCGTTCGATCTGATGGTCGGCAAGAAGCTGTTCAACACCTTCGTCGCCTCTCTGGAGTACTCGCGCGAGGTGATGCATGACAAGAACTTCGAGCCTTACCAATGGCAGCTGGAAGCGCGTATCGGATACTACTTGTGAAGCATGTCATCCAGAACGAGGACAAACAGGAGGAGCACAGATGAGACCACTAATTTTCGGCGTTTCGTTATTGGCTCTGATGGCATCGACAGCTTATATCTTAGGCCGCGAGGCCCGACCACAGGAATACTTTCCGAGCACGATGATAGGCCAGAACCAGACGCGATGGACATGACCTTGATCTATACGCCCGCGTCTACCTGGTGCGGCACTGGCCGAAGTGATCGAGGATGAAGGCGTAACGATCGGGCTCGGCGTGCCGACGCTGTGGGTCGCGCTGATCCGCTACCTCCGCGCCAGCGGCCGGCGACTGAGCACGTTGCAGCGGGTGATCGTAGGTGGTGCCGCCTGCCCACGCACCATCATCGAGGCTTTTCAGGACGAGTTCGGCATCGAGGTCCGGCACGCCTGGGGCATGACCGAAATGAGTGCGCTCGGCACCATCGGTACTCTGAACGCCAAGCAGCAGGATCTGCCCGCCAGCGACGCATGCGCCTGCAGACGAAGCAGGGGCGGCCGGTGTCTGGGGTCGAGATCAAGATCGTCGATGAGGCGGGACGGGACTTGCCGCACGACGGATGCAGCATCGGCGAGGTCACGGTTCGCGGTCCCTGGGTGTGCGGTGGCTACTACGAGCCAGAGGGCGCGAGCCCGCGCAATGCCGAGGGCTGGTTCGCCACCGGCAATGTCGCCAGCATCGATGCGGACGGGTACCTGCAGATCACCGATCGGCAGAAGGACCTGATCAAGTGCGCCGGCGAGTGGGTCAGTTCGGTGGAGATCGAGAGCCTAGCAGGCTGTCGGACTCGCGTCTCGGGCGTCGACGGACCCGCGTAGCGTTCGGCGGATCGGCACCTCGGCGCCCCTGTCAGCGCCATTTTGGGCGGTGCGGCCGCGCTGGCGCGCCTGCGGAGCTTGCCGGTTCGTGGCGGCTGGCAAGCCGGTCGCTCTTGTCTGCCATGCTCCCGGTGCGCTTCGGCATGTCAAGACGCCCGACGGCAAGCCGATGGTTGAGGACAAGACCGTGACCGGCTTCAGCAACGGCGAGGAGGAAGAGGTAGGATTGACGAAGGTGGTGCCCTTCCTGGTCGAGGACGAGCTGCTGAACCTCGGGGCCACTTTTTCCAAGGTCAAGAACTGGGGCGTTCACACGGTCACTGATGGCCAGCTGATCACCGGGCAGAACCCAGCCTCTTCGGGGCCGTCGGCCAAGGTTCTACTCGAAGTGCTCAAAACGAGGGCCAAGTAGCGCACGCTCAGGGAGGAGGAGGCAATAACCATGAAAATTGTCGTCATCGGCGGCACCGGCCTGATCGGCTCAAAGACCGTCGCCATTCTGCGCGATGGCGGCCACGAGGTCGTCGCCGCCTCGCCGCAAAGCGGGATCAACAGCATCACCGGCGAAGGGCTTTCGGAGGCAATGGACAGCGCGCAGGTGGTGATCGACCTCGCCAATTCGCCCTCATTCGAAGACAACGCGGTGCTGGAATTCTTCGAGACCTCGGGCCGCAATCTTCTCGCGGCGGAGGCCGCGGCGGGCGTCCGGCACCATGTCGCGCTGTCTATCGTCGGAACCGACCGGACACCCGACAATGGCTATTTCCGCGCCAAGGTGGCTCAGGAGAAACTGGTCGAGGGCTCCGGCATTCCCTACACCATCATTCGCGCCACCCAGTTCCTGGAATTCCTCGGCGCCATCGCCGCCTCGAGTGTGGATGGAAACATCGTCAGGATTTCGCCCGGCCTGTTCCAGCCGATCGCCGCGGACGACGTTGCCGCCATCGTTGCCGATGTGGCGCTCGCGGCGCCGCGCAACGGCATCGTCGAGATCGCCGGACCGGAACGAGCCCCGTTCAACGAAATCGTCAGCCGCTATCTGAAGGCCGTCGGCGACCCGCGTGAGGTGGTGAGCGACCCCGAGGCGCGATACTTCGGCGGCCGGGTCGAGGAGCACTCGCTCGTCCCGTTGGGCGAGGCGCGTCCCGGCCACATCGCGCTCGACGAATGGCTCGGCCGCTCACAGGCACGAGCCTGATCCCGCATCCGCCAATCAAGGAGGGCTCCCGTGAAAACCATCCTTTATTCACTGCTTGTCGCCATCCTGCCGTTGGGCAGCGTCCTCGCGGATGTGCCGAAGGAGGAAAACGCCAAGGTCACCCTCGTCTACCAGCACGAACTGCCGAACGTTCCCGGCAAGAGCATCAAGGGCGTACTCGTCGAATACCGCCCGGGCGGCTACTCGCCTGGTCATACGCATCCTCAAACCGCCTTCATCTACGCGACGGTGCTCGAGGGGGCGATCCGCAGTCAGGTCAACGACGGACCGGTGACGATCTACAAGGCGGGAGAGAACTTCTCCGAGCTGCCCGGCGACCGCCACGGCGTCAGCGCCAATGCCAGCGAGACGCAGCCGGCCAAGCTGCTCGCGGTATTCGTGGTCGACACGAACGAGACGGAACTGACGATCCCGTTCCAGCAGTAACGCCGCGCCGTAGCCGAAGGAGTGCAGCGCCATCAAGGCGTGCAGCGCCATCCTGGTGTTGTCCATCGGGATCTGCGCGCGCAGTGGGCGGCCTTCGGCTTCATCCGGCAGCGTCACTTGAACGTAACGTCGGGTTTCTATGAGCCTGAGGGGCTGTCGGGATGGAGCGTGCAGATATGCCGCCCACCGGCCCACCGGCCCATGCGGCGACGACCGCTGCGACAAGGCGTATCCGAGGTGCGGCATTCCCGGCTTTGCTACGGTTGCGCCCGTTATGGTAGAAATCCGACGATAGCGTTCGAGGCATTTGCTCCGGTACGGCTTGCTACGGTGACGGCGGGTTGAGCTTGGAGGGCGCTTCGTCGGCCGTCCAAAACAAAATCCTTCTGCGAAGAAACGTATCTTTCTTCAGCTGAGTTAGCTTCGGCGTAAAACTGCCGAATAGCAAAGTGAATAGAATCGCCGTAAAAATATTGGAGAGTAAAATGAGAGGGTTAAGACTGCTGGTTTCATCGGCAATATTGGCATTTGCGGCCACGCCGCTCCCTGTTTCAGCGCAACTGGCCCCGAATGAGGCGATCGCGATCGCTACGGAAGCCTACGTCTATGGTTATTCGCTCGTCACCACCGACGTGACGCGCCTCCAAATGTCAAACGTCGCTACGGTCGAAGCACTGCGTGCGCCGCTGAACCAGTTCATCAACGTCAAGCGCTATCCGCCAGCGGACTACCGCGGCGTCTCTGCGCCGAATGCCGACACGCTGTATTCGTTGGCCTGGCTCGACCTGAAAGAGCCCCAGGTCTTCAGCCACCCCGATATGGGCAAGCGCTACCACTTGTTCCCGATGGTCGACCTGTGGATGACGATCTTCGCGAGCCCCGGCACCCGCACCGGCGACAGCAAAGCCGCCGACTACCTGCTGACCGGGCCCGGGTGGACGGGCGAGGTGCCCAAGGGCATGAAGCACATCCAGTCGGCGACGCGCTACATGGTGATCCTCGGCCGCACCTATGCCGACGGCACCGACGCCGATTATCAAGCCGTCAACGCGCTGCAGGCGCAATACAAGATCACGCCGCTGTCGGCCTGGGGCAAGCCGTTCACGCCGGCAGCGCCGCCGGTCGACGCCAACCCCGGCATCTCGATGACCGACAAGCCGCAGGCGGCGATCCTGGCGATGGGCACCGAGGGCTACTTCAACTGGCTGAGCACGCGCATGTGCGCGGACGCGCCCGCGTATGCCGCCGACGCGCCGGCGCTGGCGCGCTTTGCGAAGATCGGCTTCGAGCCGTGCAAGCCGTTCGTGATGGCCAACCTCGAGCCGGAGGTGCAGGCGGCGCTGAAGGACCTGCCGAAGACGGCGCTCGACGGGATCGGCGCCCACCAGGGGGAGCTCGGCAAGATCGTCGACGGCTGGCTGATCACCAAGGGTCTGGGTCAGTACGGGACCGACTACATGAAGCGCGCGGTCGTCGCCGCCTTCGGCTGGCCGGCCAACCTGCAGGAGGACGCGGTCTATCCCTACACGCTGATCGACAGCAAGGGCGAAAAGCTTACCGGCGCCAACAAGTACACGCTGACCTTCGCCAAGGGCCAGACGCCGCCGGTCAACGGCTTCTGGTCGATCACCATGTACATGATCGACAAGGGCTGGTGGTTCGTGCCGAACAAGCTGAACAAGTTCACCGTCAGCCCGCGCAACAACCTGAAGGCCAACGCCGACGGCTCGATCACGCTGTACTTCCAGAAGGACTCGCCCGGCAAGGACAAGGAAGCGAACTGGCTGCCGGCGCCGGAAGGCGAGTTCATCCCGATGCTGCGCATGTACTGGCCGAAGGACAAGTCGCCCTCGATCCTCGACAGCACCTGGACGCCGCCCAAGGTGCAGAAGGTTCAGTAGCACCCATCGGCGGCAGCGCGCCCAGCGTCTGATACCCGTGCACCTCATAGGCGAGAACGGGGCTCGCCCGGTTCCGTCGGAGCTAGCGTCGGATTTCGCTCTCGCCCGTTCCTGGCGCTTGCGGCTACCGCGTTCGGACGCCGCCGGATGACAATCATTGGTTACAAACGCAGGCTGATCTGATCTCCTGCCGCGCGATGACGACGCCCGAGCTGCTGCCCGCCGACCTTGCCGAAGCCCACGCGATGACCGCCTCGCCGACCTCCTCCCCTGGGCCTACCTGGCCGCAACCGCGCTCCGAGCCGTGGCCTGAGAACACCCTCAACTCTCTGATGCACAAGGCGGCCGGCTGGTGACGCTCAGGACGATCGATGAGAAGATGCTGGAGCTGCAGCGGCGCGAGCGCGCTGGCGGCAGGCCTGTTCGATCCGCAGGCCGGCGAGCCCACAGTAGCTGTCGAAGGGCGATCCGTCTCGTTGTGCGGCCGTGGGGGTGCGGCAAGCCCAACCATGACGGGACACGAGGCTGAGGCTGGAGTAAGGTGGTGTCAATCCGATCGTCTGGCGGCTGCGGTGAGGTGTCGTCAAGTCGTGACTTGTCGAGTGTTGACCGCCCCGGGATTATTGGAGTGCGATGTTCCTCGTCAATAACGGGGAGAGACCGCGGAGGAGGCCCAATGAGGCCGGAGGTCGCCGAAATTCTTCAGCAGTTGAACGTCCTGCTGGGGCGCCTAGCCGATGTCCTGGGGGACGACGGTGGTTCAGCTGGGAAATGGCCGCTCAGCCCCGTCGGTAAGGGCGCGAGCGTTCTTGCGGACGACGATCGTGCTGATCGGGTGTACTACGCGCCGCCCGCTACGTATCGGACGAAAGAGGGGGTGACGTCCTGCGCGGCTGCTCCGGTCAGCAGACCGTGGGCGACGTAGCGGGTTTGCTCTGCCAGCGGTTCGGCATCGCAGCGGACGTGGCGTTGACCGACACCCTCGCGTTTCTTGAGGCCTTGGAAGCTGCGGAGTACGTCACCCAATCGCCGCGGCTGGCTCCCCCCTACCGCGGCCGAGCGACTACGATCGATCTCGGCCGTCTGGCGGACGTGTATCTGTTCGTCACAAACGACTGCAATCTGCGCTGCACCCACTGCTACGTTTCGAGCGGCGAGTACGTGCCGCCGCGCGAGATGACCACCGACGAGATCCTGGGCCTCGTTGATCAGGCGCGTGACCTGGGGGCCGACCGCTTCCTGATCACCGGCGGCGAGCCGTTTATGGTGCGCGACATCTTCACCATCATCCGCCACATCAGCGCTGAAAATGACCTGGTTGTGCTGACGAACGGCATGTTCTTCAGCGAGAAATACATTGCCCGGCTGAAGGAGAGCCTGGGCCGCGGCCGCATTTCCTTTCAGATCAGCATCGATGGCCCGACCGCCGAGCTGCACGACGCGATCCGCGGCAAGGGCAGCTTCGCCAAGACGATCCCGGCCGTTCAGCGCGTGATCGGCCACGGCTTCGACGTTGCGATCTCCACCGCGGTCAACAGGCACACGATCGACCACATGGCCGAGATGACCCGGCTGGTCGGCCGGCTCGGCGCCCGTGCCCATCACATCCTGTTCATGCAGGAGTGGGGCCGGGCGATCGACAACAAGCCGGAACTGATGATCCCGCCGGCGCGCGCGAGCGAGGTGCTGCGCCAATGCGTCGCCGTCGGCGAGGAGATCGGCGTGAACATCGACAACGACGCCTCGCTCAGGGTGCGCATCCGCGGCAAGCGCGGCCGCAAGACCGACCTGTGCAGCTGCGGCTGGGATACCCTTGCCATATTCAGCGACGGCCAGGTTTATCCCTGCGTCTGGCTTGCCGGCGCCCCCGGGATGGAATGTGGCAGTGTTCTGCAGCAGCCGCTCGCCGACATCTGGCGCAGCTCCGCCATTCTTGACCAGGTCCGCAGTGTTTCCGTGCAAAACCGCGAGCTGTGCAGCGACTGCCACCTGAAGTTCCTCTGCGCCGGCGGGTCGCCCTGCTCGTCTCACTTCGCCAGCCTGGCCAGCCGCGGCAAGAGCGACCTCCGCTCCGCCGAGCCCTATTGCGAGACGTTCATGGACGCAACGCACGCGATGCTTTGGGAGCTGGGGCTAGCGGGCGTGCCGACCAACGGCGGCAACGGCGGATACGAAACTCCCCGGCTGTACAATGCCATGGACGGGGCCGGCTCCCATTGCGCCCGGCCGAATACCGTCGCCCGCGATCGGGCGTTCGAGGTCGGCTCCTACCACTGCGTGTGCGTCCTCGAAAGC
>JADJRE010000024.1 GCA_016712375.1 Rhodospirillales bacterium
AAGCCTGTGGCAACCAGCGTCGACAGCGATCATTCGGGCTCCGAGCGATCCGGCCGGCTCGGATCGGCGATAGCGAAGAGGCAGAATCTGAAGAAAATCGAGGCGATCATCAAGCCGTTCAAGCTCGACGAGGTTAAGGAGGCCCTCCACGAGCTCGGACTGCAAGGCATCACCGTCCTGGAGGCGAAAGGTTTCGGCAGGCAGAAGGGGCACACCGAGCTGTACCGCGGTGCAGAGTATGTCGTCGATTTTCTGCCGAAGGTGAAAATCGAGTTGGTTGTCGAGGACGGCCTGGTGGAGCAGGCAGTCGAGGCCATTCAGCAGGCGGCGCGCACCGGTCGCATCGGCGATGGCAAGATTTTTATCACCACCGTTGAAGACGCCATCCGCGTGCGCACTGGCGAGCGCGGTATCGAGGCGATATAAGCCGGTCGCATCAACTGCCTGCTGTCGGATGCGGCGGCTGCCGCGTGCTCGTTGCGCAACAAAACCCATTCCACGCAGAGGGATCAGAAGGAACTTACCATGCCACTGAACTGCAAGACGCCGGCCGACGTGCTACAGGTCGTCAAGGAACAAGAGCTCAAGTACGTTGATCTGCGCTTCACCGACCCTCGCGGCAAATGGCAGCACCTGACCATGACCGCGGATTTCGTCGACAGGATTCATTCAGTGACGGCATTATGTTCGACGGTTCGTCGATCGCCGGCTGGAAATCGATCAACGAGGTCCGACATGGCGCTGATCCCCGACGCGACCACCGCAGTGATGGATCCGTTTGCAGCCCAATCGGCGTTGATCTTGTTCTGCGACGTCGTCGAGCCCTCCACGGGCGAGCCTTACGTGCGCGATCCCCGCTCGATCGCCAAGAAAGCGGAAGCGTACGTCGCTTCTTCCGGCCTCGGCGACACCGTCTACATCGGCCCGGAGGCCGAGTTCTTCGTGTTCGACGACGTTCGCTACGAGGTGAAAATGAACTCGTGCTTCTACGAGTTCAGCTCGGACGAGGGGCCGTATGTCACGGGCCGCATCCTGCCGGAAGGCAACGCGGGTCATCGCCCACCGATCAAGGGCGGCTACTTCCCTGTGCCGCCGGTCGACTCATGCATGGACCTGCGCGCCGAGATGGTCTCGACGATGCAGGATATGGGCCTGGTGATGGACAAGCACCACCACGAGGTGGCGCCGTCGCAGCACGAACTCGGCCTCGTCTTCTCCACCCTGGTGAAGGCGGCCGACAACATCCAGATCTACAAGTATGTCACCCACATGGTGGCGCAGACGTACGGCAAGACGGCGACGTTCATGCCGAAGCCGGTCACCGGCGACAACGGCTCGGGGATGCACACGCACCAGTCGATCTGGAAGGACGGCAAGCCGCTGTTCGCCGGTTCCGGCTACGCCGACCTGTCGGACATGGCGCTGTACTACATCGGCGGCATCATCAAGCACGCGAAGGCGCTGAATGCCTTCACCAACCCGTCAACCAACAGCTACAAGCGGCTGATCCCGGGCTTCGAGGCGCCGGTGTTGCTCGCATATTCGGCGCGCAACCGCTCGGCGTCCTGCCGCATCCCGTTCACCTCCAACCCGAAAGGCAAGCGGGTCGAGGTGCGTTTCCCGGATCCGACGTGCAATCCGTATCTGGGATTTGCGGCAATGCTGATGGCCGGCATCGACGGCATCCAGAACAAGATCCATCCCGGTGACGCCATCGACAAGAACCTCTACGACCTGCCGCCGGAAGAACTGGCCGCGGTGCCGACCGTCTGCGGCTCGCTGCGCGAGGCGCTGGCCAACCTCGACAGCGGCCGCGACTTCCTGAAGAAGGGCGACGTCTTCACCGATGACCTGATCGACAGCTACATCGAGCTGAAGTGGGAAGAAGTCTACAACTTCGAGCACACCCCGCACCCGGTCGAATTCCAGATGTACTATTCGTCCTGACGTCCTGACTTCTGCTCCTGTTCGCGATCAGCCCCGCCGACCCAGTCGGCGGGGCTTTTTGTCGAAGATGCGCCACGCCACTTCCCGCCGCCACCGCCGGCGGGACGTTACCTCGATCAAGACCAAAACGCCTACGGCTTGACCGCCAGCCGCAGGCCGCCCCAGTGGCGACCCTGCACGATGATCGGCGCGTCGAACTCCTTCAGCACCACGATGACGCCGCCGCCCATGTCGCGCGGATACGCCTGGATCAGGTGCGGCTGAATGTTGCTGGCGTCCATCAGGCCGGCGCGGTCGTCGAAGATGCGCCGGTTGCGACAGTTACCGAGGTTCCAGGCGGTGTTGCCCGGCCGCGGTGGCTGCGAGTATTTCCGATTATGCGTCGGCAGGTAGCCGTTCCGATCAATCGCGGCGCAGAAGGCGACGCGGGGATCGGAAAGCGCTTCCTCCTGAATCGGTGGCAGCAGTTCGTCGGTAAGCGCGGTGAAGGGTGCCTGGAATTGCTGCGGATCGCTGCCGGAGATCGCTTCGTACTGCGTCGAGAACAGTCTCGCCGCATCGATGCGCCCATTGCGCACGGCGTCTTCCAGCACCTGGCCGACCCGCTTTGCTGCGGCCTCGACGCGACCAAGGTAGATCCCTTCGTCGAGCTTACTGGCAGCGATGATGGTCTCGATCCGCCGCATCGTTGCCTCCTCCGGATGCAGGAACTGCAGGTGGAGGCCGTTATTGCTGCTCCCGCAGACTTTCGTGGCTATGGTGCCGATATCCGCCAGATCGACGCTGCCTGTCGTCCCCGTGGCGAGGTTGACGCTCGCCACCAGCGCCACCCCACGCCGCGACAGATAAGAAGTCCAGCCGTCGAACGAGGTGCCCGCAAAGCTAGCCCGGAAGCGAACCGCCACTGCTTCCCGCGGTTCACTCCGCCGGTCGCCCATTCCCGACGCCCGCAGGATGGTGGTCAGCCGACGTTGCAGGTCATGGATACTGCCGCTTACCTGAGCGGAAAGCCGTTCCACCCGCCGCGCCGTATCGTTGGTCTTGTCGACCTCGCCGAACAGGTGTTCGACCTGGCCGGCAACGGCCCGTGTATGCGACGCCGCATCGTCGACGGCATGCGAAATTGCGGTGGTCGCAAGCTGCTGCTCGCGCGTAGCGCCCGTCACTTGCTCGGCAACGGCGTGCACGGCGCGGATTTTTCCGGTCACCTCATCGACAATGGCCGCAGTTTCCAGGGTTGTCCTGCGGATCGCACCGGCCTGGGCGCTGACCTTCTTGATCGCCTCTTCGGTCTGCCGCGACAGGTTCTTAACCTCGGCCGCGACCACCGCGAAGCCCTTGCCGGCCTCGCCGGCACGCGCCGCCTCGATCGTCGCGTTCAGCGCCAGCAGTCGGGTCTGCGAGGCGATTGACTCGACCAGGGAGACGACCTCGCTGATTTTCGCGGTCGCTTCGTTGAGCCCGCGGACCGTACCGCTGGCGGCGTCCGCCTGGGCCACCGCGGCGTCGGTCAGGACCGCCGCTTCATCCGCTGCGCGGCCAATCTCAAAGCAACGCTCCTGCAAGTGCTCGGAGGCCTCGGAGACGGCGCCGACATTTTCCAGCGTGGTCGAAACGGCGGTGCCGACAGATGTCGCGGTGCCGTGCATCACCTCGGCGACACCGGAAAGCTGATGCGCGCTCGAGCTCATCTGGTCAGCCTGGGCCGCGATCATGCCAACCGACCCCTCGACCTCGCGGTCGAGCGAGTCGGCGAGGACCAGCAACTCGCTCTTCAGCTTGGTGACCTCGCCGCTCTGGATGTACGTCGAGACGGCGAGGTCCATGTCGAGGAAGGCGGCCCGCAGCACCGCCCGCATGTCCTCCAGCCGACTGGCCCGGTGACGGCGGGAGCTCAGCAGCTCGACCAGCAGCCGGTCAAGAATGAAGCAGTAGCCGCCCATGTACCAGCGTGGCTCCAGGCCAACCCGCTCGTGGGTTCGCCCGACACGCACCGCCTGGGAAACGTATTCGGCGTCGAAGCGGCCGCGGAACATATTCTTCCAGTGCGCCTGCTGCGCACCTTTCAGCCGCGCGACGTTGGCATCGTTGCCCAGCAGGCGGGAAAGTTGCGGCTGTTGGCGCAGGAAGGTGTAGAAATCGTCGACGATCGGCGGCAGTGCTGCCGCGACCGTCTCCTGCAAATCGCTTAGTCGCTGCTTCGCCGCGGCATCAAGTCGCAGAAATCCGAGGCGATCATCAATCGCCAGATCGTCCGCATCGGCCATGCGTCTTTGCCCTTCGACTGGGTTCCCCGACACCGGCGAACTTTTGCTGGCACGCCGGCACCGCAACCGTAAGGGCAGAAGGCTGAGAAACCGTTAACCGCTCAAGACCGGCTCAGATGCCGTCCATTCCGCCCATGTTCCACTTGCGGTTCGGGGTGAGATGGCTGCCGCACTCCGTCTTCTCACTGCCGCGCCAGCGGCCGGCACGCGGGTGCTCGCCTGGAGCAACGCGATCCGGGCGGGGCATGCAGCCGATCGACAGGAACCCCTCCGCCTCGAGCGGGTGGCGCGGCAGGGCATGACGGTCGAAATAAGCATCGATATCCGCCCTCTGCCACAGCGCGAGCGGATTGATCTTGATCCGGTCGTCGTCGTGGTTGCGCTCGATGCGCTGCAAACCGTCCCGCTCGCCGCCGTGGAAGCCCTTGCGGCCGGTGATCCAGGCATCGAAGCCGGTGAGCGCGCGGGCGAGTGGTTCGACCTTACGTATGTGGCAGCACATGTCAGGGTTGCCAAACCACAGCACGCCATCCGGATCGAGCGCATCGAGGCGCGCCGCATCCGGCTTGATCGAGCGGACGTTGCTCAACCCCAGGTCGGCGACCAGCCTGTCGCGATAACGCAGGGTTTCGCCGAACAGCTTGCCGGTATCGAGGAAGATTATCGGCAGGCGCGGTTCGATGCCCGCGACCATATGCAATAACACCGCAGCCTCGGCGCCAAACGAGGAGACCAGCGCGATCTGCCCCGGGAACTCGTCGTGGATCATGCCGGCCAGCATGGTCTCGGTGTCCGCCTCCGACCAGCGCTGCGCCAACTCGTCGACCCGCGGCAACCCGCCGGCGAAGGCTCCTTGTGCCGGCGCCTCCTCAAGCCAGCCGGCAGGGATCCGGTCGGGCGGAGTCATTCGGCCGCCCGCCGCCGATGCCGCAGCGTCGTCGCCGGTACGCGATCATCGGCCGCCCGCTGGTAGAAGACGGTAAATTCGGCGATTGCCTTGCGCCATAGTTCGACCGCGTCGCCGCTAGCCACTTCGAAAGCATCAAAGCCGCAGCGATGCATGAACAAAAGCTGGTCACGCAGGACATTACCGACTGCCCTCAGCTCGCCGGCAAAGCCCCAGCGCTCGCGGAGCAGCCGCGCCGTGGAATAGCCGCGGCCATCGCGAAAGGTCGGGAACTCGATCGCAATCAGATCAAGCAGCGGCGCATCGGCGCCGATCTCGGCAGCCAGCTCGGCGCTGTTCAAACACACGCCAACGGGCCCACCCCGTTCTAGCAGCGTGCTGCGCTGCTCGCGGAAACGCGCCAGCGAGACGATGATCTGACCCGTTGCCGGCAGCGGTGCGTCGTCATCAAGCATCACCCACGGATCGTCAACGGCGCGGCCGTCCTTAATGAGCGGCATAGAGTTTCTCCTTGAACGGCTCGATGCCGACCCGGCGATAGGTGTCGAGAAAGCGCTCCCCATCCTGTCGCAGGTCGATGTAGGTGTTGACCAGAGTACCTACCGCGTCGACCACGTCGTCATAGGCGAACGCCGGACCGATCAGCTGCCCCAGCGACGCCGTCTCGGTGGCGTCACCGCCAAGCGTCAGCTGGTAGAACTCCTCGCCCTTCTTGTCGACACCGAGGATGCCGATGTGGCCGACGTGATGGTGGCCACAGGCGTTGATGCAGCCGGAGATCTTGATCTTCAGCTCACCAATGTCGTGTGCCCTGTCGATGTCTGCGAAACGCTCGGAGATGCGCTGGGCGATCGGGATCGACCGCGCGTTGGCGAGGTTGCAATAGTCGAGACCGGGACAGGCGATGATGTCCGAAACCGTGCCAATGTTAGCCGTCGCGAGACCCAGCGGTTGCAGCTCCCGCCAAAGTTCAAACAGATCGTCCCGCCGGACGTGCGGCAGGGTGAGGTTCTGCTCGTGGGTAACCCGCACCTCACCGAACGAATAGCGCTCGGCGAGGTCGGCGATGGCGTCCATCTGCTCGGCGGAGGCATCGCCCGGCACGCCGCCGATCGGCTTCAGCGAAATGTTGACGATGGCATAGCCGGGTTGCTTATGCGGATTGAGATTGACGCGCGCCCAGCCGGCGAACGTCCGATCAGCGCGCTTACGCTGCTCAAAATCCGTCGAGAGCGCTGGCAGTGTGGCAAAAGCGGGCGGCGCGAAATATGCGGCGATACGCTGCATCTCGCCTCGGGCAGCTCGACGGAAGTTCCGCGAATTGCTTCCCATTCCTCTTCAACACGCCGTCGAAACTCTTCGATGCCAACCTCATGGACGAGGATCTTGATGCGCGCTTTGAACATATTGTCGCGCCGGCCGAACTCGTTGTAGACGCGTAGAATGGCCTCCATGTAGCTCAGCAGGTAGCGCTTCGGCAGGAAGGCGCGGATCGTCTTGCCGATCATCGGCGTCCGCCCCTGGCCGCCACCGACCAGTATCTCGTAGCCGATTGCGCCGTCTTCAGCGCGAACGACGCGGATACCGATATCGTGCACGGCGATGGCCGCTCGATCCGCCGGCGCGCCGGTGACCGCCACCTTGAACTTGCGCGGCAGGAACGAGAACTCCGGATGCAGGCTCGACCACTGCCGGATCACCTCGGCGCAGATGCGCGGATCCTCGATCTCGTCGGCTGCCGCACCGGCATACTGGTCGGCGGTGACGTTGCGGATGCAGTTGCCGCTGGTCTGCAGCGCGTGCATCTCGACGTCCGCCAGATCCATCAGGATGTCGGGCGTGTCCTTCAACGCTGGCCAGTTGTATTGGATGTTCTGTCGGGTGGTAAAGTGGCCGTAGCCCTTGTCGTAGCGTCGAGCAATGTGCGCCAGCTGCCGCATCTGCCGCGCCGACAGCGTGCCGTAGGGCACGGCGACCCGCAGCATGTAGGCGTGCAGCTGTAGATACAGGCCGTTCATCAGGCGGAGCGGGCGGAATTCGTCCTCGGTCAGCTCGCCGGAAAGCCGGCGTGCTACCTGGTCGCGAAATTGTGCCACGCGCTGGGCGACAAAGGTGTGATCGAACTCATCATACCGATACACGGATCAAGCCTCCGCCTGCTTGCCCAGATCCAACCGCACCGTCGGACCCAAGGCGCGAATGCGCTCGCGCTCGCTGGCGCCGCGCAATTTTCCGTCGGAGCCGGCCACCACATCGATCAGGTACGGCCCCACGATGCGGCAAGCGGCAACGTCCGGCTCCACCGAGGCCAGCAGCGCGGCCGCTTCGTCCTTGCCGGAGACGCTTCGCGCCGCTTCGATCGCCTCCACCCATCCGCCGCCTTCGCCGAGATAGACGACAACGCCGTCCACCAGGCGGTTCGCCGTTATCGCTTTCAGCGCGCCGCCTCGCGCACCTCGCGCGGTGGAGATCGCGAGCACCCCTTCTTCTGTTGTGCGCTTGCCGCTCTTGCTCTCGGTTTCGCTCATCGCAATCCTATCGATTAGTTAACAGCGGCTACCATCAGCCTCGGCGGCTCGGCCGATCCGGCCCACGCGGCAGCTCGGCGAACGACTTCGCCGACGACGATCAGCGCTGGCCCCGCGCCCGCGTCGCCGAGGATCGCCGCCAACTCGCGCAACGGGCCCGTCAAGATCTGCTGCTCCGGCAGCGTGCCGTTGACGATCACCGCCGCCGGCGTTTCCGGATCGCGGCCGTGCTCAATCAGCCGCTCAGCAATGCGCTGCGCCGCGGCAGCTCCCATATACACGCAAAGCGTGCGCCCCACTCGTGCCAAGGCCGGCCAATCGAGTTCAGACTCGCCATTTTCAGCATGGGCGGTGACGATGTTCAGCGTCTGCGCTTCCCCCCGCAACGTGAGGGGGATACCGGCGGCTGCGGCACAGCCGGTGGCCGCCGTAATGCCGGGCACGACCTCGACATGGATGCCATGCCGCAGCAGGAAATCCCGCTCCTCGCCACCGCGGCCGAACACGAACGGATCGCCGCCCTTCAGTCGGACGACGTGCCGGCCGGCGCGGGCGTGGCGCAGCAGCAGCGTGTTGATCTGGTCCTGCGGCACGGCGTGGCTACCCGGCATCTTACCGACGTTGATGCGATCGGCATCACGCCGCGCGTAATCGAGGATGCGCGGGCCGATCAGCCGGTCATGGACGATGACGTCCGCATGCTGCAGAAGGCGAAGCGCCTTCAACGTCAGCAGCTCGGGATCACCCGGACCGGCGCCGACGAGATGAACGATGCCTTCTTCCGGCGCGGCTTGGTCGCGACGATTGATCGTGGCGAGCATCCGCTCGCGCGCGCCACGCTCGTCGCCGGCCAGCACCTGGGCGGCGACAGGCCCTTCGAAGAAACCTTCCCAGAAGCGCCGGCGCGCCGGACCCGAAATTCGCGTCGCCTTGATCGCGGCGCGGAAGCTGTCGGCGAAGCGCGCCAAACGGCCAAGATTTGCCGGAAGCATTGCCTCGATCCGCGCGCGCACCGAGCGCGCCAGCACCGGCGCCGCACCGCCGCTGCACACCGCGACGGTAAGTGGATCGCGATCGACGATCGCCGGCCACAGAAACGTGCACAGCGCAGGGCGGTCGACGACATTGATCGGGACATCCCGCGCCCGCGCAGCGGCCGATACCGAAGCGTCCAGGCCGGCCTCCTCGGTGGCGGACACCACGAGTGTCCGACCCTCGACGTCCGCGTCGGCAAAGGGCCTTGGGTGAAGACGAAGGCGACCGCCGACAGCGGCTTCGATCAACTCCTCGTCCGGCCGTTCGGCGACGACGCTCACCCGCGCGCCGCAGCCCGCCAGAACCAGTGCTTTGCGTGCCGCCGCCCCACCGCCGCCGACGACGAGGACATCACGGCCATGGAGGTCGAGAAACAGAGGAAAATGCCGCATCGCCCCGCATCGCTCATGGCCGCCCACAAAGTACAGTGGCAGCCTGTGATCTACATCTCCGATACACATAATATGATGTATATCGGATTCATAGCACAAATTTCTAATGTATTTATATCTAAGGCAATTTCGGGCGTGAAAAACACACCCTACTAGCACCAGCGGCAAAGTCAAAAAAGAACAGCAAGCAGCCGAAAGGCCGTGCAGCCTAGTAACGGCCGCCGGTCTTGAAAATATAATTGCGGAGCTGCGTGAAGTCGAGCTCGGCTTCCTCGTACAACGTCTCCAGCGCGTCGATCTTTTCGATGCAGCCCTTCAGCATGCCGTTCTCCACGACCGGCAGATGGCGAACATTATGGATGGTCATCTTGTGGACGGCGCTCTCAGCTGCCTCATCGGGTGTGCAGGTGATCACTTCAGTGGTCATGATCATCCGCACTGGTAAGTACAGCGCGTTGGCGCCGTGCTCGCCGATCGCATGCACGATGTCACCAAGCGAGACGACGCCAATCACGTGGTTCTCGTAGTCGACAACGATGGCGATGCCGGTTCGCTTCCGCTCGAACTGCCGAGAAACGGCGGCCAGCGTATCGTCGGCGTAGATGGATAGAATCTCTCGATGATGAGTCGCTAGCACGCGCTCGACACGGAGGGACGTGATGCTTAGCTCGTCGATGCTCATGATCGCGCGCCCTGCCCTGTTCACAAGCTCTTTAGGCCTTTTGCCACCGAGCCTCAACGGCGATTTGTTTTCTCAATCCGCACGGTCGCGAGGGAAGGCGTAGATCAGGGGCCACTTCCCTGCAGTTGTTCGACCAGCATCTCAGCCAATTCTTGTGGCCTGAACGGCTTGCTGCACACCCGCCAGTGGGGCCTGTCACGCGGAATAGCCTGTTGCCCGTATCCCGAGAGAAACAGGAAGGGAATTTGGCGGGCAGCGAGAATTTCCGCCACCGGGAAGACCTTATCGCCATCGATGTTCACGTCCAGGATCGCAACATCGATGTTCTCGGTGCGCGCTGCCACAAGCGCGTCAGGGAGCCGGGAGAAGGGACCTACCACAACGCATTGCTCATCTGCGAGCATGTCCTCGATGAGCAAGGACACCAGCATCTCGTCTTCCACCAGAAGGACCCGCCTTCCACGAATATTGTGTTTGCTCTGAATCATGGTTCGGCGCCTGTTTGTCCTTGTACCGCTTCTTTGCTTTGTAATGGTGCGGATAACGTCACTCTGAGGCCTTTCGCGGCGAACTCTATCGTCACCTCTGCCTGCATGTCCTGCTTCAAGCCGCGCTCGATTAGCATCATGCCGCATCCCCGGTGTTCCGGCACCTCGACACGCGGACCATTCTCTTCGACCCATTGCAGCAAGAGACGGCTCCCGTCCGCGCCCTTTTCCACCTGCCACGTCACGGTGACGATCCCTTCGGGGACGGCCAACGCGCCATACTTGGCGGCATTGGTGGTCAGTTCGTGGATGGCCAGGCCCAGCGAAAGTCCCGCTTGCGACCTCAGCCGGACGAAAGGACCGGTCAGCGTCACGTTTTTGCCGTCCTCCGCCAGGAATGGCCGTATCTCCTCTGAGATCACGTCTCGTAAAGATACTGTTTGCCATGACTCCCTGCTTAGAATTGCATACACGGCGGCAAGCGCGTGGATGCGCCCGAGAAAGGTATTCGAGAACTGTTCAATCGTCTCAGACCGGCGCATTGTCTGCGCGGCTAGCGATATAACGACTGCCAGCATGTTCTTAACCCGGTGATTAAGCTCATCAACGAGGAGCCTCTGATGCTGCTCGGCTTTAACAATGCTGGTCACGTCGACAAACGTAACGATCGCTCCATCCACCGTGCTTTCTGCAGTGCGATAGGGAAGAATACGCATGAGGTAGTATGCGGCCTGGTCATCGCGCTCAACCCTGCGTTCTAGTGGCTCCAGGGTGTCAAGCACCCGTTTTACATCATCGCGCAACTCAGAGTAAGAAAGGCGGCTCACGATGTCAGTCAGCGGCCTTCCCACATCGCTCGGAATTAGGTTGTATACTTCCGCGACGGCCGGTGTGAAGCCCCGGATTACCAAGTATGGGCTTAGGAAGATAGTAGCAACCTGAGTACCCTCAAACAGGTTCTGCAGGTCGCTATTCTGGCGGTCGAGCTGATCGACTTTACTTGCGAGCTGAGCGTTGACGGTTTGTAGCTCTTCGTTGATTGACTGGATTTCTTCTCTGGAAGTCTCCAGTTCTTCATTTGCAGATTGCAGCTCCTCATTCAGTGAATGTAACTCTTCATTTGTGCTGCGCAGTTCCTCAAGCGCGTTATCGTGCTCCTCTGTGATCGATTGAAGCTGCTCGCGCGTCTCTCGCAGCTCGATCTCTAATTGCTGATCTGACGTCAACGTTGGGTGGTCATCGGGAGGTCCTGCCGGTCGGGTGTCGGTAGCCCTGTGGTGTGGCTGCCCGTCCTCGATGAACATGACCAAGTATCTCGTATCGCCTGCCGACTCTCGAAGAGGCTCCACAGATAGAACTATGACCTGGTTTTGCTCGCCAGGAGCGGCAACGGAAACGCCGGTGTGCTGGACAGGTCGGCCGGTCTCGATGGCCTGCTTGAGCGCGGTCCTGATATGAATGCGTAGCCCACCGCGCGCCATATCCAGCACGTTGTGGCTGGCCAATCCGGCGGCTGGCTCAAGATATCGACCGGTACGGCTGGAGTATTGGACGATCTCGCCCTGTGCCGTGACGACAACGAACGCAGGCCCGAATCGCTCCAGCACGCGCTCGCTGGCTCGGCTGCTGGCTCGGGAGGCTGCTCCAGGAGCCTTCAAGGGCGTGGCATTCGTAGAATGCAACAACTCCCGCACCGCTGTCTTACCAGGCAGTCGTAAAGGTGGGCTAGCACCATCGCACCGCTGAAATATCCTATGCGCCTTGTCCAAAGGCGCGAACAAAGCTTCCTGACGGGCAACGGTTTCCGAACTGCCAAGCAGCAGAATGCCATTCGGAACAAGCGAATAATGAAATGCCGGGATGACGGTCGCCTGCAGATCGCTGTCCATGTAAATCAAAAGGTTGCGGCAGGACACCAAGTTGATACGCGAGAAGGGGTGGGTCGCGGGTCAGGCTATGGGAAGAGAAGGTGCAGAGCGCGCGGATCTCTTGCTTACGGTGTAGCTGCCGTCAGCGCCCATCACGAAAAATCGCGACAGCCGCTCCGGTGACAGCCCCTTCAGCAAAGTTGATGGGTAGCGGCCGGCCCGCGCCGCGGCAATAGCGAGCTCATCAATGTCCGTGGCCATTATTTTAATACCAGGCGCTGGCCCGGCCAGTCCGTCGACGTGCTCGCGAAGCAGGATGGCGAGCGAATAGGCTTCCTCGCCGGTTGCACAACCGGGCACCCAGACCCGAACGGTATCCTCCGTGGATTTGTCTTTGAACAACCGCGGGACGACGATCCGATTAAGCGCCTCAAACGTGTCGGCATCGCGAAAGAAGGACGTCACGCCGATCAAGAGGTCTTGAAACAGCATGGCAACCTCGCCGGGATCGTGTTCCACGCGCGCCGCATAGGCTTCTAGTGTCGAAACATTCAGCACGTGCATCCGACGCTGTATCCGACGTAGAAACGTGTTTTCCTTGTAGCCCCTGAAGTCGTGTCCGGTTTGCCGTAGCACGACGTTGCAGATCCTCGCTGCTCCGGTGTTCTCAGCTGAGAGCTCCGCCAGTTCAACGGGGGATCGGCGCGCCTCCTGGACGGCTATGATCTGGGCAGGCATCGCTTCTGCCGAAGCGATGATGTCCACTGCCCCCGTTGCGATCGCGCTCGCGGGCATCCCCTCGTATTGCGGCCGGCCGGTGTCGCTTCCCTGCGCCAGGGTCAGCCCGCCGCATGCCTTGATCGCCTTAAGCCCGAGCGAGCCGTCATTGCCCGTGCCGGAAAGCACCACGCCGATCGCATCCTCCCGCAGCTCGGCCGCCAGGGAGTCGAAGAACATAGTGATCGGCGTCAGTTCGCGCGGCTCGTTATTGAGGCGTGCGTGCAAGTGCAGAAGCCCGTCGCGCAATTGAATTCCGACACCGGACGGCGGCACATAAACGCAGTTTGCTTCGACCGCGCAGCCGTCAGTCGCCTCAACGACCCGCATGGCGGTCCAGCGACCGAGGATGTCCGGGAGAATGCTGAGGCGATCAGCCGGGAGGTGCAGCACGACAACGAACGCCATCCCGCTGTCCGGGGGCATGTTCTCAAAGAAGCCTCGGAATGCCTCGATACCGCCGGCAGACGCGCCGATACCGACAATCGGCGGTATCTCGCTGCTATCCACGCCGGGAGCCCTGATATCGAGCAGTACCGCCCGCCTTTATGGGGGCATCTGGTCGAAGGCTGTCTGGCTTTGGCGGGTTGCGGTTGCCAGCATGTGCCGCGCCTTCGTTTTCGATACAAGACATTGCTATGGACATTGTGCGGTGTAGACATGCTCTGCGGCGGTGGGGATGCCGAGCATGCCATCTCTCCGCTGCCGCGACTGTGGCTTCATTTCTGGAAGAGATTTGCCATTCGTCAGACCGAAAATCAAAGCGATCTTCAGTTGGTCGACAGGTAAGTGGCGTTTGCAGGCGCCGCTTCAGCATCTTCAGCCTTCTGCCGCCGTCTGCTTTCGACCGCCGGCGCCACCGCGATGGAAACCGGCGAGCCAGTCTGATCCCTGGCTCGCCGATCGCTCGACCACTGGCGACGGCGAACGCCGGAACCGGCCGTAGGGCGACGGGCTTGACCGCGACGAAGGGGACCCTCGGGCCGGGTTAAGCGCTGCGGCAACCCCGCTTATCGAGAATGAACAAGATGTCACGAGGTTCCAGCGATTCTTTCCCCACCCGCTCGCCAACCTCTTCCACCTCACCGGAACCACGCCCCGCTGCCGAATTCCGTGTTGCCCGAGCCCAGGCCTTGCGACCTCGGCCGAGGTTGCTGGGCCGAACGGCGTGAGCCGGATATGCCGCCGATGTCAGCATCCGTATGTCCTTCGTCGGGGTTCACCTGAACAACTGTAACGAGGGAATGTTGGCTGGCGACGATGTGGCCCGTACACTCCCTCACCCACCTTTGACAGGAGCCGCCTGGCGGTGAAAGAGGATCTGTTCTCGCGCGTCGACCCCACTCCTGCCGATTACACGGCGAAGGACATCGAGGTGCTGGAGGGGCTGGAGCCGGTGCGGCGCAGGCCCGCGATGTACATCGGAGGCACCGACGAGCGCGCGCTCCACCATCTCGTCGCCGAGCTGCTGGATAACGCGGTCGACGAGGCGGTGGCCGGGCACGCAACCCGCATCGAGTTGCATCTGGCCGCCGACGGCTCCGTTACCGTGCGGGACAACGGCCGCGGCATCCCGGTCGATCCGCATCCGAAATTCAAGAATCGTTCGGCGTTGGAAGTGATTCTGACCACCCTGCACTCCGGCGGCAAATTCGGCGGAGACGCCTACGTCACCTCTGGCGGGCTGCACGGCGTGGGCCTCTCGGTGGTTAATGCCTTGGCATTGCACCTGAGCATCGAAGTTGCGCGCGACCGGGTGTTGTGGGCGCAGGCTTACGCCCGCGGCGTCCCGCAAGGCCCGCTGCGCAATGCCGGGCCGGTGCAGAACCGACGTGGAACGACCGTGAGCTTCCTCCCCGACCCCCAAATCTTCGGCGAGGACGCACGCTTCCGCCCCGGCGTGCTGTACCGCATGGCCCGCTCCAAGGCGTATTTGTTTCGCGGCATGGAGATCCGTTGGTCATGTCCCGCGGAACTGCTCGACGGCGATACTGGTGTGCCGGCGGACGCGGTCTTGCACTTCCCAGGCGGCGTTGGCGATTATTTGCGGGCAGCGCTGGACGGCCGACCGACGCTGACGCCTGAACCCTTCGCCGGCGAGGCGAAGCTCTGCGACGGCATCGGCCGCGTCGAATGGGCAGTTTCCTGGCCGCTCGATGAGGACGGCTTCCTCACCGCCTACTGCAACACGGTGCCAACACCGCAGGGAGGCACTCACGAGGCCGGTATTCGCGCAGCGTTGACGCGCGGTCTCAAAGCGTACGGCGAACGGATTAAGAATCGAGATGCCGACAAGCTCCAGCCCGAAGATGTCGTCGCTGGCGCTTGTGTGATGCTGTCGCTGTTCCTGCGCGACCCGCAGTTCCAGGGGCAGACGAAGGAGAAACTGACCTCGCCGGAAGCGACGAGACTGGTCGAGGCGACGCTGCGCGATCATTTCGACCACTGGCTGACCGATGCGCCGGCACACGCGAGCGCCCTGCTCGCTCACGTTGTCGAACGCGCCGAGCAGCGGCTGAAGCGCCGCCAGGACAAGCAGGTCAAGCGGGCCTCCGCGACGCGCAAGCTCAGGCTGCCAGGCAAGCTCACCGATTGCGCGCGCGAGGCCGCGGCGGGCACCGAGCTGTTTTTGGTCGAGGGCGATTCGGCGGGCGGCTCGGCGAAGCAGGCACGCGACCGGGAGACGCAGGCGGTGCTGCCGCTGCGTGGCAAGATCCTCAACGTCGCCAGCGCCTCGGCGGAAAAACTGCGGTTGAACCAGGAGCTCCGCGACCTTGTCGAGGCATTGGGCTGCGGCGTCGGCGCCGCCTATGACGAGGCTTCGCTGCGCTACGACAAGATCATCATTATGACCGACGCCGACGTCGACGGCGCCCACATCGCCTCGCTGCTGATCACCTTCTTCTATCGCGAGATCCCCCGCCTGATCGAGAGTGGCCACCTCTATCTTGCCGTGCCGCCGCTTTACCGGCTGTCGCGTGGGCCGGTGACGCTCTACGCCCGCGACGACATCCACAAGGACGAGCTGATGGCGACCGAATTCGCTGGTCGCGGACAGGTGGAGATCAGCCGTTTCAAGGGGCTGGGCGAGATGCCGGCGGCGCAGCTCAGGTCGACGACGATGGACCCGAAGACGCGGGCGCTGCTGCGTGTCATCGTTCCCGAAGGCGACGCCAAGTCTGAGACTGGCGCGACGCGCCAACGGGTGGAGACCTTGATGGGCCGACGGCCAGAGCTTCGATTCGCACTGATCTGCGAGCACGCTCGTTTTGTCGCAGACGCGCTGGACGTGTAACGAGGCCGCTGCTGGAAGCAGGCACTGAAACCTTTCGGCCAGGCGTTGCAGAGCCGGTCACTGGCAGGAGAAGCGTTTGGAGCATGTTGGCGGCTGATTTGCCGGGCCGTACCGTGTAGAAAAGACGAGCGAAGGCCTGTTGCGCGGTAATTCCGAAACGAGGTTCGTGGTGTGCTGGTAATGCCGATCGAGGCCCACGAAGGAAGCCGGCGCGCGGCTGTACGAGCAGGCTCGCAGGGTCGTCGCGGCGATAGTTGGCGGTGGCTCGCCCGGGGCATCGGGCGGGGCAGCGGCAGATGCGATTAGGCCTGCCTCGTCCGCAATTCTCTCTCGAACGGTTCCAGAGCTACCGATTTCTCGGGTTGCTTCTGGCGCTGCTGCTGCTCCTGATCGCTTCGCCGTTTGTCGGCAGTGATCAGATCGATCGCGCCATTATTTCCTCGCTGCTGGCGATCGTGCTGTTCTCGGCCGTCGGCGCGGCAAGCACGGCCCGTCATCAGCGATGGATTGCTGCAGGCCTCGCTATAGCGGGCGGCATCGTCTTGGGCGGCGGCATGCTGCTTGAGCATCAAGTCGTCTACATGCCAGGACTGGCGCTCATGGCGATGTATTTGATGTACACAATCGCTGTTGTTCTCCGCCGGCTTGTTACCGCATCCCAGATCGATGCCGACATCCTCTGTGGCGCCGCCGCGATCTATCTCATGCTGGGGGTGGCATGGGGGATGTCCTATTGGATGATATACCTCCTTGACAATAATGCCTTCACGACAATTCCCGCGCTCGCAATTCACCCCTATCGGCTGCATGAATTCCTCTACTATAGCTTGAGTTGCCTGACGACACTGGGCATCGGCGACATCACGCCGGTCAATCGCTTTGCTCAGATCTGGACGACGCTAGAGACAGTTGCTGGCAACCTTTACATCGCCGTGCTCGTTTCTCGCCTGGTAAGCCTGTACCGCTGACTGCTTGCGTCGATGAAGCGTAGATGACTGGGGAGTGCACGACCAATGCGGGCGATGCTGCTGGAGGCTCCTCGGACACCGCTGGTGGCGCGCGACCTGCCGGTACCGAAACCGGCTCCGGGACAGGCGCTTATCCGCGTCGCGGCCTGCGCCGTCTGCCGGACCGATCTGCACGTCTGCGACGGTGAACTCCCACACCCGAAACTGCCGATCGTTCCCGGCCACGAGATCATTGGCCGCGTTGAAGCGGTCGGCGCCGACGTCCATTCGGTGGCGCCGGGGGATCGGGTGGGCGTGGCGTGGCTCGGCTGGACCTGCGGCCGTTGCTTTTATTGCCAGAGCGATCAGGAGAACTTGTGCCCTGATGCGAAGTTTACCGGCATCACGGCTCAGGTGGCCCGGTTTGAAGGACGAAAAATCTTCGCCTTCACCCGCCCCGGCGACCACGCAGCGCAGGAATTCGCGCGTCGGATGGGAGCAGCCTGGGCCGGCGATGCCGACACGCCGGCCCCCGAGGAGTTGGACGCGGCGATCATCTTCGCACCGGTGGGCGCGCTGGTGCCGGCGGCGCTGCGGGCCATCCGCCCAGGCGGCACCGTCGTCTGCGGCGGCATCTACATGAGCGACATCCCGTCGTTTGCCTACGAACTGCTGTGGCGGGAGAAGAAGCTGGTCTCCGTTGCCAATCTGACCCGGCGCGACGGCGAAGAGTTCCTGGCTCTCGCGCCGCTGGTGCCGGTTCGCACCGAGATCACCACGATGCCGCTCGACGCCGCCAACGAGGCGCTCGCCCGGCTGCGCGAGGGCCGTCTGACCGGCGCGGCGGTGCTGCTTCCCAGCGCCGAACCCCCTGGGGAAGAGGAATAATCGCGTGTCCAATCGCACTATCGCCGTTGACGAACGCCTCTACCGCTACCTGATCGATGTCTCCTTGCGGGAGGCGTCGGTGCTCGCCCGCCTGCGCGCCGAAACGCTGGCGCTGCCGCAAGCTGGCATGCAGATCTCGCCGGAGCAGGGACAGTTCATGGCGCTGCTGGTCAAAGTAACCGGGGCGCGATCGATCCTTGAGATTGGAACCTTCACGGGGTACAGCGCCTTGGCGATGGCGCTGGCGCTTCCGGCCGGCGGCCGAATGGTGACCTGCGACGTCTCCGATGAATGGACGTCGAAAGCGCGCTCGTACTGGCGCAAAGCCGGCGTCGACGGCCGGATCGAGCTGCGGCTGGCCCCTGCTCTGCAAACCACTGGCAACCTGCTGGACGCAGGTGCCGCCGGCAGCTTCGATCTTGTCTTCATCGACGCCGACAAGGGCAACTACCTCGGCTACTACGAGGCGGCATTGAAGCTGTTGCGGCCGGGTGGACTGGTGATCGTTGACAATACCCTGTGGGATGGCCGCGTCGCCGATCCTGCCGTCCACGACAACGATACCCAAGCCATCCGCGCCTTCAATGCCGCCCTTCACGGCGACGCGCGCATCGACCTCAGCCTGGTGCCTATCGGCGACGGCCTCACCCTCGCCCGCAAACGTTGACGCGGGCTCACCCGCCTATTCGTCGGCAAATGCCACCGCATCGGCTGCTTTCTGCAGCCGCGGCGGGCCCCACTGCTTGATCGGCGGCAGCGCCTCGCCGGCGACAACGTCGAGCCCACTGCCCGGGACATTCATTTCCACGGCGCCCTGCGGCGTGGCGACAACAACCGCCGTACCGGACAGCAGGGCAACGGCAAGTCGGTCGGGAAATGCTTCTCCCCATACCTCGGTGCCGCGGATGCCCAGCGTCGCCACCGGTGTCGTCACCACCATGCGGTCCGGTCCCAACCGGGCGATGGCGCCCGAGGCGGCGAGGAACACGCCCTCGACGATGTTGAGCGCCGCCTGGCCAAGGCTAGGATCCTCGTTCCAGGCCTCAATCGTCATCGTGCTGGAGCTGCCAAGCGTAACCATCGCACCATCGGCCATCCTGAGCCGCAAACGGCTATCGGCACCGGTAGCAACGCGATCGCCCACCAGGATCGTCGAGCCTTCCTGCAACGGCCGGCTGAAGCCGGTGTTGGCGGTGGCGATCGCCGAGCCCTGTAACTTGGCAACGCTGCCGGCAACTTCGATGGCGGCAGCGGGTCCGCCGAGCAGGCAAACGACGCAGCACAACAACAGCACTCGGACGATCGACATGTCTCCTGTCCCCTCCTGGTCGCGCGCAGCGGTCAGACGGCGCGGGAATGCCGGGCGGCGCCGGGCTGCAGATAAGCATCAAAAGCGGCTGCCACGAGCCGGACGAACGGCCGGCCCGCCTCGGTCACGACGATTTCACCGCCGTCGAGACGCACCAGTCCATCGGCAGCTAGGGGCTCGAGGCTGGCGCGCTCGGCAGCCAACGCGTCGGCCTGGATGCCTTTCTCTCGGCACACCGCATCGAGATCAACCCGTAGGTTGCACATCAGCCGCTCGATGATTGCCCGCCGCAGCCGGTCGTCGGCGGAAAGGGCGATACCGCGCACCGTCGGCAGCCGGCCGGCCTCGATTGCCCGGCGATAGTCGGCGAGCGGCTGGGCGTTCTGCACGTATCCTTGTGGGAGCGTGCCGATGGCAGAGGCGCCGAGCCCAATCAGAGTGGGTGCATCGTCGGCGGTGTAGCCCTGGAAGTTGCGATGCAGCCGTCCGGCCGCCAACGCCGCGCTCAGTCCGTCGTCCGGCCGGGCGAAGTGGTCGAGGCCGACAGCCCGGTATCCGGCGCTGGCCAGCCGCGCCGACGCTGTTGCGAACTGCCGCAACCGTTCCACCGCGCCCGGCAGCGTCGTCTCGTCGATCAGCTTCTGGTGGCTCTTCATCCACGGCACGTGCGCATAGCCGAACAGCGCGACGCGCGCCGGCGCAAGGCGCAGCGCCAGATCGACCATCGCTTCGACCTTCGCCTCCGTCTGGTGCGGCAGGCCGTACATCAGATCGAGGTTGACGTCGGCGATTCCGTGCCGGCGCAACCAGCCGACGACGCGCTCGACGACATCGAACGGCTGGATCCGGTTGATCGCCAGCTGCACCTTGGGATCGAAGTCCTGCACGCCGATCGAGGCACGGGTGACCCCAGCCTGCGCCAGCGCCGCGATATACTCTTCCGTCGCATCGCGCGGATCGAGTTCGACGGCGATTTCAACGTCGGGGGCCAACGTGAAGCTACGGCCGAGCGCACCGGTCAGCGCAAGCCAGTCCTCGGGTGCCAGCATCGTCGGGCTGCCGCCACCGAAGTGCAGATGGCGCACATCCATCCGCGCCGGCAATGCCGCCGCAACCAGCGAGATTTCGCCGTGAAGGGCGTCGAGGTAGGAGCGGATCGGCTCGTAGCGCTTGACGATTTTCGTCCAGCAGCCGCAGAACCAGCACATCTCGTCGCAGAACGGAATATGGACATACACCGACAGCGGTGCACCCGGATCGAGCGTCGCCAGCCAGCCGCTGTAAATTCCGGCATCGACGCTCGCTCCGAAATGCGGTGCCGTTGGATAGCTGGTGTAGCGCGGCACCCGCAGGTCGTATTTTTCAGCTCGCTCGATTGCTACCGTCAATGGCCTTGCCTTTGCCGTGCCGCCTACCGTTAAGGTATCGCGTAGCGGGTCCCGGCGGAAGAGGCTAGGCCCTGCTGCAGTGCCGGTCACGCCAGGCGATCAGCCGCGCCGCCGCTTCCTCGATCGCGGCCGTTTCGCCGGCATAAGAGAAGCGCACGAACCGGTGCCCGCGCTCCGGGTCGAAGTCGATACCCGGAGTGATGGCGACACACGCCTCCTCCAGCAGCAGGCGGCTTACTTCGGCACTATCGGGGTCGTTTTCGCCCAGTTCGGCGTAAAGATAGAACGCGCCATCGGCGGGAGCGAGGCGGCGGAAGCCCGCCCGCGGCAGTGCGTCCAGCAGGACCGCGCGATTGGCGGCGTAGCGATCGACGTGGCGGTCCAGGATGGCCGCACAATCGAACGCGCCGATCGCCGCGTGCTGCGACAAGCTTGGCGGTGAGATGTAGAGGTTCTGAGCCAGACATTCGATGGCGCGCCGCAGCCGCTCCGGCAACACCAGCCAGCCGATGCGCCATCCGGTCATCGCGTAATACTTCGAGAAGCTGTTGACGACGATGGCATCGTTGCCGAAGGAGAGCGCGGTTTCGGCGCGGCCGGCGAAGGCGATGCCGTGGTAGATCTCGTCAGAGATCAGCCGCGTCCCCTGCTCCCGGCACCACCCCGCCAGTGCTGCCAGCGCCGTTCCGTCCAGCATGCTGCTCGTCGGATTGGCAGGACTGGCGACGATCAGGCCGTCGATCCGACCGACACGGCGGACGAGATCGTCGAGCATTGCCGGCGTCGGCTGGAACCGGGTGCTCTCGTCCAGCGGTAGTCTGACCACATCGACACCCAGTGCCGACAGGATATTGCGGTAGGCGGGGTAGCCCGGCACCCCCACCGCCACCCGCTGACCAGCGTCGAAGGCGGCGAGAAATGCCAGCACGAAGCCGCCCGACGAGCCGCCCGTCACCGCCACCCGTTGCCAGTCGAGATCGATACGGTAAGCCTCACCGTAGTGGAGAGCGATCCGCCGGCGCAGCTTTTCCACGCCGAGAGCGTCAGTGTACCCTAGCCGATCCTCCGCCAAAGCGAGCGCCGCCGCCCGTAGCACCGGCTCCGGCGCACCGCTTGATGGCTGCCCCACCTCCAGGTGCAGCACGCGAGCGCCGCCCGCGGCCAGGGCGTTGGCTGCACGGAGAACGTCCATGGCGATGAACGGCGGGATAGCGCCTCGCCGCGAGCCGCCGCTGTAGCGGTCATCGGAAACTTTGCCCGAGCCGGCCGCAGGCACGAGTCAGTCGCTTGTGACGGCGAGGCCGAGGCCGCGCGGATCGCTGCCGGCGACGCACAACTCGGGGCTGTTCTGCATGCCGTCCGGACAGAGAATCGCGTTGACCCGACCGAGCCGGGGGACCGTCACGATTTGCCAGCCGCGGTCGACAAGCGCCTGCAAGCTTGCGGCCGCTGCCGCAGGCTCGGCATAAGCGACACTTCCCTCGCTGCCGCCGTGTATCCGCGCCGCCGCTGCCGCATCATCCAGCGACTGACGGCCGAGCAGCGACCGCGCGGCAACGTCGGCCAGCGCCGTCGGCGCCGCGACGCCCCCGGCAGCGGCTCCGGCGAAGACGAACTGGCGACCGCGAGGCTGCACCACCACCATCGGCCCGAGCATCGCGGCGCCGCGTCCGCCGGGACCGGGCAGAGCGGCGAGCACGATGCCGGTTCCCTGAGCAACTCGCCCGGTACCGAACAAGCTGTTCAGCGTCACCGCACAAGCCACCGCTCCCCCTTCCCGATCCACCGCGATGAACGTCGCGGCAGCCGGATTCTGTGGCTCCTGAGGAATGCCTTTCGGCGGGGCGGGTAGCGTTTCCGCGCCGGCAAGCAGCGCGTCCACGCGCGACGAAGCGACGAGTTCCTGTGGATCAGCGGGACTGGATCCCCATGCCGGACGATCGGAAAAGGCGCGCAGCGCGGCGTCGACGACCACGGCGTCACGAAGATCTTCTTTGGCGTCGATCCAGCGGCCGTCCTTGACCAGCATCGCCCAGATTTGACCGCCGAGCCCGCCTCCGGCCGGTGGCGGTGGCGTAAAATACGCTTTGCGATCGTCGTAGCCGACCGCCAGCGGCTTACGCCAAGCGGGCTGGTAATCGGCAAGGTCGCTGCGGTCGAGGGACCCGCCAGCGGCGCGCACGCCGGCCAGCAGTTGATCGGCGAGCGCTCCCGAATAGAACTCTGCGGGTCCGTTGGTGCGGATCAGCGCCATCACGTGCGCCAAATCCGGCTGCACGAGCGGGTCCCCTTCACGCACCATCGGGGTGCCGCCGGGGCCGGCGAAGATTCGGCTCACCTCCGGTTCGGCGGCGAGCGCATCCTGAACCTGCGCCAGATCCATGGCGAGCGCCCGCGATACCGGTAAGCCAAATCGCGCAAGGTTTTCCGCCGGCGCCAGCAGCTGCGCCCAGCGCAGCCGGCCATAAATGCCATGCAGCGCGAACATTCCCCGGACGTTGCCGGGTACCGCCGTCGGCCGATCCCCGGCAGTACTGGCAGACGATGGCGCCCGCGCCAGGAATTCCAGGCTCTGCGCCTCGTTGGTTGCCGGATTATAGCTGATGCAGACGCCGCCACCGCCCAACGCCGCCTGCGACGGCAGGGTGACCGCCATCGTGAAGTACATGGCGATCGCGGCATCGGCGGCGCTACCACCCTGCCGCAGCACGTCGCGGCCGACCAGCGCGGCCTGCGGCTCGTCGGCGACGACCGCGCCGACAAATCCCGGGCTTACGCCGTAGGCGCCTGGTGACGGCGCGCTGCGCGACGAACAACCGGCGAGGATGATCATCAGCCCGGCGAACATCGCGCCCGTGAATTGACGCAAGCGTGCGCCGACACTAGCTTCGGGAATGACCATCGCCTCAGCGTGGCCCACCTTGCGCCTTCGTTCGATCGCCGCCGTGTTGCTCATCGTGGCCATTCTCGTCGGCCAGATACGGGACGTTTCTGCGCAGCCGATTTCGTTCATTCGTGATACCGAGCTCGAAAATACTATCCGCGGATACGCAACGCCAATTTTCGTCGCTGCAGGCCTCGACCCTACGGCGGTCCGCATCTATCTGGTAAACGACAGACAAATCAATGCCTTTGTCGCCGGGGCCAGAACCTTTTCATCAACACCGGCCTGTTGATGCGGAGCGAGGACGCTGGGCAGGTGATCGGTGTTATCGCCCACGAGGCGGGCCATATCTCCGGCGGCCATCTGGTGCGGGTGCACGATGCGCTGGCGCGGGGAACCGCCGAGAGCATCCTGGCGGTGGTTTTGGGCGCGGCGGCCATGGTGGCCGGCGCTCCGGAGGTCGGTGCCGCCGTGATGTCGGGCGGACAGAACGTCGCGATGCGCAATTTTCTCCCGTACACGCGCACCCAAGAGGGATCCGCTGATGCGGCGGCAATGCGCTTCCTCGATGCCACGCAGCAGTCGGCGCGCGGCCTTCTTGATTTCTTCAACGTGCTGAGCGGGCAGGAACTTCTCGTTGCCTCGCGCCAGGATCCGTATCTGCGCACCCACCCGCTGACGCAGGACCGGATTGAAGCACTACAGACGTTCGTCGCTCAGTCTCCCTATTCGAGTCGCCCGGTGCGGCCGGAATTCGAGGCCCAGCATCAGCGGATGCTGGCGAAACTGCACGCCTTTCTCGACGATCCGTCGATCACCCGGCGCCGTTATCCGGACTCCGATACCAGCCTGCCGGCGCGTTACGCGCGTGCGATCGTCCAGCATCGCACGGCGCAGCTCGACAAGGCGCTGGCGACGATTGACGGGCTGATTGCCGAGCATCCCGACGATCCCTACTTCCAGGAATTGAAGGGACAGATTCTGTTCGAGAGCGGACGACCGATGCAGGCGCTGGGGCCTTACAGCCGGGCGGTGGAACTTTTGCCGGACGCTCCCCTGCTCCGGGTCGACTTGGCGCGGGTGCAGATGGCCACCAACGATTCGAAATTGTTGCCGTCGGCGATCGACAATCTGCGCACCTCGCTGCGGCTGGAACCCAACCGGCCGTTCGTCTGGCGGCAGCTGGCGATCGCGCTGGGACGCAATGGCCAGATGGGCGAGAGTTCCCTGGCGCTGGCGGAGGAGGCGATGCTACTCGACAAGCTTGCCGAAGCGAAGTTTCATGCCGGTCGAGCACTTCAGGATCTGCCCCCGGGCTCGCCTGGCCGGCTGCAGGCGGAAGATATCGTGCAAGCGGCGCAGAACGCCAAAGAGGACCGCTGATCCGCAACGAGGGAAGGCAGAGAGAGATGATGGCGAAGAGAGTTCTCACCTACGTCGGCAAGTTGGCGGTGATTAGCGGGTTGTTGCTGGGGTTATCGATGGCGCCCGCGGGCCGCACCGCCATGGCGGCCGAACCGCTGTCGGATGCGCAAGAGCAGGCCATCGAACAGCTCGTTCGTGATTACATCATGAAGCATCCGGAGGTCTTGCTGGAGTCGCTGCAAGCTTACGACAACAAGCAGCGGGAAACCCAGGAGCAAGCGGCGCAAAAGGCGGTAGCCGGCAATCGTGACGCATTGGAGCGCGATGCCAGCACGCCGGTCGGCGGCAATCCTAAAGGCGACGTTACCATCGTCGAGTTCTTCGACTACCGGTGCGGCTACTGCAAGAAGGTGCTGCCGTCGGTGCAGGAACTGCTCAAGACGGACGGGAACATCCGAGTGGTCTTCAAAGAATTCCCGATCCTCGGGCCCGATTCGATGACGGCGTCGCGGGCGGCGCTGGCAGCGTGGAAGATAGCGCCGGATAAGTACGTCGCGCTGCACGTGGCGCTTATGGAAACACGCGGCGATCTCTCGGAAGCGCGGGTACTGGAAACGGCAAAAAAGGTCGGCATTGATCCGGAAAAGCTGAAAGCGGCGATGGACGATCCTCAGATCAAGGCGCAAATCGAGCGCAATGCCGCATTGGCGCAGACGCTGCAAATCGGCGGCACGCCGGCGTTCATCATCGGCGGCAAGCTGGTACCGGGAGCCGTCGATCTGACAACGATGCGCGAAATGGTGAAGGCGGCCCGCGCCAGCTGATCATCGGCGGTCAGACAGCCGGCCGCCCATCCTGCGATGGCATCTTCACCAGGGGGGCTGAACAGCCCGGTGAGGATCGCTGTCGCCATAAACACGAGTACGATCAAGGCCATCTCGGCGGCGATGGATGCGCGCAGGGCGCTGGCGGCGCCGGCATCGCCGCGGCGCAACCGGGGGACAAGCCGTAACTTGTTGGCGGCCGCCAACAGCATCAGTGCGCCGAAGAGCGCCAGCTTAACCAGCAGAATGCGGCCCCATCCGCTACCCGGCAGCGCTGACGGCGGGTCGGCAAGAGCGAGCGCCATTGCGATGCCCGCCACGGCGATCAGCGGCACCAGAAACGTCGCCTTTCGCGAGTAATCGTCGAGAATGCGTGCGGCCGTCGCCGCCGTCTCATGCCGGAGGATGGTACCGAGCGGCCAGAGCGATCCGAACCAGAACGCGGCGAGCATCAGGTGCAGGCCCAGCAACGGCAGCAGCACAGGGCGGAGCGGGCTGGTGGCGGTATGTCCGGTGAGCCCAAACGAAAGACAGGCGAGGACCGCGCCGACGACGGCAACGGTTGCCGAAGCGTGCGTAGATCGGCCGAGCGCCAGGACGATCGTGACCAGGCCGGCGAGGCGCAGCATGGTCGCCGTTCCCAAATCCGACGCCATCACCAGGCGGTGCAGCGCCGCATCCGAAAGCCCTGCCGCTGCGCCGGCCAGGTGGGCCGGCTCCAGCAGTACCCGCAGCACGACCAGGCCGATGCCGAGCGCCGCAGCCCTTGCACCAAGGCGCCGAATGCGCCACCCGCTTTCCGGAACGGCGCCGAAGAATGCGGCGATGAAGAAGGCAACCCCGGAAGCCTGGAAGACGGCTACGAAGCTGGCGGCGTTCAAGACCAGCGCTATGGTGTCCCAGGGGCCGAGCACAGCCGGCCTTCCTCGCCAGCTGGGATCAGCGGTCTGGCACCGATGGCGCAGCGACGGTGAACTGGATCACGCCCGACATGGCGTGCATGTCTTTCGCAGCCGCACGCCATTCGACGCTGTAGCCGCCGGGCGACAGCTTCGGCAGCGACGCGGAGATGTTCCGCCGGGCATCATGCGGCGGCTCGGCAAGAAGAGGTATGTCGGCGCTTTCCGCGTTCTTCAGCAACAGCGAAACAAGGCGAACGTCGCCGCCAAAGGTCAGGCTCACTGTTGTCGGCGCTTCCGTTAACACCGAACCGTCCGCCGGTTGCGACGACGCAAGGGTGGCATGTGCCAGCGCCCCTCCGGGTACGGAGAGGAAGAAGAGCCCGGCGAAAAGAGCTGCCCTTTTCACGACGACATCTCCCTGTTGCTCAGTTAGCCCTGAGAACCAGGAGTATGCTGGTCCGGCCGACGGACGGCAACCGCGGACCTAGGTGCTTTTAATATCGTTCACCGGATCAGCCAGCGCGGCACCCGGGCCGCGTAGCTTCGCCAATGGTCACCGAAGCGGTCGGCGAGGTGCCGCTCCTCCAGCCGAACCTGCATCTGGATCGCCACCGTACCGACGAGCAGGCAAACAGCAGTGAAAACGGAAGGCAGGGCCAGGAACAGTCCGATCTGCGCCGCCTGGATACAGAGGAACATTGGATTGCGGCAATGGGCGAAGGCGCCATCCACGATCAGGCGCTCGCCCCCTGCCCTTTCTGTATCTATGCCGGAACGCCAAAGGTCCGCCATGCCTGTGTGCAGCCAGACGATGGCGATGAAGCTCGTCAGCATCAGGGCGCAGCCAGAGAAAATCACGGCGGGATGCCAAAGCGACCGGAAGGGCAGCAGCCAGTCGTCGATCCTGGGAAAGGGCACGCGGAGGATGCAGACAAGCAGGATCAAGCCGCGAAACACCGCGAAGGTGTCGTGGATCACCCGGTGAAGGCTGCCCTTGTCGCCGCGGATCACCGGCGAGCGTCCCATGCGCCGCTTTTTGCGCAGAATGGTCGCGGTGTAAAACAACGCGACGCTTGAGAAGAAAGCGGCGAGAAACCAACGCGCGATGTCGACCGTTCGAATGTGTCCCACTAACGCAACCGCTCTTAGGTGAGCGATTTGCGACTCAAGTTTGGATTATCTTCACCGGGCGTGCAACGTTCTGGATCATCTGTCTTCCGGCGGCGGCTCATCCTCCTGAGCCGTTTCGTCGTCAGCGTCAGTCTCCACTGGGATACGATAGTCTTCGTTCAGCCACCGGCTAAAGGTCGAGGTCGGCGCACCGCTTCGAGCAGAACGGGCGGAACCGCGCATCGGCCGTCCGCCGACATATCGGACAAGAACGCCGCGGCGGCGAGGCGGGCGGAACGGCACCGGGGCGGCCTTTCACCGACAAGCCTCCGTCTTCGTCAGGCGGAAGCCGCCGGCGGGAAGCAATGCACTTTCCTGCAGCGTCACAGGGCAACCAAGCCGTTCTTCGACCTGGCGGCGGGCGGCGGCCAACGGCCCGCGCAGTGCCGCCGCCACGGCCGGCGACACTACCAGTGCCGGAATACCGAAGGCGGGATCGCGCCTTTCTGCGACGACGGCGCGCAATGCATCGCCGGCGACCCATCGAGCGTCGCCGACCGCGCCCAAGCCGGCGCAACTCGGACAAGCGGCGGTCAGCCGCCGCCGCAGCGAAGGCCCGCGCCGCTCACGAACCATCTCCAGCAGTCCCAATCGCGTCCAACCACCGATCCGCATCTGGCGGTCGTCGCCGGCCAATGCGTCGCGCAGTACCGCCAGCACGCGTTCCCGCTCCGCCGGTCGGCGCAACGGCACGAAGTCGATGACGATCAGCCCCGCCAGATCACGGAGCACTATTTGCCTGCCAATCTCGGCCGCCGCCTCAAGATCGCAGGCGAGTGCGGCGGCACGCGCGGAAGCGCCGGCGAAGGCGCCGGTGTCGACATCAATGGCGGCTACCGCCGCAGTCTCCTCAATATGCAGCCGGCCACCGGACGGCAGCGGCACTTGCGCTGCCAGCGCCGCTTCGATCGCCTCGTCGACCCCTTCGGCAGCGAACAGCGGCGCTGCCTCGCCCCAGTAGCGCAAGGCGCCGGCTACCTCGGGGACAGCCGCCCTTAGTGCCGATAGCGTCGACGGATCGTCGATCACCACCTGGCGGAGATCTTCGCCGGCGGCGCCACGCAGCAGGTCGGCGATCGGATCGCCGCTGGTCTTGATGAGACCGGGAGCGCCTGCGGCGGAAGCGGTTGCAGCCACATCATTGTCCGAGAGGCGAGCATCGAGCTTGGCCCCCTTGTCGCCGTCTGGCGAGCGGGTGACCCGCACCACGAGCGCCTCGCCCTCGGCAAGAGCCCGACCAGCCGGCGCGTCGGCCCGCATCAGCAGCCCATGGCGCTGCGCACCGATATCAACAAAGGCGCCACCGATCGCGGGCGCAAGGGCGACAATGCGTCCGCGCCGCAGGTCCCCCGGCCGCGGCTCATCAGAGTCGGCGTCGAAGATCAGGCGAACGAGCGTTCCCCGGCTGCGGGCCGCGGCACGGCGGTCTCCCGGCATTGCCGAGATTAGGATCTCATCGATCGGCATTGCTGCCCTCCGCCGCCGCGCTGGCACTCAGCCTTAGGCTCACGCCGTCCAGCATCGCACAGGTTTCGAACAGCGGCAGACCGACGATGTTGGAATATGACCCGTTGATACTGCGCACGAACGCCGCCGCGCGACCCTGCACGGCGTAGCCGCCAGCCTTATCCCGCCATTCCTCACATTCGAGATAGCGCTCGATCTCCCTTTCGGCCAGGCGTTTGAAGGCGACGACGGTAACGACGACGCGCAGCATCGGCGCTCGGCTGGGCACGATCAGGGCGACGCCGCCAAAGATGCGGTGTCGCGCGCCGGACAGCAATTCGAGGCAGCGCCTCGCCTCCGCAGCATCGGCTGGCTTCGGCAGGATGCGGCGGCCGCGGGCAACCACGGTGTCCGCCGCAAGCACGATCCGGTCGGACACACGATCCGCGATCAGCCGCGCCTTCGCCATCGCCAGCCGGCCTGCGTATTGGCGGGGCAGTTCCCCTCGCAGCGGCGTTTCGTCGACGTCCGCGGGCATCACCAGACCGGGAACGATGCCGACCTGCGCAAGGAGCTGCAGCCGTCGGGGCGATGCCGACGCAAGGACCAACGACGGAAACGGACAGGAAGGAAAATAGCCGAGGTCGCCGGGAGCGGGTATCTCCCCGCTGCGAAGGCTCACTTGTAGCGAAACGTGATCCGACCTTTGCTCAGGTCGTACGGCGTCATTTCGACGTTTACTTTGTCACCTGCCAGCACCCGGATCCGGTTCTTTCGCATCTTGCCAGCGGTGTGGGCCAGGATTTCGTGATTGTTCTCCAGCTTTACTCGGAACATCGCATTAGGTAGCAGTTCCGTAACAACGCCGGTGAATTCGAGAACTTCTTCCTTTGCCATGCCTTCTCCTCAAAGGTGTATTCTGCCAGTATTTGTACGGCAATTCGATACCGGTCAAGCCCTTTAGCCGTCGCCGATGTATCTTGAGCGAACAGGCAAAGCGACCTTCAGGGGATCAGGATCAGCCGGGGTGGGTTACACCAGCGACGGGGTGGCCGAACATCGGCGCGATTTCCGGCAGGTCTGGCGCGGCATTCCAAACCTCGGCATGCGCACCCATCGGCAGCAGCTTGTAACGCCGCGCGTATGCGCGGAGGAAGTCGTTCATCCAGGCGAGCTTGGTTGCTGTGGGGATGTTCATGCCCGGAAAAAACTTCAGTGGCTCGAGGCCGTCGTCGGCGCCGAGGAAATCAAGCGGGTGCAGCAGCAGCGACGGCTGCACGCCGGTCAACCGGCACAGCGTCAACGCAATGTCGAAGTAGATCCGCGCCACGGCGGGCGAGAATCCGGCGAGATAGATCAAGTAGCTGGCGTGGAAGGGTATCCGGAAAAGTGGCATCGTCGTCACCGGCATTTCCAGCAATGGCCCTTCATCGAGGCGCCAGTGGTATGGCCGCAGTGGTCGGAAGCCCTCGCGGACGCCGCCGAACAGCTGCTTGCGTTGTTCGCGTTCCTCGCTGCTCAGTTTTGCCGTGAAGAAGTAGTATGCGCGCGCGACCGGCCCGAGGAACGTTGGGAAGGTCGAGGCGTCGTAGCGGTAGCCGCGGCGTTTCAGCGTCGCCAGCACCGGTGCCGAGATACTGAAACCGGGACCGCGAAAGCCAAGCGGCCGCTGGCCGGTGACGGCGGCGATCGCTTCCTCCGCCCGGCCGATCTCGGCATCGATCTCGGCGTCGGTATAGAGGTGCAGCCAAGGCTCGTGGTGATGCGAATGATTGCCGACCTCATGGCCAGCGGCGGTGATTGCCGACAGCGCGGCATGGTTTTCCAGCCGCTCGGCGTCCGCGCCGACGATAAAAAAGGTAATCTTGAGCTGGCGCTCGTCGAGGAACCGCAAGACGCGCGGCACGACAATGTGGAGATACGAAGGGTAAGACTCCCATGCTTTGTCGCCATGGGTCTTCATATACGACCACTGATTGTCGAGGTCGAGAGACAGGCTCGCGATCGGCTTGTCCTTCAGCATTAGCGATTCTCAGGCGGCGACGGGTGCGGGGGGCGTGACTTCCGTCACCCTGCCGGCGCGGACATCGTATGCCAGCCCGCAAGCGCGGCAGATGACCGACGCGGTGAACGCCTCCGGCGCGAGGTCGAAGCGAGCTGTGGGCTCGCCGCAGCGGCAGACGATCCCAATGCTACGCGCCGGATGGCCAATCGCCAGGTGGAAGTCGGGAACACTGCGGGTCACCACCGCGCCCATGCCGATCATTGCGAACCGGCCGATCTCGAGATCGCTGCCGACGACACAGCGGGCGCCGATTGTCGCTCCTCGCGAACCAGCGTTGGGTAGGTGTGCTCGTCTGGTCCGGAGTCCCGCAAGACCGAGAGGTCGGGGGTTGTCGCCCGCGGAAAGCGGTCATTGGTGAAGGTTGTCCCCGCAGCGATCATCACGCCGGTCTCGATCGTCACGGCGTTGCAGATGTAGACAAAGGCGTTGATCTTGACCCGGTCGCCAATCTGTACCCCATAGGCGACGTAGGTCTTCTCGCCGATGATGCACTGCCGGCCGATCCTCGACGGCCCCCGGATGTGGACGTTGTCCCACACCGCGGTTCCGTCGCCGATCTCGACCCCGTCCTCGATCAGCGCCGTCGGATGAAGGCGAATCGCCATGCCGGCCGTTCCCGCAGACGCTTCAGCCGTGCACGCGCAACAGCGGTGCAGTATCGTCGCTCTTTGGCGCGCTGATCCAGCGCCGCTCGGCCAGCGACTCGTAGGCGGACTGGATCACCGCCACTGAAGCCACCGCGTCGTCGTTGCTGATCAGCAGCGGCTCGCTGCCGAGCACCCGGTGGCAGAAGTTTTCAACCTGCCGAGCGAATGCCTGGTTCTTGTCGTAGCCCTTGCCGAACACCACCCAGTCCGGACTTGATGCCTGGCGGAACTTCGACTCCCGCCAGCCGACAAGGATGGTGCCGTTGCTGCCGTAGATGCGCAGGTAGGTATCCAACTCCTTGTTGATGCTCCACGACAGATCGACGGTCGCCGGTATCCCCGTTTCGGTCCGCAGGAAAAGATTGGCCGTGTCCTCGACGGCGCCGCTCTGTGCCCGTCTGCCCTCAACCGCCAGCACCTCCGCGATCGGGCCCAGCAGGTAGCGGATGATGTCGATCGAATGGGTGCCGTTGTCGATCAGCACGCCACCGCCGCTTACCTTCGGATCGGTGTTCCAGCGCTTCGACATGTCGACTTTCGCGGTGAATGCATTTTCGAACAGCAGAATGTCGCCGAGCACGCCGGACGCGATCAGCGACTTGGCGCGAATGACGTCGTCGACGTAGCGGAACTTCGACGCCATCGCCATGACGACGCCCCTGTTCTCCGCTGCCTGGACGATCGTCCGGGCGCCTTCGACGTCGATCGAGAGGGGCTTCTCGCACAGTACGGGGATGCCGTGCTCGATAAAGAAGAGGGCAATCTCCGTATGCGTCGCGGGAGGTGTGCAGATGATTACCGCATCCACACCCGCTTTGTTCACAAGATCCTCGTGCGACGAATAGGCGGCGCAGCCCATCGTTTCCGCGGCGGCCTTCGCTGCCACCGGCCGGATGTCGGCCATGCCTGTCCACCGCGCCAGGTTGCTCCCCTCCAACGCCTTGATATAGGCCTGGGAGATGGCGCCGGCGCCGACCAGACCCAGTCGCAGAGCTTCGGCCATGTCAGCGCCCTCCCCGCAGCCTGGCGTGCTGCGTGCGCACCGACGCAGCGATGAAATCGACGTGTTCTTCCGTGAACCGTTCGTTCCACGGCAGCACAAGAATGTCGTGCAGACATTTGAAGACGCCGGGGAACTGGGCCGGCGAGTAGTCCACCGCCTCCGGGCGCGCCAGCGTAAAGGGGAAGCGGCTGTTACCGAAGGTCCGCTGTTCGGCGAAGACCTGACACTGAAACGCCGGCTTCTGGATATACCGCGGTGCCGTGCCGATGCCCTGGCGCTTCATGCCAGCACCCAAGGCCGGCGAACCGCCCGGCACTTCCTTCTCGTCGACCCACAGGCAGTAGCGCCAGTAGACGTGTTCTGCATCGGCGGCATATCGTGGGGTTTCGATGCCGGCGAGGCCCTGCAACTGCCGGCTCAGCCGGTCGGCCATGCGCGCCGCTGGTCAACACCCGATGGCAACTTGGCGAGCTGGGCCAGGGCAACCGCACCTTGCAACTCCGTCAGCCGATAATTGAGCGCGAGGAAATAATGGTCCGGATTGGCATCGCCATAGCCCCAGGCCTTGTTGACGAACAGACGGATGCGGCGCGCAACATCAGGATCGTTGGTAACGCAGAGGCCGCCTTCGCCAGTGGTGATGTGCTTGCCCTGCTGCAGACTGAAGCAACCAACGGCACCGTACGTTCCGACGTGCTTCCCCTTCTGCCGCGCCAGATAGGCCTGCGCGCAGTCTTCGAGAACGGGAATGCCATGCTTCGAGGCGAGCTCAACGATCGGTTCCATCTCGCACGGATTACCGAACAGATGGGTGACGACGATTGCCTTGGTGCGCGGACTCAGGCAACGGGCGATCGTCGCCGCGGTGACGTTGCCGGTATAGGGATCGACGTCCGCGAAAACGGGGATCGCACCCTGATAGAGGATCGGCGCCAGCGCGCCCATGTCGGTGATGGGCGTGGTGACGATCTCGTCGCCCGGCTCCGGATCGACGGCGGCGATGGCGCAATGCACGGCAGCCGAGCCTGACGCGCAGGCGATCGCGTACCGGGCGCCGAGCAGCTCGGCGAAGCGCTTTTCCAGCGTCGCACATGCTGTCCCCTTGGTGCAGGTCAGCGTGCCGCTTTCGATCACCTTGACCAGTTCTTCGATTTCCTCGCGACCAAATGACCGCCCGGACGCCTCCTGGTCGGATGGCAGTGTGATCACCGCTTCTTCAAGCATGGCCGGCTGTGTCACGAAGTTTCTCCTCTGTAACTCTCAGTTTTGGTGGCACAAGATCCGTGTGACGAAAAATCATCCGCCCCATCCAAAGTAAATGCCCGCCGATGGTCTTTAGTATCTTCATCTTCGAACTACCCAGCAGCCGAACCTCCATGACGGCTGGGCACTCAACGATCCGCCCACCTGCGCGTCGACGCGGCTCAGGATCTCCATGATGCCGACAAAGCGCTCATTGCGGACGAAGATTTCCTTCATCGAGCTGCGCCGATAAACACGGAAGCAACTCGTATACGTATAGAGCTTGTGGTGATGGAACAGCCAATAAACCATCGACAGGCCCTTCGACAGGAGCAGACGCCAGGCTGACAGGTTGAGCACCCGGCCCTCCGGGTGGTAGGGAGATGCCGTCACCATGTCGACGTCGGGGGTCAGCATCGGCACCATCTTCCGCAGCTGCATCGGATCGTAAGTGCCGTCGCAGTCGATGGCGCAGACCACTTCGCAAGGGCTGTTGGCGATTCCGGTGAGCGTTGCCGCGGCGACGCCGCGATTGTGAGCGTGGCGCACCAGCACGCAATCCGGCCGGCTGCCGAACAATTCGTTTAGTCGCTTCCAGGTGGCGTCCTGACTGCCATCGTCGACGAACACGTAGGAAACGTCGAACAGGTCGCGTACCCCATCAGCGAAACCGCGCAATGTATTCGCTGTGTAACCCAGCGTCGCCTCCTCGTTGTAACAAGGGACGATCACGGAGATCGGCAGGCGGACCGCATGCTTGCTGCTCGTTGCGATGACCGGCGCGGGAATTGCCGGTGCTATTCGCAGCGGCGACGGTGCCGGTGACGGCAGTTGCAGGTGCTCGGCGATCCCGCCGAAAGAGTATTCTTCAAGATAGTATCGGATGCGGTCCGGCATCTGCCCGAGGTTGCGGTACTGCCGCACCCGGTTGAGCTTAGAGACGGCCTTGATCCGTGGCTGGTCCGGATCGAGTTCCCAGACGTGGAAATAGAATACCAGCGGTTCGCCGACATCGTTCTCCCAGGTGGCGACCGCGCGGCGGATGAAGTGCTCGGGAAGCTGCCGGACGAAGTTGCCACCGGAGATCGGCAGATAGAGAGGACCGAGCTTCCATGTCGACAGTGGCACTTCCCAGATGCTGCCCGTCGCAGTCCGATGGGAGTGGATGAAGCGCCGATGTGGTTCTCCGCTAAACGCGAATCCCAGCGGCCGCGAGCTCGAGTCGAATTGGAAACCTTCCTCGACAAGAATGTCGAGTGCCCATTCGTCGCTGTCGCCAAAGCCGCCGCGGGGAACGCGATAGCCGCGCACCTCTTGCCCCGTGGCGTCTTGCAAAGCATCGCGTGAACGCTGCACGTCCTCACGGAACTGGTCCGGCGTCATTTGCCGGATCGAGCGGTGGAAGTAACCTTTGCTGGCCACTTCATGACCGCGGCGCACCACTTCGGCAACCACCTGCGGCTGATGCTCACCAATCCACCCCAGCACGAAGAAGGTTGCCTTGGCACCGACCTCGTCGAGCAAATCGAGGGTTAAGTCCGTATTGCGCTGAACGCGGCTTTCGAAACGGTGCCAGTAATCGGTCGGTATCACCCCGCTTACAGGGGCGACGTGGCAATAGTCCTCGAGAACGACGGTCAGAATATGCCGCCGACGCTGGCCCGCCTCATCCACTATCGGTTGATTCATGCGAATCAGAACTCAGCCGATATCGTGATCCCGGCGACGCTCGAGATCCGTTCGAAGCTCTCGCCAGGACAGAGTCTTCTGCAATACCGCCACATTATGGGTTTGATCGCCCTTCTCCCCCTCAACCGGCAAAAAACGCCGAATGACCCGCTACGAAGCGTAAGCCATTCCCCCCGGGGGTGGAAATTATCCGATTAAGTGCGGCGAGTAAACCCAAGCGAGAGGAATCTCGACCGCAGGCCACAGAGCGTTGTTCGCCGAGCACATCGAGAGATTAGTCCTGCTTTGGCTAAGCTCTCATGGCGACGCGCGTCGCGAAACCAGGACGTTCACCTCGCAAGACGCCTTTAACTGCATCGAAATTGACGGTTGGTCAGTGCCGATTGCGGAAGGACACACGTTGCACAACCGGTGACGACAGCACAGATGCGCCTTCGCGCCTGAACGCGGCGCCGATCGCAAGACAGCGGTCAAGACAGCGGCGATGCCAGCCGCGACGTGCACACCGACCAGCGGCGGCAGTTGCAAGATCGACGCGCGCAGTGCGCATTAGTGCACGTCCGAGGACGAGTTGAGCCAGCATGACGCCTACCCTCCAGTGGTACCCCTCCACTAACGGTGCTGCGCCTTATCGACGCCGCTTCAACCCGCAATTTCTATATGCGCACATTGTGCGCTCGTGTCTACAAAAAAAAAGCGCACCCCGTGCGTGAACATGATAGTTACGTGACACAGGCTTGCGAGGTTATAAACTCTTATGGACGAGCAAGGAGAACGCCATGCGTCCGTCGGACTTCAAGCGGTGGCGCAAATCGCTTGAACTCTCGCAGAAGGAAGCGGCAGAAGCCCTCGGCCTGAAGCGCCGGATGGTGCAATACTACGAGAAGGGCGAGCGTGACGGCGAAAGGTGGAAGTACCCAAGGCCGTGCGTCGCCTGCTCCGCCCTCGCCGCCGGCGTCGCTGATTACCACGGTCCTACGCCCCGGTCGCAAACCGCGCGGGCGCCCGCTGGCGACATCGATGCCGAGCCCCAGGACAATGGCGGCGTCTATCAGCCGAAAGCAAAGGGCTGCAACGTCTCCGCAAGACGGAAGGCATCAGACGCGAGGCCACCCCAATAAACAGGGT
>JADJRE010000025.1 GCA_016712375.1 Rhodospirillales bacterium
CTCAGCGAAATCGCCTCGTCGCACCGGCCTCAGCTGAACGGCTGTCCGCTCTCGACCCCAGTCTACGCCGGATCCTGCGCGATCCGTCGTCGCGCCAGGAGCAGAGCTGGAGCATTCCAGATGCCGCCGACTCGATCGGCATCCCCGCTATCGATCTGCTTGCCGTCGTCAACGGCTGCTCGTCGAATGCCTGCGCCGCCGCCCGCTCGGTCCCGTCGACGGCGACGCTCCGCCGGGCTGGCTGAGGGAATTCGGTGCGAGGTCCGCCGCGACGATCGACGTCCGCCGCTGCTTGCACAGCAGGGGACCCGTCCGCGCGGTAATGAGGAGCTAGCCGAAGCGGCGACGCACCTGATCATCGACGCTCCGTTCGATCCCGATACCGCTGCGGCGCATCTCGACACAAGGCTTTCGAGACGACGGCACGTCGTTGGGCGTCGCTCATTGGCGCATCTGGTGCCGGCGGTCGGCTGCCGTACCACCCGCGCCGAACCGGAGACAGACGCGGCGCCGCGAATCTGGAGCAACGGGACGGCGTGCATATCGACGTCCGCGGCCTGGCGGCACCCGGCCCGCTGGTCGCTATTCTTCGGCCCATTGATCGTGTGAGTTGTGGCGATACGGTGATCGTCCATCACCATCGCGAACCGTCTTTCCTGTTTCCGGAACTGGCCGAGCGTGGATGGAGCGCAACACGACTGCCTGGGCAACCGGACGAGTTCGTGTATCGCCTGTTCCGAAGCGCGACCACATGATCGTTCCCCTTGGCGGCGCCCAGCGACGGCTGTTACCGGAAGCGATTCCGTCACTGTTCTTCGGTACCGCTATCGCGGCCCATGTCCTCGCTTGGGCGGGCCTCATACCGGTTGCACACGAGCTGCCCGGCTTTACGGGCGGGCCTGGGCCCGTCCTTGCCGTATTCCATACCCTGACGATCGGTGTCCTGATATGCACGGCGATCGGCGCATCCTTGCAGATGTTGCCGGTGGCGTTCGGACGCCCTGCGCCGAGGCAGGTCACGTGTATCGTCGTGTACTGCGCCTTGCTGGCCGGAATCGTGCTGCTCGTGACAGGTCTCGGCGTGAACGACGCCATGATCTCCGGTGCTGCTGCGGCCAGTCTTCGATCGCCGCCGGTCTCTGTGTGGCCACCATCTCCAGAATCCTCTTTGCCGCCAGAGGCATGAGAATCGTCCGGCATAGCGTGGCGGTTGCGCTCGTTTCCCTGAGCGTCGCCGTCGTCTTCGCCTTGGCACTCACCGCCGATTACCAGTTCCCCTTGCTGGCGGAGCATCGTCGGGTTGCGCTCGCACATGCCGTCCTGACCAGCTTCGGCTTCATGGGAATGCTGGTCTTTGCATTCAGCCATATCCTGATTCCGATGTTCGCCGTGGCGGAGGCGCCGGCCGGCTCCGTGCTCGACTGGACGCTCGCGCTTCTGGCCATGGCGCTCGCGGGCGCTGTTGCCGGTTGTCTGTGCGCGTGGCCGGTCCTCACGTCGGTTGCCGGCGGGGTAGGCCTGGTCGGCGCGCTCCTGCACGTGGCAGTGATGGCAAAAACCGTTGAGCGGCGCGTGCGCAAGCGGATGGGCCCCGAATTCGTCCTCATCCGCGTTTCATGGTGCATGCTGCTGGTCGGCATTTTGCTGGCCACCGCGCTGCCGTTCGGGCTGCTCTCGGACACTTGGCCGGCGGTCACGATCGTTGTTGTCGCCTACGGTTGGCTATTGACGTTCCTGCTGGGCGTGCTGCAGCGCATTTTGCCGTTTCTGGCGTCGATGCACACCGCCCGGTCGGGTCCCGGACTGCTCTCTCCATCGCGGTTGACTGTGGAAACCGCTGCGGGTCCACCTCTGGTGTCATTTGGGTGCAGTTGCGGCGCTGGTGACCGGTGCCTTCTTCGCGGTACCGGAAATCATTCAGATCGGTGCCGCGGCGGGCACGATCGGTGCCTTGGCATTCGGCTGGTTCGCCATCACGATTTTCCGACGTACGCAGGCGCACTGCAATGCACCGGCGATCAACTGAAGGGCTGCAACCATGACCATCCATGAAAGCATCGGCGCGACGCTGCATGCGGAACATTTGCAAACATTGTCGGCGATGGACGCACTCGACGGCCGGACCGCGGGCGAGGCGAAGCGCCGTCCCCTCGATGCCTTGCGCCCGGAGGACAAGCAGCTCGTCGAGGCCCTGGTCGCGGTCATCGACTCCGACGTCTGCCGTCACTTCCGTTTCGAAGAGGAGGAGCTGTTCCCGAAACTCGAAAAGCACGGAATGGGTGACGTCACGCGGATGCTCATTGAGGAGCATGCCACGATCAAAGGCTTCATCGCCCCGCTGAAGAGGCTCTGCCAAACTGCATTGGAAAGGCCACTGGGCAAAAGCGAGTGGGTGGAGTTTCGAAATCTCGCGATGGATCTCGTCAACAGCATCACCTTCCATATTCAGAAGGAAGAGATGGGGATCATCCGAGGCATGGAAATGCTACTGGACGAAGCGAGCTGCCGCGAATTGGTCTGCCGGTACAGTGCCTATTGACCTCATCCAGGGACTGGGATGGACCGTTCGAAGGCGAGGGCGCCCGGCGTGCCCGCCCAGGCTCGGCAGCGCTCGTTACAAGCTTGACCAAAATCAATTGCGAGACCGCCTCTTCGGTACAGGGTGACAGTGCGTTGCAGCGCATGGGCGAGTCCCTCGGACGGAGACAGACGATGGCATTGCTCGACACCACGTGGCCGGACGGCGATGGCGCTCTGGATGGCCCGGCCGGGCCAACGACCCGGCGCGCGCTGCCGGCAACGACGGCCTCGCGTCGATCCGCTCGGCCGCAGGATTACCTATCTACGCGTGTCGGTAACTGACCGCTGTATTTCCGCTGTCACTACTGCATGGCCGGCCAGCCGGATTTTGTCCCGAAGAAAGAGCTGCTGAGCCTGGAAGAAATCGAGCGCGCCTGTGCCGTTTTCGTTCATCTCGGCATCAGCAAGGTACGTGTCACCGGCGGCGAGCCGCTATTGCGCCGCGGAGTCATCGGGCTGTTTCGCGCCCTCGGCCGGCTATTGGCGAACCGCGAACACAGCGAGGTGACTCTGACCACGAACGGCGGGCTGCTTGCCACGCATGCACGCGACCTCGCCGACTGCGGGGTTCGCCGCGTCAACGTATCCCTGGATTCGCGCGATCCCGAGAAATTCCGCTCGATCACCGGCGGCGACCTCCAACCGGTCCTCGACGGACTGGAGGTGGCGAAAGCCGCAGGTCTCCAGGTCAAGGTCAATGCGGTTGCGCTTCGAGGCGTGAACGACGATGAACTGTCCGATATGGTGGGTTGGTGCGGCGCGCAAGGATACGACCTGACATTGATCGAGCTGATGCCGACCACCGGCGCTGAGGGGTTCGACCCACGTGCCCGTTTCCTGTCGATGACCAGCGTGCGGGCTTCCCTGGCGCATCGATGGAGGCTGACTGACCTTCCGGACCGTACGGGCGGCCCTGCCAAGTACGTTCGGGTGGAGGAAACCGGCGGACGGCTCGGCTTCATTTCGGCGCTGTCGGATAATTTCTGCTCCGGGTGCAATCGGGTCCGCATGACCGCGACCGGTCGCCTATACACCTGTCTCGGACACGCGGATACGACCGATCTGAGAACGCCGCTACGCTGTGGTTGCACTGACGTGGAACTCGAAAATGCAATCAGAGCGGCGGTTGAACGGAAACCGGAGGCGCACCGATTCAATGAGGAGGACGGCGATCAAACGCTGGTCGGGGGACGCTCGATGAACGTCCCCGGCGGCTGATGGGGCCCTCTGGCACAGGACCGGACTGCCGGGAGCAAGAGCCTGCCGCGGGACCCGGCGACGCGATGCGGGCGGCGCTTAGTGCGCTAATATTGCGCCAGTCCGTTTCGCCGAAGCGGATGGTCGCTCCCGGACCCGGCGATGACGAAATTCGAGCGATTATGGCGATGGCGCTGACGGCGCCGGATCATGGCCACCTGCAGCCTTACCGCTTCATCCGGATCGCCGACCTCGCGCGTGAGCGCCTCGGCTTCGTTTTCCAGGAGATCCGCCGGCGGGCCGAACCGGACGCGGAGGAGGCGGTCCTCCAGCGGGAGCGTGAAAAGGCGTTGAACGGTCCCTGCCTGCTCGCCGTTGTCGGCCGGATCCGGGAGGATCATCTGAAGGTTCCCCCAAGCGAGCAGTACGCATCGGTCGGCGCCGCCGTGATGGCGGTTCTCGTAGCAGCCCATCTGCTCGGCTACGGCGCGATCATGCTCAGCGGCGACAGGGTGCGCGACCCGCTTCTGGGTGCGGCGCTCGGCATGAGCGAGGTCGAAGAGCTGGTCGGCTTCATCACGATCGGCACGATCGCCCGACCTCCCTCGCCGAAACAACGACCGGCTCAAAATGATATTCTCAGCACCTGGGAGGGAACACCCGCCAGCGATGGTCGGCGAGGATGACCAGAGCGTCGATAACCGGCCTCATCCTTGCGGGGGGTCGAGGCCGACGTTTCGGCGGAACCGACAAGGCGTTCATCGACCTGGCAGGAAAACCGCTGATCGGCCACGTCATTGCCCGGATCGCCCCACAGGTCGATCGCATCATCATCAACTCCAATAGCAATCCATCTCGATTTGCGACCTTCGATTGCCCGGTCATCGCCGACGACCCGACGCAGGGCTGCAGCGGCGTGTTCGCCGCCCTGGCGGCGGCATGCCCGTGGATGACAGCGGCGACAACCGCGGAAGGATTGTTGCTGACGGCGCCGACCGACACTCCTTTTCTGCCGCTCAACCTGGCGGACCTTCTGGCAAAGGCGCTGGCGGCAGGCACGGCAACGGTGGCCTATGCCACCAGTGGCGGTGTGTCCCATCCAACCATTGCCCTCTGGAGCCGTGTCCCGCTCACCGCTCTGATACAGCGCGCACAGGCGGGCGAAGTTGCGCGGCTACGAACCCTTCTGCCGATGGTGGGGGGCGTGCCGGTCGCGTTTCCGATCGACGAGGCAGACCCCTTCTTCAACGTCAACACGCCCGACGATCGGGCCGCCGCCGCTGCCCTGATTGCCGCGTCTACAGCATCTCGGCAATTCGAATGAAGGCGACCCGTTCGCCGCTGCGGATGCGATCCTGCTGCGCCGGGATAACGATGAAGCCGTCCGCAGCAACCAGAGACGACAACATCGCCGAGCCGGCCGGCGTAATGACGCTCAGCGTCGGCAATCCGTCCCCTGTCGCGCCGACGACGCGCACCGGCAAATACTCCTGACGGCCGGGCGACCGTGTCCGCTCGTCCTCGCAGATCGCCGGCTGCATCGCGGGCGGCCGTATCGTGGATCCCGCCCGCTTGCCTATCACCGCGCGGCCGAACAACGAAAAGGTCACGAACGCCGAAACTGGATTTCCGGGCAGCCCCAGGTACAGCGCTTTGCCCAGGCGGCCGATCGTCATCGGCTTACCGGGCTTGATCGCCACCTTCATCACTTCGAGCGTGCCGCCGGCTTGAACGACGAGACGGTGCATATGGTCCTCGTCGCCGACCGACACGCCACCGCTGCTGAGGATGATATCCGCTTCCGCTGCGGCCCGTCGCAGCGTCGCGTCGAGCCGCTGCGGGTCGTCGGGGACTGCACCGAGACTCTTCAACCTGGATGATGGGTACTTTAGTAAGGCCCGCAGCATCATCCGGTTCGAATCGTAGATCTGGCCGCACGGAAGCAATTCGCCAGGTTGCCTCAACTGCGTTCCGGTGGAGAAAACGGCAACCCTGATCGCGCGTCGGACCTTGACCGTGGCAAAGCCGGCCGCCGCGAGAATCGCGACGTGGCGGGGATCGATCAGCGTGCCGGCGGTTACGATCGCTCGCCCACGCGGTACGTCCTCGCCGGCGCGGCGAATGTGGTCACCGGGGACCGGTCGACGCCACAGGAGCACCGCCTCACCGTCGAGCTCGCAGTGCTCCTGCATGATGACGGCGTCAAATCCTTGCGGAACGGCGGCACCGGTCAGAATCCTGATTGCAACGTCGCGCCCGTCCGCGAACGCGGGCGTCGTGCCCGGGTCGCCAGCGGCAATCCGACCCGCGAGAGGAAAGCGAAACGCCGGTTGCCCCTGACAGGCGGCGCTGCGAACCGCGTATCCATCCATGGCCGAGTTGTCGAACGGCGGCAGTGGCAAGAAGCTCACGACGTTCGCCGCGACGATCCTGCCGATCGCATCGTCGGTTGGCAGCCACTCGGTCTCGTCCACCGCCGCGACCATGGCCGTCGCCTTCGACAGGGCGACATCCGGCGAGATCAGCGCCGCTGTCTTGTTGGGCCTGGAGTCAGTTCCATGGTTCACGTTGTCGCCTCAGGCAGGTGTCCGGCGGTTGAAGGTCCGGACGATTTGGTAACCCTTACGCCCACGATACCCAACGGGCGCGCTCCAGATGTGGACGAGCCGGGTGAACGGCGCGACGAGGAAAACCGTCAGCCCGAGGAAGATGTGCACCTTTGAACAACAACGGCGCGTCGAGCATGAGCGCTGCGGCATCGTGGCGGAAGGTGACGACGCCATTCGCCCACTGCATGAAACGGACCATCTCCGCACCGTCGAGGTGCTGTGCCGACACCAGGATCGTCGCCATCCCGAGAGTAAGCTGAATCCAAAGCAGCACCAGGATGGCGATATCCCAGAACGAACTCGTCTTGCGGATCCGTGAGTCGGCCAGACGACGGTGCAGCAACATCGTCAGTCCGATGAAGCAGAAGATGCCGGCGACGCCACCGGCGGCCATCGCCAACACCTGCTTGAAGCCGTTGGGTATACCGAAGGCGTGAAACATTTCGATCGGCGTCAGCAGCCCGAAAAAGTGGCCCATGAAGATCACCAGGATGCCGACGTGAAACAGGTTGCTGCCAGGACCAGTTGCCGTCGACGGAGGACGTTGGCTCGATCCACTCCGCCAGCTGTATTGGTCCATATCGAAACGCACCAGACTGCCCAGGAAGAACACGCTGAGCGCGATGTACGGATATACGCCATAGAGAAAGCCGTTCATGTATTCGGCCATTGTCTCTCTCCCTAGTTCGCGCCGCGCAGGGGCGACGGACCGACTCCCGTGTTCATCCGGGCGAGCAACTCGGCCGCCTTGTTGCAGCCGTCCGCGTCGGCGGCGTTCGCGCCTGGGCCGAAACTGACGGCCTCTCCTCCCAAATCCGGTCGAGCGCCTGAAGGTCGTCCGGATCATCCTCGGGGAGATCCAGCAGCGTCTGCAAGTCGGCCTGTGCCGGCTCCGCCTCCGTCACCCGGGCAAGGGCTTCGAAAACCGCCGCGTAGGGGTTCTTTCGGCGACGCAGCCGCCTCCCGGAGAGCAACCAGGATGTGCAGCGGCTGCGACAACAACTCCCGCGCCTCATCGAGCGGCCGAGTTGACAGGAATTCGAGGAACAAGGGCAGATAATCGGGAAGCTCGCGGGCGTCGAGTTCCAAGCCGTGGCGGCGATAGAGTTCGAGCAGGTCGACCATCGCCTGCCCACGATCCCTCGACTCTCCGTGAATGTGCTCGAACAACTGAAGCGAAAGGGATCGCGTCCGATCGAACAAGAATACGTACCGCTCCTGGAGCTCAAGCAGCGGCATGTTGTCCAGTTGTCGCAAGAGCACGCCGAGCCGGCGCTTCTCGGCCGGCGCGACCAAGCCTTCGATGCTGAGCGTCGCGTAAAGCTCACCCACCGACGCCTGCAACTCCTCCGTCGGATAACAGAGCAGCACGCTGAGGACCTTGAATGTCTTCGCCATCACATCTGCTCCGTCGGTGTCGTGATCCGCGGCCTTTTTCGCCGGACCGAACAGGTTGTGAGCGCCTGCATCCCCACAGCCGGACCCGAAGCTGAACCCGCAGGAACCGCGGGTGTCGTAGACGTCTTCCGCAGTTTCCCGGTGGCTGCTCGGAATGACGAAGCGCTCTTCGTAGTTGGCGATCGCCATCAATTGGTACATCTGCTCGATCTGCAGCCCGGTCATCCCGACACGCGTTGCGATACTCTCGTCGGTGACACCGTCTATGGTCTTCGCTCGCATGTACGCCCGCATCGCCAGCATCCGTTCGAGGGCGTGAGCGACCGGCTCCTCCTTGCCGGCGGTCAGCAGGTTGGCGAGGTACTTCAGCGGAATGCGAAGGGAGCGGACGTCCGGCATCGCGCCGTCGAGCCCGATCGCTCCCGCCTCCGCCGCCGACTGGATCGGCGACAACGGCGGGACGTACCAGACCATCGGAAGCGTCCGAAACTCCGGGTGCAACGGGAAGGCGACCCGCCAATCCATCGCCAACTTCCAGATCGGCGACTGCTTGGCCGCTGTGATCCATGCTTCCGGGATGCCGTCCCGGCGCGCCTGCTCTTGGATCTTCGGGTCGTTCGGGTCAACGAAGACCTTCAAGTGCGCTTCGTAGAGGTCCTCTTCCCCCTCGGTCGCCGCGGCATCGCCGATGCGATCCGCGTCGTAGAGCACGACGCCGATGTAGCGGATGCGGCCCACGCACGTTTCCGAACATACGGTCGGCTGGCCACTTTCGATGCGCGGATAGCAGAAAATGCACTTCTCGGACTTACCCGACTGCCAGTTGTAATAGATTTTCTTGTACGGGCAGGCAGAGATGCACATCCGCCAGCCCCGGCATTTCTCCTGATCGATCAGGACGATGCCGTCCTCTTCCCGCTTGTATATCGCTCCTGAAGGGCAGGACGCGACACAGGACGGATTGAGGCAGTGTTCGCACAACCGCGGCAGATACATCATGAAGGTGTTTTCGAACTCGCCGTAAATATCCTTCTGCACTTTGTCGAAGTTGTAGTCTGCGGAACGCTTGCTGAACTCACCGCCCAAGATTTCTTCCCAGTTCGGCCCCCACTCGATCTTCTCCATACGCTCGCCGGTGATCAGCGACCGCGGCCGTGCCGTCGGCATCGCCTGAAGTTCCGGCGCCGTCTGCAGATGCTCGTAGTCGAAGGTAAACGGCTCATAATAGTCGTCGATCTCCGGCAGGTCCGGGTTGGCGAAGATTTTGGCCAGGATTCGCATCTTGGCGCCCAAGGCCGGCTGCAACGTCCCGTCGTCGCGGCGAATCCAGCCGCCTTTCCAACGCTCCTGTTTCTCCCAGTCTTTCGGATAGCCGATACCCGGCTTTGTTTCGACATTGTTGAACCAGGCGTATTCGACACCTTCTCGGTTGGTCCAGACATTCTTGCAAGTGATCGAACAGGTATGACAGCCGATGCACTTGTCCAGGTTCAGGACCATGGCGACATTGGCGCGGATCTTCATCGGACTGCCTCCATCATCGGCTGAGCCGGCCGTTCCAGCCAGTCTACTTTGCTGAGTTTGCGGACGACGACAAACTCGTCCCGGTTAGAGCCGACCGTCCCGTAGTAATTAAAACCATAGGCCAGTTGCGCGTAGCCGCCGATCATGTGCGTCGGTTTCAGCACCGCACGAGTGACAGAATTGTGGATGCCGCCGCGCTGGCCGGGTATTTCAGATCCCGGCACATTCACGATCTTCTCCTGTGCATGATACATCATGCACATGCCGTCCTTCACGCGCTGCGAGACCACGGCGCGCGCCACGAGGGCGCCGTTCGAATTGTAGGCCTCGATCCAGTCGTTGTCCTCGATGTCGGCTTTACGCGCATCGACTTCGCTGATCCAGACGATCGGGCCTCCACGACTGAGCGTCAGCATCAGCAAGACATCGGTATACGTGGAGTGGATGCCCCACTTCTGGTGTGGAGTGATGAAGTTCAGGACGCCCTGCTTCTGCCCGTTCGGCTTAGCGTCGATGATCGGGCGGATCGTCTTGGTGTCGATCGGCGGACGGTAGACACACAGGCTTTCGCCGAATGCGCGCATCCACAGGTGATCCTGATAAAGCTGCTGCCGCCCGGTCAACGTCCGCCAGGGGATCAGTTCATGAACGTTTGTGTAGCAGGCGTTGTAACAGACCTTCTCTGATTCCAATCCCGACCAGATCGGAGACGAGATGATCTTGCGGGTTGGGCGACGACATCGCGGAAGCGAATTTTTTCGTCTTCTTTGGGGATCGCCAGATGCGCATGCTCGCGCCCCGTGAACTTACCGAGCGACTCCCACGCTTTGACCGCGACTTCACCATTGGTTTCCGGCGCCAGCATCAAGATGACTTCTGCCGCATCGATGTCGGTGTCGATCCGCGCCAAGCCCTTGGTCGCCCCCTCTTCGGTGACCACGCCGTTGAGGTGCTTGAGATGCTCGATCTCGGCCTCGGTGTTCCAGGACATGCCCTTGCCACCGTTGCCGGCTTTCGCCATCAGCGGCCCGAGCGAGGTGAAGCGCTTGTAGAGGTTCGGATAATCCCGCTCGACGACGGTCATCGTCGGCATCGTCCGCCCGGGAATGGGCTCGATCTCTCCCTTCTTCCAGTCGGCGACATCGAAAGGCTGTGCCAATTCGCCCGGCGAGTCGTGCATGATCGGCGTCAAGACCAGATCTTTTTCGACGCCCAGCACTTCCGGCGCTACCCGCGAAAAGGTTTCGGCGATCCCCTTGTAGATCGCCCAGTCGCTGCGCGCTTCCCACGCAGGATCTACCGCCGACGTCAGCGGGTGAATGAAGGGGTGCATGTCAGATGTATTCAGATCGTTCTTCTCGTACCAAGTGGCCGTCGGCAGAACGATGTCAGAGTACATGCATGTCGTCGACATCCGGAAGTCGAGCGTGACCAACAGGTCGAGTTTGCCTTCAGGCGCTTGGTCCCGCCATGTGACTTCCTCCGGCTTTTGCGCGCCGGTTTCGCCGAGATCCTTCCCCTGGACGCCGTGCGCGGTGCCGATCAGGTGCTTGAGGAAGTACTCGTGGCCCTTGCCGGAGGCACCCAGCAAGTTCGACCGCCACACGAATAGGTTGCGTGGCCAGTTGGCAGGATGGTCGGGATCCTCGCAGGACATTCGCAGCGCTCCCGACGAGAGCTGCTGCACGGCGTAGTCCTTGGGATCTTTTCCGGCGGCCGCTGCGGCCCGCGTCAGCTCCAGCGGATTAGCCTGCAACTGCGGCGCCGACGGCAGCCAGCCCATACGTTCGGCGCGAACGTTGTAGTCGATCAACGTCCCCGACCACGACCCCTCCGGCGCCGTCGGCGAAAGGATCTCGGAGACCGCCAACGTTTCATAGCGCCACTGATCGGTATGCGCGTAGAAACATGACGTGGAATTCTGCTGCCTCGGCGGACGCCCCCAGTCGAGAGCGAACGCAAGCGGTAGCCAGCCGCTCTGCGGGCGGAGTTTTTCCTGGCCGACGTAATGAGACCAGCCGCCACCCGATTGGCCGACGCAGCCGCAGATGATGAGCATATTCATCAGCCCGCGGTAGTTCATGTCCATATGGTACCAGTGGTTGAGACCAGCACCGACAATGACCATCGAACGTCCGTTCGTCTTCTCGGCATTTCGTGCGAATTCTCGGGCGACATCGATGACGTGTTGGCGTTTGACGCCGGTGATACGTTTCCTGCCAAGCTGGGGTGTACGGCACGCCGTCATCGAACGATGTCGCGACATTCCCGCCGCCGAGCCCGCGATCAATTCCGTAGTTGGCGACGAACAGGTCGAAGACCGTCGTAACCAGCGCCTCACCAGTCTTCAGGCGGATGCTCTTCGCCGGAAGATTACGTGTAAGGACGTCCGGGTGATCGGTCCCCTTGAAATAGTCGTGCTGGCGATTGCCGAAGTATGGAAAATCGACCGGTACCACCTGATCGTGCCCGCCGAGCAGGCTGAGACGCAGCTTCGTCTGTCCGCCCGCGGCATCTTTTTCTTCCAGGTTCCAACGGCCCTGTTCGCCCCAACGAAAGCCGACGGAACCGCACGGCACGACCGTATCGCCGGTTGCTTCGTCGATCGCCACGGCTTTCCATTCGGGGTTATTGGTCTGGCCGAGAGCATCGTCGAACTCCGATGCTCTGAGCAATCGCTCCGGGATATAGCGGCCGTCCTTCTCGACCAGCCGCACCAGCATCGGCATGTCGGTGTAGCGGCGGCAGTAGTCGGTGAAGTACGGCGTCTGCCGGTCGATGTGGAACTCGCGCAGGATGACGTGACCGAACGCCATCGCCAGCGCCGCATCGGTGCCCTGCTTCGGGCTCAGCCACTGATCGGCGAATTTCGATGCCTCACTGTAGTCCGGGCAGATCACCACACTCTTGGCGCCTCGATAACGCGCCTCGGTGTAGAAGTGCGCATCCGGCGTCCGCGTCTGCGGAACGTTCGAACCCCACAGGATCAGGAAGCCAGAGTTGTACCAGTCGGCACTCTCGGGAACGTCGGTCTGCTCGCCCCAGGTCTGCGGACTCGCCGGCGGCAGGTCGCAGTACCAGTCGTAGAAACTCATGCAGACGCCGCCCAGGAGCGACAGGTAGCGCGATCCGGCCGCATAGGAGACCATCGACATCGCCGGGATCGGCGAGAAGCCGAAGATGCGGTCCGGGCCGTAGGTCTTGATCGTATACGCGTTGGCCGCGGCGATGATCTCATTGACCTCGTCCCAGGGAGCGCGGACGAAGCCGCCGAGTCCGCGCTTGCGGACATAGGACGCGCGCTTCGCCGGATCCTCGACGACGGCCTTCCAGGCTGCCACCGGTTCCCGCGTGCTGCGGGCTTCCCGCCAAAGCTGCAGCAAACGGGACCGGATCAGCGGATACTTCAGGCGGTTGCCGCTGTAGAGGTACCAGGAATAGCTGGCACCGCGGGCACAGCCACGCGGCTCATGGTTCGGCAGGTCCGGCCGCGTGCGCGGATAATCGGTCTGCTGCGTTTCCCAGGTGACGATGCCGCCTTTGACATAGACCTTCCAACTGCAGGACCCGGTACAGTTGACGCCATGGGTTGACCGCACGATTTTGTCGTGCTGCCAGCGGTTGCGGTAGCTGTCTTCCCAGCTTCGGCTCTCGCGCGTGACGACACCGTGACCACCGGCGAATGTGCCTACATTCTTCTTGAAGAAGTTCAGGCGGTCGAGGAAATGGCTCATTACTCGCTCCTCAGTTCGCTCGCTGGTCTTCCGCTAACAGCGGATTTCGGCACGCGCGCGCGTGTAGAACCACCAGGTCGTCAGCACGCAGGTCAGGTAGAAGACCAGGAAGACGATCAGTGCGCCGTCCGGTGCGCCGGTCATTGAGATCGACGTCCCGTAGCTTTTGGGGATGAAGAAGGCACCGAAGGCGGCGATCGCCGAAGTGAAGCCGATCGTCGCCGCCGCTTCCTTCTCCGCTTGACGGACCTGCTCGGCCTCGGTCGCGCCGGGCATCAGCCGCTTCATTTCTTTACGGAAGATCGCCGGGATCATTTGGAAGGTCGAGGCGTTGCCCACTCCCGAAAAGAAGAAGAGAAAGATGAAGCAGGCGAAGAAGCCCCAAAAGGCGTTCGGCTCGCTCTTGTGCCCGAGGAAGTAGAGAACGCCGCAGACGCCGAGCGCCATCGCGACGAACGCCACCAGCGTGACCCGGCCCCCGCCGTATTTGTCCGATATCCAGCCCGTCGCGGCACGGCTGATCGCGCCGACCAGCGGACCGAGGAATGCATACTGCAGCGCGTCCACCTGCGGAAACTGCGTCTTCGCCAAGAGAGGAAAGCCGGCCGAGTATCCGATGAACGATCCGAAGGTGCCGATGTAGAGCCAGCACATGATCCAGCAGTGCTTCCGCTTGAATATTGTCGCCTGCTCGCGGAACGAGGCTTTGGCGCTGGCGATGTCGTTCATCCAGACCCAAGCCGCGACCGCCGAGGCGGCGACGAAGGGCACCCAGAAGAACCCGGCATTCTGCAGCCACAGGTCGAACTGTTTGCTGCCCTGCGTGGCAATCTGCGGCGTTCCGGCGAGCGAGCCGAAAATTGCGGTGGTGATCACCAGCGGCACGACGAACTGAACGACGCTGACGCCGAGATTGCCGAAGCCGGCATTCAGCGCCAACGCGCTGCCCTTTGCGACTTCGGGTAAAAAAGCTGATGTTCGCCATGGGGAAGACGCGAAGTTTCCGCCGCCGAAGCCGCACAACAGCGCCAGTACCAGGAACACCCAATACGGCGTAGTAGCATCCTGCACGGCGAAGCCGATGCCGATCGCCGGCACCAGCAACGATGCCGTGGTCAGCGCCGTCCATTTCCGGCCGCCGATGATCGGGATCATGAAAGAGTAGAAGGCCCGGAGCGTGGCCCCGGATAGTCCCGGCAGGGCTGCCAGCCAAAACAGCTCGTTGGTCGAGAACTTGAACCCGACGAGCGGCAGCTTAGCGACGACGACGCTCCAAACCTGCCACACAGCGAACGCCAGAAGCAGCGCCGGGATCGAAACAAGCAGGTTGCGTCGGGCAATCCCGCTGCCGGTCTTTTCCCAGAACACCCCCTCTTCCGGGCGCCAGTCGTGCAATACGGCGCCCGAGACTGCTGGTTGTGTCATTGCCGAGCCCTCCTTCCTTTTATCCAGTCCTGCCGATGGGCAGCGTCATGCGACATGCGCTTCCGCGGCCCGCCGGCGGTAACACCACCAGGTGACCAGCAGGCAAGTCGCATAGAAGCCGATGAATACGACGATCGCCGCCGTGGGCAGGCCAGTCGCCTCGATCGAAAGTGCGAGCAGTGCCGGGACAAAGAACAACCCGAACGCGGCGATCCCGGCGGTGAACCCGAGGGCGACCGACGCCTCGATCTCGGCCTCAGCGGCCGCTTTTCGGCGTGCCGCCTCGCGCTCGCCTTGGATTCCGCGTAGGCGCAGCGCCGTGAAGACGGCCGGCACCAGGGTGAACACCGAACCATTGCCGATGCCGGCGGTGACGAACAGCACGAGGAAGGCGGCGAGGAAGCCCGTCAGCCCGCTGTCATCGCCCGCGTGATCAGGCACGAAAGCATAGGCTGCGAGAGCGGCGGCGAGCATGACGATGAAGTTCCAGAAGGTGACCTTGGCGCCGCCGATGCGGTCGGACAGCCATCCCCCGAACGGGCGAGCCAGAGCACCGGCGAGGGGACCGACAAACGCCCATGTGATGGTGCCGGAGCCGGGGTACAGCGTCGACAACAGGGTCGGGAACGCCGCGGCAAAGCCGATGAACGAACCGAACGTCCCGGTGTAGAGCCACGCGAGCAGCCACGCGTGCTTTCGGCGGAAAATGACAAGTTCCTCTGCCAACGACGACTTGGCATCGCGGATGTTGTTCTGGCCGAACCACGCCGCGGTCGCCGACAGCACGATGAACGGGACCCAGATGAAGCCGGCGTTTTGTATCCAAACCTGGCGCAGCATACCGCCGTCATCGTGGACTTGCGGCGTGCCGCCCATCACCAGCAGCGCCCCGCCGTACATCGTCGCGGGTACGACGGCTTGCATGACGCCGACGCCGAGATTTCCCAGCCCGGCATTCCAGCCGAGCGCGGTGCCCTGCATCCGCTTCGGGAACAGGAAGCTGATGTGCGCCATGCTCGCGGAAAAGTTGCCGCCGCCGAGACCGCACAGCAGTGCGATCACCACGAACACCGCGTAGTCGGTTCCCGGGTCCTGCACCGCCAGCGCCAGCCAGACCGCCGGCAGCAGAAGCGACAGCGTCGTGAAAACCGTACAGTTGCGGCCGCCGAAGATCGGCACGATAAACGCGTAGGCGAGCCTCAGCACGGCACCCGAAACGCCCGGGGCCGCCGCCAGCCAGAACAATTGGTCGGTAGAGAAGCGGAAGCCGATGTGCGGCAAATCGACGACGACGACGCTCCATACCATCCAGACGGCGAAGGACAGGAACAAAGCGGGCATCGAGACGACGAGATTGCGGACGGCGATTTTCCGGCCGATTTCTTGCCAGAAACGGGTGTCGTCCGGGCGCCAGTCGGCCAGCCACGCACCTCGTGCCGGAACCGGTTCGATCAACTTCTCGCGCACCAACTGATCGCGGAGTGCCGGGTCCTTCCGGAGGATCGCTTCGCGCTCGCCCCGTTCCGCCAACCACGTCCAGATCATCGTTGCCGTCAGCACGACGAACAGCAGCATGTATGTGCTGGTGCGTACGCCGGTGGCATCGACAGCGATGCCGAAGACGATCGGCATAGTAAATCCGCCGAGACCACCAATGACGCCGACCAAGCCGCCGACCGATCCCATGTTATTCGGGTAATAATCAGCGAGGCTTCGGTAAACGCTGGCCTTGCCGATGCCCTGGGCGATACCGACGATGAAGACAAGGATCGTGAAAAGGACGATGCCGAGCGAAATATCGAAGGCCATGTCGCCCTTGACGCCGTGGATCACCAACGTCGTCGGTGGATAGCACAGCACGAACAGCGCCAACAGACAAATCCAGATCACCCACCAAGTAACCCTGTCGCCGCCGAACTTGTCGGAAACGAAACCGCCCAACGCCCTAATCGTGCCGGAGGGCAAGGTGAAGAAAATCGTAATGAACGCAGCTTGCTTCAAGTCTAGACCATATTGCGAAACATAATACTTCGGAAGCCACAAAGCCAACGCCACGAACGCACCAAATACGAAGTAGTAAGCTAGCCCGAAACGCCAGACGCGTGCTTCCAATAAGGGAGATAGTTGCTCGGTAATCGTAGGAAACTTACCGATGCGGCGACGTTCTTCGAGCTTCGGGTCAGGGAACGTCAGAAACCAAAACACGATCGCGACGACGATCATGGCAATGGAATAGACCTGCGGCACCATCCGCCAACCGTAAGCAACGACGAGCAGCGGCGCCGCCAAGTTCGTCACCGCTGCCCCGGCGTTGCCCGCACCGAAGATGCCCATCGCCATCCCTTGCCGTTCCTTCAGGGAACCAGGCCGAGGTGTAGGCGATACCAACGGCGAAGGAGCCTCCGCAAGGCCCACGAACAGGCCGAGGACTAGGTAGTGCCAATACTGCGAGGCGAACGCCAAGCCATAAATCAGGATCGCGACGATCAACATCAGAATCGGGAAAACAATGCGGCCACCGAGCCGATCTGTCAGCATCCCGAGTGGAAGCCTGATAAGCGATCCTGTCAATATAGGTGTCGCTACAAGAAGTCCGAATTCGGTTTCATTTAAGTTTAATTCTTGTTTGATTCTTATTCCTAGTATTGAGAACATTGTCCATACGGCAAAATTGACCGTAAATGCCAATGTACTCATCGTCAGGACGGCGTATCGCTGCCTCGTGACTGATGTTGCTCTATCTCCAGAGGTTTGAGTGTCGTTCATTTTCCCGAATAACCGTCAGCGAGGCTGATCTCTGTTGGGTCACGGAGCGAGGGCGCGCCGATCCCCTCCGCAGAAAAACCTTACGCGGTTGCACACAATCACGGATTGATCTTGGTCAAGGGGAGTAAGCGCGTCGCCGATCCTGCCGGCGCACCCGTCGGCTCAATGAGGCTCCACATTCCCGCGAGGGCCGAAAGCAAATCGTGGTTGGCGAAATTGCCGCCGATCTCTAAGCTTTTTTGCTACGCCCTGGGCGGTTCGGCCGGAAACACGTAAAGGCCGACCCGACCCCAGTCGTGGGAGATCATCGATGTCCGAACAGCTTCCCGCCGGTGCGAAGCGAATTGCCGATCGCCACCCAGAGATTTGGCAAGCCTACACCAAGCTGGGAGCTGCCTGCGCCGACGCGGGGCCGCTCGACGCCAAGACGCGGAGGCTCGTCAAACTGGCCTTGGCCGTGGGGACCGGGTCTCAAGGGGCAGTGCATTCGCACGTCCGACGCGGCCTCGACGAGGACGTTTCAGAAGCCGAACTAAAGCACGTCGCGCTCCTCGCGATTTCCACCCTTGGCCTGCCGAAGGCGGTGGCTGCACTCACTTGGATCGAAGACGTGACAGATCCAGAGTGACCATCTCACTTGGCCTTTCCGTAACCGACGTACAAAAAAGTGCCGTTCCGAAGAGGTCTGACTTCAATAGGTTAGATCGGGTCCTGTGGGCATGTCCAGAAACTGGAAGGCGTCCACCAAGCGAGGGCGAGGACGTCACCGAGACGCTGGAGGTAGATCCCCCGGCAGTGGAAGGTGGTCCAGACCATCCGCGAGAAGTTCACCTGCCGATCGTGCGATAAAGTCGCCCAGCCGCCGGTGCCCTTCCATGCGATACCCCGGTTCATGCCAGGCCCGCTCTCGGTGCCGGCCAAGTATCCCAAAAAAAAAAAAAAAAAAAAAAAAAAAAAAAAAAAAAAAAAAAAAAAAATAGGCTGAAAGAGCCTCCTGCGTGGTTCTCGCGTTGGCGCCGCGGCCCCCCTCACCCGTCTTCGTCTTCATCCTCATCCTCCGTCGCCACGGCGCCCCGCCGGCCGGCCGCCCCGCCATCGCCTCAACAGCGCCCCGGTGCGGGCGATCGCCAGTTCGGCCTCGAGCAGCCAGCGGTCGAGCTCCGGCGCCAGTTCCTCGACAAGCAGCGGCGGCAGCGGCGCCGCCGGCCGGATGTCCAGGTCTTCGATCTTCTCACCGCCTGCTCGGGCGGCGGCCGGCGGCGGCCGGGGCCCCGCCGGGGGCGCCCGCCCGGCGCGGCGGCGCCCGCGCGCAGCGGCGGCTGTAGGGGTCAAGCTTCTTGTCCGTGAGCGTCAGCCAAGTTGGCCGGTCCTGGCCGCTGCGGCGGTTGGTTCAGGCGGTGATGTCCCCCTTGGTGTTGTCGGCGAGGATGTCGCTGTCGGCGCTCGGGTGGTTGTCGGTGGTGGGTGTCGCTGCGGCGTCAGCCTTGGGGGCGGTGCGATCTGCGGCGGCGCGGCGTCTGTAGCTGTCGACGTTCATCTCGAGGATGGTCGCATGGTGGACGAGCCTGTCGATGGCGGCGACGGTGACGGCCTTGTCGGGGAAGATGCGGTCCCAGGCGCTGAAGGGCTGGTTGGCGGCGATGGCGAGGCTGCGGGTCTCGTAGCGCCGGGCGATGAGTTCGAAGAGGACGGAGGTCTCGGCCTGGTCCTTCTGGGCGTAACCGATGTCGTCGAGGATGATCAGTTCGAAGCGGTCGAGCCTGGCGAGCGCCGCCTCGAGGGCGAGGTCGCGCCGGGCGGCCTGGAGCCTCTGCACGAGATCGGTGGTGCGGGTGTAGAGGACGCGCCGGCCCGCCTCGACGAGGGCATGGCCGATGGCGCAGAGCAGGTGCGTCTTGCCGGCGCCGCTGTTGCCGATGGCGATCAGGTTGGCGCCGGTCTCGATCCAGTCGCCGGCGGCGAGTGCCTCGACGCGGGCGCGCGGGACGCTGGGCAGCGCCTTGAAGTCGAAGGTGGCCAGCGTTTTGCCGCCGGGCAGCTGGGACTCGATGAGGTGGCGGCGGATGCGGCGTGTCTCGCGCTCGGCGAGCTCGAGCTCGGCGAGCGTGGCAAGGAAGCGGGCGGCGGGCCAGCCCTCCTTGTCGGCGCGCTCGGCCAGCATGGGCCAGTGGCGGTGGAAGCTGGGCAGGCGCAGCGCGGTCAGCATGGTGGGCAGCGCGTGGACGTCGACGGTGCGCGCCGTGGCGGACGGGGCAGTCATGGGCGGACCTCCAGCAGGGCGTCGAAGCTGGCGAGCTCGGTGAGGGCGACCGGCACGTCGTCGGGCAGCGACCGTCGTCTGGGCTCGAGGCGCGGCTTCAGCGTTCGCGCCTCCGGCAGGCGGCCATCGGCGAGTTCCCCGGCGATCAGCAGGGCGAGTTCGGCTTCGCAGGCCTCGTCATGGGCGAGCCAGAGAAGCTCGACCATGCGGCGGCAGGCGTCGCGCCTGGGCAGCGCCTCCGACAGGGCGCTCCAGGCGGCGGCGTATTCGGTGCGCGGGAACAGGCCGTCGCGATAGACCGAGCCGGCCAGCGCGTGGGGCTTGCGGCGCAGGGCGTGGATGACATGGTGGTAGTCGACCTGATGGACGCGGACGCCATTGGGTCGACCGCGGCGGCGGGGGTGGCTGACGACACGGGTGGCGCCGAGGAAGGCCTCGATGCGGTCGTCGTAGATGTGGACCCGCAGGCGCTGGCCGATCAGCCGCGACGGCGCGCTGTAGAAGACGCTGTGGACGAGGAAGCCGCCGGTCCTGGTGACGCGGACGACGGCCTCGGTGAAGTCGGTGGCGCGGCGGGCGGGCAGCGGACGCAGCGCCGTCGCCTCGAGGCGCACCGCGTCCTCCCGGCGGCGATTGCGGCGGGCGACGAGCTGGTCGACGAAGCGGCGCCAGTCGGCGGCGTCGTCGAAATCGCGGCAGCCGCGCAGGATCAGCGCCTGGTCGAGCGCGGTCTTGAGGTGGCGGTTGTGGGACTCCACCGATCCGTTCTCGTGCGCCTCGCCGGGATTGCAGCGGCTGGCGAGCAGCCCGTAGTGGGTGCTGAACCCCTCGTAGCGCACGGTGACGTCCTTCGCCGCCTCCGCGTCGAGATTGCGGTAGGCGGCCGACAGGCTGTCGGTGCGGTGCTCGCCCGGCACGCCACCGAGCGACCACAGCGCATTCTGGAGGTTCTCGGCGAGCGCCGTGAAGCTCTCGCCGCCGGTCACCACGGCGGCATGTTCCCAACCGCTGTAGGCCAGGACGAAGTGGTAGAGCCGGTGCGGGAGCGGCGCGCCGGCGATGGTGACGCCGAGCTCGGTGGTGTCGGTGAAGTCCGACAGCGCCATGCGGCCCGGCTCCGAGGTCTGGCGGAAGATCACGTCGCGGGCGGCGCCATTGAGCGCACGCCAGTCGCGCACGCGGCGTTCCACCGTCCGGCGGACGCGGTCGTCGGCGAAGGCGTCCGGGTCGGTCATCTGCAGATGGCGCAGCAGCGTCACCGCCTGCACGGCGGGGTCGCGCTGCAGGATCGGCAGCAGCACCGTCTCCCACACCGCCTCGAGCGGATCGGGAACGGTGCGCCCGCGCTCGGGCTGGCGCTGGGACGGCAGGCGGGGATCCGTGTCGATCCGGCGCGCGGTGCGCTCGCTGAAGCCCGCCCGGGCAGCGGCGGCGCACTGACTGTAGCGATGTCGGTCTTTCATGTACGATCTCACTTGCTGGTCGGTGATGGGTTTGCCCGGCACGTCGGGACCTCCGTTTGGTCACGGAGATCCCCGTCGTACCGACCCGCAGCGGCCAGCACCCGCACCCCGCCCCCCCGAGGAAGACGAGCGCCGCTGTCTCCAGCCTACGGCCGGGCTACGCCCGACCTCCGGCTGGAGACAGCGGCCAAGATGGCTGTCGGCGTCGGACAAGATGGTTGTCGCTGATCAAGGCTGTGATCGACCGAGACCGACCGGTTTCGAACCGCCCGCTTCAGGGCCATCACGGTTGCCGCACGAAAGCAGCCGAGCGCCGCTACCCGATCCGGCTGATCGATCAAGCCCTGCCACGACGGGCCGAACGGTTGGGAAACATCGTCTGGCAAGGCGGTGGCGGACGACGCGGCGACTGCATCGAGCGTCGCGAAAGCGACAGCGAGCCGATGGTCGGCGGGTATCACGAATTCCGCCGCACGCGCCGTCTTCAGGAGCCGGGCGAGCTGCGCAGAGTTCCGTCCCAGTTCCCGGCGAATGGCGGCGACCTGGGTCGCCTCGCGCTCCGGTTCGAACGGTGCGATCAGGCCGCGCAGCCGCGAGCGCAATTCGGCGACCTCGAGCGTCTCGTCACCCGCCAGCCCCGCGAGATCGTCGAGAAGCTGACGGAACCGTCGGAGTCGGCTTGTCCTCGCTTCTTCAGCACGTTCTCGGGCGCCGCGCCACAAGGCTGCGATCCGGTGATCGAGGAGGGTGAGGCTGGCGTCCGTCACGCGCAGCAACGTCAGGCGCAGGAAGCAGGCGACCTCGATCGTCCGATGCGGGTCCTTGATCCGTGCCAGCGCCGTGGGCTTGCGCGACATCAGCCGTCTGGCGAAATGCTCCAGCCCTGCGAGCGGCAGATCGGGCAGGACGAGCCGGTTCGCGGCCAATTCCTTCAGAAAACCGACCTTCTCGATCTGCTCCTCGAGGCCTTTGGCGCCCTTGCTCGACGGCACGGCGCCGAGCCATTCGAAGTGGCTGACCCTACCGCCCTCGACGGGCGCCAGCAGCCGTGACACCCAGGTCTCACGCTCGGCCGGCGCCGCTGCAGCGATGGTCTTGAACAGGGCCTGCTCGTGGTGCCGCCGCGCGGCGATCACTTGCCGCCGGATGTCCCGCTCACGGAGCAGAAGATAATGATGCTCGACGAGCCAGATGCGGGCTCGGGACATCAGCTCGGCCTGGTCGAACACGGCTGCCGCTTCCCGGCGAAGATAGGCCACCAGCCCGCGCTCGGCATGTGGGCTGGGCACCGTACGTCCGAGTAGCCGGAGGGCCGCCTCATGATGCTCGAACAAGGTCCGTCGGCGCCGGCGATAAAACGCTCGGACCGAGGCAATCCGTGGCGGAACGCAATCGAGGTGCCGCCCGAGATGATCGAGGATCGCCGGGGGAATGAGCTCGACCGAGTTGAGCGTACGGCCGGTCATCTTGAGGAAGCCCATGTGGAGGGCGAGCGCCAGCCGGTTCAAGGGTCCCCTGCGTTCTCGAACCGAGGCCAGCTCGCCTTGGTCGAGCGTGAAGAAATGCTCGATCTCAAGCGCCGATAGGATGGCCGGAAACCGGTCGTCCCCGAGGTATCGATGCTCCCATCGGCTCATCGGGCCCTTCTTCATCGGGCTGGCGGCAGGGTCCGGAATTGCTGCGCTCCCATGATCACAGTGTCGTCGCCAGCTAATGGCTGTCGTCGATATCGCCATTCCGGCGATGCGCAAACGATCGTCTGCGCAGCGGAAAATCGAGACAAGCGGAAACAAGGACTTGCCTCGCGCGAAATCCTGTTGCCAAATTGCAGCCAAAGGCAACAGGATTTTACGACACTCGCCATGCTGCTCGGCTACGCTCGCGTATCGAAGGCCGACAATCAGGACACCGCCGCCCAGGTCGGTGCCCTCGAGGCGGCCGGCTGCACGCGGGTCTACGAGGAGAGGGCCTCCGGCGGACGTTGGGATCGGCCCGAGCTACATCGCCTGCTCGACCGTCTGCGCGAAGGCGACGCGCTCGTCGTCTGGAAACTCGACCGCCTGTCGCGCTCGCTCAAGGATCTGCTGCATCTCCTGGAGAAGATCGACGCCGCGGGAGCCGGCTTCCGCTCCTTGACCGAGGCGATCGACACCTCGGGCCCGGCGGGACGCATGATGATGCAGATGCTCGGCGCCTTCGCCGAGTTCGAGCGCGCCATGGTTCGGGAGCGGACCCGCGCGGGTCTGAAGGCGGCTCGCGAACAGGGTCGCAGGGCGGACGGCGTCCTAAGCTCATGCCGCATCAGAAGAGCGAAATTCTCGGCATGCTCGCCGCCGGGCGCAGCGGCGCCGATGTCGCCCGCATCTTCCGGGTCCATCGCGCAACCATCAGCCGCATCGCCGCCGAGGCAAGGGCCACGCCCCGGCCCAAAGTCTGTCCCCTCTCGCGACGGGGTGACCGGACGGCAGTCGATCCAACTCGCTTCGCCACGTGCCCTTGGCCACCCACGGCCGTGCATCGCGATAAAAAAGCTGAATCTTTCGTGATATCAACAGGTTACCCATCAGTTTCCAGGGCAACCCCTTGAAATCAAACACTTTCCAGAACGGCACTTTTGGTGCGTAGGTTACGGAAAGGCCAGGACGAACAGCACCTTGTCGAGCGAGGTGTGCAGTGCGCCGGGGTCGACGATCGCCGCGCCGCCGGTCTCACCACGCGCGCTGCTTCGCCCGGACGACTTCGTCTCGACAGGTTTCTGTTCGCCGTTCGGTACACCGCTCGGCAGGAGGCGGGAGAATACACCGCGCATTGTTTTCAGTCTCATCCTCCCAGTACACACCAAAACGCGTGCATCAACTAATGATAATCGCGTATTCGGGTTAACGCTCGTTGAAGATCAAGTCGGTCAACGACGGAGGGCTCACGCGGCGATGCGAGATCCGGCAGATCGTATCGAGCCCGCGCACTCCGATCACGGGGACGACGTAATCGGTGACCACGACACGGCGTTCTTCGCCGCTACCCTTCCGGCGAGGGAGACCGTCGACCAGGCCGGAGGTTCACCGCGACGCTCGCCAACCCCGGCACCTACGGGTGTTTCTGCTGGCTGCACCCGCACGCGCGCGGCGTGGTGATGGTGTGCTGACCAAGGCATAGTTCGCCCCGACGCTCTGGGCGATGACGATCGTCGATAGCGGCGCGACTATCTGGATGGCAACGGAGCGTCGGTGGGGGATGGGACGATGTCGCTGGGTTGCTGCCGCAGGGAGAGCAGCCCGACCGGATAGGCGAGTCCGGCGGCAGCGCGATTCCCTGAAGGAAATGCGTCGTCTGGTGCCCACGGCCGAGCGGCTATGTGGCTGGCTTTTTCTTGCCAGGAGGGAATCTTCCCCTGCCCGGCCGACACGCGACCGATCACCAGACGAGGCTGTACATGAAGTTCCGACACGCCGCCCGTCGCGGCAGCAAAGCGCTCATTGAGCACCTCCACCGCCCTGAAGGAGAATTTTCAGGTGTTGTCTGCTCGATCGGGCGGAGATCAACGAGGCGTCGCACGCCACAACGCGGCTCAGCCATTCTCGGACCCGACCTTCGGAGCATTACGTCGTGAGAGGATATCTTCCGCGAGTTCCGTCCGCAGAGCGCTGCAGTTTTCGCGGATTGTCCCATAGTCGGCTTCGGCGACCGCGCCGGTCCGATGATCCGCGAGCACGGCGTTGATCGATTTTTGAACGGCGAAGTACGCGTCCCTGGCACCGGTGGAGAGGAACAGGCCACCGCGCTTGAAGTACCAGTCGCGAAGATCGAGTGTGAACTGTTGCAAGTCGCGGTACTCCAGCGCGGTGTTCCACGGCCACATCGGCAACAGTCCGGTGTTCTCCCAAAGCTCGGCGTACACGGCGATCCGCCGGGTCCGGAGGTCGGTATCGACCGCGCTGGCAAAGGCGAATGTCGTCTTGTTGCGATCCTCAATCCGCCGCAACCGGCTCTCGACGACTTTCGTCGCGCCGTCGGCGATCTTCTCGGTCACCGTCTTGCCGAGGAACAGCGCCGTGGCCAGGACGGCCGCCCCGCCGCCGATCCCGCTCAAGATTTCCGACCAGGGAAGTCCATCGGCCGCACCTCTCCTCTTTGATCAGAGTTGATCCACTATAGGCCGTCGCTGCGATCGATCTTTCGCTTCCCGCAGCGCCGCGAGTCGCCAGATTCTGCGAGTCCCGGCCGCGACTGTCATCCGCCAGTTCGGCGCGGCCGGGCGTCGTCGCTCGAGGAATAGGTCGCCCAGCGCCCGGCGCCGCCGATAGATGATCCGCGAATGCGCCAGATGATACGGCCGGTCGTGCAGCATGTGGCAGCCCTGGTAGTGTCCGCGCAGGTTGCGCAGGCGGTTGTTGCGCGGATCGTGGTCGAGGTGCGCGGGGGCGAGAACCAGGCCTCGTCCGCAGCCTTACCATCTGCTCGAGATCCGGCCAGCGGGCGAGCCGGCCCCGGCTCTCGCGCCAGGTGCCCTGCGCCGCATCGAACCAGCGTCCGTCCGGCAGGAAGCACACGGTCGTCCCGTGCGGCCGGCCGCAGCCGTGGCAGGTGCCACCGACGCGCTCGAAGCGAACCTGCAGGCTGAGCTCCCGCCAGTGGCGGGATAGAGGTTGCGCAGTTCGCGACGGGTCGGGTGTCGAGTTCGTGCAACGGCAAGACGGTTATTGGCTTTGGTCGCACAATGGAACCGGTCAACCGGCTCTTGTTCCTTGTATGGACTATTCTAATCGTGGAGACCACAAGTGTTGTTTAAGACAGTCGTTCATTTGTATGGAGAACTGTTTCTCCGGCCATCTGAGCATGCTCCCAAGCGTGGGTGGCGTTGCTCGCGTCGACGCCTCGTGAAGCGACGTTGTGCCGATGGCCAAAAAAATCTGCTGCCGCCGGAGCCGCGTGCACGGCTCGCCGCATGAGGAGCTCGCAGTCCCTCTGGCATCACTCCCCGTACGCGCACACCGAATAGTTGTCGGCGAAAACGCTCACCACGCCGCGCCCGTCGCGTTTGGAGAGGTACATGGCGGTGTCGGCGTGCTGGAGCACCTCGTCGGCGGTATCGCCGTGTTCCGGGAAACTGGCGACGCCGACGCTGGCGCCGACGAACAACTCGCGACCGGCGATGTGAAACGGCGCCGCGATGACCTGGACGATACGCTCGGCTACGTGTTTGGCGACGGAAAGGATCGGTATCCCAGGCAGGATCAGGACGAACTCGTCGCCACCCAGGCGCGCGACGGTATCGCCGTCGCGTGTGCCAGACGCCAGCCGGCGCGCCGCTTCCTGTAACAGCGCGTCACCGATGGCGTGCCCGAACGTATCGTTGATTTTCTTGAAGCGATCGAGGTCGACGTAAGTATGCCGACCCGGCAACCGTCGCGCCGCGCAATTCGGATTGCATCGTCCAGGCGCTCCAGCGCGAACGACCGGTTCGGCAGCTTCGTCAGAGAATCGTAGCTCGCCTGCATTTGTAGCTTGGCCTCGAACTGCTTCCGCAGGGTGATATCCACCACGCTCGTCTGCAGCGCCTGCCAGCCTTGCCACGGGATCAGGTTCAACTGGACCAGCAGGCAAATCTCCGAGCCGTCCTGCTTGCGGCCGCGCGCTTCGAAAGACGATGACGATGCGGCAGCGTCTGAAACGGCACGCGGGTCGTGCCTGCGCCATTCATTCCCCGGCCACAACACCTCGCAGCGCTCGATCGAAGTGACGTCTTCGGGCCGGGCGTAGCCGAAGATCTCCGCGAATGCCTGATTGACGAACACCGGCACGCCAGCTTGCTCGATGCAGATCCCGATCAGCGATGTTTCGACGAGCGAGCGGAAGCGCACTTCGCTGGCACGAAGCGCCTCCTCTGCCGCTTTTCGATCGGTGATGTCGGACTGGACTCCCACAAAATGGGTGATTTCATCACCTTCTTTCACCGGCGATATCAGGACACTCGCCCAGTATAAAGACCCGTCCTTTTTTTTATTGCAGATTTCGCCCCGGAACTCTTGCCCTGACATGACTGCCGCCCACATGTCCTGATAAAGAGCACCCGCGGTCAATCCGGACTGCCAAATCCTCGGATTGCGCCCAACACCTCGTCGGCATCATAGCCGGTCAGAGCGCAAAAACTGGAGTTCACGTATTCTATGCACCCAGTTGCATCTGTGAGGATTACAGCGGCAGAACTTTGTTGCAGCGCCTGCGATAGCGTTCTAATTTTAACTTCGCTATTACGTGATTCGGTGACGTCTTCTATAAAAATTAGGGCGTATTGTATATGACCTATTCGAAAAACACTGCTAGAAAGACGAACGATTTTGATTTGTCCGTCAGTTCGTACGAACGAGGTCTCGATGTCCTGCGATGATCCTTTCCGTATGAGTTCGTCACGCCAAGCCTCCCGCCGGGCAGTGGATTCCCAGCATCCGAGTTCCGTGGATGTGCGGCCGATGATCGCGGGCTTCGGCAGACCGAGCAGGCGGCACATCGCCTCGTTGACATTGACGAAACATCCGTCTGCGAGGCGGGTGATGCCCATGGCGCCTGACGACGTTTCGAATGCGAGGTGCAGACACTGTTCCGCATGGCGCAGCCGACGTTCGGCCTCGACCTGTGCGGACACGTTGCACCCGGTTCCCCGATAACCGAGAAACCCGCCGGCTTCGTCGAAGACGGGCACGCCGCTGACGCTCAGGTAATTGTCATGCCCGTCCGGCGTGCGGATCTTGTACCGGAAGTCGCGGAAGGGCCGTCGTGCCTTCAGGCACCGATTGTGTTCTTTCCACTTCGCCCGATCATCGTCATCGTCGCCGATCTGCGCCCTCGTGCGTCCGATCAGCGAACTGGTGGGCACGCGTATGCAGGCGTCCGCCCGTTCTGAGAACCAGATGAAGCGCAGTTCGGCATCCATCTCCCAGAACCATTCCGAACTCGCCGTGGCGAAATCGTGCAGCCGGCGCTCGCGTTGCTCGAGAGCGCCCGCGGTTGAATCACTGTTCTCGATCATCACGCGTCCTCCCGGCGACGAGTTGATCAGGCCACCTTGCGCAGCGCGTCCGCTCTGCCGACCAGAGCAGGGAAGCTTGCTTCGTATGCGCGGGCCGCGGCGGCCTGAAGCTCGAACTGCACGTGCAAACCGTCTGCTTCGATGCATTTGACGACGAAGGGCAGCGATGTCTGACAGCCCTGGATCGACAGCACCCCGGCTTCACCCGCCGATGCGGACACGCCGTGCAGCATCGCTCCGCCCAGGCTGAGGTCGAGCACGCGTGCGCCGTGAGCTGGAGCCGATGCTCAACTGGCACGCGGGCAGGTCGACGGGAAAGCGCGCGGTCATTCTGCGGTCGGCTTCCTTCGTCGAGGTGCGGACGAGGCGGATGAGAGCTGCGCGCAGACTGCCGACGCTCTCCGCCACCCGATCCGACCGCTGCTGAATTTCGCCGGCCTGCTCGCCGGTGCGGCTCGCGTCCTGCGACACCTGAGCGATCAGCGTCGCCACTTCGCGGGCCGCGGTGCCGGTTTCCGAGATGTTGCGGCTGATCTCCTGCGTCGCCGCGCTTTGCTGCTCCATCGCCGCCGCAATTGCCGACGACGACGCGTCGATCTCCTCGACAGTGCGACCAATCCCATCGACGGCCGCGACCGCTGCTTGCGTCGCCCCGCGGATCGCCGTCAGCCGGCGGCCGATCTCGTGCGTCGACTGCGCGGTTTGCAGGGCGAGGTTCTTGACCTCCGTGGCGACCACCGCGAAGCCGCGGCCGGCGTCTCCGGCGCGCGCCGCCTCGATCGTCGCGTTCAGCGCCAGCAGGTTGGTCTGCTTGGCGATGTTGTTGATCAGGTCGGCCATCTCGCCGATCCCCCCCACTTCCGTCGACAGGGCGCCGATTGCCCGCTCGCTCTGACGCGTCCCTTCGACCAGCGGCGCGGGCGATCGCGCTGGAGTGGGCGATCTGCTGGCTGATCTCGTTGATCGAGGCGGCGAGTTGCTCGCTTGCCGCCGACACGGACTGCGCATTGATCAGCGCCTCCTCGGCAGCGGCGGCGACACCCTGCGAGTGACCGCTGACCCGCTCCGCCGAACCGGCCATGCTGGCCGCGTCCCCGACCATCGTCGTGGTCAAGCCGATGACCTCGTGGATCGCCTGGCCTGCCTCGCGTTCAATATTCTCCGCCATCTCGTTCAGCGCTTGGCGGCGAAATCTCCTCGGCGCGCCCCATCTCTCGCGCTGCTCATGCACCGCGTAGGCGATCTTCGCCTTGGTGGCGCGAAGCAGCGAGGTCAGCCGCCGGAACTCCGGCGTCGGTGGCATGTCGATCTCATGGTCGGTCTCGTTGCGGGCGATCGCCTCGAAGTGCTGCTCGATCCGCCCGGTGAGCCGGCGCAGCAGCGCTGCCAGCGACCAGCCGACGGTGCCTACAGCGAGGCTGCCGAGAAACGCCATCACCGCCGCGGGCAGTATCCCGAAGGCGTATTGCAGCCCGAGCACACTGCCCATGAACAGCGCCGAAAGCATCACCATCACGCCCAGCCTCGCGGCGACGCTCGCCGTCGCCAGCCGCAGACGATGCGCCAGGCCCGGTCGGAACACAGCGCCATCCTCGACGCGCAAGCCGCCGGTCCCGGCGCGGATCATCGCGTACGCCCGCTCCGCCGCCGCGACCTGCCGGCGCGATGGCTTGGTGCGGATCGAGATGTAGCCCGTGGTTTTCCCGTTCTCGACGACCGGCGTGACGTTGGCGCGAACCCAGTAGAAGTCGCCGCTCTTCGCCCGGTTCTTCACCAACCCCTCCCAGGGGAGGCCGGCTTTGAGCGTCTGCCACAGGTCGGCGAACGCCTCCTTCGGCATATGCGGATGGCGCACGAGGTTGTGCGGCTAGCCGAGCAGTTCTTGTGTTCGCTGAAGCCGCTGATGTCGATGAAGGCTTGGTTGGCGAAGGCGATGCGGCCGCAGGGTCGGTCCGCGAGACGAGGACCTCGCCGTCCTGTATGTCGACTTCGCGATCGGTGACAGGCTCGTTGCTGCGCATTGCCGGCGACCTTCGATCGAGAGGACCAAGACGCTGTTCTACGGCACCTCGATGACCGGACGGTTAACGCGGTACTCGATGCGAGGACTCCGGGGTACAGCCCGCCGACCGGTGGCATCCGGTACGGCGCACGGTCAAGGTGGCCGAAAGGATTGGATCAGTCCTCGTCGTCTTCTTCGCCAATGCCGCCACGGGCGACCAGATCGTCAATGCCGCAACGCTGATCTTGTCTTTCGAATCGAGCTCGTGGCCGTGCGGAAAAAGCGCTTCGGCGCCTCCGGCATTGCCTGGTTGCTTCTACCGCAACCCCGCCGGCTGGCGGCCGACACTTCTCGAAGCCGTCGGTCGGAATGCTTGCCGAGGACCGCCGGGCGCTCGGCAACGCGGCGCGAGGGCGAGCCTGACGGCCGAGGGCACCACCGTCAGGCCGGAGCCTTACTCCAAGGATTCAGCAGCTGCACGCCCGTGATCGCAAATCGGCCACGTTCGGGGTGACGACGGTCATGCCCTGAACCACCGCCGGTCGGCGCCTGTCGTGTTCGTCGTCGTCGAACGTCCGGATCGCGAGAAAGAGCCGCTTCGCCGAGCCTATGCGCATCTTGTCCTAACGTGACACGGGAACACAGGTCGTAGTAATTCTGTTCTACGGTTGCGGGAAGCCGTTTGGCCGGCGGAGAGACGAGACATGACCGCGTGCGTGTTGAAGGTGCAACGAGCGCTCTGGCATCCCGACAATCCGGCTGGTTGCCTGATCTACGATCGCAACCGATCGTTCGAGCTCATGGTCGATCTGCCGGCTGCCTGTCGCGCCGCCATTTTCCGCGATGACCGGATCAAGGTGTTCGTCCGCGGCTGCTGGGACGGCTTGCGCGGCGATCTCGTCATCGACGAGTTCCTCGACGATCAGCACTTCTGAGCGTGTCCGTTGCACATCCTCGCCCGCGGCGCGGTCGACATCAATCGCCAAGCGCGACCGTGCCGCCAGGAACAAAGATGCTGTCGGGCTCGCTCGGCCGGTGGCGTCAGTCGTTCACCGGCAGCGTGCGAAGTGCAACGAGGGCCTCGCCGCGCTCGCCGTGCTCAACGAGGTTGTCTGGCGAACTGCCGGACCAGAGTTCTGGGCCGCCTTCAAGAGCATCGCCATTCCGTTGCTGGATCTCGGCTTCGTCGTCCTGCACATCCGGCTGTTAACCCGCGCCGTCGCGAATAGGACCGTCGCCAGCGGCAGGTCCGTCCGCCGCGCCAGCTCCAGATAGGCGGCATCGTCGACGGTGAGGTTTCGCCGTCGGCGAGCACGAGCACGTCGTCGCCGGGCGTGCGGTCGACGCCGATCGGCAGGCGCGACAGTGCCGCCAGGAACGCGGTGGTGTCGGCCCCGGTCAGCCGGCCGCGGCGTTCACTGACCAGCAGCGTGTTGCGCACCTCGAACCACCACAGGCTGGGGACCCGGGCTTCGTCGCCGCGGATGCGAGCGAGGGCGTGGCGCGCGTGCGGATGATCCTCGTCGTCGAACAGCCAGCAGGCGGCGACCGCGGCGTCGAGGACGAACGGCATCAGTAGCGGTGGCCTGCGTGCCGGGCGGCGAGCAACTCCTCGACGTCGATCTTGTCGGTGCGAAGGCGTAGTCCGTCGATGCCGGCGATCGGCCGGTCGATCTCCTCCTGGCGGCGCTGTGCTTCCGGCACGATGCCGGCGATTGCCCGGCCGTGCCGGGTGATGACGATCGTCTCCCCGTGCTCGACCGCGTCGAGCAACTGCGGCAGATGCGCCTTCGCTTCCGACGCCTGAACTTCTCGCATGCAAACCGCTCTGCGGTTGGTCATTCCGACCAGTCGATCATCGCACGAAACCCGGCTGCGGCGCGCTTCATCGATCGCTGCGTTCACCGCCGCGCCGCTCGCGTCGCCTTCACGGCTCCTCGCGGCCCGGCGCCCCCTCCCCTGCCCCGTCGTCGCCCTCATCCTCTGCCGGCTCGACCCCCGGGCGTCCGCCGCCGGCGATCGCCTCGAGCAGCGCCCGCGTCCGGCCGATCGCCAGCTCCGCCTCCAGCAGCCAGCCGTCGAGCTCCGGCGCCAGCTCCGCGATCACCAGCGCGGCGAGCGGCGGCGCCGCCGCCGGCCGGATCTCCAGCGCGCCGGTCTCGCCCTCGGCCACCGCCTCAACGTCGCGCCGCGGCCGGCCGCGGCCACGCCCGGGCAGCGGCCGCCGCGGCGCCGCGGTCTCGTCGCGCAGCGGCGCCAGGCCGGCGAGGCCCCACAGCCGGCGCTTTTTGCCGCCGCGTCACCTCGACGGCGACGCCTAGGGCCGCCAAGTCGTCGAGCAGCGCCGTCGCCGTGCGCACCGAGACGCCGAGCGCTCGCGCCAGCGCCGAGGCGCCCAGCAGTGGTGCCGCCGCCAGCAGGTCCACCGCCGCCGCCGCGTGGCAGTCGCGCCTGCGGCCGGCGACGGCCGCGCGCGCCGCCCGCCAGCCGGTATCCATTGTCCGCAGCGGATCCAGGCCCGCTTCCGCCTCCTCGGCCAGGCCTTGGTAGAACCGTGGCGTCCAGGCGTCCGCCTGCCACGGCACGCCGGCGTGCAGCGCCCGCGCACCGCTCAGCAGCGGCACGGCGATCGGCAGCAGCCCGCGCCGCCGCCAATATTGGGCGAGTGCCGCGCGCAGCGGCGGCCGGCCGCCGCCGGCGTCCAGCCAGGCCCACACCGCGTCGGCCGCCCCCGGCAGCGCCGCGCCGCTGCGCGGCAGCGTCGCCGCCGCCGCGGTGATCGCGTCGCGCTGCGCCGCGTCCGGCCGGACCGACCAGCCCCACAGCGCCAGCGCGTGCCGGGCGGCGCCCCAGGCGGCGCCACGGTCGGCGAGGATCTCCGCCTCGGGCAGCCGCAGCCGGGCGCCGGCGAGCAGCGCCGCCAGCTGCCAGCGATCGATCCACCGGCCGTCGGCGGCGGCCTGGCGGGCGACGGCGTCGAGGCCGCTGCGCCAGCGCCACGCCGCCTGCAACGGATGGCCGCGCAAGGCGGTGTCGAGCCGGCCGATGGCGAGGCAGGCGCGCTCCAGCGCTTCGTCACGCTCGACCGCGGCAGGCCGCGGTCGAAGGGGTGATCGCTCACGGCGCGAGGCCCGGGTCGCCGAGCCGATCGCCGACGTCGCCGGACGCCCTCGTGCCGGCGCTGCAGGGTGGGCTGGAGCGGCCTCTGCGGGCAAAAAAAATCCGCTGGCCGCCGGTTTTCCCGGTATCGGCGCAACGCATTGATGGCCAACGGGCTTTCGGGGCCGAGGCGGGCGGGAGCGGGCGATTTCGCATGCCCTGATCGTACCCTAAGACGGCCGAAGGGTAAAACAGCCCTTTTTTTCTTGCGAATGCCGTCGCGCAGCGACCGTACGCCTGATAAGAGGCATTGTCGGGCGTACGCCGAGCGGGCAGACTCCGCGTCGGCAACCGTCCCGTCACCCGCCCCCGGAGCCGAGAGATGCCGCTTCGCCCCGCCGACCATCCCCTCCTCGCCCCGGCGCCCGGCCGGACGGCCGGCGCATGAGCCCGCAGCGCCGCCCCGGCTACGCCGCCCGGCGCGGCGCGGCCGCGCCGGTGCTCGAGGCGCCGCTGCCGGCGCCGATCGGCGGCGCCGCCGCCGCCGTCCGCGGCTGGTTCGAGGCGGCGTCTTGCGACGTCCCGCCCGACGCCGACGGCACGCTGCAGACGGCGCAGCGTACCGCGGCGGTGTTGGCCAGGCGCGCCAAGGCCGACAACACTAAGGCGCGCCTATCGCGCCGGCGTCCGTGCCTGGTGCACGTGGTGCGACGGCCACGGGCTTGCCGCGCTGTCGGCGCGGCCCGAGGATGTGGCATCCTTCGGCGCCGCCTGCGCCTGGCCGCCGCCGGCGCGGCCGCTGGCGGCGCCGACGCTGCGGCTGCGCCTCGCGTCGATCGGCTGGCTGCACTGGCTGGGGGCCTCCCCTCGCCCGCCGCCACGGCGATCGTCGCCGAAACCATGGCCGGGCTGAGCGGGACGCTGCGCCGCCAGGGCCGCGGACCGCGGCCGAAGCTGGCGGCGAAGATCGCCCTGCTGCGCGAAATCCTGGCGACGATCGCCGACGACCTGCCCGGCCTGCGCGACCGGGCGCTGCTGCTGGTGGGCTTCGCCGGCGCGTTGCGCCGCGCCGAGCTGGCGGCGATCCGCATCGACGACCTGGAAGCCTGCGAGCACGGGCTGCGGCTGAGCCTGCCGGTCTCGAAGGGCGACCGACGCGGCAAGGGTGTCAACAGCGGCAGGGCGGACGCCACGCGACGCCTCTCCTTACGGCGTCCGCGCGTGAGCGCGCCCGGTGCGAGGGGCAGCGCCTCCAGCACCATCGGAGCACCCGGCGGACGTGGTATCCTTCTTCGCAGCACCGGCGGCACGGGCAGCAAGCCGATTGCGTCAGTGCCGCCGGCTCCACCCCCTCACTCGGTCGGCGAGAACTTCATCAGCCACGCGTCGCTACCTCCCTTGTTGGCACTGCCGAACGACCCATAGGTATCTCCGGCCAGGTAGACGTCGCCGGCGGCGCCGGTCGCCACGCCGTCCGCCTGTTCGTTACTTTCCGTGCCCGGTTGTCGCTGCCACAGGAGCCGGCCCGAGGAATCGTACTTCGCAATCCAAGCGTCGGCCCCTCCCTGGTTGGCACCGCCGAGCGATCCCAAGGTGTATCCGGCCACGTAGACGTCGCCGGCGGCGTCGGTCGCTACGTCACTGGCCCCATCGCTATCGTCCGTCCCCGGTTGTCGCTGCCACAGGAGCCGGCCGGCGGCGTCGTACTTCCGCACCCACGCGTCGCTACCTCCCTTATTGACACCGCCGAGCGATCCGCCGGTCTCTCCGGCCAGGTAGACGTCGCCGGCGGCGTCGGTCGCCACGCCGAGAGCGTAGTCGTTGCCTTCCGTGCCCGGTTGTCGCTGCCACAGGAGCCGGCCCGAGGCGTCGTACTTCCGCACCCAGGCATCCAAGCTACCCTTGTTGGCACCACCCAGCGACCCATCTGTATGTCCGGCCACGTAGACGTCGCCAGAGGCGTTGGTCGCCACGCCTTTGGCCCAGTCGTAACCTTCCGTTCCCGGCTGTCGCTGCCACAGGAGCCGGCCGGAGGGGTCGTACTTCCGCACCCACGCGTCGCTAAATCCCTTGTTGGCGCCGGCGAGCGATCCGTCGGTCTCTCCGGCCAGGTAGACGTCGCCGGCGGCGTCGGTCGCCACGCCTTGGACCGAGTCGTTAGCTTCCGAGCCCGGTTGTCGCTGCCACAGGAGTCGGCCAGAGGCGTCGTACTTCCGCACCCACGCGTCGCTACCTCCCTTGTTGGCACTGCCGAAAGACCCATAGGTATCTCCGGCCAGGTAGACGTCGCCGGCGGCGTCGGTCGCCACGCCTCTGGCCCCATCGTTAGCTTCCGTGCCCGGCTGTCGCTGCCACAGGACCCGGCCGTAGGGATTGTACTTCCGCACCCACGCGTCGCTAATTCCCTTGTTGGCACCGCCTAACGATCCCCAGGTCTCTCCCACCATGTAAACGTTGCCGGCGGCATCGGTCGCCAAGCGACTGAAGTAGTCGCGATCCTCCGATCCCGGTTGTCGCTGCCAGGCGAGCACCTCCCCCGCCGTCGCCGTGGCAGTCACGCCGCAGCAGGCAACGGCGATCACCCCGCTCGTCCGGGCGAGGCGCAGCATGCGTTTCGATCCGATCATCCGATCCCTCCCCTCCCGCCGCGCCAGCAAGACGGGGTCCGGGATCCGCCGCCGGGGCGTGCCGGGAACGAGGCCACCGCCTCCTTCGAGAGTAGCGGTGGCGATCCCGCGTAGCCCCAAGCGAACATCTCCCCTTTTCGCAGCGCCGGCCGATCCGCCGGGGGCGCGTGATCTGCGAACATCACGCAAACGAGTTCTACCCTCCGGCGAGGGAACGCTATCATCAATTCCGTGCGCGAGCCAACGGAACCCTTCCTGGCATCCCCCGGCCGAGGGAGACCCGCCAGGTGCGGGCTCCGAGGGCGTTTGTTCTATAATCCGCATTGTCTGGCGTAGGGCAGAGGCGCAAAATCCGTGCCGACGGCCGCGCCGTCCGCCGCTCCGGCGCCCGCCAAGTGCCGCTTCTTCCCGCCGCGGCGCGAGGGCGGCGGCGCGCCTCTCGTGCCGGCATCCCGCGCGTGGTGCGCCCGGCGCGAGGGGCACCCCCTCGCGGCACCGCCGGCGCGCCCGGCGGACGTGGCATCCTTCGTCGCCGGACCGGCGGCAGGGCGGGCGAGCGTATCGCGCATGAGTCCCGCCGAGCGGCTCCGCGCCTCACTCGGCCGGCGCGAACTTCATCAGCCAGGTGTCGCGGAGGCCGTTATTGGCGCCGCCGAGCGATCCGTCGGTCTTCCAACCACGTAGACGTCGCCGGCGGCGTCGCCCGCCACGCCGTAGGCGACGTCGTAACCTTCCGTGCTGCCCGGTTGGCGCTGCCACAGCAGCCGGCCGGAGGCGTCGTACTTCCGCCCCCAGGCGTCTCCATATCCGCCCTTGTTGGCGCCGCCGAGCGATCCCTCGGTCCCTCCAACCACGTAGACGTCGCCGGCGGCGTCGCTCGCCACGCCGTAGGCGACGTCGTAATTTTCCGTGCCCGGTTGGCGCTGCCACAGCAGCCGGCCGGAGGCGTCGTACTTCCGCACCCAGGCGTCGAAGCTGCCCTTGTTGGCGCCGCCGAGCGATCCGGCGGTCCCTCCAACCACGTAGACGTCGCCGGCGGCGTCGCTCGCCACGCCCGAGGCGACGTCGAAATTTTCCGTGCCCGGTTGGCGCTGCCACAGCAGCCGGCCGGAGGCGTCGTACTTCCGCACCCAGGCGTCTACGCCGCCCTTATTGGCGCCGCCGAGCGATCCTTCTGTATATCCAACCGCGTAGACGTTGCCGGCGGCGTCGCTCACCACGCCCGAGGCGATGTCGTCATTTTCCGTGCCCGGTTGGCGCTGCCACAGCAGCCGGCCGGAGGCGTCATACTTCCGCACCCAAGCGTCGATGCTGCCTTTGGTCGCGCCGGCGAGCGATCCTGTGGTCTGTCCAACCACGTAGACGTTGCCGGTGGCGTCGCTCGCCACGCCCGAGGCGATGTCGTAATTTTCAGTGCCCGGTTGGCGCTGCCACAGCAGCCGGCCGGAGGCGTCGTACTTCCGCACCCAGGCGTCTACGCCGCCCTTGTTGGCGCCGCCGAGCGATCCGGCGGTCTCTCCAACCACGTAGACGTCGCCGGCGGCGTCGATCGCCACGCCCGAGGCGATGTCGTAATTTGCCGTGCCCGGTTGGTGCTGCCACAGCAGCCGACCGCAGGCGTCGTATTTCCGCACCCAGGCGTCTACGCTGCCCCTTGTTGGCGCCGCCGAGCGATCCTTCTGTGTATCCAACCACGTAGACGTCGCCGGCGGCGTCGATCGCCACGCTGGTAGCCCCGTCGCCACCTTCGGTGCCCGGTTGTCGCTTCCAGGCGAGCGTCATTTGCTCGTCCGCCGTCGCCGCGGCGGTCACGCCGCAGCAGACGACGGCGATCAACCCGCCCGTCCGGGCGAGGCGCAGCATCCGTTTCGATCCGATCATCCGAACCCTCCCTTCCCCTCGCGCCGGCGAGACGGGGAGCGGGATCCGCGGCCACCGCCTCCTTGCAGAGAAGCGGCCCGATCCCGACCGCGGCCCGATGCGAACATCTCCCCCTCTTCGGCGGCGCCGGCCGATCCGCCGGCGGCGCGTGATCTGCGAACACCACGCAGAGGATTTCTACCCTCCGGCGAGGGAACGCTATCATCAACCCCGTGCGCGGGCCAACGGAACCTTCCCCTGGCATCGCCCGCCGCCCCTCGGACCGGGTACCGCCGCGGAGCCATCGGCTCGGAGCCCGCCTGGTGCGGGTCCCAGGGCATTTGTTCCATAAGCATGATTGTCGGGCGTACGAAAGGGGGCGCAGAATCCGCGTCGGCAACCGTCCCGTCACCCGCCCCGGAGCCCGAGAGATGCCGCTTCGCCCCGCCGACCACCCCCTCCCTCGCCCCGGCGCCCCGCCGGAAGGCCGGTGCATGAGCCCGCAGCGCCGCCCCGGCTACGCCGCCCGGCGCGGCGCGGCCGCGCCGGTGCTCGAGGCGCCGCTGACGCCGCTGCCGGCGCCGATCGGCGGCGCACCCGGCGCCGTCGGCGGCTGGTTCGAGACGGCGACCTGCGACATCCGGCCCGACGCCGACGGCACGCTGGAGACGGCGCAGCGCACCGCGGCGGTGCTGGCCAGGCGCGCCAAGGCGGACAACACGAGGCGCGCCTACCGCGCCGGCGTCCGTGCCTGGTGCGCCTGGTGCGACGGCCACGCGCTGTCGGCACTGCCGGCGCGTCCCGAGGACGTGGCCGCCTTCGTCGCCGCAGGCGCCTATCCGCCGCCGCCGGCCCGGCCGCTGGCGGCGCAGACGCTGCGGCTGCGGCTGGCGTCGATCGGCTGGCTGCACTGGCTGGCGGGCCTCCCCTCGCCAACCGCCACGGCGATCGTCAGCGAAACCATGGCCGGCCTGGAACGGACGCTGCGCCGGCAGGGCCGCGGACCCCGGCCGAAGCTGGCGGCGAAGATCGCGCTGCTGCGCGAGATGCTGGCTCTGATCGCCGACGACCTGCCCGGCCTGCGCGATCGGGCGCTGCTGCTGGTGGGCTTCGCCGGCGCGTTGCGCCGCGCCGGACTGGCGGCAATCCGCATCAACGACCTGGAAGCGTGCGAGCACGGGCTGCGGCTGAGCCTGCCGGTCTCGAAGGGCGACCGCCGCGGCAAGGGCGTGGTCGTCGCCGTTCCCTACGGCAGCACGGAGCTGTGCCCGGTGCGCGCGCTGCAGCGCTGGTGCGCCGCCGCGGGCATCACGGAGGGTGCTGTCTTCCGGCGCATCCGCCGGCTGCCGCCACGGCGCGGCGCCGCCGCCGCCGAGCCGCCGGCCTGGGTGGTCGGCAGCGAGGCGATTGATCCCGGCACGGTGGCGCGCATCGTCAAGGCACGCGGCGAAGCCGCCGGCTTCGAGGCGGCCAGCCTCGGCGGCCACAGCCTGAAGCGCGGCGCGCTGAACACCGCCAAGGACCGCCGCGTGCATCCGGCGCAGATGAAGCGGCTCGGCCGGCACGCCAGCGGGGCGACGCTGGCCGCCTACATCGAGGACGGCGACCTGTTCGAGGAACACGCGCTCGACGGGGTGCTGTAGGTGAAGGCGCTCGCCATGCTCACGCCTCTGCCCGTCTCCACAACGCCGCCTCCTGGCCGGACAGGCAACTCTGGGCAGGTCGCGCGCAACGTTGCACTCGCACTTCGCCATTTGCGACCGTTCGAGAGAAACAATCCGGACATCCGGACCGCCGGTGTCCAAGATGAAGTGGACCTTAGATTGTTGATGTAATCTGACATGGGCGGATCGTGATCCCGCCGAATGGCACAGGCTACCGTCGGTCGGCGGCTGGCGGGGTTGCCATTGTTCCGGCTTAGGTTCTTCGCCGGCCGGGGCGCCCCTGGTTCATGCTCCGGCGTAACGAAGTGAGACATCCGGCGGATCAGACCCGCCCTATGCGCCCTGAGAGACATTTTCGGCGTAGACGTCCCCGAGCGGCGCCTGCTATTACCCATATGGGCACAATGAGTGCTCGGCTTCTTCTCTACAATAAAGAGGGCCTCGATGGCGCTTGCCCCGAGGGGATCAGTCAGGCTGCGGTCGCTTTGCGGTCTACGTCGCGAGCTCAGCTGAGGTCGACATTTTCGGTGGCACGGTCGTAGTGATCGATGCGGTGACTAACAGGGGTTTCAAAAAAAATGCGGGTAGGCAGAGCCCCGCGTCACCTCGCTGTCACACCTGACGGGCATTTCGTTTACGTGGTACATTGGTCTGACGGTCTTGACAGTGAGATTTCGGTGATCGACGCCCGCAAGGGCAAGGTGATTGCGAAAATCCCCGGGGGACTAACCCCCGAGAGCTTGGACATAACACCCAATGGAGCCTCTGCCTACGTTACGAATTTCGATGCGTTCTTGGTGTCGGTAATTGACACCAGCAGCTACGTACCGGTGGCTGCAATCTCCCTGAGAGGGTTGATGCCCTTTCGCGTGGCCATCACCCCCGATGGACGATTCGCTTACGTAATCGCGCGGGAAATCGAATCTATTCAATCACATATTGCAGTCATCGACACAGCCATCAATCAAGTTGTGA
>JADJRE010000026.1 GCA_016712375.1 Rhodospirillales bacterium
ACGAACCTTCGGCGAACCCTGGAACAGGTACACGAATACCGGAGGTGAGTGATGCAGGTGGTGATGTTGACGCGGTACAGCCCGGCAAAGGGGCAGCGGTTGGAGCGCGGCGCGGTCGTCGATCTTGAGGATGAGGTGGCGATCGATATGATCCAGCGTGGGCTGGCGGAGCCGGTGGCGCCCAAGATCGAACGGGCGGTGGGTGCAGGACAAAAGGTCTGAACCACGGATGATACGGATTATGGGATTACACAGATCATCTATTGCTGCGTTGGCGCTGGCGGTGATTGTGGCGGGCGAGACGCCTGGCTGCCCGTTTGTCGCCAAGGCCGCGGCGGTGCAGGTGGCCAGCAACCGGGTCGAGGCGGGCATCGATGGCGGGTGGTATGGCGCGGGCGAGCCGGGGCTGGATGACTGGCTGGCGGTGATGGTGGCCAGCGATGTGCCGGACCTGGTGGACGGGGCGCTGTATTTCATCGGGCCGGGCGATGCCACGCGGATGCCGTGGCTGCAGGAGCGCACGGGCCGGTGGGTGTGCGATGGGACGTGGGTCGAGAGTTGGCGGTGATTTCTCCCTCTCTCTATCTCTCTCCCGCTGGGAGAGAGGACCGGAGGCGGAGGCCGGATGTGTTTCCTGAGAAACTGAGGTTTGCATGGCGCTGATACTGTTGACGGGGCCGACTAGCGAGCCGGTGACGCTCGATGAGGCGAAGACGCATCTTCGGGTGGACATCGACGAGGATGATGATCTGATCGAGGCGCTGGTGGCGACGGCGCGCGAGCATCTGGAGACGATCAGCCGGCCGCGGGTGGCGATGGTGGAACAGACGTGGCGCTATGTGGCGGACGAATGGCCACCGTCGAGCAAGCTGGAGTTACGGCCGTATCCTCTGCGTTCGGTGGAGTCGATCAGCTATACGGACGCGGCGGGCGCGGCGACTGCCGTTTCGTCTGGTGATTACATTGTGGATACGACGAGCAGGCCGGGGCGGGTGGTGATGCGCAACGGCTGGCCAGCGGCGACGCTGCGGGAGATCAACGGTCTGGCGATTGAGTTCAAGGCCGGGTATGGCACGGACGCGGCGGCGGTGCCGCTGCCGTTGCGCCAGGCGGTTCTACTGTTGACGAGCCACTGGTATGAGACGCGTGAGCCGGTGCTGACGTCAGGCGCGGTGGGCAAAGAGATCCCGCTGACGGTGAAGGCGCTGTTTGCTTCGTGGCGGCAGGATGTGTGAGGATCCACGCCGTCCACGAACCTTCGGCGAACCATGGCCAGGGCGCCGGGCGAACAGGTACACGAATGCTGAGCGGAGCGGAATGGAAGCGGAGTGAGTGATGCAGGCTGGTAAACTGCGACATCGGGCGAAGATCAAGAGCCGGTAGATGCGCAGAACGGGCTGGGTGAGATGATCCGGGCCTGGTCGACGGTGGCCACGGTGTGGGCGGCGGTGGAGCCGCTGCGCGGCCGCGAGATGTTCGACGCTGCGCAGGTGCAGGCGGAAATCTCGCATCGGGTGCGGATGCGTTTTTACGACGGGGTGTCTTCGCAGATGCGAGTGTTGTTTGACGGGCGCGTGTTGCAGATCCAGTCGGTGATCGATGTGGATGAGCGGCGCCGGGAGTTGCAGTTGATGTGCCGGGAGATGCCCGATGCATGACAACGGATTTGGGAACGGATGAACGGATTGCGGAGATGAGCGGAGACCGGATCGAGGTGACGCTGGAGGGCGGCGAGGAGCGCGGCGCGCTGCGCGCTGGACGGTGGCGTGAAGGCGGCGCTGCGGGCCGCGATGCTGGCGGCCTTCGGCCCGGTGGTGGATACGGCGAATGCGAAGGCGCCGGGGCCGCACATCGAGGCGGAGGTCGTGAGCGCGACGGAGAACCGGGTGACGGTGGCTGTCGGTCCGGACAAGGAGCACTGGTATTACCGGTTTCACGAGCGGGGCGCGGCTGCGCATGAGATCACGGGTGTGCCGCTGGTCTTCGACGGCCGGGCCGGGATGATCCGCACGGCGAACGTGTTTCGCATCCAGGGATGGCGGCGCGGCCGTTCCTGCGGCCGGCGCTGGACGAGAAGCAGGGTGCGGCGGAGGATGCGATGGGCGCGGTGTTGCGGGCGGCGGTGATGGCGGTCCACGAATGATGCACGAACGACGGAAGAAACCGAGTTTCTCCGAAGAAACTCGGTTTCTGGGAATGGTGATATGAGCCTGGAGTATGCGTTGGTTGGGTATTTGCTGCGGCAGCCGGAGGTGGTGGCGCTGGTGGGCAGCCGGATCGAGCCTGTGCGCAATGTGCAGGGGTCGGTGATGCCGGCGGTGGCGTATCAGCTGATCAGCCGGCCGCAGGATTATAGCCACGACGGGCCGGGGCTGGGTGAGCCGCGGGTGCAGTTGACGATCTCCGGGGCGACGTTCACGAGTGTGTCGGCGGTGGCCAATGCGCTGCGCCCTCTGCTGGCGGGAAAGCGGTTCACGGATCGCGACGGGGAGTACACGGCGTTCGTTGAAAACGAGGACGACGGGATTGCGCCGACGTCGGGCCAGGCCGGGTATTTCGTGCGGCGCATGGATGTGGTGATCGTGTGCTGAGCGAGCACGGAGGTGTCATGAGCAAGAAGGCGAAGGATGAGACTGAGACTCTGGACGAGGTGACGGCTGCGGAGGTGGAGGCGGTCGCTGAGGTCAAGCCGGCCAAGCCGTGGACAGAGACGACCTGGGGCACGCATGCGCGCTGGGCGTGTAGGTTGTGCCCCTTCGACACGCTGGACGGGGAAGAGGCGATGGCGGAGCATTACCTGGTGGAACATGCGCCGCCTCCTGCGCCAGCGCCAGCGCCGGTTGTGCAGGTATACGACCGGTTTGGAAATCCGGTGAGGTGAGAGGATGCCAAGGACGACTTTGACGACGACGACGGCGCCGGGCAGCAACAACTATGCCGGCGTGGCGCTGACGATGACGGTTGCGGACGTGGGCAACTTGAATGATTTCGTGGCCAGCGGGAAGGACCTGATCGTGGCGCACAACACGGGTGCGAGCACCTATACGATCACGGTGACGTCGGTGGCCGACCCGTATGGGCGCACGAAGGACATCTCGGCGGTGAACATCACGGCCGGGGCGTACATGGTGTTCGGGCCGCTGGAGGTGACGGGCTGGCTGCAGACGGACGGGAAGGTCTATCTGCAGGCGAACAACGCCTCGGTCAAGTTCGGGATCGTGCGGCTGTCGTAGCCGCAACAAGCAAACTTCTGGATTGGGATTTGGAGGATTGAGAGATGGCGACAGCAGCTAAGAGTTCGTTCGGTACGTTCCTCAAGCTCGGCGATGGTGCGTCTTCGGAGACGTTCACCACGATCACCGAGGTCAAGGACATCAAGGGCCCAGCGTTGAAGCTGAGCATAGAAGAGGTGACAAGCCACTCTTCCACGGCAGGGTGGATCGAGAAGATCGGCACGCTCCTGGAAGGCGGCACGGTGACGTTCGAGATGAACTGGATCCCGGGCCACGCGACGCAGTCGTACAGCGCGGGACTGTTGAAGGACATGGTCAACCGGACGCTGCGCAACTTCCAGTTGGTGGTGCCGGCGGCGTCGACGCTGACGTGGACGATCGCGGCGTACGTGGCCGAGTTTCAGCCGGACCTGAAGGTCAAGGGCGCGCAGGTGGTTTCGGTGACGCTGGAGCTCAGCGGCCAGCCGACGCTGGCATAGCGAGCGTTGTGCGGCGGCGGCCAGCGGGGGTTGCTGCAGCAGCAACGCAGAGAGATTGCTTCGCCGCAGCGGCTCGCAATGACGGGGTGCGGCGTGCGATTCGCAATGACTATGAGAGAGGTGAGAGATGGCAGTATTGACGCGCGATCAGATCGTGCAGCAGCGCGAGCTGCAGACGGAGACGGTTCCCGTTCCGGAGTGGGGCGGGGAGGTGATCGTCCGGGCGCTGAGCGGGCGCGAGCGGGATGCCTTCGAGGCGGCGATCGTCGAGCAGAAGGGCCGCAAGGCGATTGTGAATACGCAGAACATCCGGGCGCGGCTGGTGGCCACGGCTGTGGTGGATGAAAAGGGACAGCCGATCTTCTACCCGAGCGATGTGGATCTGCTGGGCGAGCAGTCGGCGGCGGCGCTGGATCGGGTGTTCACGGTGGCCAGGCGGCTGTCGGGGATGTCTGAGGACGACGTCGAGGAACTGGCAAAAAACTGAGGTCGCGGCCAGCGCGGAGGTTCAACTTCCGGCTGGCCGCGAACCTGGGGTGGTCGGTCGAGGAGCTGCTGGACCGCATGTCGTCGGCGGAGCTGGCGGAGTGGCGGGCATACCAGAGCATCGAGATGCTGCCGGATGAGCGGATTGAGTTCCTGCTGGGGCTGCAGGCGACGCTGCTGGCCAACATCCACCGGTCGGAGGACACTGAGCCGTTTGCGATCAATGACTTCCTGCCGTGGCTCCAGGAGGACGACGACGACGAGCCGGACGGTCTGAGCCAGGCGGATGTGATCGCCCTGGTCGAGAACTTGAATGCGGTTTTCGGAGGACGTGATGAGCGAGACGCCACCGGTAGCGGAGTTCGGGGCGACGGCGGACACGGCGCGGATGCGACTGGGCACGACGACGACGACGGTGAACCTGCGGGCGCTGAAGACGGTGACGAGCCCGGTGCTGGCTAAGGTGCTGCCCGGCGTGCAGGTTTGGTGCGGCCAGCCGGAGAACGGGATGACGCCGGTCCGGCTTGAGGGCTGGATCAGCAGCGAGCTGGTGCCGAAATGAAGCCGCTGGTGTCTTGCATTATGGCGACGTGGAATCGGCGGCATTTTGTGCCGCTGGCGCTGCGCTGTTTTCTCGCGCAGGATTACGACGGGCCGAGCGAGCTGGTGGTGATCGACGATGGTCCGGACCTGGTGGGGGATTTGGTAGAGGCGGCCATCCACGCCCAGGCCGTCCGCGAATTGGACTCGAATACACGAATGCCGGAACGGAACGGCCGGAGCAGGCAGATCAGGTATGTGCATTTGCACGGGCGGTCGAGTATTGGGGCGAAGTTCAACCTCGGGATTCGGGTGGCGCACGGCGATGTGCTGGCGCTGTGGGCGGACGACGACTGGCACGCCCCGCAACGGCTGAGCGTACAGGTGGATGCGCTGGAGCAGAGCGGGGCGCGGATGTGCGGCAGTGACCAGGTGGTCTTCGCAGATCTGCGCACGGGCGAGGCGTGGCGCTATGAGTACATCCCCCACCGGCGGACGCACTCCTACCTGGTGGGCGGGACGATGATGTTCCGGCGTTCGTTCTGGAATGAACGGCCGTTCGAGGATCGCAGCAGCGCGGAGGACAATGCGTTCATCGCCCAGCGGGGCGAGCCGTTCTGCAACATCGGCTCCGACTGGTGGTATGTGGCGACGATGCACGATGGGAATACGAGCCCGAAGCCGCTGGAGCTGCGGCAGGGTAGCGACCAGTGGGCGCGGCTGGGGTCGCCGGCGGAGGGGTTGGTGGAAAAGTGGTGGTGGGACGCGGCCATCCACGAATTCCGCACGAATGCACGAATACCGGAGGCGGAATGAGTACGCTGGCGACTTTGATTGTTAAGTTGACGGGGGATGTGAGTGGGTTGCGGTCGTCGTTGGATGATGCGTCTTCGATGGTGAGCCGGGCGGGCCAGAGTATAGGCGCGGTCGGCGGCAGCATGACGGCGAAGGTGACGTTGCCGCTGGTGGGGATTGGCACGGCGGCGGTTGTGATGGGCAACCAGTTCAATTCGGGGATGGCGAATGTGATCAGCCTGGCGCCGGAAGCGGCGGACCAGATCGCGGGGATGAGCAGCGGTGTCCAGGATCTCGCGGTGGAGATGGGGGCCTCGACGTCCGACATGACCGGCGGCCTGTATCAGGTGGTGTCGGCGTTCGGGCTGGCCGGCGAGAGCCTGGATCTGCTGGAGACGAACGCGATGGCGGCGACGGCCGGGCTGGCGACGACCGAGGAGGCGATTGCGCTGACGTCGGCCGTCACCAAGGGCTACGGGGATACGACGGCCGAGGCGGTGCAGCATGCGGCCGACCTGGCGCTGAAAACGGTGCAGATGGGGCAGACGAAGTTCCCGGAGCTGGCGGCCAGCATCGGCGCGGTGACGCCGCTGGCGGCGGCGCTGGGTGTGACGCAGGAGGAGTTGTTCGGCACGATGGCGACGGCGACGGGGGTGACGGGCAACGCGGCGGCGGTGTCGACGCAGTTCCGGGGCGTCCTCCAGAGTCTGATGTCGCCGACGGACGCGATGAGCGGGCTGCTGTCAGAGATGGGCTTTGCGTCGGGCGAGGCGATGATGCAGCAGTTGGGCCTGCAGGGGACGATCGATACGATCACGGCGGCGGCGACGGCCAGCGGCCAGCCTCTGCAGGCGTACATCGGAAGCATCGAAGGGCAGACGCTGGCGATGGCGCTGGCGGGCCCGCAGGCGGACACGTTCGGCCAGAAGCTGGCGGAGATGCAGAACGCGGCCGGGACGACGCAGGCGGCTTTCGACGCGCAGACGCAGGGGATCAACGCGCCGAAGACGCAGGGCATCATCCTGGCGGTGGTGGGGCTGGCGGCGGCGCTGGGGCCGGTGCTGATGGTGCTGGGTCCGATTGTGTCGGGCATCGGCGCGGTGGGCGCGGTGATCGGCGCGCTGGCGTCGCCGATCGGGATCATCATCGCGGCGGTGGGTTTGCTGGCGGCGGCGTGGGTGACGGATTTCGGGGGCATCAGAACAATGGTCACTGAGTTTTGGAACACGCACCTGAAACCGATCTTCGACATGCTTGTGCAGTGGCTGCAGACGAATATCCCCATTGCCATCGGCGTGCTGGCTGGGTTCTGGGAAAACACACTGAAGCCTGCGCTGGAGACGGTCTGGTTGTTTATCCAGGAGAACATCTTCCCGATCTTCGTGACGGTGGTGCAGTGCAGACGAATATTCCCATTGCCATCGGCGTGCTGGCTGGGTTCTGGGAAAACACACTGAAGCCTGCGCTGGAGACGGTCTGGTCGTTTATCCAGAACAACATCATCCCAATCTTCGTGACGGTGGCGCAGTGGCTGCAGACGAATATCCCCATTGCCATCGGCGTGCTGGCTGGGTTCTGGGAAAACACGCTGAAGCCTGCGCTGGAGACGGTTTGGTCGTTTATCCAGAACAGCATCATTCCGACCTTCGAGACAGTGGCAGTGGCTGAAGGATACGATTCCCCGGCGTTGAGGATCTGGCACGGTTCTGGGAGGAGACACTGAAGCCTGCGCTGGAGGCGGTCTGGGAGTTCATCGAGCAAAACATCATTCCGATCTTTGAAGGTCTGGTAGACGTCAACATCGCGGCGCTGAACCTGGCCCTGGCAACGCTGGCGCTGATATGGGAGACGGTACTGAAGCCAGCAATCGAAAAGGTCTGGGATTTCTTGCAGACCAGTGTCATTCCGCAGATCGAAGGTCTGGTAAGCGTCAACATCGCGGCGCTGAAGCTGGCGCTGGAGAAGCTGGCGCTGATATGGGAGACGGTACTGAAGCCAGCAATCGAAAAGGTTTGGCAGTTTTTGCAGGATCATGTGATCCCGAAGTTTGTCGATTTGAAGGCGAAGCTCGACGGTCCGGTGACGTCGGCGCTGAACTCGATAAGACTTGTTTTTGACAAGGTGGCAAATGCGATTTCATCAATCAGTGGAGCTATCCAGGACGTACTAGGCTGGCTGAGCGACTTGATCAATACTGCAACTAATGCGCTGAACCTTTTGCGGGAGCTGGGCGGCGGCGGCGATCACGGGATGGTGCGCGGCGGCGCCCAGGGTGGGGCGGCGGCAGGGATGGCGGCGGAGGCGAAGGGGATTGCGGACGCGCTGTTGGCGCTGGTGAACGCTTTCACGGCGGTGGCGAAATACCGGCCGGAGCAGATCGGCGCGACGCTGAACGTGCTCTTCGACCAGTTCCGGGGCGTGGTCTTCAAGCTGGAGCAGTTGTCGCAGTTGATCAGCGACAAGGCGCTGGGGTACGCGACGACGCTGGCGGAGGCCGGCGGGAAGATCGTCGGGCAGCTCAAGGGGATGGTGGACGGGTTCACGGCCGTGGCCGGGTATCAGCCGCAGAAGATCGGACCGACGTTGAATATCCTCTTCGACCAGTTGCAAGGGGTGATCTTCAAGTTGCAGCGGGTGGCGGGGCTGGTGGACGCGGCCGGGCTGCCGGCAGCGGTGACGCTGGCCGAGGCGGGCGGCAAGATCATCGGGCAGCTCAAGGGGATGGTCGACGGCTTTACGGCCGTGGCCGAATACAAGGCCGGCCAGATCGGGCCGACGTTGAACATCCTCTTCGACCAGTTGCGGGAGACGGTCGGGCTGATGGTGAAGGCGGCGGGGGCCTTCGACGCGGTGCTGGTGGAGGCGGGGGCGGTGTTTGCCCAGACGGCCGGGCGGATCACCGGGCCGCTGTCGTCGATCATCGATGCGCTGAACGCGGTGGCCGGGTATGGCCAGGCGGGCCGGGTGAACTTCGCGGCGCGGATCGGGCAGTTGATGACGGACCTGCAGGCGACGGCAGCGGGGATTGTCTTCGGGCTGCGCGGCTTCGGGAAGGACGTGCTGGCCAGCCTGGAGGATGCGGCCGCGACGAGCGAGGCGCTGGCCAGGCTGGTGGACTTCGTGGAGAGCACGGCCGGGGCGCTGAACACGGTGGCCGGGTATGGCCAGGCGGGGCGGGTCAACTTCGGGGCGCGGATCGGGCAGTTGATGGCCGACCTGCGCGCGACGGCGACGGGGATTGTCTTCGGGCTGCGCGGCTTCGGGCGCGACGTGCTGGCCAGCCTGGAGGATACGGCCGCGACGAGCGAGGCGCTGGGCCGGCTGGTGGCGTTCGTGGACGGCACGGCCGGGTCGCTGAACGCGGTGGCAGTGTATGGCCAGGCGGGGCGGGTGAACTTCGCGGCCAGGACTGGCCAGTTGATGGCGGACCTGCGCGCGACGGCGACCGGGATTGTGACGGCGCTGCGCGAGTTCGGGCGCGATGTGCTGGCCAGCCTGGAGGACGCGGCGACGACGACCGATGCCCTGGGGCGGCTGGTGGCATTCGTGGACGCGACGGTGGGAGCGCTGAACACGGTGGCCGGATACGCCAGCGCGGCGGACCTGGCGGCGCGGGTGCGAGCCTTCGCGACCGACGCGGTGACGATGGCCATCGCCCTCCAGCAGGGGCTGGGCGGGCTGAGCGATCCGCTGGCGGCGGCCTTCGACGAGGCGATTGCGTTCGGCCAGCGGATCGCGGCGATTGTGGGCGTGATCCGGCCGGGGATGGATGCGATTGCAGCGGTCGTGACCTACAAGCGCGGCACGGTGGATCTGCGAGCGGCGGTGCAGCTCTTCGTCGCCGATGCAATCCTGGTGGCCGAGACGCTGCGGGACGGTCTGGGCTCGCCGGCGCAGGCGCTGCTGGACGCCTACGACGCGGCGCTGACGTTTGCCGAGCGGATCACGGCGGTGCTGGGCTTCGTGCGGCCGGCGCTGGAGATGCTGCGGGAGATCGAGCGCTACGGGGGCGCGGGCAACCTGCACACGGGAACCTTAAATTTCCTGCGGCACATCGAGGGCCTGATCAACGCGCTGGCGACGACCTTCGCGGCGCTGGGTCCGGAGACGGTGCGGAGCGCGGCCGAGTTCAGCACGTTGATCCGCACGCTGGTGACGAACATGACCGGGGCCATGCGCGACCTGGCCGGGCTGGGCGACGTGCAGGCGCTGGTGGACGCGGCGTTCGGGGTTGGGTCGAGCTGGATCGACGGGTTGATCGATGGCCTGACCAGCCGGCTGAGCGATCTGACGGCGCTGATGGCGTACATCCGGGGCCTCTTCCCCAGCTCGCCGGCGCGCTATGGCGCCTGGCGCACGCTGCCGGACGGGGCGGCGGTGGGATCGGCGTTCACGGGCGGGATGACGGGCGAGCTGGCGCGCGGCGAGCGGGGTGTGAATGCGGCGATGGCGCGGCTGCACTCGGCGCTGGGCGCGGCCGGCGGCGGCGGCCGCGGCGGGGCGGCTGGCGGCACGGGTGGCGGCACGGCGGTGACGATCAACTTCCAGCAGCCGGTTGTGGTGCGCGAGGACGCCGACATCCAGCGCCTGGCGCAGGCGGTGGGCGATGTACTGGCGCGGCAGGCCAGCACCAACAAGCGGATGACGGCGGCCTGGGCGACGGCGGCGAGGACATAGGAGCATGGCGAACGGACGACAGATCGAGCTGCGCAGCGGGACGACTGCGCTGGCGCTGAACGATGCGACGTACATCCTCCAGGCGGACGGGGGGTGGGCGAGCGAGGACGAGCGCCTGGCGTTCAAGCTGCTGGTGAAGGCGACGGCGCTGACCCACCTGGAGCGCCTGATCACGCCGATCGAGCGGATGCTGACGGCGGCGACGCTGTACGACCAGGCGATGATCGGCTCCCCGGTGTACGTGGTGACGAAGACCTGCGACGACGTCGCGACGACGGCCGAGGTCGGAGCGACGTGGCTGCGCAAGCGGGTGCGCGGCGGCCAGGTGCGAGTGGTGTCGCTGACGGGGACGGCGGCGGCGCCGCAGGCGTATCTGCTGGTGGAGCTGGAGGTGGACGGGCTGTGGCAGCGGATTGCGCCGGCGAGCATGTGGGAGGCGACGACCGGGGCGTCGGTGATCACGGCAACTGCCAGCGGTGGGCTGGCGACGGCCGGCGCGGTGGAGCTGTACGCGCGTCGCATGTCGTGGACGAGCGCAGGGACCGGTTTCACGACGCGGCATTTCTGGACCTATGGCAGCGGGTCGAGCGGGTCGCCGCAGGTGCATTTCATGCGGCTGAGCGGCAACTTCCGGTTTTACTATGGCATCGCCGCGACGAGGTTTTATTTCTCCGACGAGACGGGAACGGTGCTGATCACCAGCGCGCCGGTGGCGTTGACTGTGGGGACGACGTATGAGATCGTTTTCCGTGCGACGACGAGCGGCGCGTCGATCTGGCTGAACGGGACGAGCATCGGCAGCTATTCCAGCACGGTGAGCTGGCCGAGCGATCCCGACACGTACCGCATTCTGACGACGGATGCAACCTCTGGAAACCAGACGTTCGGGTCGGTGCAACTTTGGGCGACGGCGCTGGCAGACGCGGCGATTCAGGGCATGCCGGCGAGGGGCATGCCTGAAGGCGAGATGTGTTATCTTGCGCCGCCGACAGACGAGAAGATGACGAACGCGCTCTACGGCCTCTACAATGTCCCCGGCCACGCTCCAGCACGGCTGCGGACGATCCTGGCCAGCTCAGGCGGCCAGGATTTCAGCAAGGTGCTGGTGGCGGCTCGCCCACTGCGGACGCCGACGGCGGCGCGCTGGGAGTGCGAGTCGGGGACGCTGGGCGCGGCGACGGCGAGCAATGCCAATGCGTCGGCGTCCTCGGGCAGCCAGGCACGGTTCACGCCGGCTGATACGAGCTGGGCGACACGGGTCACTGTGACGCTGGCGGCGAACCCAACGGATGTGGCGGCGCTGCAGGGCAATCACCGGTTGTTCCTGGCGGCGTATGACAGCGCGGCGGCGGTCAATGTCAACCTGGTGCGCTGGCGTTTGCTGGTGGCCGGCCAGGCGGGGGCGTGGAGCGACGAGCTGGGGCTGGCGGCGGTGGCGACCAGGTCGCTGCTGGAGCTGGGCGAGCTGAGCATTCCCCCGGATGGCTGGCCAGAGGAGACGCTGGCGGCGACGACGACGGGCTACGGGTCGGCGTATGTGACGCTGGAGCTGCAGGCGTCAAATACGGTCGGGTCGGGCGGCGGGACGCTGGACCTGGATGCGCTGTATCTGGCGCCGGCAGAGATCGAGGGTGTGGCGACGGCGACGTTCGATGTGAGCGCGGTCAACCTGGCGCTGGACTTTGCGACGGAGCCTCCGGTGGCGTTGACGATCTACAACCCGCGGAGCCTGGAGTATGCCGGGCCGGGGCTGTGGGAGGGGAACGATCTGGAGCTGGCGCCGGCAGCCGGGGCGGCGGGCTGTCTGTGGTTGGCATGGTTCCGGGACGCGGCGGAGCAGCTCCTCCCCAACGACACGTGCGATGTGCGGCTGTATCTGGCGCCGCGCTGGAGGAGCTCGTGATCACGGTGTTGATTTACGACGCGGCCGGGAACCCGCTGCGCTGGCGCGGCGGGCTGGCAGGCCGGTCGGCGTTCGATGTGCAGTTCTCTTCGGGGCTGCCGGGCGGGTTCCTGGAGGCGGCGTTTGCGTTGCCGCGGGCGGTGGCCAGGTGGGCCGGGGTGCAGGCCGGCCAGACGGTGGAGATCCGGCGGGGCACGCGGGTGCTGTGGCTGGGATATGTGGAGGATGTGCGCCGGCGACAGGCGGGCGACATCGATGCGATGACGGTGAGCTGCCTGGGGCCCTACCAGGTCTTGCAGCAGCGGCTGATTGCGGACGTGGACTACACGGCGGATCAGCAAGGCAGCGATGCGATCCGCCAGGAGCTGACGGCGAACTGCCCGGAGATCTCGGCGGACTACACGCACGTCGAGGCGACGAATGTCGCGATCGGGCCGCTGGCCAAGGCGTATGTGCCGGTGGGGAACATTGTGGACGCGGTGTTGGCGGCCGGGAACGCGGACGGGCAGCAGATGTTGTTTGCGATCTGGGAACCCCCCCGTACCGTGGCGGGCTCGGATCAGCTGCACAGCCGCAGTGTGCTGGAGAACGAGGATTTCGAGGCCGGACTGGTTCGGGTGGAACGTCAACGATTATGTCAACGGTGACTATGAGATCACGGGCGCCGGGTATGTGTCGGCGTTTCATGCGGGCAAGGCGTTCAGCACGTCGGCCGGCGCAACGGGCAATCTGACGCTGCGCAACATCTGGGCGACGGCGGCGGCCTCGACGCCGTATCAGTTCGACTATTCGTTTTACTGGCCAGCGGTGTCAGGGATCACGGCGCGGGTGTCGGTGAAATGGTTCAACTCGCTGAGCGTTGAGATCGCGACGTCGACGGGGACGCTGTGGACGAGCGCAGGCACGGCGGGATGGAATTCGAAGGCGGAGTATTTCACGTCGCCGGCGAACACGGCGTTTTGCATTGCGTATTTAACGGCGACGTGGCCGGCCGGGCTGGCGAACTATCTGCTGTGGGACGATTGCTATCTGTCGAAGATGATCAGCGCGGCGACGAAGGATGGCCTGCCGCGGGCGTGGCTGTGGCCGCGGGATCTGTCGCAGTATGACTTCCTCCTGCACACGCGGCTGCTGGGCGATGGGCTGGAGAACACTGCGAGCACGGCGGACCTGTCGAACCGGGTCATCGCGAGCTATGGGAGCAGCTCGCACACGGCGGCGGCCGAGGATGCGACGTCGCAGGGGCTGTATCGCAGGCGAGACCGGTTGGTGGCGGCCGGGTCGGACGCGGGTGCGGCGCTGGCAGAGCAGATGCGGGATGCGTATCTGGAGACGTACAAGGATCCTCGCGACGAGCCGGCGGGGATCAGCGTGGCGCGGACGGGTGCGATCACGACGGCGACGCGACGGCCGGTGATGTTGACGGATGTGCGCGCAGGGCATCGTCTGCGGGTGGCGGACGGGCCGATGGCGGGGATGACGATGTTGCTGGAACGGGTGGAGTGGTCAGACGGGGTGTTGCGCTGTACGCCGGAGCGGCGACCGGACGCGGCGGATCTGCTGGCGAGGCTGTAGGGCGGGCGGGCCGTCCACGAATAGGCACGAATGCACGAATGGCGGAATGGGAGAGCGCTGCTGCTGCTGGTAGTAGTAGTGATGGTAGTGGTGTCAGGGGCGGGGCCGCTGGCGCGGGTGATGGCCGGGGAGACACCGGGGTGTCCGTTCGAGGCGAAGGTGGCGCTGGCGCATGTTTGGGAGAACCGGCTGGAGGCTGGGATCGATGGGGGTTGGTTTGGGGATGCTGAGCCCGGGTACGATGACTGGCTGGCGGTGCTGTGGTGGCGCTGGTGGCCGGATGTGACGAACGGGGCGTTGTATTTTGTTGGCCCTGGGGATGCTGCGAGGATGCCGTGGTTGCGGGTGCGAACGGGGCGCTGGGAATGCCCTGGGACGTGGGTGGAGAGCTGGTGGTGAGCCGTCCACGCCGTCCACGCCATCCACGAATGCTGCGCACACGAATACACGAATGAGGAACGCCCGGCTGGTTGGCCGGGCGTTTTGCGCGCGAAAGGGGCAGGGGGGCAGGGGTCATGCTGGCCGGAGAGCGCCCTCCTCGTAAAGGTCCTGAAACATGGCCAGCCGTTCGACAAAGTAGCTGCCATCCGCGACATAGACAACCATGCTATCATCGACGATGGCGCGCACGCTCCAGATCACAGGCTGAGGCGTGGGGGGTTGGAATCCGTGCGTGTATTCGAGTTGCTTGCCCGGCTGACAGAACGCCAGTACCTCGGCGGATATGCCCAATTGCTCCGCCTGTTTACGCGCTCTGGCAGCCTGTCTCAAGGCTGTAGTAAACTGCGACTTGGTTGCTGGACCATGTTCGGAACCCTGGTGTTGGTTCCGCCACTCATTTGTTAGGTGGTCAACCAGAGGCCACGAGGCGGCAGTGAGTTTTGTCTTCTCTCCACAGAGACAGTAAATGGTTTGGGTTGGCATGATGTTTCTCCTGGGTGGATTATAACCCGTTTCCGGAAGAAGCGAGCTGTTTGCGGAGGCGGCGGTCGATGGCGTCTAGCTTGGTGATGTTCTCGCGCTGGCAGCGGACGACGGCGCGCGCCCAGCGGCAGTCGTCGTAGGTGGCCCGGGCGAGGGTATTCTTGGCGTTGAGATCGCTGATGGGTGTGTTTAAGATCCATGCGATGTCTTTGCTGCCGGTGTAGCCAGCGGCGACGAGGTCGAGCATGTCGAGCAGGCTGTGGTTGGCGTGGTCGATCTGCTGGGCGATCTGGTCGCGCTCGGGGGTGTCGAGGGTGGCCAGCTCGGCGAGCATGGCGACGGTGTCGTCGATCATCGGCTGGAGTTCAGCGGCGGTGGGCATGGCGATCTGCGTGGTCTGGGCGAGGATCCAGGAGACGATGACGGAGAGACGGCCGTCGATGCGGGCGATGGGATTGTCGGTCTGGATCCGGGCAGCCATGCTCCAGGGCGGGCTGATGTAGGCGCGGGCGAGGAGGTTCTCCATCGCGGTGCGCGCCTCGGCGGGCTTTTTCTCGACGTCGTAGGGTTTGGCTTGGTCGATGAGCGCTTCGACGATGGTTTTGATGCAGTCTTCGAGGCGCCAGGAGGCAACCTGGTCGCGCTTGTCGTAGGGGGCGTGGTAGCCGGCGACGAGGCGGATGGCGTCGGGGGTGGGGTTGATCAGGGCGGCGGTGAGGGCGTCGACGGTCTGGGCGCGCAGGCTGCGCCAAACGGCTTTGCCGTCTTTGGAGGCCTCGCGCTTGAGTTTGGCGACGCACTTGCAGCCTTTCTCGCCGGGGTGGTAGCAGGTCAGTTTGACGCCGTCGTGGCCGGCCATCTGCAGGCCGTCGTCGGCGTGGCTGACGCGCAGGTTGGGGCAAAGGGGCGTGGCGTTGGCGCCGGCGGCCTGCATCAGGCGGCGGTCCTCGCCGTAAAACTGTTCGTAGTCACTCCAGTGGGCTTTGGCGGGCATAGCGGGCACGCCGGTGGCTGTTACCAGGTCGGCGGTCTGGCGGTCGGCCCAGGCCTGCGCCTTGCGGTTGTAGCAGGCGTCGACAGGACAGCGCGGCTTGCCGTTCTGTTTGAGCAGCTTGGAGCAGCCGGTGCAGAGCGGCGCCTGCACCTTGTCGCCGAGAGCGAGATCGATCTCCAGCCAGGGGAGACCGTTGAGGGTGTTGGTGGTGGCCTCGACGGCGCCCTGGACGCGTTTGCGCAGGTCGTCGCTGGAGTCGCCCTGCTGCGCAGCGCGCAGCATCGAGGCGACGCTGTAGTTGTCGCTGCGCCGCTGGACCTGCGTCAGCGTTTCCTCCGGCAGGTCCCACAGCGGGGCCAGGGCGGCGGCCTGCCGTTCGCTGAGGCTGCCGGCGTCGATGGCCTGGTGGACGGCGTCGGGCGCGCGCAGGAGGCGGAGCTTGTTGCTGAGGGTAGCCGGCGACATGCCGCGACGGCGGGCGAACTCGGCCCGGCTCCAGCCGAACTGGTCGAGGGCGGACTGGAGGGCGCGGGCCTCTTCGATGGCGCTGAGGTCGGCGCGGTCGTGGTTTTCGGACCAGGCGTGGTCGCACATTTCCTCGTCGGTGGCCTGGACGATCTGCAGGGGCATGTGGTCGTATCGGCCGTCGGGATGTTTGGCGCGCAAAAGGTCGTAGGCGCGCTTGCGGCGGTGGCCGAATTTGAGCTGGACGCGGCCGGCGGGGGTGCGGCGGGCGGCGGGGATCTGCTGCAGGCCGTTGCGTTCGATGCTGCCGGCCAGCTCCTCCAGGGCAACGGGCTCGTAGGTCTGGCGCGGCTGGTAGGGGTTGTCGTCGATAAGGTCGAGGTGGATGTCCTGGACGGCGCCTGTCATCGAACCCGGCGCACTTGCGCCGGCGGGTTGGCCGGCAAGGATGTCGGTCATGATGTCAGGGTTGGTTTACGTGTCATTGGGATCCTCCTGGCTGTGGGTGGCCGGGCTGAGTTCGAGGGCGAGGCAGGCGTCGCAGAGTCGGAAGGGATGGCGGCGGCGGCTCTTGCCGATGGTGAGGTAGACGATCCAGACGGCGGGCCGGCCGCATTCGCAGAGGGCGGCGTTGAAGCGTCCGATGGGTGCGATGGGCGGGTCGGGCTGCGGTGGCCTGGCCATGATAACCTTAAATGGCGGGCCGTTGTGCGGCGGCTGGTTTGGTGCTATGATGAGGCCGTAGGGTCGTTGAGATGTGGGGTTTGTGTTTCTTCATCGGTGATGTTCCTCCTTGCGAGCCGGGCGATCTCTAGGGACGAGAGGTCGCCCGGCTACGCGTGGGCCGTCCACGCCGTCCACGAATGCTACTCGAATACACGAATGTCGGAGGGCGGAGGCGGAAGCGGTTAGCGTGCGCTCATGAGGTCGGCGAGGTCTTCGGCGTCGAGGTCCTCGTCTTCGTCGTCAACGCGGGTAGTCCGGTAGCCATTGCGGGCCGGTTGGCGGGCCTTGGGCGGCTTGACTGGCGCGCGACGGGGGGGGGCCACAGGGCTGGCCAGGACGATGTTGCGCGCGGAGATGGTGGCCTCGATGGTGACGACGCCGGCCTGTTGCGCGGCCAGGTGGATGAGGGTGAGTCGCAGGGCGCGCAGGATGTCGCCGAGGTCGAGGCCGTAGGCGTTGAACTGCCAGTTGTCGCCGTCGGGCTGCAGGATGATGAGCGGCTCGGGAGCGGCGACGCTGGGGGCTGTGATGGGCTTCTTGTTGTTTGGTATTCCGCGGGGCATGGTAAGGTCTCCTTGGTGATTGTTTATGACGTGCAGCGGGTGCAGGCGTCGTTTTCGTCGAGTTCGTCGAGGGTGGACCAGGCGTCGCATTCGGCGCAGCGGGTGAGGCGGGCGGCGTCGAGGGCGGCGCTGATCTGGTCGTCGGTCATGTCGAGGCCCAGGCGCTGAGCGAGGTGGCCGGGGATGTCGCGGGTGCCGAGGAGTTCCCAGGCGAGGATGCCGGGGCGGTCGGCGTCGGAGATCTCCCAGTAGTCGGCGACGCGGCGCAGCCAGGGGTAGGTCTGGCCGTCGCGGCTGCCGTAGACGACGACGCAGGCGCGCCGGCGGGATCCGTCGCAGTCGGCGAGGGCCTGGCGAATGACGATGTAGTCGGCGGCGGTGGGTGGCCGGCGCGGCAGGAGGGCGGCCGCGGCGGGCTCGGATGTGTCCTCGCCGTCGGCCGGGGCGGGGGCGTCGTTGGCCAGGGCGTCCCAGGGGGCGGGCTGCCAGGGGATCTCGACGCGCGGCCGGGTCTGGCGCTCACGGTGATGGCCGTTGGCGAGGGGGAAGGGCAGTTCGACCGGTTCGCGGGGCGGTTGCACTGCCGGTTGCACTGCCGGTTGTGGGGCGGTTGGGAGCGGTTGCGGGGCGGTTGCAGGCGGTTGCACAACCGGCTGCCAACCGGTTGCAAGCGGTTGGGGGCGGTTGTGCATGCGGATCAGGATGTCGTCAGGCGGTTGCGCAACCGGCGCCAGGGCGGTTGTGGGCGGTTGGTAGGGCGGTTGCGCCGCCGGTTGTGGCCGGGAGGCTCGTTTCGGGCCGCTGGACCGTCGGATCATGTACCACGCGGCGGCGACGGCCAGCATGACCTGCGCACCGAGGATGACGACCGCCGCGGTAAGGCCGGCAGGGAACAGGAGCATCAGCAGCGTAAATGCGGCAGAGGCTCCCGCTCCGATGAAAAACGGTGCGGCGGCAACCCGTGTCATTGCCGGGGCTCCGTGATCTTGACTGCGCCGACGATCTCGGCGCCCAGGTCGGCGGCGATCTGGTGGGCGTACTGGCGCTGGCAGATGGCGGTGTTGCCGTCGGGCTCGACCAGCATTGCCCACTCGCGCAGTCGATTCCACTCGGGCGTTGATTCGCTCAAATGAAACAGGCAGGCGTCGGCGGCGCGCCGGCCGTTCATGGTGCATCCGCCGCCGGCCTGGTAGAAAAACAGCCGCCGTACTGGTCGGGGGTGCCCTGGATCTCGCCAGCGCTGTAGAGGTGGGCAAGGCGGCAGCCGATGCGCTCGTCCATCCAGCGGACGTTGGCGACGACGGGAATGGCGGTGGCGATGCCGATGCTGCTGAAGGCGCCGGCCGGGATGATGTCTTCGATGGTGGTGTCGGGGATGCCCGGCAATTTGGTGGTCATTTTGGTTGCTCCAGGTGATTGATTTTTGGCCGCCTGGATGGTATGATCTCGTTGGCGGCTGGTGATGGGGCGAATGATCATTCGCCCTTACGGTCGATGTGTGGGTCGCCTGGCCAGGCCGGTGTGTGTAGCACCGGCCTGGCCGTCTTTTTGTTACCGGGATGTTACCCGGGTACGGGGGCCGATGGGGCCGGATGGCCAGCGGGGCCGGACGGGCCGGCAGGCGGGGACGCTGATGGTCTGGCCGGGCAGCAGCGGGGTCAGTGCGTGGCCGCGGTTGACGGCGACAATGGCGGAGGAGGTGGTGCCGTAGCGGCGCGCGATGGTGGCCAGCGTGTCGCCCGAGCGGGCGTTGACGCTGATGATGGGGCAGGCCTGCATGGGGCCTGCGAGGGTGATGGCGAACAGGAGGGCAAGTAGGTGGGTTTGCATGTTTGGGCCGTCCACGAATGGGTCACGAATGCACGAATAGCGGAAGGGGGAGCGGAGTTACGCTTCCGGGATGGGGCCGAGCCGGAGCTGGTTGAGCTGGGGGGTGCGGCCGGCGACGGTGATGATGTGCTGCGGCGGGCGGCCGTAGCGTTGCTGGTAGATGGCTTTGGCGTCCTCGCGGTCGTGGTCGGCGCTGAAGGCGTGCCAGGTGCCGCGGGTGACGTCGGGCGGGATGAGGGGGAGCTGCTGGGTCATGCGTCCTCCAGGGTTGTGAGCCAGGCGAACACGGCGATGAGTTCGGCGGCGAGGGCGAGCCAGGCGGCTGTGGTCCAGGGCAGCCAGCCGGGCAGGGCGACGATGAAACGGAACATGAGCGAGACGGCCAGGATGCTGATGAGCAGGAACTGGCGTTCGCTGTGGGTGACGGGCGGCAGGGCGCTCATGGGCGGCGCTCGATGGGGAGTTCGCTGAGGCGCAGGTGTCGCCAGTTGCGGCCGTGGATGATGAGACGGACGGCGCGGTCGGTGATGCCGTATTCGCGGGCCAGGCTGGTGCTGCCTTCACCGGCGTGCCAGCGGGTGTAGAGGTCGACGACCTGGTCGGCGGTGAGCCGGCTGCGGCCGTTGGTTTCGCCGCTGGCGCTGCGGCCACGTGCGCAGCGATCGGCGACGTTGTCGGCAGGGGAGCCAAGCACCAGGCGGTCCGGGTTGCAGCAGCGGGCGTTGTCGCAGCGGTGACGAACGATCTGGCCGGACGGGATGGGACCGCGGAAGATCTCGTAGAGGTAGCGGTGGACGTAGCGGCGCCGGCCGGCGATGGTGGCCAGGCCGTGACCGGATTGGGATGTGGCTGCGGTCCAATTCCAGCAGGCGTCGGGCGATGGCCGGTCGATGTGGTCCCACATGATGCGCTCCTTTGGCGGGTGGGGGGCTTGTGTTGATTTTCAACACAAGGGGTGGGGGCTTGCGCGGAAAACCAACACAGGGGGTGGGGGGCTTGCGCGGGTTTTCCGCGCAAGCTTGCGCGGAAAACCCGCGCATAATTAAAAAGACTCTTATTTAGATCTACTCCGGGTAAGAATGACGTCTTAGGCAAGGCCCATCCTCCGGAAGTCTTCAGCGGTGATTTTTGTCAGCATGTTGGCGAGCATGATGCGGGTGAGCCAGGGAACCCAGCGGCCGTTAATGACGCCGGCATACTCCTCGAAGCGCGGCCGGGAGTCTGCGAGCACTATGGCCAGCTCGAAGCGCACGCAGAAGGCGGGCAGTTCGAGCGGGTCGTGGATGGTGTAGATCCGGCTGGCGTGGGGATTTCGAGAACGCTCTGGAGGCGTTGGGGCGAGACGCCGGGGTTTTGCCCGTCGGACATGCCGGCAGCGGCGTGGCGCTGATAGAGGCCGATGAGATCGGCGCCGGTCTGCCACTCGACCAGGCCGGCGGCGTTGAGCAGGGAAAGCGCGGTTTCGATGCTGATGCGGCCGTCGCAGTAGTGCGATGAGGCTGCGCAGGCCGGGCCAGGCTTGCCCTGGAGCGGTGGCCGTTGATGTCGTTGACGTGGCCGCAGGACGTCCCAGAGGCCGATGCCGGCCAAGCCGATCATGGGGGCCGTATAGGTTGCAGGTCGTGCCAGTTGCGGACGTAGCCGGGATCGCGCAGCTCGCCGGGGCGGATCATGACCTCGGCAGGGTCATCGAGGAGCGGGTGCTGGCCGCTGCGGGCGAGGATGATGTATTTGACGCCGATCTCGAAGCCTGCGATGTGGCGCATGGTTTTGCGGATGGCGCGGTCCAGGCGGAGTGCGAGCCAGTCATAAACAAACTGGTTTGGCACTCCAACGACGAGGCAGTCGTCGATGATCTCGATTGCCTTGGTCGGTTGCAGGTACATTTCGAAGATGTCGCTTGTGAGCTGAAGCTGGAGTTCGCCGAGGCTGGTTTTCCAGAGGTCGGCGGCGTCGATGTCTGTCGTCATGCTTTGCCGTCCACGAATGAACACGAATTCTCGAATACCGGAGGTATAGCCGCTCCAAGTTGGCCTCCACGTCCGGGCCTGCCGATCTCCCTGCGCCGCACGTGCAGGCCATCTCGGAGGGGCTGTGTGACCGTTGACACGGGTGTCGGTTGCTGTTATGATTGGGGCAGGTGCGGCCTGGGTGTGGTGGCCGTGGGCCGCACCTGCGATTTTCCTTCTGCCAGCTCGGGGGCGCCGGCGGTCAGGCTATGGTTACGATGGCCTGACCGTTTTTGTTTGTGTGCTGAAAAACGATCAGGCGCTACCGCTCTGGGTGGTGATGTGCTAGACTGGCGTTTTCGGCGTCCGGGCCGACGGCGGCGGTCTCGGCATCATCACAACCAGAGGGAAGGAACAGCATCATGGATTTTGACGAGTATCTGGTGGCAGGCCGCGCCGGTGGGTGGTCGCCGGCGACGCAGGCGCAGTATGGGTGGCATCTGGCGCGCTTTGGGGCGTGGCTGGCTGAGCAGGGCTGCTATCAGCCGGATGGTCTGACGCGGGCGCTGCTGCGCGGCTATGGGGCTGCGCTGGCTGATGTGTATTCGCCGGCGACGCGCCAGGTGTCGGCGATTGCGATCCGGTCGTGGCTGCGCTGGATGGCGGAGGAGGGCTGCTGCCGGGTGGTACGGCCTGGCGACGGCGATCAAGGCGCCGAGGGTGCCGCGCCAGGCGCAGCGGACGGCGATGCCGGATGAGGTGGAGGCGATGCTGGCGGCCTGTGATGAGCCGGTGCGCGGTCTGTCGGAGGAGGCCGATGCTGCGGTGCGCTGTCGGAATGCGGCGATGATTGCGCTGCTGTACGACGGGATGCTGCGGGCGTCGGAGTTGTGCCGGCTGACGTTGACGGATCTGGAGATCGCCAGGCTGCGCTGTCTGGTGCGAGGGAAGGGCGGGAAGCGGGAGTTTGTGCGCTTTGGGCCGGAGACGGCTGAGCGGTTGCAGGGGTGGCTGCAGGTGCGGCCGGGGGTTGTGAAGGCGGGCGAAGAGGCGTTGTTTGTGGCGGTGGGCGGGAATACGCCGGGCTGCCAGTTGACGTCTTCGGGCCTGCGGGTGATTATCCGCCGGCTGGGTGAGCGGGCGGGGGTGGCGCCGATCTCGCCGCATGCGTTTCGGCGGGGGTCGGTGGTGGCGCAGTTGATGGCGGGGGCGTCGAGCCGCTATGTGCAGATCAACGGGCGCTGGGACAATATTGCGGAGGTGGAGCGGTATTCGCAGCAGTTGAATGCGGCTGCGGCTTACGATCAGTTTTCGCCCATGACCCGACTCGTAAACACGGCGTTTAACGGTCGACCTGTTAATTCGGATTTAACGGTCGACCGTTGAACAGTAGGTTCTCCGTTCGATCCGGAGGTGGGTCACTGTGGGGTGGCGTGACCGCGCACACGCGTGGCGCGTGGCTCCCGTGCCTTTCCATGATGCTTATTCGGTTGGTAACGTGCAGACAGGTGGAAGGGTACAAAAACGGGCGCGATGTTGGAGCATCGTGCCCGTTGCCTTAGTTGCTTAAAACGTATTGCTCGATCAGCCGGCGGACGACATCCGACATATCAACGCCTTCGGTGACAGCTCGCAGCTTGAGGGCCTTCTTGAGCGTGCTAGGTAGTCTGATCTTCAGTTCGTCGTCCAGGTCGGTCATGTCGAATGTTTGCTGAGGCATTTGGTTATCCTTCCTGTGGGAATGCTACCACACAGGGGGGCTATTTGTCAACTTAAATTTTCTGGAGGGCGCCGTGAAACAAGTGATATTGGCTGGAATCATGTTGGCATTGGCGAGCCTGGCCTGTGGCGGCAGCGGAGATCTCGCTGCGACGCCGACGGCGCCACCATCACGCGCGGCGACCGCTGTGCCGCCCACGGCTGCGGCCGCACCTTCTGCGACTCCCACTTCTGCGAACACTGCGACTCCGACAATCACGCCAGGGGTTACGATTGAGGCGACGATTCCTCCGACAGCGACGCCAGGCGCCCGAAGCAACGCGGCGGCGAATCTGCGCGCGGGGCCTGGCACGGAATTCGAGCAGATCGGCGCCGTAGCCGTGGGCGATGACCTGCAGGTCACGGGGCGCAACGCGGCAGGCGACTGGTATCGGCTGGCCAGCGGGGCATGGATCGCGGCGTTTTTGGTGGATGGTGCGCCGGCCGGTCTGGCGGTGGCTGAAGACATTCCCACTGTCGCGCCACCGGTGGCCGTCGAGCCGACTGATCCCCCCTCGACGCCGGCGCCGGTGGCTGCGATCGGCGGCCAGGTTCGGATAACGGGGATTCTGCGCGATGGTTTGGTCTCCCAGACAGAGACGGACGAGTATGTCGAGATCACCAACGTGGGCGACGGGCCGGCGGATCTGACGGGATGGCGGCTCGAAAGTGAGCGGCGCGGGGATGATGAGCAGCAGATCTTCCACTTCCCGACGGGATTCACGATGAACGCCGGCCAGGTGTGTCGGATCTACACGAACGAGGATCATCCGGAGTGGTGTGGGCTGAGCTTCAATCATGGCCGGAGCGGTGTCTGGGCGAATGAGGATCCGGATGCGGCGGTGCTGATCGATGCAGCGGGAACCGTTGTGCAGCGGTGGGAGTAGATTTTCGCACGGCTGCATGATATACTCGATTCATGATGCGACCACGTGTTCGGAACGGCTGTTCTGGCTGGCAAATTCGGGGGCTGGCTGCGCTTGCGGGGCTGTGCGTGTGTGTTTCTGTGTCCGGTTGCGGAAAAACGGCTCCTGGGGCTTCTGAGACGGTCGGGGCAACTCCAACGGCGGCTGCGACGAGCGTGCCGGCTACGGTGGCGCCGACTGCGACGGCGACTGTAGCGGCGACGGTCGTGCCATCATCCACGGCGACGGCGACGGTTATGCCTACGGTGACGCCGACCAGCTCGCCGACGTCGAGTCCAGCTCACCGACGGCGAGTCCAACGGCGGAGTCGATCACGGTGGAGGAGGCGGGCGGCCTGGCGCTGGCGCTGACCACGGCGGCATTCACGTCGGCGACGGCGGATGAGGTGGTGCGCATGGTTGCCGATGGCCAGCCGGACGCGCGGCAGAAGGCGTTTGCGCTGGCTATCTTCCTGGCCAAGTTCGGGGAGGAGCTGGACGGCGCCGGCGATGTAGTGTATGCTGATGAGGTCTGGAAGGGATCTACGGGGGTAGGTGCGACGATGGGGGGGTGGATGAGCGGTGAGATCGGCGAGGCGGATCTGCCGGCTGCGATGGCGCCGTGGCAGGCGAAGTGTTCCCCGGTGTTAGGGGGGCTGGTGGAGGAGATGGTGGCGCGCGGCGTGCCGCGGGCGGATGTGAATGCGTTCGTGGCTGAGGTGAAGGGGGCGGTGTTGCCAGGGACGACGGCAGAGTAACGTTACGGTTCTCAATCTATGGCGAAGTTGGTAACGCTGTGCTATTGTGCGCAGCGTTTTTTGTGCTATCATGAACGCGTTGAGTGGTGATGTTCTTCCGTTTTGTGGAGGTCAGATGTCTGCTCCGAAGCTACTCAGTGTGGCTATCATCGTGGGGTAATCGCCCTGTGTGAAGGTATGGCCCAGGCCCTCCCTGCCCTGGGGTCGCCGTGGGTGCCGTTCGTGGTGGTCGTGTTGGCTGCGATCGTGAAAGGGTTGCAAGTGTATCTTCAGCAGCCGACGATTACGACACGTGCGCGCCAGGTATCCTCCTGGCCGCGCTGGCGACGCTGGCTGGCGGGGTAATCTACTATGCCAACCAGACCGTCGACTCCATGTCGAGACCGATCGTGTCCAGGCGTTGTCGCCTCTGGCGCGTGCGTGTGCTCACATGGCCACGAGCAGCGCAGTGAGTATGTGGACGCGCGGAGTCGGCGTCGGCGCGTGGATATAATGCGCGTTGGCGCCGATTACGTGCGATGTATCTGCGCACCCATCCGCTGTGCGTGGATCCATTCGGCGTGCACGTGGGTCAGGTGGCGCCGGCGACTGACGTCGATCACATCGTTGCGCGGCGCGCTGGTGGCAGCGATGCCGACTCCAACCTGCAGGCGTTGTGCCACTCCTGCCACAGCCGCAAGACCGCCGCTGACCAGCGACGGGGAGGGGGCGTGCACTCTCTGGCGCCGTCGGCGGTGAGACCGAGCAGGAGGTTTCTTTTTGCGGCCGCGAGTTTTGAGGGTGGGGGGTGGTGGCGATGGGAGCTAGGGGACCGGCGCCGCAGCCGACGGCATTGCGGGAGCTGCGGGGCAATCCCGGGAAGCGGCCGCTGAACCGGAGGGAGCCGAAGCCGGCGGGCCGCGCGCCGAGCTGTCCGCGACATCTGGGCAAAGTGGCGCGGGCGGAGTGGCGACGGGTGGCGCCGATGCTGACGGCGATGCGGGTGCTGACGGAGGTGGACCGGGCGGCGCTGGCGGCTTATTGTGTGGCCTGGCAGCGGTGGGTGGAGTCCGAGGAGCAGGTGGCGAAGCTGGGCACGGTGGTCAAAACTGTGAACGGGAACCTGATCCAGAATCCTTACCTGGCGATTGCAGATCGGGCGATGATCGACATGGCAGAAGCTGGCGAAGAATTCAGGATGACGCCGAGCAGCCGGTCAGGATTGCGGTGGAGCCGGGCGGGAGCCGAGCGAGTTCGAGATTTTCATGGCGCGCAAGAATGGAACAGGGAGGGCTGCGTCATGAGTGTGGCCAGTGGCAGCAAGCGATCTCGGGCCGGGCGTTCTGTCGAAAGTTTCGAGAGCGTGGCGACGACCATCGGGCCGCTGGAGCCAGGGATGGCGGTGTTTGCGGTTACGCGCGGCCAGTGGTCGATGATCGACGCGATCATGTATGTGCTGGACAAGATGGGCGGCGGGTCCTGTAGCGTGTGGACCTGGACGATTGCGGAGTATGAGATCGAGGCGTTTACATCGCTGCTTTTGAGAGGGTGATCTGGCTGGTGCGCGGCTGGTTGTCGATATGAGTGCTGACAAGCGGAATGCGGAGCTGATCGATCTTTGGCGGCATCAGTTTGGGGAAGAGAGCGTGCGGATCGTTCGCAACCATGCGAAGATCGCCAGGGCCTGGAATGATGACTGGCATTTCCTGCTGCGCGGGTCGATGAACCTGAACTGGAATCCACGTTTTGAGCAGTTCGACATCACGGAAGGCGGTGCGGATTTTGAACTGGTCGAGGGTATCGAGGATGAGCTGCCGGTGCTTCCCAGAAAATATAAGTGGGAGCAGGTGCGGGATGCGTCGAAGCTAGGGCGGGTTTATTCTGACGAGGTGGTGGGGAAGTTTGGCGATTTGAGTTCTACGACGAATTTCACGGTCGGGCGACTGGACGAGGTGGCGTCGTGAGTGAGTAGCGCAACCGTATCGCCGGGTATGGGGAGGTGGCGGCGGGGGAGTTGATGCCGAACCCGCGCAACTGGCGGACGCATCCGGCGATGCAGGCGACGGCGCTGGGCAAGGGGCTGGAGACGGTGGGCTGGGTGTCGGATGTGATTGTGAACCGGACGACGGGACACCTGGTGGACGGGCATCTGCGGGTGGCGCTGGCGTTGAAGCGGGGCGCGGGGACGCTGGTGCCGGTGAAGTTTGTTGAGCTGACGGCGGAGGAGGAGCGGGCGGTGCTGGTGACGCTGGACCCGCTGGCGGCGATGGCGACGACCGACGAGGCGATGCTGCTGGAAAACGTGCGCAGCCTGGACGGTACGGATTTTGCGGACATGGTGGCGGACGTGGCGAAGCATCTGGGGATCAACGGGGTTGGATGCCGGTGCCGGAGGATCAGGCGCGCAGGTGGACAAGGCCGAGGAGTTGCGGGTCAAGTGGGGCGTGGAGACGGGGCAGTTGTGGCAGCTTGGCGAGCACTGGCTGATCTGTGGGGATTGCACGGGCGCGGCGGTGGTGGGGAGGGTGATGGGTGGGAACAGGCGCAGTTGCTGTTTACCAGCCCGCCGTATTAGGTCAGTTTTGAGTATGAGCAAGAGGACAAGTGGACAGAGATTATAGATTTCATTGACCGTTTTCTTTGCTTAATGTTGATCAGGTGAACGGCGATGGCCGGATAATCATCAACACGGGCACAAGTGCAAACCGGGGATCTGACCGGGCAAAGGCACACATGCGGTTATTGGCCGACACATGGATTAACGCCTTTGCTCGTTTAGGCTGGCTGATGCGTTATGTGAGATTTTGGGTCAAAGACGGCGGTCTTCTTCATACTGCACCGCAATCTGATTGCATTGACCAACACACGGAATTCCTGCTGTACTTTTACAACCCGCGCAGCAAATTCAGGGGACAGGAGAGAACAAGAGAACCGTGGGCGGGAAAGGTTACTGGAGCGACATCCCTGGGGCTGCTAGGCAGAGCGGTCATGTTGCGGCTTTCCCCGTAGAACTTGCAGAACGAAACGTAACATTATTCAGCCGTGCCGGCGAGATCGTTCTTGAAACGTTCAGCGGTTCCGGCGACGCTGATTGCTTGCGAGCGGCTGGGGCGGCGGTGCCGGGCGGTTGAGATTTCGCCGGGGTATGTGGCGGTGGCGCTGGAGCGGTGGAGTGTGATGACGGGGCGGACGCCGGAGGTGGTGGCGTGAGCGGGCGGACGGTGAGTGATGTTTATCCGTCGCCGTGGCTGCGGGCTGAGGACCTGGGCGGGGCGGCGCGCAAGGTGGTGATCGAGGCGGTCGACGTGCAGGGGTTCCGGCAGCGGGACGGGGCGACGGCTGAGAAGGTTGTGGTGAGCTTTGCGCGCGCGACGAAGCGGTTGATTTGCAATGTGACGCAGGCTCGGGCGCTGGCGGAGATCTGCGGGACGGAGGAGATCGACGGGTGGCGCGGCCAGCAGGTGGTGTTGACGGCGGCCAGGGCGAGCAATGGGAAGTTGACGATTGCGGTGCATGGGGTGGCGGCATGAACGGGGTTGAATTGTACGTCGACCAGGTGTTGACGGTTGCGGTGCCGGCGTGCCGGTGGGTGCGTTTTGCGTGCGAAAGGCATGTGCGCGATTTGGAGTATGGGCGCGAGCGCGGGCTGCGGTTCGATGGGGGGGCGGCGCAGGATGTGATCGAGTTTTTTCGCTTTCCTCCGGCATTCGAAAGGCGAGTGGGCGGGGCTGCCGGTACACCTGGAGCCGTGGCAGGAGTTCTATCTGGGGACGCTGTTCGGCTGGCGGCGGGCGGATGGGACGCGGCGATTCCGGACGTCGTATCTGGAGGTGGCGCGCAAGAACGGCAAAAGCACGATGCTGGCCGGGGTGGGGCTGTATTTGCTGGTGGCCGACGGGGAGCCGGGCGCGGAGATCTATACGGCGGCGACGAAGCGCGACCAGGCGCGGATCATTTTCCTGGAGTCGCAGCGGATGGTGCGGCAGTCGCCGGATTTGCGCGGGGTGGTGGCTGCGTTCAAGGACAATTTATCGGTCGCCTCCACGTTTTCGAAGTACGAGCCGGTCGGCCGAGACTCGGACACATTGGACGGCTTGAATGTGCATGCCGGCCTGGTGGACGAGCTGCACGCGCATCCTACTGGCGAAATGTGGGATGTGCTGGAGACGGGCACGGGCAGCCGCCGGCAGCCGTTGATGGCCACTGTGACGACGGCCGGGTCGAACCGGCAAAGCATCTGCTATCAGTTTCACGACTACACGGAGAAGGTTTTGGCCGGGGTGGTCGAAGACGACGCGTGGCATGGGCTGATTTACTCGCTGGACCGGGATCCGGTGACGGGCGAGTTGGAGGATTGGGAGGACGAGCGGGCCTGGCGAAAGGCAAATCCCAATTTGGGAATTTCCAAAAAGGCCGGCGATTTGAGGGACAAGGCGCGCAAGGCGAAGGTGATGCCGAGCCGTTTGAATGTCTTCCTCCAAAAGGAGTTGAACATTTGGACGCAGGCGAGCACCAGGTGGATCGATCCGGAGCGCTGGCGGGCGTGCAATGTGCGGCGATCGACGAGGCGGAGCTGGCCGGGCGGCGCTGCTATGGCGGGCTGGACTTGTCCTCGACGCTGGACGTGACGGCGCTGGTGTGGGTGTTTCCACCGGTCGACGGTACGGTGTTCGACGTGGTGTGCCGGATGTGGATCCCGGAGGAGAATTGGGAGGAGCGGGTCAAGCGGGACCGGGCGCCGTACGATGTTTGGGTGCGCCAGGGGCTGTTGACGCCGACGCCAGGCAACGCGGTGGATTACGATTTCATCCTCGACCAGGTGCAGGCGGATGTGAAGGGGTTCGCGGTGCAAGAGTTGGCGTTCGATCCGTGGAACGCGACGTCGGTGACGAACAAGATCGGCCTGCCTCCGGAGAAGCTGGTGGAGTTTCGGCAAGGGTACGCTTCGATGAACCCGGCGATGAAAGTCCTCGAAGTGGCGATCCAGCGGCGAACCTTAAATCACGGCGGGAATGCGGCGCTGGCCTGGATGGCGGACAATCTGGTGGCGAGCCAGGATCCGGCGGGGAATATGAAGCCGGACAAGGCGAAGAGCACGGAACGGATCGACGGTGTGGTGGCGCTGATTATGGCGTTGCAGCGGGCGACGTTGCACGCCGTGGCGGCCGGGTCGGTCTACAAGAGTCGCGGGTTGCGGGTGCTGTAACGGATTTTGGGAACGGATTGAACGGATGGCGGAGAGATTGCTTCGGCGCTGCGCCTCGCAATGACAGGGGCGGGGCTGCGCCTCGCAATGACGGGGACGGCGGAGCGGAACGGGGAGCGGTGAATGGATAGCTTGGGCGTGTTGATTATTGCTCCTGAGAGCGATTTGAAGAATACGGCGGACATCGTTGCAGCGGCGAACGGGTTCCGGGTGAATGTGCTGAACGGGTATGTGACCGGGCGGGAGGCGCTGAAGGAGATCGGGAGCGGGCGCTATGATGTGGTGTATTTCGGCGGCCACGAGCGCGAGTTGGACAGCGTTACGGTGTCGGACGGCCGGCTGGATGAGGAGTATTTGCGCCAGGCGCTGCGCAGTGCGTCCTCCGGGCGACTGCAGATCGTGATCCTGAACTCGTGCGACAGTATTTCGATGGCGGCGGCGCTGTATCGGGCCGGGGTTGCGCCGCGCGTGATCGGCTGGCCAAGTGAGATGTCGGACGCGGCGGCGGGATCGTGGGCGCAGAATTTCTTCCGGTCGCTGGCGCTGGGTGCAGAATTCTGGGAGGCGTTTGCCTCGTCGGTGGAGGTGTTGCGAGTGCAGTTTCCGACTGTCAAGCCGCCGGTGTTTTTGAACGGCCGGATCACGCTGCTTGAGGAGCGGGTGGCGGCGATCCAGCGGCAACTGGATGAGCGGGCCGGGATGTTGACTGTGCCGCGCTGGACGCTGGCGGTGCTGCTGGTGTTGGCCGGGTTGGCGGCGACGGCGACGGTGTTGGCGTTGTTGCAGTGAGCCGTCCACGCCGTCCACGAATGCCTTCGGCATCACGAATACACGAATGCGGAGTTTCGGACGATGACGACGATAACAGCGATTGTGATGATCTTGGTTCTGTTGATTGCGCCGATGGGCAACGGGCCGGATGTGGCCGAGATCAACTATTTCCAGTATGCCGAGTGTGAGAATGTGTTCTACTGGCAGACTGACACAGAGATCAACATCTGGGGTTTCCGCCTTGAGCACGTCGCTGTATCTGCGGACGGACGATGGGTTGATGCGGATCGGCGGAACGGCGCCGGTGGATGCCGGCAACAAAGAGACGTTAACGGAAGGATGGTGATAGTGTGGCAGACAACGTAGCGATAACAGCCGGTAGTGGCACATCAATCGCAACTGATGATATTGGAGGCGTGCAATACCAGCGGGTCAAGCTGGCGCTGGGCGCTGACGGCGCGGCGACTGATCTGGCACCAGGTCAGGGGCTTATGGCCGCGTCCGTGCCGGTGGCGATTGCCAGCAACCAGAGCGCGGTGCCTGTGTCGCTGGCAACGGCTCCGGCGCTGGTGGCTGGTTCTGCTACGATTGGCGCAACGATGGACGCTGGCCCATCGTGGACAAGCTCATACCTGCACACAGCGAGCGCAGACGCCAGTGCTGGCGCTGACGTGACCGCGGCACCGACCACCGGGCAGAAAATCGTGATTGATGACGTGATTGTGAGCACTGGCGCGGCACTGACTGTTACCTTCGAGGAGGAGACCAGCGGTACGGACGTGCTAAAGCTCTACATGGCGGCAAACGGCATTGCTCAGGTGACGCCCCGCGGCAAGATCAAGTTGGCCACTGCTGACAAGAAACTGCGCGTGCTCACCAGCGGCGCGGGTGCCGTGGCTTGTACGATTGTCTACCACTCGGAGGCTTGACGGATGCCGTATCCTGTTGCAGCAGCAAGAGGCAGTAAAGTTGGCAAAACTCCAGTACCATCGACTCTATTGAATGGACTGCTGGCATACTGGCCGATGAATGAAGCGTCTGGAAATATACTCGACGCCTCTGGCGCGGGCCGAACCGTTACGGTCCAAACGACCATCGGCGCGAATACGGGGATGCTGTATTCAACGGCGCAGGAATTTGTCAACGCCGAGATCCGATTGGGCGCTGCGCAATGATGCCGCGCTAAGTGGCCTTAATGCCATGACTGTGTTGCTGGATATATGTCTATTCAGTCAGCGGCACCCCTGGCAGTTATCGAAACATCTGCAATAACGGCAACACTGGCCCCTACTCGGCTGCTTTCAGCATATTTCTAGCTCACGAAGGAACGCTCGTGTTTGCGGTTGCAGCGGGCGCGCTGGATTACAACGTATGGCATACGTTCGATTCGTTAAATCCGATCTCACTCAACGCGTGGCATTTCGTGTCATGTCGTCATGATCCAGCCGCTGATGTGCTAAAAGCAAATATCGATGCCGCGCAGGATTCTGAGCCTTGGGATAAGGGTATTGCATCGCCTAGCAGCGATTGGGTGATCGGACGCCACTCGCCCACGCACAACTTGAATTATATGGATGGTCGTGTCGGGCCGATGATGGTATGGAACCGGGCGCTATCAGATGCGGAAATCTCGCAACTGTACAACGCTGGCAATGGTCTAGCGTTTCCATTCTGAGGCTGGTGGCGCTATGACACTTCTGCTACTGTTTAATCAGCCACAGGGCGGCGCAACTGGCACGGCGTTTCAATCCTTTGTGGAGGCTGGTATGTTTTTAGGCAATTGGGATATTGACGACTACCTGACGTTCACGGCCTGCACGCACGACGCGGGCGCGGCGGCTGACGCCGATGCTGTGCCCAGCTATGCGATCTACGAGGATGAGACAGCGGCGGCGATTGTGTCCGGCAACATGGCGAAGCTGGGCGCAGTGGATGGCTTCTACACGGAGCGGGTCCAGTTGACGGCGGTAGCTGGCTTCGAGGCTGGCAAAATGTACGCGGTGCGAGTCGAAGCGGTCATGGGTGGCGTGACGGCGGCGGCGGTACACTCGTTCGCGGTCAAGGTGGCTTTGGCTAATGTGACTTTGTGGTCGGGTGATGCAGTGGCCGGCGCTCCGGCTCTGGAGACCACGGCGCAGGCGATCCTGGAGGACACGGGGACGATGCTGCCGGGGCTGTTTGCGGCCAGCGGGGCGACGGTGACGGTGATCTCGGCGGTGGACGGCGGGACGATCACGCTGCACGTCGGAGATACGTGGGCGTTTACGGTGTCGGACAGCACGCTGGACCTGAGCGATTACGAGACGGTGGCGCTGGTGGTCAAGCGTAACGCGCGCCAGATCGACAACGATGCGCTGCTGTATCTGCGCAGCGACACGGGCCTGGCCAGGATCGGCGGGGCGGCGCCGGTGAGCGCGGGCAATGGGACGCTGACGAAGACTTCCACATCGTTCTCTGGGACGGTGGCGCTGGCGGAGACGAGTGCGAGCGGGCTGATCGCCGGGCAGTATACGTGGTGGCTGAAGGCGTTCGACACGACGCCGGCGCCGGACGAGGGGTATACGCTGGCGACGGGTGCGTTTGTGTTGGAGCGGGCCGGGTTGGGGGCGGTGAGCTGACAACGGATTATGGGAACGGATGGAACGGATGCCGGAGGCCGGAGGCGGATGGAGCCGGGTTGATTTGCGGGACTGGTTGATTGTGTTGGGACTGGTGCTGCTGGCCGGCGGGCTGGGCGGGTATGACTGGCGGCTGGCGGCGGTGGGTGTGGTGTGGTGTTGCTGGCGGTGGGGTTGTGGTCGGCGGGCAGACCCTCACCCTAGCCCTCTCCCGCGGGGAGAGGGGACGGACCGGAATGTTTTGCGTGCGAAACGGTGAACGATGGGTATTTTTACGAGGCTGTTGCGACCTGCGGAACCTGTGAACGCTGAGCAGCGTCGTCGCTGACATCGCCCGATAGCTGGCTGCTGGAGGCGCTGGGCGGGGGTACGACTACGGCCGGGCTGCAGGTGAGCACGGAAGGATCGCTCGGCTATGCGGCCGTGCTGGCGGCGACACGGGTACTGTCGGAGGGCGTGGCGCAGTTGCCGCTGATCCTGTACGAGCGAGAGGCGAAGGGTCGCCGGCGGGCAACGGACCATCGGTTGTATCCGCTGCTGCACGCGGCGCCGAATCCGGCCATGACGTCGTTCGAACTGCGCGAGCTGATGATGATCCATTTGCCGCTGTGGGGCAATGCGGTCTGCGAGATCGTGCGCGACAGCGCCGGCCGTCCTGCGCAGTTGTGGCCGTTGATGCCGCAGTGGATGACGATCAACGCGGCAGTGGACGGCACGCGCTGGTATACATATCGGCCGCCGGGATTCGCTGAGGTGCCGCTGCGCAGCGAGCAGGTGCTGCATGTGCCGGGCATGGGCAGCGACGGGATCGCGGGGCGCTCGCTGATCCGGCTGGCGCGCGAGAGCGTCGGGCTTGGGATGGCGGCAGAACGCTATGGGGCGACGGTATTCGGCAACGGAACGGTGCCTGGCGGGGTGCTGGAGCATCCGGGCGAGCTGGGCGAGGAGGCGTATGAGCGGTTGCGTAAATCATGGAGCGAGCGTCACGAGGGGTTGGCAAATGCACAGCGGCTGGCGATTCTCGAGGAGGGGATGAAGTACAACCGAATCGGGATCCCGCCGGAGGATGCGCAGTTCCTGGAGACGCGGAAATTCCAGAGGACGGAGATCGCTGCAATTTTCCGGGTTCCGCCGCATATGATCGGCGACCTGGAGCGGGCGACGTTTTCAAACATCGAGCAGCAGAGCCTGGATTTTGTGATCTATACGCTTTCGCCGTGGCTGGTGAGGATCGAGCAGCGGATCTCGCTGCAACTGCTGAGCCAGGCAGAGCGGGCGCGCTTCTATGTCGAGCATTTGGTCGATGGGCTGCTGCGCGGGGATATTGCCAGCCGCTACCAGGCGTATTCGACGGGGCGCCAGTGGGGTTGGCTGTCGGCGAACGATGTGCGCCAGCTGGAGAATATGAACCCGGTGGCGGATGGGGATGCGTATCTGGTGCCGCTGAATATGATCGAGATGGGAGCGGAGGGCAACGGATTAGGGGAACGGATTGGAACGGATGCGGAGGGGAACCGTTCACGAATTAGAGCGGAGGGGATGAGAGGCGGGTGATAGGGTCGCGAGAGGCGCGGGCGAGGAATGCGGTGGCTGGGCGCAAGCGGGTGATCGATGCGAACCGGGCGGCATTGGAGGATGCTGCGCAGCGGGTGGTGAACCGGGAGGTGAATGATATTGGGAACGCGGCGCGGCGGTATTTACGGGAGGCGGCTCGGTCAGGAGACCGGCCGCAGCATGATCGAGGAGTGGAGCGCCGCAGTGTGGGCGAGTTTACGAGCTGGCTGGATGAGTTTCTCGTTGGGCATCGTGAGTTTATCCGGGAGCGGATGTGGGCGAGCGTGTGGACGTTTGCGCAGCTGGTGAGCGACGCGGCGATGGCAGAGGCTGAGGCGGCCGGATTTGAGCCAGCGGATGTGTCGCAGAACGTCGAGGCGTTTACCCGGGCGATGCTGGCGGGCCGGGCCGCAGCGTGGACGGCGATTTTACAGACGCGCCTGGAGGATCGGATGCAGGCGGCGGCTGAAGCGGGCGAGGATCCGCTGGTTGTGGTAGAGGAGACGCTGGCGGAACGGCGCGATGGGTATGCCGAGGACTGGAGCCGGGACACGGGGACGGCGATCGGGAATGCGGTGGCCGTGACGGTGTTTACGGTCGTGGGCGTGTTGTCACTGCGCTGGCTGGCGTTCGGTGAGAATTGCCCGTATTGCTCTTCCATGAACGGGCGAACGGTGGGCGTGCAGGAGTGGTTTGTGCTGGCCGGGAATGATGTGGCGCCAGAAGGGTTGCCGGCGATGCGGCCGGGGTCGAATGTGCGCCATCCTCCGCTGCATCAGGGATGCGATTGTATGGTGACGGTGGGGTAGTCTGAACCACGGACCCTGGCCAGGGCGCCAAGCGAACAGGTGACACGGATTTATGGATTTCACGGATTACGGAGCGGAGAGATGAACGGTCTGGAAACGTTTGAGATGGAGCGGCGGACGTTTGCGCATCCGGTGGAGGTGCGAGCGGGGGCGGACGGCTCGACGGTGATCGAGGGCTATGCGGCGCTGTTCAATGTGCTGAGCGATGACCTGGGCGGGTTCCGGGAGATGCTGCTGCCAGGGGCGTTTGCGGACCGGCTGCAGGATGATGTGCGCGCGCTGTGGCAGCATGATCCGCTGTTCGTCTTCGGGCGAACGGTGTCGGGGACGTTGGAGCTGTGGGAGGACGCGGTTGGCCTGGGCTATCGGGCGCAGTCTCCCGATGCGCAGTGGGCGCGGGACGCGTTGGTCTCGATGAAACGGGGCGACGTGTCACAGAGTTCGTTTGCTTTCTCCGTGCTGGACGGGGATCGCTGGGATATGGGTGAGGGTGGCCAGGTGATCCGCACTGTGGAACGGGTGGCGCGGCTGTATGACGTGTCGCCGGTGACGTATCCGGCTTATCCCCAGACGAGCGCAGGAGTTGCGAAGAGGGCGGCGGAGCTGCGGGCGCGGCTGGCTGCTGAGATCAATGGGGCTGGAGAGGCGGAGGACCTGCGGGCGCGGGAGCTGCTGCGACAGCGTGTGAGACTGACTGAACTGGAGATCTGAGATGAACAAGTTGCAGGAGCTGCGCGACCTGCGCAGCAAGATCATCGGCGAGGCGAGGGACCTGGCCGCACTGGACAAGCCGACGGATGAGCAGCGGGCGCGGATCGATGAGATCATCGCCGAGGCCGACCGTCTGGCAGAGGAGATCACCCGGCTGGAGAAGGTGGAGCGGCTGGCGGCCAGCATGGGCCAGGTGGCGCAGCGCGCCGTGACCAACGCGACGTCCGTGAACATCAACCGGCTGGCGCTGGGCGACACGGAGGAGCGGGCGTTCGCCCACTTCGTGCGGACGGGCGACGGCGGCGGCCTGGCTGAGCTGCGCGCGTCGAACGACACGACGATGAACATCACCACGGCAGCCGACGGCGGCTATGCGGTGCCGACTGGACACTACCAGGGGATCATCGCACGGCGCGACGAGGGTATGCTGGCGACCAAGCTGGGCGTGCGGCGCATTCCCGGCAAGGGCACGTCGGTCAACATCCCGGTGGACGGCGAGGACGACGGCGAGTTCGTGAGCACGGCCGAGAGCAGCGCGTTCGACCGCGATGCACCGGCTATCGGGCAGGTGGTCTCGACGCTGGTCAAGTACACTAAGAAAGTTGACTTGACGGTCGAGCTGCTGAACGATGAGGACAGCGCGCTGATGGCGTTCCTCGACGACTTCGTCGGCCGCGGCATGGCCAAAACGCACAACTCGCTGCTGCTGACCGAGGTCGCAGCCAATGGCACGTCGCTGAAAACGTTCGCCTCGGCGACGGTTATCGCGGTGGACGAGCTGGAGCCGATCACGTTCAACGAGGCGCTGAGCAACTATCTGGACGACGGCGGGTCGGTGGCGTGGGTGATGCAGCGCGCGGTGCATGGCGAGATCGTCCTGCTGGACGACGCAAACACCCGGCGCTATGCCAACAACCAGATGGGCAACGAGATGGGGCCGACGCTGCTGGGCTTCCCGGTGCATTACACGGCGAAGGCGGGCGCGACGGCGGCCAGTGCGAAGTCGGTCTACTTCGGCAACTGGAACTATGTCGGGCTGCGCGAGGGCCCCGGCATCACGGTGCTGCGGGATCCGTACAGCCGGGCCGGGTACGGTGAGGTTATCCTGCACTACTACTTCCGCTGCGACTACAACGTGCTGCAGGCGGAGGCGATTGGGTACGGGGTGCATCCGTCGGCGTAGCCGGCAACGGATTGCTGCAACGGATTGAACGGATCGGAGGCGGTCTGGCCGGGCGGGATCTGGGTTCATCCAGTGGCCTGGCCAGGCCGCACAGGTTGGATGTGAGAGTATGCCGTTTCTTGAGGTTTTGACGCGATGCTATCGGCGGCCGGGTATGCTGGCGGTGAACCAGGCCAGTTTGCGCGCGCAGACGTGCGACGACTGGACGCAGACGCTGCTGGTGGACGATGTGGGGCGCGGGATCATGTGGAGCTATATGAACCTGGCGGCCTACGGGCCACAGATCGCCGGCGAGTATGTGTGGATCCTCGACGACGACGACTGTGCGGTCGATCCGGACCTGGTGTGCAAGCTGCGCGATATTGCGCGCGCCAGCTCGCCCGATGTGATTATGCTGCGGATGGACCACGGATCGATTTTGGGTGTGCTGCCGGATGTGGCGCATTGGGGCGGGCCGCCGGCGATGGGGCATATCGGGGTGAGCGCGTTCGTGGTGCGGCGCGAGGTCTGGCAAACTTTTGCCTGGGTGATGGACGAGCGGGCCGGGTATGCGGCCGATTATGAGTTCATTGCGGAGATCTGGCGCAGCGGGCCGGTGGTGGTGTGGCATGACTGCGTGGCCAGCCGGATACAGCGGCGCAGTTTCGGAGCGGTAGAGTGAGCGGCACGCTGATCTTCACGCCAACCTGGTTGACGGACGCCGGTCCGGCGATGCGACGCGAGACGCGGGCCAGCATCCAGGAGCAGCGGCTGCCGTCCTCCCTGGGAGCGATGGAGTGGGTGATCGGCGTGGAGAACCCGTTCGGGCCGCACGATCTGCGCAATGTGCTGCACCAGTATCGCAACGCCTGGCGGGCGGCGCTGGAGGGCAGGTTCGATGCGCTGGTGACGGTGGAACACGACATACGGCTGCCGGACGACGGCGCATTGAAACGGCTGCTGGCCACGGATGCGGAGGTGGTCTTCGGGGTTTATATGCTGCGGCACGGTGAGCCGGTCCTAAACACGTATCGCTTCGAGGGCGACAAGAACGTCGGCCAGTCGCTGACGCTGCATCGACGGGACCTGATGGCCGCCAGGCGGCGCGCGACGGTGCGGGTGTCGGGCGTTGGTTGGGGCTGTACGCTCCTCCGCCGTAGCGTGCTGGAGCGGATGGATCTGAGCGACGGCGGCGGCGAGAACCCGGCCGGCGACACGGCGTTTGCGGCGGCCTGCCTGCAAGCAAAGATCCCGATGCTGGCGCGCTGGGATGTGATGTGCGGCCACTATGACCCACAGCGCGGCTGGCTGTGGCCTTTCAAGGAGTGTGCGACGATGGTTAAGGTGATCGGTGTGCAGCGGGTGATTATGCGCGGCGGGTTCAGGGTGCCGCCTGGTGTGGAG
>JADJRE010000027.1 GCA_016712375.1 Rhodospirillales bacterium
ATGACGATGTCGCCGTTTCGCGATGCCGACGAGCCGCTGGAGAAGGGCTGGATGCTGGAAGGTGAAGACGATGCCGGCCGCCAGTTTCGCCTCGGCTTCGGCGAGACCGAACTCGCCCGGGCGTACCTCGGACTGGCGATAGGCCGCCACCCGGCACTTTGTGAACGCGTGCTCGCCCAGCAAAGCATTTCACGCCGACATTTTCGTCTTGGGCTGGCGGATGGTGAACCCTTTGTCGAAGACCTGAACTCGCTGAACGGCACGATTCTGGACGGCGTTCCACTGCCGCCCTTCCGCCTGACGCGGCTAGCGCCGGGAAACACGCTGCTGTGCGGGCAGGTGCGGCTGACGCTGCGGCGGCTGGGCGAGCCGGCGCTCGGCGGCTGACGAAAGGCCGAAGATGCTCCGCCGCCGGCGTGCTCTGGAGATGTTCTCGATGTCAGCGCTGGACGTGCTGGCAATGTCGACCGGCGTCTTCGTGCTGCTGCTGGTAATGATGATGCCGTACTGGCGGAAGACACACGACGCGGAGGCGGCGCTGCAAGGCCTGACGGCCGCCATCTCGACCGCCGAGGCGGAAGCAGCCTCACTATCGACAGCGGCGGAGCGGGAGAAGGCGCAGGCGGAGACCACGGCGGCAGAGGCGAAGCGCATCGCCGCCGCTGCTGTCGCGATCGAGGCGCGAGCCAAAGCCGCGCTGGCGGCTGCCCGGGTACCGCCGGTTCCCATGCCCGTCGCGCCGCAGGCGCCACCGGCGCCGCCAGTCGGCACCCCGACGGCCGAGCAGATGGACCTCGTGTTCGTCGTTGACACCACAGCCAGTATGACGCCGGCCATCGGCCAGATGCGATCCTCGATGCGGGGCATCGTCCGCATTTTGGAGCGGCTGGTGCCGAGCCTGCGAGTCGGCATCGTCGCCTATACCGATCGCGACACCGGCCGCGATCCGCTGTCCATCCTGCCGCTGACATCGACGGATCGGTTTCTCCCCCGCGTCCTCGCTTTCCTGCAACAGATGCAGGCCTCGACCATCGGCTCGCAGACCATCCAGGAAGATGTCTATCTCGGACTGCAGGCGGCGGTATCGATGCCGCTGCGTCCTGGGGCGCGGCAGGTGCTGGTCCTGATCGGGGACGCCGCGGCGCACGACTATGAGCAGGCGGCGGCGCTGCAATTCGTTCGCTCCTTCGTCGGCCGAGCGCCGAACCGCAGCGTCTCTGCCTTGTTCATAACGACGCCAGGCGCTGTCGCAAACGGGATGGTCGACCGGTTGTTCTTCCAAGACGTGGCGAAGGCGGGCGGCGGCACGTTCACCGGCCATTCCGGCAGCATGATCCAGAGTATTCTGCTGTCTGTACTCATTGAGTAGTGGCATTTGTAATATTAAATAATTATCATTATCGCTTCTTATACATCACTTCTATAAAGTTAATCGTTGATGTTGTTTTTGCGTACACAAACTGAAAAATGTAACTTGTAAATTGTGAAGCCATGATAGTATCTTCCTCAATGAGTGAGTGTCGAGGGAAAGCGTCACCACTTTAAGTAATAACACTATTGGCCCAAACGGGGGTACTCTATTGCATAGGTGCTATTCATGCGCCTATTCGTAGCCGGAAATTTATGATCATGTAATAAATCTCGAAGGAACAGAATTATGAAGGCACTAATGGTCGTGTTGGTCGCTGGAGCTGTAACATTCAGCGTAGCATCAATACCCGCCGCGGCGCTCGATCTAATTGGCGAGGATGCTTTCGGTGGTTGGACCGAAGATGCCCCTGGAGTAAGGCGATTGATCCGCCCCTCGGATCTGCCGCCCACTTCCTCGGACTCCATTGCGGACGCGCCCACTGTGGTGCCGCGACCAGCCGGCGCGAGGTTGAGCGTTCCGGAAGGATTTAAGGTTAAGCTGTTCGCCGACGGACTGGATGGGCCGCGCGTCGTTCGCGTTGCACCAAACGGCGACATCTTTGTCTCCGAAGGCATCGCCGGCCAAATCCGGGTGCTTCGCCCCAATTCAACCGACAGCGGGGTAGAGACGGTCGCGATGTACGCCGCTGGGCTCAACCGCCCCTTCGGACTGGCGTTCTATCCTCGCGGGCCCAATCCGACGCATCTTTATGTTGCGGAAAACAACAAGTTATTCGATTTCCCTATAACAACGGGGACCTCGTAGCACGCGGTCTTCCAAGGTCTTAACCTCTGGCTGCCGTCAGGTGGAGTTTCGGGGCTTCCAGGCGGTGGACATTGGACTCGGGACGTGGTCTTCGGCCCGAATTCGCAGCGAATGTTCGTCTCCATCGGGTCGGCCACGAACGCCGCCGAGACGATGCCGGAGGAGACGCCTGAATTTATCGCTCAGCATGAAGCCAAGTATGGCCGCGGTGCCTCCTGGGCCGACGAAACGAACCGGGCGGTCGTTCTCGCGGCTGGCCCGACAGGCAGGAACGCATTTTCGTTTGCCACTGGCCTCCGTAACTGCACAGCGATGGCCGTGCATCCGCTCAGTGGTCGGCTGTGGTGCGCGACGACCGAGCGCGACCGGCTTGGCGATAATCTGGTGCCGGATTTTGTTACCCGCGTGGCTAATGGCGGCTTCTACGGGTGGCCTTGGTACTACATCGGCAAATTCGAGGATCCGCGGCAGGCCGGCGAGCGGCCTGATCTGGCTCCCTACGTACTGACTCCCGACGTCTTGATCCAGGCGCACTCGTCGCCACTCGGCATCACTTTTTACGACGGCACACAGTTTCCTGAAAAATACCGAAACAACGCCTTCGTAACTTTGCGCGGATCGTGGAACCGCGCCGAGCGGACTGGCTACAAGGTTGTTCGGATCGTCACCGACAGCCGCGGCCGACCAGACGGCTGGTACGAAGACTTTCTCACCGGCTTCGTCGCCAACAATGAAGAGGTGTGGCCGGCCCGTGGGCATCGCCGTTGCGCGAGATGGCTCATTACTGGTGAGCGAAGACGGAAACGGAACCATCTGGCGAATCTCCTACCAGCCGTAGCAATCGGCGCGCCCGTTCGCGAGCGCGCCTGTTTCGCCGCCACCTTCCGGGCGCTCGGCCAGCGTGCTATACGCCGCGCGCAGAGGTAACCCAGGAGGGGCGGCGTGAGTCAATTCAAGCTGAAACATAACCGTATCGGCGTCCTGACATCAGGCGGCGACTGTGCCGGACTGAATGCGGCAATCCGGGCCATAACCTATCGGGCGATCCAGGAATACGGCCTGTCGGTAGTCGGCATTCTCGCCAGCACCGCGGGCCTTTTGGAGCGGCCGGTTCGCTACCGTGACCTGACCCTTGAGAATGTCGACAGTGCCTATCTGCGCAAGGGTGGCACGGTGCTGGAGACGGTCAACAAAGGTAATCCCTTCGAATACCCAATGCCTGACGGCTCGCTGAAGGACCGCTCGGCTGAGGCGATTGAAGGTTTTCAGGCGCTACACCTCGATGCGCTGATTGGAATTGGCGGTGATGGCAGCGCACGCATCCTTGCCCGTCTGGCGAAGGAGGGCAGCATCCCGTTCATCGGCGTGCCGAAGACCATCGACAACGACTTGGCGGAGACCGATTTCGCCATCGGCTACATGAGCGCCGTGGAAGTAGCCGTTGATGCCGCCGATCGACTGCAACCGACGGCGGCCAGCCATCGGCGAACGATGGTGCTGGAAGTGATGGGCCGCGACGTCGGCTGGATTGCTTTAGCCAGCGGCATCGCCAGCGGCGCGGACGTGGTGCTGGTTCCGGAGATTCCCTTCAATATCGACAAGGTGTGCGCGCACCTGCGCGCGCGACATGCGCGCGGCCAGAACCACGCGCTCGTCGTCTGCTCCGAAGGGGTGCGGCTCGCGTCGGGTCAGACTGTCTCGCATGCTTTCGCGGACGGCGAAATTCGCCTCGGAGGCGTCGGAGCCGCCATCGCCGACCTGATCGCCAGAAACACTGGCGCCGAGACCCGTGTCACCGTGCTCGGTCATGTCCAGCGTGGCGGAGCGCCGTGTGCCTTCGACCGCATTCTCGCAACATCGCTCGGATCGTACGCCGTTGATCTCGTCGCCCAAGGCAAGACGGACCGCTACGTCGTCTGGAAATTCGGCCAACTGACGAGCGTCCCGCTCGACGCTGTCGCCGGTAAAACGCGCGGTCTCAGGCTCGATGGCCAACTGGTGCATACGGCCCGCCGCGTCGGCATCTGCCTCGGCGACTAACGCGCTATCGAATCATCTTCATTCGCGATAAAAGGGGCTTGCAGAGGCAATATGCTCACAGCAACCTGGGAACCGCTCGTGCCCTTGAAAGCCCTAAATGAATTTCTGAAGATGGAGGCCGCTGGCGGAATTGTCCTGGTGCTCGCGTCCGCCGTGGCACTGGTAGTCGCCAATTCGGCACTAGAGCCGTTCTATCAACAGCTGCTGTCGATACCGGTGCGGATTGGCGCCGGAACGTTCGAAATTGCCAAACCGATTCGTTCTGTGGATCAACGACGGCTTGATGGCAATCTTCTTTTTCTCGTCGGCCTGGAGATTAAGCGCGAGTTCCTCGAAGGTCAGCTGTCGACCCGCGAGCAGGCACTGCTTCCAGCCATTGGCGCCGTCGGCGGCATGGTCATCCCAGCGTTGATCTATGTTGCGATTAACTTCCGCCATCCGGAAACCCTGAACGGGTGGGCTATTCCATCGGCAACCGACATCGCCTTCGCTCTTGGTGTGCTGGCACTGCTGGGTTCTCGCGTGCCGTTCTCGCTGAAGGTGCTGTTGACGGCGATCGCCATCATCGACGACCTCGGCGCGATTATCATCATTGCCGTGTTCTATACGGAGGATCTCTCGACCACCTCCCTCTCCTTCGCCTTCGGTGCTCTCGCCGTCCTGGTGGCGCTGAACTTCCTCGGGGTGCGTAAGCTCGCTCCCTATCTGCTGGTCGGCGCCGTGCTGTGGACCTGCGTGCTGAAGTCCGGCGTGCATGCGACGCTGGCCGGCGTGGCGTTGGCGATGACCATCCCGCTTGCCGAGAAGAATGGTACGTCGTTGCTGAAGAGCTGTGAGCACGGGCTGCACACGTGGGTGGCGTTCGGTGTGCTGCCGCTCTTCGGCTTTGCCAACGCCGGCGTTTCATTCGCCGGCATGACGTGGGCGAGCTTCTTGGAGCCGGTTACGCTCGGCATCGCGCTGGGCCTGTTTCTCGGTAAGCAGATTGGGGTGTTTGCCTTCGTGTGGTTAGCGATCCGTGCAGGCATCGCGCGCCTTCCGGAAGCAGCGACATGGCAGCAGGTTTATGGCGTGGCGCTGCTATGCGGCATCGGCTTTACCATGAGCTTGTTCATTGGCAGCCTTGCCTGGCAACATGACAAATTCTACGCGGCAGTGAGGCTCGGCGTGCTCGTCGGATCGATCGCTTCGGCCATCGGCGGCGCGGCCCTCTTGATCTGGGCTGGCCGCCCGTCGGTTGCGACTGCCAACACACCCGAGCTAGGTACGCGATAGTCGGCGGAAAGAAGAATTCCTACTCCCCACTAGGGGACGCACCGGCTGCTTGGCACGCGATTCAGGCAACCGAGGTGCTGGCCCGTATCGACACTGGTGACGGCGGGCTTGGCGCGGACGAGGCAGCGCGGCGGCTGGAGCGCGCAGGCCCAAACCGGCTGCCGGCACCGCGACGTCGGGGCCCGCTCGTCCGCTTCCTGCTGCAGTTCCACAACATCTTGATCTACGTCCTTCTCGGCTCGGCGGCGATCACCGCGGCGATGGCGCATTGGGTTGACACGGCGGTGATCGTGGGCGTCGTCGTCGTCAACGCGATCATCGGCTTCCTCCAGGAAGGTCGCGCCGAGCGGGCGTTGGACGCCATCCGCGACATGCTGTCGCCGCAAGCCACCGTGATGCGCGACGGCCGTCGCGTCGCCATCGACGCGGAGGCCCTGGTGCCGGGCGATATCGTCTTTGTCGAATCCGGCGATAAGGTTCCGGCGGACCTGCGTCTGTTGGACACCAAAAGCCTGCACATGCAGGAGGCTATGCTGACTGGCGAATCGCTGGCGGTGGCCAAGGATCCGTCTCCCGTCGCTGTCGACGCCGCGCTGGGCGATCGAGGCTGCATGGCCTATGCCGGAACGCTCGTCACGTCCGGACGCGGACGCGGCGTCGTCGTCGCCACCGGCAGCCGTTCCGAGATCGGCCGGATCAGTTCGTTGCTGAGCACGATCGGCTCACTGACGACGCCGCTGCTGGAGCAACTCGGCCGTTTCAGCCGAATGTTGACGATACTGATCCTGGCGCTGGCGGCAACCGTGTTCGCGATCGGGGTCGTCGGCTGGGGCTTCACCACCGAGGATATGTTTCTCGCGGCCGTCGGTCTCGCCGTCGCTGCCATTCCGGAGGGCCTGCCCGCGATCATGACGATCACGCTAGCCATCGGCGTGCAGCGGATGGCGGGGCGCAACGCCATCGTCCGCCGGCTGCCGGCAGTGGAGACCCTTGGCTCGGTCAGTGTCATCTGCTCAGACAAGACCGGCACGCTTACTCGAAACGAGATGATGGTCGAGAGCATCGCCTGCAGCCGGCGGCTGATCGAGGTGACCGGCGAGGGTTATGCGCCTCACGGTCTTTTCCTCGATGGTGATGCCGAGATCGATCCTGAGTCCTCTGCTCTGTTGCACGAGACGCTGCGGGGAGTGCTGCTCTGCTCGGATGCCAGCCTGCGCCGGGCAGACGCGGACTGGCTAGTCGACGGGGATCCGACCGAGGGCGCACTCGTGTGCGTCGCCGTCAAGGCCGGACTCGACCCCGCGTTCGAGAGCAAGGCGATGCCGCGCGCAGACGTCATCCCGTTCGAGTCCGAGCATCGCTTCATGGCGACGCTGCACCACGATCAACAGGGCGGCAGCGTAATCTATGTCAAGGGGGCACCGGAACGCATCCTGGAGATGTGCCGCCGACAACGCGGCGATGATGGCGACCAGCCTCTCGACCTCAACTTCTGGCATCGCCGCGTCGATGAAATTGGCGCGCGCGGCCAACGTGTGTTGGCGCTCGCCGTTCGCCCGGTCCCGGTGAGCCATCGCGAGCTGCGCTTCGCCGACGTCGAACGCGGCCTGATCCTCCTCGGCCTGTTCGGGCTGGCCGATCCGCCGCGCGGTGACGCAGTCGGGGCGGTGCAGCGCTGTCGCGACGCAGGCATTCGCGTCAAGATGATCACCGGCGACCACGCAGGCACCGCCACTGCCATCGCGCGTGCGTTTCATCTACGGGGCGCCGATACCGTTCTGACAGGGGCGGATATCGAGGCACTCGACGACGCCGAACTGGCACGGCGGGTCACTGATGTCGATGTCTTCCCGCGCACCAGTCCGCAGCACAAATTGCGCTTGGTTGAGGCGCTACAAAGCCGCGGCTTGATCGTCGCGATGACTGGCGACGGCGTCAACGACGCGCCGGCGCTGAAGCGCGCCGACATCGGCGTGGCGATGGGGCGGCGCGGAACCGAGGCGGCGAAAGAGGCGGCGCAGATGGTGCTCGCCGACGACAACTTCGCGTCGATTGCCCATGCCGTCGAGGAAGGCCGGACCGTCTACGACAACCTGCAGAAGGCGATCCTGTTCATCCTCGCCACCAACGGCGCGCAAGCGCTCACCATTACCGTCGCCGTGCTGTTGGGTGAGGCCCTGCCGATCACCGCCGTACAGATCCTGTGGGTGAACATGGTCACCGCAGTGACGCTGTCGATGGCGCTCGCTTTCGAGCGGGCGGAAGCAGATGTCATGGCTCGCCCGCCGCGCAGTCGCGAGGCGCCGCTGCTTTCGCCTTTGATGCTTTGGCGGATCGGCTTCGTCTCGGTAATTATCCTCGCAGGCGTGTTCGGCACCTTCGAGTGGCAGATCCGAAGGGGCAGCGACATTGAGACGGCGCGCACTACCGCCGTCAACACGCTCGTCGCTTTTGAAATGGCCTACTTGTTCGCCGCCCGCCATCGGCTGCAGGCGGCTTTCGGCCGCGACAGCATGGGTGGCATTCGGCCGGCGCTGATCGCCGTGGGGCTGACCATCGTCCTGCAGGTTGTCTTCACTTGGTGGGGCCCGATGCAGCGATTGTTTCACACGCGAGACCTCGATCTGTTCACCTGTGCGGTGATCGCCGTGGCGGCGGCTTCAGTGCTGCTGCTGGTCGAAATTGAGAAATTGCTGCTCCGCCGGCTGCTGAAAAGCTCCGAAGTGGTGCACGAACATAATTGATCCCTATCTCTGTTGTTGTATCGATGTCTTCACGTCGATGCGACAGCCGTGCGCCTGCGTAAGCGGCCCGCTCGGCAGATCAGGGAGGGTTAGTGATGCGTCTCATCGCCGCCACGTTCTTCCACGCCGTCGCCTTTTCGTCGTTCGCCCTTATGCCGCTGCCCACCTTTGCTCAAGGCATGCCCGGCACCGACAAGGTGCAGAGCACGGTGGAGGACAAGGCGAAGGAAGCGATCCAGGAGAAAGCGCAGGACGTGATGAAAGAGCAGGTTCCGGGCACTGGTGCGCCGTCGGTTTCGGGCGGGACACCCGCGATGCCGAGTTCGGGCGGCATGCCTGCCATCCCCGGCGCTCCATCCGTCCCGTCCATACCGGGCCGATAGGTCAGGCGCGCGCGGAGCCGAAAGTTGGCTGCTTGCCACTCCAAGTGGCATACTGTGATCAGGTCTCAAACGATGGGATGAGCAGCGATGCTTTGGCGTGGCGGGCGGCGAAGTGACAACATCGAGGATCGCCGCGGCGAAGGTTTTTCGCCGGGAGCGGGAGGGGGTCGGTTTCCGATTGGCGCGAGGGCCGGCGGCATCGGCGGGCTCGGCCTGATTGCATTGGTGTTGATCGGGCTGGTGTTCGGCATCGATCCAACGGCTTTGCTGCAAGAAGGCGGAGGCGGCAACGCGCCGTCGACTTACGTTCCGCAACAGCAGGAATCAGCACGCGGTGGTTCCGGGCAGCAAACGCCCACGAGGCAAGACGACGCCGGTGAATTTGTCGCCGTCGTCCTGGGCGACACCGAGGACACCTGGAACGCACAGTTCCAGAAGATGGGCAAGACCTACCGGGAGCCGACACTGGTATTGTTTTCCGGCGCCGTCAATTCAGGCTGCGGCTTTGCGCAAGCGGCGTCCGGCCCCTTCTACTGCCCGCGCGACCAGAAGGTGTATCTCGACACCAGCTTCTTCAATGAGCTGAGCCGCCGCTTCGGTGCTCCTGGCGATTTCGCCGCGGCCTATGTAGTCGCGCACGAGATCGGCCACCACGTGCAGAACCAGCTCGGTATCCTGCCGCAGGTCGAGGCCTTCCAGCAGCAGGCGAGCCGTAGCGACGCCAACCGGGTGCAGGTGATGGTCGAGTTGCAGGCTGACTGCTTCGCCGGCATCTGGGCCCACCACGCTGACCGCTCCCGCGGCCTTCTCGAGAAGGGTGATTTCGAGGAGGGCCTGAACGCCGCGTCGGCCATTGGCGATGACCGCTTGCAGAAGCAGTCGCAGGGCTACGTTGTCCCCGACGCATTCACTCACGGATCCTCGGCGCAGCGGGTTCGCTGGTTCAAGCGCGGCTTTGAAGCGGGCAATCCCGCTGCCTGCGATACCTTCAATGCCGACCCGCTTTAGCAAACCCGCCAATGCGAATAGGCGCCGGCCTTTCGGAATTCGGGGTCTACAAAGCGAAAAGGGGAGGCATCAAGCCTCCCCTCCTTCGTTGCGCGATTGCCGCGTTGTTCAGTGCGCGGCTGCTCCTTCCGCACCGATACCCGTTTCCGCACGAATGAACTGATCGCGATAGTTCGCTTTATCTTGCGCCGCTCGCGTGCTGCGATGGGTCACCGAGAAGAACCAGATGCTGGAAAATGCAACGGTCATCGAGAACAGCGCATCGTGCTCGTATGGGAAGATCGCTTCTTTGAACTTGAAAATGTTCACCCACACGCTGGGGCCTAGGATGACGCACAGCACCGACGCGATCAGGCCCAGGAAGCCGCCGATGAACGCTCCCCGGGTGGTCAGCCTCTTCCAGAAGATGGAAAGGAACAGCACCGGGAAGTTCACCGACGCCGCCAGACCGAAGGCGAGCGCCACCATGAAGGCAATGTTCTGGTCTTCAAAGGCGAGCCCGAGGACGATGGCGATCACTCCCAGCGTCAGCGTAGCGATGCGCGATACCATGATCTCCTCGCTCTCCGTCGTCTTACCGCGGCGAAAAACGTTGGCGTAGAGGTCGTGGGAAACGGCGCTGGCACCGGCCAATGCCAAGCCGGAAACTACCGCCAGGATGGTGGCGAAAGCGACCGCGGAGATGAAGCCGGGAACACGTCCCCGCCACCGCTTGCGACAAGTGGATTGCCGCCATGTTGCCGCCGCCGATGATCTTGCCTGCCGCGTCCAGGTATTGCGGGTTGGTTCCGACGATGGTAACCTCGCGGCGAAGCCCATCGGTTACCGCCAGGACGAAGAAGTAGGCGACGAACCCGGTTTGCATAGAATACCGATTTGCGCGCCGCTTTCGCGTCGGGGACGGTGAAAAAGCGCATTAGGATATGCGGCAGGCCGGCGGGCCCGCACATCAGCGCGAGGCTCAGCGAGATCGCGGATAATGGATCGGCTATTGATGCCGAGGGCCGCAGGATCACGTCGTGCCCCTTATGGTTGGCAACGGCGTCGCCCATCAGCTTGCCGAAGTCGAAATCGAAGTAGGCAAGCGACAAGATTACAAGAATGGTACAGCCGCCGAGCAGCAGGCAGGCCTTGATGATCTGCACCCAGGTCGTCGCGAGCATACCGCCGAAGGTAACGTAGAGCATCATCAGGCAACCCACGAGGACGACAGCGTAAGTATACGGCAGGCCAAACAGCAACTGGATGAGCTTTCCGGCTCCGACCATCTGCGCGATCAGGTAGAAGATCACCACCGCCAGCGCGCCGGTTGCCGCCAGGAGCGGATCGGCTTCTGTTCGAGGCGGTAAGAGGCCACGTCGGCGAAGGTATACTTGCCGAGATTGCGCAGGCGTTCTGCGATCAGGAACAGGATCAGCGGCCAGCCGACCGTCGATCCAGCGGTGTAGAAGACGCCGTCGACGCCCTTGCCGAAAACCATGCCGGAGACGCCAAGAAAGGCCGCCGCCGACATGTAGTCACCGGCAATGGCGAGGCCATTCTGAAAGCCGGTGATGCCACCACCAGCAGCATAGAAGTCCTTGCGCGACTTGGTTCGTTTCGCAGCCCAATAGGTAATGCCGAGGGTGAAGGCGACGAACGTCAGGAACATCGCAATTGCGATGTAATTTATTGGCTGCTTCTGCACGACGCCGGTAATCGCGCCACCAGCGGCCCACGCGTGGCCGCTCAGCACCAACGTCGTCACTGCAAGTGATGCGGCGCAAAACATATGAGGAAGGCGCAAGTTCATCGAACCGCCTCCTCTACGACGTCGGAGGTCATGCTATCGAACTCGCCGTTGGCGCGACGGACGTAGATCCCGGTCAGGATGAACGGGAATGCCTGTACACCCCAGCCGGCAAGCAGGCCAATCGCCACCTTCGAACCATCCGAAATGGGCGTGGCGAATCCGCTTGGATTGGTCGAGGCAAAAAGCACGAAGCTATAGTAGACTATCAGCATTATCGCCGAAAGCAGAATTGCGAAGCGGTTTCGTTTTGCCACTAACCGAGCAAATACTGGTGACTCGCTAACGCGGTCGTGTATTTTATTATTCACGTTCTCCTCCTGCAGGTTTCCCCACTTTTTTTGATCAAACCGACGCGCGAGACGCTAATGAGTCCGCGAGCGCCAGCGGGGCTATATCCCAGAGATTTGATCAAGGCAAAGCGAAAAATCTGTACTTATCGGAAACTGCTAAATCTGTGGCCATTTAGGGCTCTCGTTGCTCCCTTCGAGTGCCGGGAATGGACGCGGATGCCCAACCTTCTCTTCGTTAACCTTTAATTGAACGATGAGAGATGGAAGGCGAGCGATGGTTGAGCGTGCCATCCTCCGAGCGCACGGCGCGGCTGTCTTTTTTGCATTTGCCGCCGCTGCAGCGAGCGGTTACACAAGCCGCCCCTTCGGGACGGACGCGCGGGAGGTAAGCGCCGTCTTTCCGGCGGGCCTGAATACGATCGAGGGAGGGAACACATGAACAAGTCCCGTGGCCTCGGCGCGCTGCTTGGCGCAGCGGTGCTCGCTGTGAGCGCGCTGCCGGGTAATGCCGCCGAACCAATTGCGGTCGGCCAACTCGTCGCGCAGACCGGCGCGACGGCACCGGTCGCCCGCGTTTACGGACAAGGCGTCGCCGATGCTGTCGCCTACATCAATGCTCACGGCGGGGTCGATGGCCGCAAGATAATGCTCGATCCGGTCGACTACGGTTACGAGTCGGCGAAGGCGATCGAAGCCTACAAACGCTGGAAGGAAACCACCAAGCCAGTCGCCATCCAGGGCTGGGGCACTGCAGACACCGAGGCATTGATTGATTACGTCACCAAGGACGGCGTTGTCTTCATGTCCGGCTCGTCGTCCGGCCACCTGACTGATCCCAGCGGCCGCAGCCCCTGGACGTCGGTCCCGGCGCCTTACAACTTCTTCTATGGCCCTTCCTACTCCGACGGCTGTCGGGCGCTGGTGCAGTGGGCGGCAGAGCAATGGAAGCGCACGGGTTCCGCAGCGCGCGGCTCGACGTTCCTCGGCGATCTGTACCGTCCCAAGTTCGTCTACATGGGCGATAACCATCCCTATCCCAACTCGCCAAAGGCAGCGTGCACCGACTATGCCCGAGACCTGGGATTTGAAGTGCTGCCAGCAGTGCGTTACGCGCTGTCGCCGGGTGACTTCTCGGCGCAATGCGAAACGCTGAAGGGTTCGGGCGCCGACTTTGCCTTCCTCGCCAACACCGCGGAGTCGAACGTCGCTCTGCTTAAGGCGTGCGCCACCGCCGGCGTCACCACCCAGTTTCTCACGAACATTTACGGCTGGGATGAGGCTGCCGCGAAGCAGGCAGGTGACGCAGGCAACGGCCTGGTTTGGGTCGTTAGCGTCGCCCGCTGGGGTGATGATGTGCCCGGCATGAAATTGGTACGCGAGGTATCAAAAGAATCCGATGCCAGCGGCCAGGACTATCGCTCGGCCCACTACATCCGGGGCGTGTGCTCGGCGTTTCTGATGCGGGACGCGATGGCAGCAGCCGCGAAGGCGGGTGCAGTCACCGGCGCCAACATCAAGAAGGGTTTCGAGGAGATGCGCGACCATGTTCCGGCCGGCCTGGAAGGCGTCTGCCTGCCTTCGACGTTTACCGCGAATGATCATCGCGGAACGACGACGGTGATGTTGTATCGCAACGAATACAACTTCGGCAACGTCGCGGCGCAGCGGATCTACCAGACGACAATCCCACTCCGACCGGACTGGCTGGGCTGGTAATCGGGACCAAGACATCAACGCGGCGCCGATGCCGGCAGCGGGCACCTTGTCCGCCCGGCAAGGCGCAAGAGGGAGTTCAACGACCATGAGCAACGGCAAGACGGCAACCGCCGCCGCTCCGCTCGCTTCTCCGCCGACTCTGCCGGCGAATATCAAAATCCTCGACACCAACGCCAACCCGGCCCCGCTCGGGCTGCTATGCTTCGCGCTGACGACAATTCTGCTGAGCGCCCACAACGCCGGCTTCTTCGGCCTGGACGCGATGATCCTGGCGATGGCTGTCTTCTACGGCGGCATCGCGCAGGTTTTCGCCGGCGTTTTCGAGTGGCGAAAGAACAATACTTTCGCCACCACCGCCTTCATCTCGTACGGCTTCTTCTGGCTGACGCTTGCCGGCATCATCGTCTTTCCGAAGATCGGCATCGCCGAGCGGCCGAGCGAGGTGGCAATGGGGTCCTACCTCGCCATCTGGGGCCTGATGTCGTTCGTCATGTTCATCGGCACGTTGCGGCTGAACAAGGCGCTGCAGGTCACCTTTTTTTTGCTGGTGGTCGCCTTTGCCCTGTTGTCGATCGGCGATTTTACCGGTAACAAGATGTTCACAAAGATTGCCGGCTTTGAGGGAATGGTGCTCGGCTTCGCCGCCATGTACACCGGCCTCGCCCAGATCCTCAACGAAGTGTACGGCCGCGTCATCTGGCCACTTGGTCCAGTGGTCAAGTAGGGGAGATTGCAAGTAGCGCTGAAGACGCTACATCTCGGAGCTCCGGGCGAGTGCCTTCGGGTACTCGCTCTTTTCTTGTGCGTTGTTCCAACTCGACAGCGGCTCATCATCTGACGGTATAGCGCTCGGCTTCACTGTCGTAGGCATTGAACCCGAGCAAGGCACGCAGCTCATCAAAGCTCGGGAGGGCCTTGTGCGGTTCCTCGTCCGCCGCGAGTCCTGCCAGCACCTGCTGCATCGCCCCGATCGACGCCGCCAGCAGGAGCAGCGGGTAGGCGGCCATGGCGAAGCCCAGCGCGCGCAGGCGGTCAGGCGACAGCACGGGTGACGCTCCGCCCTCCAGGACGTTGGCAAGATGCAGGCCGGGCGCCTCCGAACAAATTCGCGCCATCTCCTCTTCATCCTGCGGCGCCTCGACAAACAGCATATCGGCGCCTTCCGCGGCGAATGCCCGTGCCCGGGCGATCGCCTCGTCAAGGCCGTCCGTCGCCCGCGCGTCCGTCCGCGCCAGAACAAGAATGTCCGCGCCCTCGTCGCGTGCGTCACAGGCGGCGCGGATGCGCATCACCGCCTCATCGCGGCCGACCACATGCTTGCCGCGGGTATGGCCACAGCGTTTCGGCGCCACCTGGTCCTCGATCATTACCGCGGCGAAGCCGGAAGCTGCGTATTCGCGCACCGTTCGCTTGACGTTGATCGCATTGCCGTAGCCCGTATCACCGTCGCCGATCACTGGAATGTCGACGGCGCGGCAGATCCCCCTCCCCTGCTCTGCCATCTCGCCAAAGGAAATCAGTCCAGTGTCCGGCATAGCCAGGCGGCTGGCGGAGACGGCGAAGCCGCTCATGAAGGTGGCGGAAAAGCCGGCGCGCGCTATCAGCATGGCCGACAGCGCGTCGAAACAGCAGGGCAGCAGCAGCAACCGGTCCTGGCGCAGCAGGGTGCGCAGTTGGTGTCGGGAGAGGGCATTGGCGGCACCTTCGTCGAAAGCGGCGACGACATGATAGAGTGCATGGATACGGCGGCAAGCGGATGACGCGGAGGACGAGAATGGGGACCATCGAGCCGGTGGACCTGCTGCTGTGTCTCGGTGCAGCGGCGCTCTGTGGCGGTCTCATCGGCATGGAGCGGGAGCTGCACCACAAGGCGGTGGGTTTGCGAACGATCATGTTGGTCGCGATCGGTAGCGCCGTGTTTACCCTGACCGCCGTCGAGGTAACGGTTCCAGCCGGTTTCGACCGCTACAACACCACCGGCGATCTCGGCCAAATCTGCAGGGGCATTATTGCCGGGCTGGGAATGCTCGCGCGGGCATGTTGCTGCATCGCAACACCACCGTTCGTCTGGCAACCTCTGGCGCCGGGGTGTGGCTGGCTGGTGCGGTAGGCATCGCCTGCGCTCTGAGGCTTTTCCTCCTGGCCGGTATTGCTACTTGCCTTGCACTGGTCGTGCTGGCGGGCATGGGCGCCATGGAACGTTGGCTGCCCGGCCGCAAACAGAAAGACTCCAGCTAGCGCGAAACGACGCTCGAATTGTAGCGGATGACCCCGCCCCGCCCCCGGCCGCTTGCAATCCGCCGGGACCGCGCGTAATTCAGACGCACCGTCGGCCGCACGCCGTCTGAATCGGGAGTAAGTTTGCATGGGTTACAGGGTGGCGGTGGTTGGTGCCACCGGCAACGTCGGCCGGGAGATGCTGAGAACGCTCGCCGATCGCGCTTTCCCGGTAAATGAGGTTATCGCGCTGGCCTCGGAGCGTTCCTTCGGCGCCGAGATTTCGTTCGGCGACGAGCAGACGCTGAAGGTGCAGAATCTGGCCACCCACGACTTCCGGGGCGTCGACATTGTGCTGTCCTCCCCGGGAGCCAAGGTCTCGGCGATATACAGCCCGAAGGCAGCGGCCGCGGGCGCGGTGGTGATCGATAACACCTCACACTTCCGGATGGAACCCGACGTGCCGCTGGTGGTACCGGAGGTCAACCCCGAGGCGATAGCCGGTTACAGCAAGCGCGGCATCATCGCCAACCCCAATTGTTCGACCATCCAGATGGTGGTCGCGTTGAAGCCCCTACACGATCTGGCGCGGATCACACGGGTTGTTGTTTCCACCTACCAGTCGGTATCCGGCGCCGGCAAAGACGCGATGGATGAGCTGTTCAACCAGACGCGCGGCATTTACGTCAACCAACCGGCGGAGAACCATCGCCGCAAATTCACTCAAGCAGATAGCCTTCAACGTTATTCCGCATTGACTCATTCATGGACGACGGTTCCACTAAGGAAGAGTGGAAGATGGCGGTGGAAACCAGAAAAATCCTCGATCCGTCGATTCAGGTGCAAGCGACGTGCGTCCGCGTGCCTGTGTTCGTCGGCCATGGTGAGGCGATCACCGTTGAGTTCGAACGGCCCATCAGCGAAGAAAAGGCGCGCGCCGCGTTGGCGTCCGCGCCGGGCGTTGTTGTCGTCGACCACCGTGCCGACGAGGGGTACGTCACGCCGCAGGAGTGTGCGGGCGAAGATCCAGTCTACGTCAGTCGGCTGCGTCGGGATCCGACGGTGGCGAATGGTCTCAGTTTCTGGTGTGTATCAGATAATCTGCGCAAGGGTGCGGCACTGAACGCCGTCCAGATCGCCGAAGAACTGGTGCGCGCCCACATCCGAAAGGCGGCCTGATGATGCCTGGAATGGCGATGGCGTTTGGCAATGCTAGACCTCTGGCGACTCCAGAGAAGTTCTAGCGCAGGCGGCGCAAGGTTAGCGGGCGGTCGTCCGCACGCACCATCGCCTCCTGCGCCGCCACCAATCGCAACTCGGGTGCGTCTCCGGTTTCCTCCAGGACAGCGAGGGTAGCGGCGACGGCGCCGCTCAGGCAGGCGGCGGGATTGTCTTGGCGCAGCCACCGGGCGAGGAACTGCGATGCCAGCAGATCGCCCGCGCCCCGCGCCCGTAGCGTCGAGCGCCGAGTACTCGCCAGCCAGGCGCCCTCATCGCAAACCAGCAGCGTGCTCATACCTCCCGAGATTTCATCGCTAGTCAGCGACAAAATTACGAGCAGCGACGGCCCCTGCGCCCGCAACGCGTCAGCCGCCGTCAGGACTTGCGCAAGTGTCGGAAGCGCTCTTCCGACGAGCGTCTCGAGCTCAAAGTGATTGGGCTTCATTATGTCGGCTACCGCCACTGCCTCGTCGCGAAAGAAGCAAGGCAGCGGGGCTTCGACATAAACACTGCGTCTCGGTCACCCATTACTGGATCGCAGCAGAACACGGCGTCCGGTCGCGGTTTGGGCGCGCCAGATCCTCGTGCACGCGCGTCGCCAAACGCAGCGGGAAGATTGCTGCGGCTCGTTGAGCGGGTGCCTGTGCGTCTCTACCTGGCGTGCGCCGGCGGTTGCGACGCGGCTCGCCTTGTGATAAATGTTCCTTATTTGTTCGACATGGTGGCCCGCTGACCTCGCCCGACTGCCGGCTTCGACAACAAACGACGACAACTTTGACGACATTTCCGCTGCTTTTGGGATGAGGACATAATAGAATCAATGGCTTGAGGGTTTTTTCCGGCACAGAACGGCACCTGACCGGTACCAAATCGGATCCAGACTGACGCGAAGTGTCGTCAGTTCATGGCTGAAGGCCCTGGCGCGTAGCCAGAATAGCCGCGGGCGCATGTGACATGCCATGCCCTTCACCCGGCTGCGGCCCGCCCTCGCCGGCCGAGCGGCAGTTGCGCCAGGGCGAACAGGAGGGCGGCGGCGGCGACGATCGAGGGCCGGCGGGCGTGTCCGCGCGCAGCGAAAGCGCCAGGCCGCCAACGACGGCGAGCATGCCAAGCAGGGCTGCGATCATTGCCATCGCCTCCGGCGTGCGGGCGAAGCGCCGGGCTGTCGCGGCCGGGATGATCAGCAGCGAGGTAATCAGCAAGATGCCGACGATCTTCATCGCGAGCGCGATGACGACGGCGATCAGCAGCATGAAGGCTATGCCGACCGCTCCCACCGGCACGCCCTCGGCGCGGGCGAGGTCCTCGTGCACGCTCGCCGCCAGCAACGGCCGCCAGATCGCCGCCAGCAGCACCAGAACAACGGCGCCGCCGCCGCAGGCGATCCACAGATCGGCGGAGGTCACCGACAGGATGTCGCCGAACAGATAGGACAGCAGGTCGACGCGCAGCCACGCCATCAGGCCGATCGCCACCAGCCCGAACGACAGCGCCGAGTGCGACAGAATGCCGAGCAGCGCGTCCGTCGACAGCCACGGCCGGGCGCGCTGCAACACCACCAGCGCCAGGGCGACGCCGACGGTGACGACGACGACACCCGGCATCGGCTCGATCGCCAGCCCGAACCCCAGGGCGACGCCGAGCAGCGCCGAGTGCGCCATGGTGTCGCCGAAGTAGGCCATCCGGCGCCAGACGATGAAGCAGCCCATCGGGCCGGCGACCGCCGCCGTGGCGAGGCCCGCCAGCAACGCCCGCAGCAGGAAAGGCTCGATCATTGCGGGCCCGCCTCTTCGCCGCCGCGCGTCGTCTTCTCGTCGATGGGGTGTTGATGCGCCGGCGGGCAGATCACGTCGCCGCCGATGTCGTGGCGGTGGTCGTGGCGATGGGTATAGACGGCGAGCGCAGCCGCCGCCTGCCGGCCGAACAGGCGGACGTATTCCGGGTGCCGGCTGACCACGTCGGGGTGCCGGCGCAGCAGACGTGCTGGTTCAGGCAGAGGACGCGGTCAGTCGCCGCCATCACCAGGTGCAGGTCGTGCGAGATCATCAGAACACCGCAGCCGCGACGCGCCCTGAGCCCGCCGATCAACTCGTAGAGTGCCGCCTCGCCGGCGAAATCGACTCCTTGCACAGGTTCGTCGAGCACCAGCAGGTCGGGACGCGCCAGCAGCGCGCGGGCGAGCAGCACCCGCTGCAACTCGCCGCCGGAAAGACCCGCCACCGCCGCGTTTCTCAGATGCTCGACGCCGGTCTCGGCCAGGGCCTCTCGGACTTCCGCATCCTCCGCCCGGCGGGTCAGCGTCATCAGCCGGTTGACGGCAAGTGGCAAAACCGGATCGATCTGCATCCGCTGCGGCAGGTAGCCGATGCGCAGCCCCGCCCGGCGCTCGACCCTGCCGGCCTCAGGGCGCAGCAGTCCGAGCAGCACGCGCAGCAGCGTCGTCTTGCCGGCGCCGTTGCGGCCGATGACGGTGACGATCTCGCCCTGCGCCACCTCGATGTCGACGCCCGCGAGCACCGGCCGGCCGCCGAAGGACAGCTCCAACCCCCGCCCCGCGACCAGCCACCCAGCGGAACCGCTATGGCCGGATATGTTGGGACCGGGACCAACCGAAACTGCGGTGTTTTGGACTTTCAGCGGCTTCATGCGTGGACCGGGCGGCAAGCTCGGCACAGGCCGCCGATCTCAACGATCGGTCGGGTGACCGCGAATGACGCCGCCTCGGCACCGGCGGCGATGGCGTCTTCAATGGAGGAAGATTCAAGTTCGGCGACGCGCCGGCAGGCGCTGCAGATCAGGAACTGGGCCGGATGCCGCCCGCCCACGTGGGCACAGGCGACGTAGGCATTGAGGCTTTCCACACGGTGCACAAGGCCGTGTTGCATCAGAAAGTCGAGAGCGCGGTAAACGGAGATGGGCGCCGGTACTCGCGTCGTACCGCCCAATCTGGCGAGAATCTCGTACGCGCCGATGGCGGTATGACTTTCGGCGACAATCTCAAGAACGCGGCGGCGCTGCGCGGTCAGACGCAGGCGAAGCTCGGTGCAAAGACGATCGACGCGCACCATCATTGCTTCCATGCAGCGGCGGTGATCATGGTCTTCCGGTGGGAAGGCGATTGGCTCAGCTGGCATCATCGGAAATCGCCTTATTCCGGCGTGGACCATAGTTTAATGGAATAACATAACATCAAAAGATGCCAGTGCACCAATACGAGGCTTCCGCCGCCTCGAAACCGCACCTTGCGTCCACTCGTCGCCTGCGGTTCAATCGTTCGGTCGCCTGTCGCAGGGACAGGGAGATAAGCGGTCCACACGCACAAAGAGGCGAGCGATGAGACGATGGAAATACCTTTTTTTGCTTTCCGGTCTTTTGATGTGGTCGTCGGGCTGGGCGAGTAACGCGCAGGCATATTCGGCGCAGCTACCGGATCCGATGGATTTCGGCGTCGTTTACGAGAAGCTGGCCTTTGAGGCAGCTGATACCGACGGCAACAATTTGGTGAGCGAGGGTGAATTCGTCCGTGACGCCGCCACCGCCTTTGCCGGCCTCGACGCTAATCGTGACGGGAAGCTGACCGCTCCCGAACTCGGACCGCACGATGCGAAGCGCTTCGCCAGAATTGATGCCAACGGCGACGGGTTCCTCACTTTCACCGAGGTGATGACCTATAAAATGAAGGCATTCCGGGCTGCGGACGCGAACAACGACGACTCGTTGTCATTCGACGAAATGGTCAGCTCGGTGACCGCAGAAGTGGGCAAGGAGTGATTGCGATGGAGAAGGGCGAACCAACCCTCGTTTCGCGCGCCCCGGACCTGCTGCTGACGGCTGTCTTCGCCCTGACGGTAGCGGCTTGCGAAAGCGGCGGCGGTGGCGCCGGCGTCGGAACGGTCGGCGGGGCGGCGCTGGGCGCCGGCGCAGGCCGGGCAGTCTTCGGCAACAGCACGTCCGCCATGCTCATCGGCGGTGCGGTCGGCGGCATGGCCGGCAACATGACGATCGACCGGCAGAATCAGGAACGGCAGTTCCAGCAGCAGCAGACGTCACAAGACACGTGGCGATGCAGCGGCAACTGGATTTCGAGCGGCAGCGAACCCTTCAGCAGGCGGATGTCCAGCGTCAGCTCGAGGAGCAACGCTTGTTCGACGATTGGCGGCGCCAACAGAGCCGATGACGGCAAGTGACCTCTCGGGCAGCAGGCCCGCCGGCGGACGGCCGGGCCCGAGGGTCGGCCCTTACGGGTCGTTCCGCATCGGATAGCCGCCGGTAACTGGCGTGCTGACGGGCCTGCCCCCCGCCAGGTTCCGCTCGCAGAAGCTCTCCGAGCGGAACTGCACGCATTGATTCCATCGATCCTGAGCAGCCGCGGCATTGCCGGCGGTACCCGGCAACGTCCAGCGCGTCTCGCTTGCCCCGGTCGTCGGATCGACTGCCGTTTCGCAGGCGGTCAAGACTCCTAGCGCCATTAATGCATAGATCGTGTATCGCATCTTCATCGCCTTGCAACGCCCGCGACCGCCGAGTAAGCCATAGATCAATTCTGGTTGCTCACCGTAGTGGATTCAACGAGCGACCGGAACAGGTGCCTATTTGCCACCTAACTCGGCGCGGACTGAACAATTGCGAACGAGTGCAGGGACCGTAACGGATGCAAGGTAGACATCGACGTCACGAGGCGGCATGACTTTCGAGATTGACGCATTCGGCACAGTGACAATTGCCATGTGCGTGTTTTTTTTGGGCTATGCGATTGTCTCACGCTCAGAGATCCTGCGAAACTACAGCATTCCCGAGCCGGTCGTCGGCGGAATTGCCTTTGCTATTGTTATTGCCATTATCTTCTATGTTGCTGATGTTAAGATTAATTTCGATTTGTTCAGGCGCGACTTCCTGCTGGTCTATTTCTTCGCTGCGCTGGGATTGCGCTCCAACCTGCAAGAGTTGATCGCCAACGGGCGCCCTTTGGCAGTTCTGGTCACGCTGGCCGCCGTATTCCTCGTCATACAGAACATCGTCGGCATCACGATTGCCCTCGCATTCGATTACGACCGCCAAATCGGCATCGTCGCCGGATCGATGGCACTTATCGGGCGCTCGGGAACAACCGTTGCATGGGCACCAATATTCGAACGACAGTTCGACCTGCAACACGTCTCGAGGCTGGGCATCGCTGTTAACATGGTGGGCCTGCTTGCTGCCTGCGCCATGGGCGGGCCCATCGCCCGGCTGCTGATCAATCGATATCGGCTTTCGGCACCGGGTGGGAGTGCCGACCTCGATGTTGGCATTGCCCGCGATGCGCAATCGCCGCAACTCGACTACTACGCCTTCCTCCTAGCGCTGCTGCGCATTCATATCGCGATCATCATTGGGCACGCTTTCCGCGTTGTCCTTGAAGCGGTTGGCGTCTCCATGCCGCTTTATGTCACATCCCTCGTTGCCGGAATCATTCTCGGTAACCTTCTGCCGCGCGTCGCGCCGAAGCTCGACTGGCCGGGAAGTGACCAGTGCCTCACCCTCATCGCCTATGTCAGCCTTGGCCTGTTCTACACCATGACCCTGATGAGCCTGCAGCTATGGACCGCGGGGGAGTTTCTGATTTTTGTAATTGTTGTTATCGCTGTCCAGGCGCTGCTCACCTTCTGCTACATCTATTTCATCGTGTTTCGGGTTATGGGCGGCGATTATGAGGCGGCCGTCATCTCCGCCGGCTTTGCCGGCATCGCCCTTGGATCCACCGCCACGACGTTGGCAATCATGACGGCCGTGGCCAGAGAGTATGGCCGCGCCCACAAGGCGTTCGTTATTGTGCCGCTTGCTTGCGGCATGTTCATCGATATCGTGAATTCATTGGCCATTACATTATTTGCGACGCTGTGATACGCCTCCACCCGTCGAAATTGCCTGAGGTTGCGCTTTGCGGAAGGAAGAAGCGATGCAGACCATCGCCATCCGAGGTCTCGTCCTTATCGTCCTGGTCGCGGCTGTTTGCGCCTGCGATCAGGAACCCGCTCCGCCAGCCGAGCAGGTGCGGCCTATCCGGGCATTCACCGTCAGTGAAATCGCTAGTGGCCAGCTTCGCCGGTTTTCTGGGGTGATCGAGGCAAACGACTCGTCAAGCCTGAGTTTCCAGGTCGGCGGCAATGTCCGAGAGGTTCGGGTTAATCAGGGCGAGCGTGTACGGACCGGACAGCTGCTCGCCATCCTCGACCGCGAGCCGTACCAGCTCAACGTCCAGGCGGCGGAGGCCCGATCTGACGGCGAACCCGCCGCCGGCGAGAGCGCAGGCGGAAGCGGATCACGGCCGGAACCGCCGGTTGCTGGCTGCCCGCGCGCCGTAGCCAAGATACGGTTCGAAAGTCACCCAGCGCAATTTCGGGTCGGCACAAACCAGCTCGACATCGCCGTCGCCAGGCTCCGACCGGCCAGGCGCGATCTTCCGAACACGACTCTGGTCGCCGCGCGACCCGGCTCGATCGCGGCTCGGCTGGTCGATCCGTTCGTCGAAGTGCGAGCAGGACAGGAGCTTTTCCGCATCGACGCGGCAGGTGACCTGCAGGCGGCAATTGGCGTGCCGGAAACGACGATCGCCCAAATCGCTCCCGGCATGCCGGGGACAGTAACGGTCCCGCAGATCGTCCAGCCCGTGCCGGCGCGCGTCACCGAAATCGGCACGGCGCTTTGCCGGCGCCGGACTGCTCTGTCAGTCAAGCTCACCCTGATCGATCCTCCGCCCGGCTTACGTCCCGGCATGACCGCTGAGGTGACGGCGGCGGTCGCCCCCGCGACGCGGTCGAGGTAAGTTATTTCCATTGCCGCTGTCGGCGTTTGCCCCGGGGAACAAACCGGCCAGGGCTTTTTGTTCGTATATGATCCCGCTTCATCGACGGTGCGGCGCAGCGCAGTGCGGGCGACGGGACCCCTGGCCAGCAACATGGTCGCCGTCACTGGGGTCGCCGTCGGCGACATCATCGCTACTGCTGGGGTGAACTTTCTGCTTGACGACCAGCGGGTGACGCTGATGCAAGCATCAGCGACGACAAGCGGGAGCTGATCCAAAACCGCAGGCAGTCACGGCAAGCCGGACAGGTCGGGGAACAAAGGCAGTATGTTCGGCAAGATCACCGAATTCGCCATTACTCTGAATAGGATCACCATCCTTGTCCTGATCGGCATACCGATCCTGGGCCTTCTCGTCTTCCTGGATTATCCGCGCCAGGAGGATCCGTCGATCGAGATCCGTCAGGCGATCGTCACCGCCTCCCTCCCGGGGTTGGACGCCCGGCAGGTCGAGGACCTGATCACCCGCAAGATCGAGGAGAAGATCCGCGAGATCGGCGAGGTCGAGGACGTCTGGTCAACCACGAAGGACGGCTCCATCATCCATGCCGAAGTCGCCGACTGGGTCGGCGGGGCCGAAATCCCGGCGGTCTGGCAGACGCTGCGCAACCACATGAGCGACGTCGCGCCGGAGCTTCCCGCCGGCACCCTCGGGCCGTTTGTCAACGACCGGTTCGGGCTGACGGCCGTTGCTACGATCGCGCTGTGGAGTGACGGGTTCTCGTTGGAGGAGATGCGCCGTGTCGCCCGCGACGTTCGGCGCCAACTGGACGGGCTCAGAGGCGTCGAAACCATCGAGGTGTTCGGCGTCCAGCCAGAGCGCGTGTTTCTTGACGTTTCCAACGCCCGGCTGGCCAGCCTCGGCATTCAGCCGAACGTCATCGTCGGGGGCATGATCGACGCCGAAGGTCGGAACATCATCATCGAGCCATCGGGAACATTTCGTGACGTCGAAGAAATCGAAGAAGTCCTGATCCCGATCCCAGGTACGCAAAAGACCATCCCATTGAAGGATGTCGTCCAGGTCCGCCGGGATTACGTCGATCCGGCCGAGCGGCCTGTGTTCTACAACGGCCGGCCGGCGATCGTGATCAGCATTTCGATCCTCGACGGGATCAACGCCGTGGAGTTCGGCGAACGGCTAACGCAACGGCTGAAGGCGATCGAGCAGACCCTGCCAGTCGGCTACGTCCTCGACTACGCCACCTTCCAGCCGAGTTTGGTGCAACGCGCCGTCAATGGCGCGGTTTAACCACCTCAGCCCCAGACCTTCAACTCGTGCTGGTGGTCGTCAGTGCTGTTCCTCGGCCTGCGCACGGGGCCGGTCGTCGGCTCCTTTCATCCCCGATGGCGATCTGCTGCGGGCTGGTCGGCATGTCGATCTGGGGTCGAGCCACAGAGGATGTCGATCGCGGCGACGATCATCGCGCTCGGCATGATGGTCGACAACGCCATCGTCATCGCCGAAAGCATGCGCAACCGGCTTCAGGCCGGCGAAGAGCGTAAGGCGGCGGCGATTGCCACCGGCCGGGAACTCGGCCTACCGCTGCTGACCTCGACGCTGACGACCATCCTCGCGTTCATGCCGATCGCCCTCGCCGAGGGGAGTGCCGGCGAATACACGCTTTCGCTCGGTCAGGTGGTGATCCTGGTGCTGCTGGGCTCTTGGTTCATGTCGCTCTACATGACACCGACGATGAGCTACTGGTTCCTCAAAGTGACGCCGCAGCCGGGCACCGCCGGAGGAGGCGAGGCGGCCCTTTTCGATTCCGGCTTCTACCGGACCTATCGGCGATTTCTCGAGGCGATCCTGCGCCACCGGCTCGTGTGCCTTTTGGTCGTACTCGCTTTTCTCGCCAGCACCATTTTCGCCACCCGCTGGCTGGCCAACGAATTTTTTCCGCCTAACGACCGCAACCAGTTTCTAGTCTACGTCGATCACGCGGCTCGAGGCATCAAACAAAGACCCAGGTGGTGCAGGATATCGGCACCCTGGATAAGTGAAATCCGTCAGTCCCCGGGGTCACTACGCGGTTGCCTGGCACAGCGGCGGACGGCCGCTTCTTCCTGTCGCTGTGCCGGCCGATCAACCCGACCCGCACGTTTCCGTTCATGCTCGTGGAGACCTGGGCGAGCGACCGGGTACCGGCTCTGGTCGAGCGCACCC
>JADJRE010000028.1 GCA_016712375.1 Rhodospirillales bacterium
ACGCCTGATCCAGCAAACTGGTCATGATCGCACTGCGGCTGCCGGGCGAACGCGCGCCCATGACCACACCGATCAGCCGGCGACCGTCGCGTTGCGCCGAGGCGACAAGATTGAAGCCGGATGCATGCGTATATCCGGTTTTGATGCCATCAACCCCAGGATAAGCGCCGAGCAGCCGATTGTGGTTGGGTGAAAGGCGCCGCCCCAGTAGAACCGCTCGGTCCCGAAGTACTGATAGTAATGGGGAAAATCGTGCAGCAGCGCCAGCGCCAGGATCGCCATGTCTCGCGCCGTGGTCACCTGATTCTGATCCGGCAAGCCAGACGCGTTAGCGAAGTTTGTCTGGTTCATGCCGAGCTGGTGCGCTTTTGCCGTCATTTGCCAGGCGAAATGCTCTTCAGAGCCTCCCAGCGCTTCGGCGATGACAGCCGCGGCGTCATTTGCCGATTTGGTAACCAGAGCCAGAATCGCATCTTCGACGCTGATTGATTGACCCGGATGCAAACCGAGTTTGGTCGGCGCCTGGACAGAGGCGTGTGACGACGTGTGGAGCGGCTGGCCAAGGGTCAGGCGCCCTTCGTCAAGCGCCTCAAACAGCATGTAAAGGGTCATCATCTTTGTCAGCGACGCCGGGTAGCGCGGGATATCGGCGTTGGCCTCGTAGAGCACCCTTCCCGTGTTCGCATCCATCAACAGAGATGCATAGTTGGCTTTTGCTGGTGGACCGGCGAGCAGCGCCGTAACAACGATCAAGACGACGGCGGCGACCCGCCGCAATGACAGACCGTTCGTGGCGCCCGACTGAATAACGTATCGCATTTATCGTTTCCGTGCCGAAAGGTGAAGACTTACCTTGTTCGGCAAGAACAGATGGTACTCCCGTCCCGACATTTTCGCCTTGTGTAAACGAAAGTGGCGGGGTGGAAAAGCGCGCTCCTGCCGGGTCCCTGACGCCCGATTTTCTAGAGAAGGTGATTAACGCCAGTATAACAGCATGTCAAAGATCACGAAGCTGCCGCCAGCCGACGTGTTGCAACGAGTTGACTGTCAAGCAGTTCCGCCCGGCTGCTGCGGTCGTAAGGCGGTTGGCGCCTCTGGAGGGACCTGCTAGGTTCGGCGCAATCCACACGAACGATTCGTCGCGAGCGGAGAAGGGGCACATGACCATAACAACCGAACGAACAAAGCCTTTCGAGGGCCAGCTGCCCGGGACATCCGGACTGCGCAAGAAGGTCTCCGTGTTCCGGCAGCCGCACTACCTGCAAAACTTTATCCAGGCGAACTTCGACTGCATCGAAGGCAAGCGCGGAGCGACCCTCGTCGTCGGTGGCGACGGGCGCTATTACAACCGCGAGGCGATCCAGATCATCCTGAAGATGGCGGCGGCAAACGGCTTCGGCCGCGTGCTGGTCGGCCGCGGCGGTATCCTGTCGACGCCCGCGACCTCCTGCGTCATCCGCAAGAACAAGGCCATCGGTGGGCTTATCCTTTCGGCCAGCCACAATCCGGGCGGGCCTGACGCTGATTTCGGGGTGAAGTACAACATCTCCAACGGGGGTCCGGCGCCGGAGAGCGTGACCGAGGCGGTGTTCGCCCGGACGCAGACGATCGACGCCTACGCCATTGCCGAGGCCCCCGACATCGACCTCGACCGCCTCGGCGCCGCAGAGGTCGATGGCATGCCGGTGCAGGTCTTCGACTCCGTCGCCGACTACGCCGAACTGATGGAGACGCTGTTTGATTTCGAGGCGATTGCCGCACTGTTCCGTTCCGGCAAGTTCCGCATGTGCTTCGATGCGATGCACGCGGTGACCGGTCCCTATGCCCACGCCATCCTGGAGGGAAGGCTGGGCGCGCCGGCCGGGACGGTAATGAACGGGGTGCCGCTGGAGAATTTTGGCGACGGTCATCCCGACCCGAACCTGGTCTACGCGCACGAGCTGGTGGAGCTGTTGAGCCGCGCCGACGGCCCCGACTTCGGCGCCGCGTCGGATGGGGACGGCGACCGCAACATGATCCTCGGCAACCGCTTCTTCGTGACGCCGTCGGATAGTCTGGCGGTGCTGGCGGCGAACGCTGACGTTGCCCCCGGTTATCGCGGCGGGCTCGCCGGCATCGCTCGCTCGATGCCGACCAGCGAAGCACCGGACCGGGTGGCAAAGAAGCTGGGGATTCCCTGCTTCGAGACGCCCACCGGCTGGAAGTTCTTCGGAACGCTGCTCGACGCCAATAAGGCGACGCTGTGCGGCGAAGAGAGTTTCGGCACGGGCTCCAACCATGTGCGCGAGAAAGATGGGCTGTGGGCGGTGCTGTTCTGGCTGAACGTGCTGGCGTATCGCAAGCAGTCGGTAGCGGAAATCGTGCAACACCACTGGAAGACGTTCGGCCGCAACTACTATTCGCGCCACGACTACGAAGAGATCGACAGCGCCGCCGCCGGCGGTTTGATGGACGAGCTGCGGGCGAAGCTGCCCGGGCTGCCCGGTACCCGGCTCGGCGGCTACGACGTGACGCTCGCCGACGACTTCGCCTACACCGATCCGGTCGACGGCAGCACGACGACGAAGCAGGGCATCCGCATCGGCTTCGCCGACGGCTCGCGCATCGTCTTCCGGCTGTCTGGCACCGGCACGCAGGGGGCGACGCTGCGCGTCTATGTCGAGCGCTTCGAACCCGATCCCGGCAAGCACGACCGCGACACCCAGGAGGCGCTGGCCGACCTGATCACGATCGCGCGCACCACCGCCGGGATCGAACAGCGTACTGGCCGGGCGGAGCCGACCGTCATCACCTGAGGGCGATGCCTGCTGGCCGAAAGCGAGGCCCTGCCACCAACGGCACCGGAGGCGGGGGCGACGATGGCGGCGGCAACGGCATCCGGGATACACAGCGTTGTCGTCGGCCGCAGATGCCGCTAACGTGCGCCGCCCGCCGCGTTCCCCGAAGCCGGTGGCGAGGCGGAGGCGGAGGGGTGCCGGAGTGGTCGATCGGGGCGGTCTCGAAAACCGTTGTACCTTCGCGGGTACCGTGGGTTCGAATCCCACCCCCTCCGCCAGTTGCACCGCCTGAAATATCCTCCCCACTGACTTGGCAGCCAGAAAAACACGTTGTTTCAAAGAGGTTTGACGAATCGGCTGGCAACCAGACTGGTCGGCCGGGGCGCCAAATGTTCTCTCTTCAGCCCACCTTCTCCAGAACCTGGGAACCACGCCAGTTTAGTACTCAGCTCATGATCACAGCGTTCTGTGTAGGGCGGTGACAAATTAGGCCACGTAGCGGCGGCGGTTGGTGCTGCCGCGCCGGAGCAAAATCCGGCCAGTGGTTAGGCTGTCTCCTTTGTCAGGGGGGCGGCCGGGGATGTTTGCCGTGGAAGTCTACGCCGCCGTTCGGCATTTTGTTTTCATTGAGGGGTAACAGCCGGCGCGAGGCGGCGGGTTTTCGGGCTGAGCCGTGAGACGGTTTCGAAGATGTGCCGGTTCTCGTTGCCGCCCGGCTACACGCGAACAAGCCGGTGAAAAAGCCGAAGCTTGGGGCGCTTCTGCCGGTGATCGACGCCATTCTCGAGGCCGACCGGACGGCGCCTTCGAAGCAGCGGCATTCTGCCAAGCGGATCTTCGAGCGGCTGCGCGACGAGCACGGCTATGCCGGCGGTGTGACGGTGGTGAGGGACTACGTCCGGGTCGCTCGCGCCAAAGGCCGGGAGACCTTCGTGCCGCTGGCGCATCCCCCCGGGCACGCGCAGGTCGACTTCGGCGAGGCCATTGGCGTGATCGGCGGCGTCCGGCAGAAGATCCACTTCTTCTGCATGGACGTGCCACAGTCGGACGCGCCGTTCGTGAAGGCCTACCCGGCGGAGACGACGGAAGCGTTTCTCGACGGTCATGTGTCGGCGTTCGCCTTCTTTGGCGGCGTGCCGCTGTCGGTGCTTTACGACAACACGACGATCGCGGTGGCGAAGATCTGCGGTGACGGCAGGCGGGGAGCGGACCCGGGCCTTCACCGAACTAGAGCCACTACCTGTTCCGCGACCGTTTTGGCCGTCCCGGCAAGGGCAACGACAAGGGCAAGGTCGAGGGCTGGTGAAGTATGCCCGATTGAACTTCGTGACGCCGATCCCCAGGCGGCAAGCTACGACGATCTCAATGTGATGCTGGAAGAGCGCTGCCGGCGCCGACAGGGCGAACGCGCCGGTCGCCACAGCGAGCCCATCGGCGAGCGTCTCGTCGCCGACCTGGAGTCCTTTCGGGATCTGCCCGCCGTGCCGCTGGAGGCGTGCGAGAAGCGGGGCGGCGCGGGTCTCGTCAACCGCCCTGGTCCGCTACCGCTGCAACGACTACTCGGTGCCGACGGCATACGGCTTCCGGGATGTTGTGGTGAAGGGCTTCGTCGACGAGGTGGTGATCCTGTGTGCCGGCGAGCAGATCGCCCGACATCGCCGCGCCTACGGCACCGGACCTTCGTGTTCGAGCCGCTGCACTACCTCGCGCTGATCGAGACGAAGCCAAATGCCCTGGACCAGGCGGCGGCGCTGAAAGACTGGGATCTGCCGGAGGCGTTCCAGCACCTGCGCCATCTCCTCGAAGCGCGCATGGGCAACCGCGGCAGGCGGGAGTTCATCCAGGTCCTGCGGCTGATGGAGGCGATCCCGATGGAGATCGTGGCGAGCGCGGTCACCGAAGCGATCCGGCTCGGCGCCATCGGCTTTGATGCGGTCAAGCAGATCGCGCTGGCGCGCATCGAGCGGCGACCGGCCCGGCTCGACCTGACGGCCTATCCACATCTGCCGAGAACGGACGTCAGGATGACGACGGCGGCCGACTACGCCGTTCTCGTTCCCGGGACAGCGGCATGACCGGCAAGGCGGGCGTCGAGGCGATACCGGCGGGAACGACGAGCGGCACCCCGCAGGTTCTGCTGGCGCATCACCTCAAGCAAGCTGAAGCTGCCGACCATTCTGCGGGAGTACGACAAGGTCGCGCGCGAATGCGCCGGCGACGGCGTCGATCATCCCCGCTACCTGCTGCGCCTGGTGGAGCTGGAGCTGATCGACCGGGGAACGCCGAATGGTCGAGCGGCGGATCAAGGCGGCACGCTTCCCGGCGGTCAAAAGCCTCGACACCTTCGACTTCACCGCCATTCCGAGCCTCAACAAGATGCTGGTGCTCGAGCTCGCTCGATGCGAGTTCGTCCTGCGCCGCGAGAACGTCATCGCGCTCGGCAATTCCGGCACCGGCAAGACGCATGCAGCCCTGGCTCTCGGTCTTGCCGCCTGCCAGAAGGGGTTCAGCGTCGCCTTCACCACCGCCGCCGCCCTCGTGCATCGGCTGATGGAAGCGCGCGACGAACGACGGCTTCTGAAGCTGCAGCGTGATCTGCAGGCGGTGAAGCTCCTGATCATCGACGAACTCGGTTACGTGCCGCTGTCCCCGACCGGGGCGGAACTTCTGTTCGAGGTGTTCTCCCAGCGCTACGAGCGCGGCTCGACCCTCGTCACGTCCAATCTGCCGTTCGAGGACTGGACCTCGGTGCTGGGATCGGAACGGCTCACCGGCGCGCTGCTCGACCGGCTGACCCACCACGTCCATATCCTCACCATGAACGGCGACAGCTACCGGTTGAAGCAATCCGCCGGACGCCGTCGTCCCGCCACCCGGCCGATCGGGCGGAGCAAAACCAGGCCACCGCCGACACCGTCAATCCCGAGACCGGCGAAATCGGCAAGCCCTGATCCTCGAGGCAAACCGACGACACAGCAAGGGGCCCGATCGGGCCCTTGCTGCTGCGCCGCTTTCGCCCAAATGGCCTGCTTTTACTCCGCGACAGTGGCCCGGAATTGCTCCGCCGTTGACAGCAAGCTGCGAATTTCGGTTGATGCCGACTTGATGCGTGCGTGGAGTGGGCCCCGCTTTGTAGCTGCGACACCCCTTTCGGACACAAACCCATCCACCAGACGCAGGCGAAATTGGGAGCGCGCGCCGATTTGTTCGACTTCCTTCTGTGAGAACACAAGCGGCGGATTCACCTCAAACGGGCAGCCGTCGCTCTCATCACTAGCGATGCGCGACACCTCAATGCGATCACTGCCGTTCGTCAGCGTCAAGATGATCTTGCCATCGCCCAACACACCCAAAGCGTGCTCAAGTGCGTCTTTCGCAATAGCGTCGGATGACGAAGGCGCCCCAAGACAAAAGCGGATCAGCTCGATCACAGAACTCTTGCCAGTCCCGCGCCCGCCTATGAGGACGTTCAATCCAGGGCTTAGCTGCTGGCGAAACCCATCCAAAGTCCCGCCTTCAATCGCGATCGACTCGATCCACACTCCTAAACTGCCCTTCCGCTCATTTCCCTTACAATCTCTTCGCCGGCGAAGGTTAGTGTTCTCGTGGCGTTCCGCACATACCTTCTGGGAGTATGGGCAGCGCTCCCGGCCCTCCCAACTCGAATCCGTTGCCTAAATTTATCGTATTGCGAATTATCGCAGGAACTCGATCGCTGGAACACCTGAAGCAGCAGTGCGCGGGTGTGCTCGAGCAACAAGGACTACCCTGTCCGCCCCACAGATTTCCATGAACGGGCCAGTTTCGCAACGTTATGGTCCCTGATGGCAGCCGGCAAGCTGCGGAATCGATCTTGACTCTCGGACCTGAGAACAAGAACAAATATAGAATGGTACATTCTCCATCATACTGATTTCTCCGGATATGTCGTCTTGGAGCTCAAATATGTATGTCACTATCTCCAACCATAAGAGCACGCAGCACGTCACTTTTGTTCGCTCAGAAGCTTATTTCGCATTAACTCTTCCATGGCGTGATATCGATAAACAAAGATGCCTATCGCAACCACCTATTTCGGATTGATCCATCCTGGACACAAGATGTGTTCTTCATACGGATCACTTTCTCCAGAAATACCTTTTACGTGACTGAATAATTTCCGAACTTGACTCTTTCTACCCTCCATATCAAATGGCTGGCAGTCCGTAGCCAACTCGCTTGCCTTGTAAGGCGGCACATTCCGTCGCTCTGTAAGACGGAGAACGTCGATAATCTTTTGTGAATTCACCAGTTCCAATTTATCAACGACCCCATAGAGCTCTGCCATCTCGGCCGCCCGCTTTGCATCCCCGCTGAAGTCTCGTCCAGTCGTAGCGAACACCCCCTGAGACGAACCGCGTAAGACCATCGCCCCTAAGAACTCTCGAATCTCCCTAACACTCTCTATGTGTGCGGAATCTTCTCGTCTCTTGACCTGAATAACTCTTTGCTCGTTCCCATCGAGTACAATGGCATCGATGCCACCATCCTTCGGCCCACCCACATGCACCACATCGCATTCGAAAAAGTCAGAAAAAATGTCTGCCACAAGGCGCTCCATCACCCTGGGATTCACCCTCCATAAGTCCTCTTGATGCTTGTTTAAATGCGCGCGTAGAGTTTCGATTGGAATATCGATATCACCGATTGTGAACTCACGAAGTACACTCGCGCGTCTTACTTCGAAGCTTCTATCGAAGCCGGTGCCTTCACCCACTGGTGGCAAGTACTCTCTACAGTACCACCAACCACAGGTGGCGCAAATATCCGTTGACCGCTCCCTACCATTTTCGAGAAGGGTCTCTTTTGTATTGCGTATGGTTCCACCACAATGGCTGCATTTATCTTCCTTTGACCCGCATGCGGCGTTCATTGTATCGCTTCGAAGGAGATGGTATTGTCGTAGGCAATGAAAGACATCATCGGCGTAGTAGCCAACGTCGCCTGGTTTTGGAATCATCAGGCCGGCAGATAGGCGTTCAGCGTTTCTCTTAATATCCCGTATTGTGGGCTGTGCTTGGTATATTCCCGCTTCGTCGTTCTCCAAGAGTTCCACAAACCCCGAATAGTCCAGTATCATGTATGCCTCACGCCTCATCGACTTGCAGCCAGCCGGCATCCGATCCGTCTATCATAATGATAAACGTGCACTTCTGTGCGAGCGCCAGATCGAGGACCCGTTTCTGTCCTGCCTCGTTCCACTTGAGCAGATCTTCCGTCAACGCTTTCATCAGATCTCGATAGAGCGACCAGGCAAAGAGAAGTCCTCGCTGTCGGCGGGTCGCAATTAAAGGCGCTGTGCACGTGATTCCTAAGCGGCATCCGGCAGCGATCCTGTGAAACCGACACCAAGCCGATCATAGCGCGGATCGCTCACTGGGCGGGTGGCGGTCAGCGCATTCTTTCAGCGAAACTGTTATAGCCGGCATATCCTGGATAGTCGGCCTTCGAGGTCAAAGATCGTACTCCGCGCTCGCCCCGGTTCAACTTCGGGGCGATCTTGGACGGCGCCGACGGGACTTTGCGGCGCCGGGTCGGTGAGGTGCACTCGTAACCGGCGGGGTAGAGCTTCCCACTGCGCTCAGGGCGCACCTGTCCCGTGGTGCGGCGCTGATGCTGATCAATCTCGCTCCTGCGGCGTGTCATGTCGGTGCCGGCTTGGGTCGCAGTTGGTCGATCAGCCGCAAGATCTCGACGAACAACGTCCTCGGCACGGCCACTTCCGCGAGCTGGAACGTCACGTACCGGCCGTGGCGCACCACCTTCGGGCCGATCTTGACGAGCTTGTCGCGTAGCGCCGTCAGTGACCACTGCTTCACCTCCTGCGGCAGTGCCAGGGTCCGCATGAAATTGGCGAGGTTGTAGGCGAGCGTGTGCAGCTGCAGCCCCACGGCGTTGGCGGTGAAGCCGCGACACGACAGCCGTGTCCAGACGAGGGCATTCTTCCCCTCCTTGATCCACGGCTCGGCGGTGCCGCGCCGATTGTAGAAGGCGACGACCCGCTCGGGTGGATGATCGAGATTGGTGACGATGAAACCGACCCGGGGATAAAGCTCGCCTGGATGCCACTCGACCTTGGCAACGACCCGGCGGGGTTTCGGCCAGCTCTTCGCCTGGTAGCGGAAGCTCGCATAGGTGGGCGAACGTCCTTCGGAGGACGACCGACCGGACGCCGGAGGAGATGGCTGATCTGCTGCTGCAAAACGCGGTTGGCCGGCAGCCGGATGGCGTACTTGAACCCTTCGGCCTCCAGAAACGTGTACATCTCCGGCATGGCGAAGGCGGCATCGGCACGGAAGTAGCGTCGCAGCCGGCGCTCGCGGTAGCGGGCGACGACCGGCGCCAGAACCGTCCGCCAGTCCTCGGCGCTGTGGACGTTACCCCGGCGCAGCAGGCTCCGTTCGAGATCGCCGAACTGGTGGAAGCAGAACAGCGGGTGGTAGCAGGTGCAGCCGAAGTGGCCGTTGTAGGCCGAACCCTCCTGGCGGCAGTGTGTGGGGCTCTCTGAGCTGTCGATGTCGAGAACGATCATCTTCGGCGGCTTGTGCGCGTGCACCCGGTCGATCCAGGAGTCGGCCAGGTAGCTCAGCGCCGCGAGATTGGCCTCGTGCGTCAAGCACGCCGTCTCGAAGCGGCCCATCTGGCTGATCGATGCGCCGGTGCCGGCGAGGCCTCGCCGATCGACGATGGCGCGCATCGCCGGATCGACGGCGAGACGCTCGGCGTCATTGACATTCTCGTAGCCGGCGAGACGGCTGTACACCGACTGCCACAGCAACCCCGTCAGTACGTGTCGCGTGTTCCGGCCACGGCGCAGATCCGACAGAGCCGCCACCGCCGCCGCCGCCGTCAGGCCGAGCACCTCGTCCAGCTCGCGATAGGCGAGCAGCCCGGCATCGGAGGTGATCTTGCTGCCGTGGAACTCCAGCTTCAAACGGCGATCAAAATCGAGCTGAACAGCATCTGCTATCGATTCACCCGCTGGATGAGACATGCCGGCGCCACCAAACCGGCAATAAGGTATCGATAGCCATACACGATTGGCTCCAAAACGTCACCCCTCCAACAAGTCATCTGGGATATGCGGGAGAATATGCTGGACCCCGCTCTTGGAGGTCAAACAACACGCTTGCGGCCCAAGTCCGCCATAGAGTGCTTGCGCGCAGATCGAGAAGATCGAAGGCCGAAGCCGGCGCGCAAAGTTCGTGCTTCCGTCGGAATCGGCGCGGTGGATTTCCGGCTCCCGGTCGGCGGCCACCCTCTTGGCGCGCTGCGCGAAGTGGTCGGGGGCGGCACATCGCGCGATCGATGAAGTTGCGGCGGCGCTGTCTAGTGCCGGCATAGCCGCCCGCGCCAAGGGCAAGATCCTCTGGGTGAGCTTCACCCCAGAGAACGGACACCGGATTATGTCCTTCTAATATGCTTGGAACTTGGCCCGTTCTGGGTTGAGGTGTCACAGAGCCGAGTGAAAGCGCCGGCAATCGTAAAAGTCCTCAGTGTAGATGAACACGTTCGGCATGGCGGCGCCGCGTGTAGGTTGGAGCCGTCGAAAGCGGCCATAGAACCGAGGATGGTTTCCCTGACTGGAGCGTCAGCTTTCCGCTATCCTCGATATCTGCATTTCTCATCATGCGTGGATAGCCGTTGAAGAAGGGCGACAGCTTTACATTAGTGATCGGCAATTCCCTCTTCTGTTATCGGCATTTCAAGAACGTCGCTATTGGCGGAGTCTTGGCGATTGGCCAACGTGGTTTTCCCGTGATTCAGCGCATGCCCGCGACAGGGTTGGCGACGGAGCGTTGGATCGATGCGCGTTGGGGTTCGCTATCGAGAAACCGCCCCCTATTTCGCGAGGATGCGTTGCTTCTGCTCGTCCCACACGCTCGGCATCAACCCCGTCAACTCCTCCAGCTGCATGCCCTTCGGCTGACGGCCATCAATGATCGCCTCCTGAATGTCCGGCGCCAGCAGCGTCAGCCGCAGCAGGCGGTTGACGAAGCTGCGGGTGATACCCTCTGCTTCGGCCAGTTCCCCAGCCGATCGGTACCTGCATTCTTCCAACATCCGCTTCCACCGATGCGCCCGCGCCAGCGCGAATCAGCGTCTCGTCGGGCCGTGGCTTCGCCGGCGCCAGGCGTCGCTGCCGTCAGGCGCAATGATCACCTTGCGGCCTCCGAGCCGCTTCCACGTCATCGGGATGTGGACGATGATCGTCGAGTCGTCGAGTTCCCAGTTGTCGCCGCCAATCCTTGGCTTCGCTTTCATGCGGCCACCCTCAACCGAAGCTCCTCGACCAGCGTCTGCAACCCGTCAGCCCGGAGCCGAACCTGCATGCCATCGGGCGCGAGATCGACCCGCTCGACCAGCAACCGGACGATGCGCGCCTGCTCGGCCGGGAACAGCTCGTCCCATAGTGGCGCCAGGTCGGTGATGGCCTTAACGACGTCCCGCTCGGCAATCGCCTCCTCGCCCTCGCACTTCGCCGCCGCCCATATCCGGGCGATGATCTCGGGCGTACGCAGCAGGTGCCGGACTTGTGCCACCACCGCTTCCTCCACCTCGGCTGCCGGAACGCTGCGCACCGAGCAGTTGGCGTAGCCCTGGCGAATGGCGTCGCTGGCGACGTAGTAGCGGTAGAGCCTGCCAGCCTTGCGCGTGTGCGACGGCGTCATCGCGTGCCCGCCCGGCCCGAAGATCAGCCCGCGCAGCAACGCCGGCGTCTGCGCGCGCGAGCCGTTGGCGCGAGCGACCGTATTCTCGGCGAGGATGGCGTGGACCTTGTCCCATGTGGCGCGGTCGATGATCGGCGCGTGCTCGCCGAGATACGGTGTTCCTTTGTGCACCGCCTCGCCGAGGTAAACCCGGTTGTTGAGGATCTTGTAGATCGCGCCCTTGTCGATCGGCTTGCCCGGCCGGTGCTTGCCGTCCTGCGTCGTCCAGGATTTCGTGGTGTGGCCGGTGCGCCGAAGTTCTTGCGCCAGCTTCGTGGCCGACCCGACCCGCAGGAACCGACTGAAGACGAGCCGGACGAGTTCCGCTTCCGCCTCGTTGAGCGCCAGTTTGCGCTCGCGCACGTCGAAGCCGAGCGGCGGCGTGCCGCCCATCCACATGCCGCGGGCTCGCGAGGCGGCGAACTTGTCGCGGATGCGCTCGCCGATCACCTCGCGCTCGAACTGGGCGAACGACAGCAGGATGTTCAGCGTCAGCCGGCCCATCGAGGTCGTCGTGTTGAATTGTTGAGTTATGCTTACGAACGAGACGTTATGCTTGTCAAATACTTCGACAATCCTTGCGAAATCAATCAGCGAGCGTGACAGCCGATCGACCTTGTAGACGACGATCACGTCGATGACGCTGCTCTCCACGTCGCGCAGCAGCCGCTGCAGCGCCGGGCGCTGCATGGTGCCGCCGGAGAATCCGCCATCGTCGTAGCGGTCGCCGACCAGGATCCAGCCCTCGTGCTTCTGGCTCTGAATGTAGGCGAGTGCTGCCTCGCGTTGGGCGTCGAGGGAGTTGAACTCCATCTCCAGGCCCTCTTCCGAGGACTTGCGGGTGTAGATCGCGCAGCGGGTCTTGCGGATCGGTGTTTTCACTTCCCGCTCCGGTAATTGCGCAAGCCCCAAAAGAGCGGCCCGTTCCAGCGCGTGCTGGTGATCGCGCGGGCAATCGCCGACAGCGACTTGTACTTCCGGCCCTCGTACTCGAAGCCGTCATCGAGAACTGTTGCGCAGTGCTCCACGCCCTGCCACTCGCGGATCAGCCGCGTGCCGGTAATCGGCCGGTCACCCTTGCGCACCGGCCGCTTGCCCTTCAGCCGGCGATCCTCCTCCTCGACCAGTTCCTTTAGCTTCGCTTCGGCCCGCGCCGACAGACCTCCGTACGCCAATTCCTGGAGTCGATACGCCAAGCGCTTGACCAGAAACGTCTTGTTGTAGGGCGGCGGATCGCGATCGTAGAGGTCGCGCCACATCTGCCTCAGCTCCGCCGTCGATTTCTCCGGCAGCGCCGCGACCTGCGCTAACACACTGTAATACATTGCATTTTCGTCTCCGTCTAAGGTTCAGCCATGGACGCTCTGGTCGGCGGAGAAGTCAAAGGAACTTTCTCCCATTCGCCGGGCTTCGGCCTCGCGCTGACGCGCGCGCAAGCGGATCAGGCCAGCGGCCAGGATCTCGCCGATCTCGGCCAAGCGCTCGGCGGCGGACATCAGGTTTGGGTTGAGGGCGTTACGCATTGCCGGAAGTGACCAAGAGAACATTTCGTCCTACTGGTCACATACCGGAATGGAGCGGAAACTGTCGGCACTTGCACTGCGGTTCGGCGCGACTACATCATCGCATCAACAACATCGCGTAGCTGGTTCACCGGCGTCCCCATGATGTGGGGTGTCCCAATCAGTCAGGGCCTTGAGGGAAGGAGCACAATGTGTACACAAACATAAGGATTTTTTCTCGATGCCAAGCGACGATCCCTCTTCCGATCCTAGCCCTTCCCGAGCCGCGCCCTTTCCGACGGCCAATTTTCCCAGCTGATCCTCCAACCCGCCCTCCTCACCTTGATCACCCATCCGTAGAGTTTTGGGAAAACCGGCTTGAGGTACCTGCCCGGCGCATTATCGAGGACGCGCGAGTCCCAGGCTTTCTTGCTGGCTGGTTAGGGCGTCGAACAGCCCGACAGGCCGCTGTTCTGTCTCACCTGCTCGGTATTCCCACCGACGTCTCCGCGAGGGAGCGACGCAAGGCCTTGCAGGAGCGCGAAACTGAGCTCTTGCCGTTCGTTCCTGCTGCCGACTTCGCTATGCGGAAGTCGATGCACGCAACGCTCGATGTTGCGGCCGAATGCCTGAGCGCCGAGGAACTCAACATCGCATGCGACAGTCACGACAAGTACGATACCACTGCCCTGATCTTCGCCATCCTGTATCGGTCGTGGGGCGAGCTGGAAAAGGTCTTTCACCTCGACAAGCTGCATAAGGTCGGCTTTGCGCGCATGCGGCTTGTGAAACCACCCCGCCGTCCGCCGGGCAAGTTCAGCGAGTTCCTGAAAAGCGGCGAATTGCCCGCGCTGCTTCAGCGGTTTGACGCGGAGCAACGCGACCGGCACATCAGCGAACTGCTGCAGATCATCGACCTGAAGGACTCGCAACTGGTCTTCATTCGCCGGCCGCACCAGAAGGAACACATTCTCGCCGACGAGCGCGTCGTTCACGGGTTTACGCCCGACGCAATCGTGCTCGACTTCAGAAGTGAAGGCGTGCTCCTTAACGTCGCGTCGCATGACAACACGGCTTCGTTTGATATCGCCAATCGGATTGCTTCGGCGTTTTACGCTCAGACGTTGAAATACGAAGACGTCACGGAAATCAGCCACCAGGCCCAAATCCTTCGGTTTCTCAATCTGCTTCGGAACGACGAAGCCCGGGACCTGTGTCTCGTCGAACTGCGAGTGCAGAACAGCCCGCTCCATGGAGCGCCGGTCATCGACATCAGCAACAAGGATAATCTCTCGATAGGCCCCGCCCTGGCGCAGCTGGAACAGGCCTTTAAGTGGACGCTGGACGATGTCAGCCGTATTCCGCGGCTCAAGGTCTTGTTCAACGACAAGCGCGTTAGCATGGAAATCGAACCCATTGGCAACGGTCTGAGCGATGAGCGAACGTTCGTCCTGCGCTATCGCGATCAGTCATTGACGCTCGGGGAGCGACAGGTCTTTGAGGAGCTCATTGAACGGGATCACGGCATCAAAGTTGTCTCGACGGAAAAGCACGGCGCCCGGATCCGCACGAGCTGAGCTGATCGCGGAACTCCTCCGTCACGGACGACGATGCGTTTCGCCCGCGGCCGAAATCGTCGAAACGGCTGGCTGGCTGGCCAATCTAGGCATCGTTGACGTTCGGCGGTGCTATGCGGTTCGTTGCTCGAACCCGATGGACGGGGACTTTCCGCCGGCGGCCCGTGACTGCGATGGGCTCGTCGTCCTCCGAGGTCAGGCAGATGAGGGGGGCGGTGAGTATCGCTGCCCCACCTGCGAGCGGATCGTTTACCCGGACGCCGGCGGCAAGGAGCGCCTGGAAACGCTGACGGTTCTGCTCAGCCCCTTGGGCATCGAAAGGTTTCTGATCAAGCACTGCGGCAAGGATGCGCGCGGTCGGCAGTTTCAGGACGGCGTGCTGACGTTGGCGATAGAACGCGTGAACGCTTCCATCTGCTTGCCGGAGTTCTGTTCAGACTCGTTACTGCTCCGCCGTAGCGTGGCGATGAGCCAAACCGGTATTTACGTCACGGTGGAGCCGGACGCGAAGCGCCGCATGGTTCAAGACATCAGCATTGCGCATGTGGCGTTCCTCCAGATCCTGACCGGCGAAGTCGATCTCTGCAGCATGCTGCGCGATCGAGTGCGGAATGGACCTACTGCATGCTCCAACGTCGATGTTCCAGTGTATGGGTTTGGTGTCACAGCGATCGGCCCCCGGGTCGAACCAGTCCCACTTCCAAGACGGTTCACGGCAAAACTGAATTCCGAGGGCTTCTGGGTCGATGACCTGCTCGTGGTGAAGGCCGATCGAAAGACGGCCATCCTGATCCTGCGGGCGCTCATCCACCGCTTCGCCCAAGACATCAGCGCCGGAAGCCAAGTCGAAGCAATGTCGGTGGACGAAATCACCGACCGCCGTCGAAAGGGCCGGCGACCTGGAATCCGACGAAAAGCGCGACGCCGGCACGATCCGCCGCATGATCGACCGTCTCCGCGACGAAATTGCAGACGCTATTCGCAAGACCACCGGCAAGCCGATCGGCGAGCACGACATCATCGAGAACGTTTCGCGGAGCGGCGCCGGCAAGCGTGCAAAGGGGTATCGGATCAATCCACGGACGGTCACGCTGGCGGCGGCGATGGTCTGAGCCGGACCTTGTCCGAAGAATCTTCACGCTGTCCGATCGCGCCACGTTGCCAGGTTAGCCATCGCAATATTCTCAATAGGTTAATGTCTGCTCAACGCGGCCGGTTGTCCGATCGCGTCGGCCGGCTGTCCTGCAAGGCTGCTCCGTAAACCGCGATTCTCCTCCACGACGAAACGTGGAGGAGCGGATGGCGCCGGCAAACCAGTACCCAGGCATTGATCCCCGAGTCGTTGCCTGTATTCGGCATCACGCGCGCCGCGTTTGCAGCCGTATCCCGGCGTTGGAGGTCGAAGATATCGAGCAGGAGCTGATGCTTCGGGTCCATCAGCGCCTTCCGCAATATGATCCGTCACGATCATCGCTTCGCACCTTCACGGATCGCATCGCCAGAAGCGTCATCGCCAGTCTGGTCGAGGCCATTCAAGCAAAGAAGCGAGGCCCCGGCCTTGAGGTCCTCTTTTCGGACTGGATGATTTCTCCCGAGAACCTCGTCATCGAACCATGCGAGAGCTCGGATGCGGAGACTCATCAGTCCATCGGCTTTTGTCCCGAGCCGTACCTGAACCTGCGCACCGATCTGTGGCGGGCGTTCGATCAGTTGCCGGCGATGTTGCGGACCTGCTTCCTGGCGCTGTTCGATAATTCCGTCGCAGATGCGGCGCGCCGCACCGGCGTGTCGCGCTCCACCACCTACCACCGCGTCGCCGACTTGCGGGCGCACTTCGAGGCCGCCGGCCTTCGGGCCTATCTCGCCGATCCGGACACTTTCGATGTCTTTCCGGTAAGTGAGCAATAGGGGACGAAAGTCATGCCGGGCCCTTGCGCGAATACAAAACCCCTCGGGGGAATAGCGCAACGGTATCGCTCCATGAGCCGCGCCAAGCCCGGCGCCATTTTTCCTCGGCGAAATCCAGAGCACGGCGTCGAACAGAGCGAGCATTGGTGATTTGAGCGCGGCGGAGATCGCACGGGCGCTCGCCGAGCAAGCCGAGACTGTGGTGCGAGGGCTCTTTCCCCATGGCCGGCTGGACGGGCGCGACTGGTGCATAGGATCAATCACCGGAGAACCGGGCCAATCACTGCGAATTGGTCTCGTCGGCAAGTATCGAGGACGCTGGCAAGAGTATGCCGACGGCACCGGTGGTGACCTGCTCGACCTGATCGCGGCGGTCCGGTGCGGAGGTGACCTGCGGCAGGCGATTGGCTGGGCACGCAGATGGCTCGGGGGAGAACAACCCGCCGTCAACCACCTGGCGAGCGATCCGGCAAGGGATCGGCCGGCTCGATACGAAACGCTCAGCGTCTTTGGCCGCGGGATTTGGTCATGCAGCAGGCGCATCGATCCCGAAACCCCGGCAGGCCGCTATCTAAGCGCACGCAGGTGCGCTCTGCCGCACCCCGATGGCGATCTCCGCTGGCATCCGGAACTGAGGCACCCGAGCGGATACGTCGGCCCGGCGTTGGTAGCGCTCATCACCGATGTCCACGACGCCCAGCGCTGGCTATCCCTTCACCGCACATGGATTGCCGCCGACGGCAGCGAACACAAAGCTGATGTCGACCCGGCGCGATTGCTTCTGAAGGGTCACCGAAAATCCGGTGGCTGCATCCGACTGTGGCCGGATGACTGGGTGACGCTGGGGCTTGGGGTCGCTGAAGGCATCGAGAACGCACTGACGTTGGCGCGCGGCTTTACGCCGGTGTGGTCGATGATCGACGCGGGCAATCTCGCTACGTTCCCGTACCTCTATCCGATCGAAAGTCTGACGGTCGCCGTTGATCACGATCCGGCTGGATTGGGGGCATACGAGGCGGTCGCCAAGCGCTGGCACGCGCGCAACCGCGAGGTGCGTAAGGTACTAGCCCCGAAGCCCGGAGACGACCTGAACGACTGGGCACGGGACATCGACAATGCGTGACGATGTTGCGCTGCAAGCCATCGTCGATAGCGCCGAGACGTACTCGCCTAATCCGCTACAAGGCGAGCCACCGCTGCGGATCATCAATCTGCCATCGTGGTACGGCCGACCTGTCCCGGAGCGGCGTTGGATGGTCCGCGACTGGATGCCTTGGGGGTACGTTACGGCGCTCTACGGTGACGGCGGCGCCGGCAAGTCCCTTCTCGCCCAGCAACTCATGACCGCGTGCGTCATCGGCCAGAACTGGCTCGGGCTCGAAACTACTGCGTGTTCGGCGATCGGCCTGTTCTGCGAGGACGACGAAGGCGAGTTACTCAGACGACAGGACTGCATCAACCGGGCGGTCGGTGTCGATTTCCGCGACCTCAGGCGCCTGCACATCATACCGCGTGTCGGCGACGACAACGTCTTGATGACCTTCAACCGTGACGGCAGAGGCGAGCTCACCGCCCTGTGGCACACGTTCGTTGACGAAGCCAGGCGGCGGGGGGCGCGGCTAGCGGTCATCGATACGGCCGCCGATACCTTTGGCGGCGATGAAATCCGGCGCTCGGAAGTTCGACAGTTCATCGCTTCATGCCTTGGCCGGCTCGCTCGTGAGATTGACGGCGCGGTGCTGTTGTTGGCGCACCCGAGCCTGTCCGGGATCGCGAGCGGCTCCGGCAGTGGCGGCTCCACCGCTTGGAGCAACAGCGTCCGCAGCCGCCTCTACCTTGAACGACCCGCCGCGGAGGAAGGCGAGAATCCTGACAATGACGCCCGCATCCTGACTACCAAGAAGGCCAACTATGCCGCGACCGGCGCCGAGATCAGGCTGCGTTGGCAGGATGGCATGTTCGTCCCCGTGGGGATGCCGACCGGCGGCTTCGTCGAGGCGATCGATCAAGTCAACCGAGATCGCACGGCCGAAGAGGCGTTCCTCGCCTGCCTCGATGCAGCTCATGCGGCCGGTCGATACGCATCGGCGACAGCGAATAGCCCGTGCTACGCGCCAAAGATGTTCCTCGCCATGGACGCCCGACGCGGCTTCAACAAGCGGCAGCTTCAGCGGGCAATGGAAGGGCTTTTCTCTACCGGGCGCATCCGCGTCGAGCCGGTAAAGACTGGGCACCGGAACACCGTTCAGGCAATCGCTAAGGTAGCAAAACAATGAGCGCATTCCCGTTATGCGGTTCGTGGCGTGCAGTCTGCGTTCAGTGCGTGCAGTGTTCCCGTAAGCCATTGAAATTGGCTAATGTCGTCTGCGTGGCGTGCAGTCCCTATACTACGTATAGAGCGGCGCCCTTCAGGGGCGCACCGCTCTACGTAGTATCGCCTCGTGAGGGTGGCCATGCCTGACGCCACCTCGAGGCAGGAACCCGAACCGCTGGTGACAACCACCTTCCGTGTCGGCAGGCGGTTCAAGGTCGCGATGACGATCCCCTCCTTCGGGCCGGGCGAGACGCTGGCGATGAATGTCGAGTGGTCGCCGGACGTGCCGAAGCGGCGCCTGAATAAGCGCGAGATCCAAGACTACCGGCGCGGGCGTGACGCTGCGTTGGCCGAAGTCGCTCGGTTGATCGGCGGCAATGTGCTGTGCGTGGAGGTGTAGAGCGATGCCTGACTTCAACACCATGCTCAAGGCGGCCGGCTTGTGGCGGAGAACGAGCGCGAAGGGCAACGAGTATTTCGTCGGCCGGCTTGGCGGCGAGAAGGTGCTGCTCCTCGAAAACCGCGACAAGCAATCCGACGCAGGTCCGACGCGCAATTTGTTCTTCGCCGAGGCAACAGCCAAGGACAGCGCGAAGGCAGCGAATACACCTCCGGACACTGGCGTGCGGAGGGTGGCCCATGAAGTCTGAAGTACGCGGCTCGCTGACCAGGCATCTGCCGCGATCGTTCTCCACCGATGATGAGATGTTCGCGATGCGCCGGGCGGCGTGGCGAAAGCAGGGGATCGCGGTGCTACGGGTCACCGACATCCGCGACGACTGGTTGCGTCAGGCGGTCATGAACGAGGCGGCGCGGCTATACGGCCAGCGTGAAGACAAGGAGCGCAAGTAATGCCTGAGGTTCGTTGGACCGCAAAGGCCGTCGCAGACCGGCTCGAGGAGGCTGCACAGACTCTGCGCCGTCTGCCCGCGGTGAAGGTCCGCGGCTACATCAGTACGTGGCCGCCCACCATCCGCGACTTCTGGGAAGCGTTCGGGTGGAACGCCGTCGAAGTCCGGCTCGGGCCGCCGGCACCGGATGCCATCGATCGGATGGACGAGAGCCTGGCATGGCTGCACGTGCTGGAGCCCGATGAGGTGCGGCTGGTCTGGCTGCGTGCCGAGGGCGTGCGGTGGAAGAGCATCTCCCACCGCTTCGGGATGGACCGTTCGACCGCGTGGCGGCACTGGTCGTGCGCACTGATCAAGATCGCGGCACACCTCAACGGTATGCATGCAACAAAAACGTCGCAACAAAAAGGACTGCGACACGAGCAACTGGATCTGGCATAATAACTTGTACAGTTCGCCAGCATTCGTTCGCTCTTCTCCTGCTGATGATGCTGCGGCTTGCTTCAGAGCACGATGAGCCGCAGGATTGTCTGGTTCCTTCCAGACCCATTTGCAACGTGGGGGCGCGGCGCGCGACGCATCGCCAGCGACAGCGCCAAAATCCGGGAGGCCGGCGCGCCACGCCAGTGAATTTCGGCGTCACCTCAAAGCGTTAGCTGGCTGTGTGGCTGGCCGTGGCTGGCCGGCCGGCTGGCCAGAGCCGGATCCAGAGCCAAAACGCACTGCGTGCCCATGCGCGCGCTCGTCCACATCCTCTGCACAAGGGTCTTCATGACCGACCTGCGCTTCCAGCCCGGCAGCATCGAGCCGCTGCGGATCGACGAGCTGCGTCCGTACGCGCGCAATCCGCGCACGCACTCGGACGACCAGGTCGCCAAGCTGGCGGCGTCGCTGGTCGAGTTCGGCTGGACCATGCCGATCCTGGTCAACGACGAGCTCGAGGTGATCGCCGGGCACGGCCGCATCCTCGCGGCGCGCCGGCTCGGGCTCGACGCGGTGCCGGTGATCCGCTTGGCGCACCTGACGCCGGAGCAGGTGCGCGCCTATCGCATCGCCGACAACAAGCTGGCGCTCGACGCCGGCTGGGACGAGGAACTGCTCGCCGCCGAGTTCCACGAGTTGAACGGCGCCGGCTACGACCTCGGCTGACCGGCTTCAGCACCGACGAGCTCGACGCGTTACTGGCGCCGATCGGCGACGGCGATGGTCTCGCCAACGAAGACGTCATTCCCGAACCACCAGCAAACCCGGTTTCCCGGCCAGGGAATCTCTGGCTGCTCGGTGACCACCGCCTTTTGTGCGGCGACTCGACCAGCGGCGCCGATGTCGAGCGGCTGATGCATGGCGAGCGCGCCATCCTGTTCGCGACCGACCCACCGTATCTGGTCGACTACGACGGCACCAACCATCCCGGCAAGACCAAGCTCGAGGAGAGCGGAAAGAACAAGTACTGGTCGGGCACCTATGCCATCACCTGGGACGACTCGTCGCAGGGTCCCGAGCTCTACGAAGGCTTCATCCGTGCGGCGATCGGGCACGCCATCGCGCCCGACGCCGCCTGGTACTGCTGGCACGCCAGCCGCCGGCAGGCCATGGTCGAGACCGTGTGGGAGAAGTGCGGCGCCTTCGTGCACCAGCAGGTCATCTGGTGCAAGGATCGCCCCATCCTCACCCGGTCGTTCTATCTGTGGAAGCACGAGCCGTGCTTCATGGGCTGGCTCAAGGGCCACAGGCCGCCGCGGGTCGCCGACGACTACGTGGCGAGCGTCTGGGACATCAGGTCGCTGTACGGCGAGGAGCGGCCGGACCACCCGACGCCGAAGCCGCTCGACTGCTTCGCCATTCCGATGCGCCAGCACGTTCGGCCAGGCGGGCTGTGCTACGAGCCCTTCAGCGGCTCGGGTTCGCAGATCATGGCCGGCGAGGTCACCGGCCGGCGCGTCTTCGCGATGGAGATCAGTCCGGTTTATGTCGACGTGGCGGTGCTGCGCTGGCAGCAGGCGACCGGCCAACAGGCGGTGCTGGAGGATGATGGGCGGGCGTTCGATCAGCTGGCGTCCGAGCGCGTAGCGGCTGCGGCTTGAAACAGTCGCGCTGCATGTCGTTGTTCGAGTCGCTGGTCAACGTCGCGGTCGGCTACGGCGTTGCGGTGGCGACGCAGATCGCGGTCTTTCCGATGTTCGGGCTGCACGCGTCCTGTCGGAGAACCTGGCGATCGGGGCGATCTTCACCGGGGCGTCGATCGCCCGGTCGTACGCCCTGCGGCGCGCCTTCGAGGCGATCCGTGTGCGCTAGGCGCATCGAGAAGGTCGGTGGAGGCGGTCGCGCCCGTTCGAGGCGCAAGGGCGTCTGCGTCGAGCACCTCGATTTCCATGCTGCCGATGACTGTGCGTTTTTGCATGACACTGCTCCTATAGGGGAACAGTGACGTTCCGGACCGAGGCGGCAGCTTTCGTAATCGACCGGGGCCGCGCACGCGTCGGGGCGATCAGCTTGGTCTTGCCAGTGCTCGACGGTGTGCCCGGCTTGGTCAAGTCACGATTGTCAGTTTGGTGCCGTCACTTTCATCTCGCGTTTTGCGTGCGTCGTTCTCTTCTTTCCGTTGCTGTTGTGGGAAGTGTTCCCGAGCAGGCTGCGCCGCGTCAGTCCACTCAGGCGCTGACGATATGGTAGACCCGCTCGCCGCCGGCGTGCTTGTCGGAGACGATTTCCAGGCCACGCTTCTTCTTCAGCCCGGCAAGCGCGCCGTGGCAGGTGTGCCGTAGCCAGCCGAGCTCGCTGGCCATTTCGCTGATCGATGCGCCCTTCCGCAGCATCTCGATCAGGCGGGCCTGCTTGGTGTCGGCACGCGGCGTCTTCGGCCCATTCGGCTGCTCGCCCGTTGCCGCCCGGCTCGGCTGCTGGCGAGCGCGATCGATGGCGGCGCGCAGGGTGCGCAGGATGTCGTCGGGCCGGGTCTCGCCCGGCCGGTCGAGTTCGGCTTGCAGCCAATGCTCCGCGGCCTCGCATGCAGCGAGCAGCTGCTGCCTGAGCGTCATCGGCGTCGGCCAGGAAGCGGCGTTGGCGATGGCGATCGGATCGTCGCTGGCGTGCAGGTCGTTGATGTGGACCGCGGCCGTCTCCGGCTCGGCAACCTCGCCCGCGTCGTCGGCTTCGTCGTCGCCGCCGATCTCGTCCAGTTCGCCAGCCAGGGCAACCGTCGCGGCCACGGGCGCGTCTTCCTCTGCTTCGGCGAGGTCGGTCGTGGCGTCGTCGCCGGGCTCGTCGGCGGCGCCGTCGTCGCGCAGCGCGGCGCGAAAGTCGTCGGCGCCCATCCGTCCGTCGAGCAGGCCGGCGGCGGCTTCGAGGATGTCATCGACCGTGCAGCCGCGCTCATCGGCGTGGCGGCGGATCGCGGCGAATGCCACGGCCTTGCTGGCCGGCTTGCGCGTCTGGCCGTCGAGCGCGCTGAGGATGGTGGCCAGCTGGGTTCCGGTGAAGTCGGTCATCGTCGTTTGCTCCTGGTGTGGCCCGCGGGATTGCGGCGCCTGTACCGCCCCGAGCCCCGCCGGCGAACCGGTCGGGGCTGGCGCGGGGGAGCCTCTGGGTCAGGAGGCGCATTCGCCTTCGGTGAAGAGAAAGTCGCTGGCCTGGCGCAGCCGCTCGACGACGTAGCCGAGGTTGCCGACATGGCCCCAGCTCACCTCGTCCGGCGCGACGCCGAAGTGGTCGTCGGAGAACGCCGTAAGCCGTTGCAGCATCGCGTCGATCTCGCGTTTGCGGCTGATGAAGGCGTCCAGGGTGTTGCCGTTGTCGGTGTGCTTCGTAGTCATCGTCTTCTCCATCGTCTCGACAAGCACCATCAGGGTCGATGCGGCGCCGACAAGCAAGGTAAGTATCTGCAATATCATTGCTTTCTGACTTACGGCGGGAGCCTCGATGAAGCGGCTCGGGATGAGCGAGCGGCAGTACGCCGCGTATGCCGGGATCAGCCGCGGCGCGGTGTCGAAGGCACGGCTGTCCGGCCGGCTGGCGCTGCACCCGGATGGCTCGATCGACGCCGGCAGATCCGACCACCGCCGCGCCAGCACCACCGATCCGTCGCAGCAGCGTGGCCGGCACGCGCCGAACTTACGGCCAGTGCCGCAAGCCGCGGTCGGCGCGGTGGCCGAGACGCTCGAGGAGCAGGGGCTGCCGGCGCCGCAGGCGAGCGGAATGACGTTCCTGCAGGCGCGCACCGCCAACGAGGTGCTGAAGGCGCGGCTGCGGCGGATGGAGTTGCAGCAGAAAGAGGGCGAGCTGGTCGACCGGGCGCGCGCCACAGCATTGGTGTTCCGGTTGGCGCGCCAGGAGCGCGACGTCTGGCTCGGCTGGCCGGCGCGCGTCGCGTCGTTGATGGCGGCCGAACTCGGCGTCGACGCGCACGCCTTGCAGACCGTGCTGGAGACGCATGTACGAGAGCACCTCGGAAGCCTCGCCGAGGTTCGCTGCGAATTCCGTTAGCGGCATCGACGTCGGCTTCAATGGCGCGCTCGACCTGCTGCGTGCCTGGCGCGACGGCCGCACGCCGGACCCCGCACTTACAGTTTCGACGTGGGCCGACAGCCATCGCCTGCTGAGCCCGCGCGGCGCCAACGAGGCCGGGCGCTGGCGCACCAGCCGGACGCCGTATCTGCGCGAGATCATGGACGCGCTGTCGCCGATGCATCCGGCGCAGCGGGTGGTGGTGATGAAGGGCGCGCAGATCGGCGCGACCGAGGCCGGCAACAACTGGATCGGTTACATCATCCACCACGCGCCGGGGCCGATGCTGGCGGTGCAGCCGACGGTCGAGCTGGCGAAGCGGTTCTCGCAGCAGCGGGTCGATCCGCTGATCGAGGAGAGCCCGGTCTTACGGGAGAAAGTCGCGCCGGCGCGCTCGCGCGACGCCGGCAATACCGTGCTGTCGAAGGAGTTCCCCGGCGGCATCCTGGTGATGACCGGCGCCAACTCGGCGGTCGGCCTGCGCTCGATGCCGGTGCGCTATCTGTTCCTCGACGAGGTCGACGCCTATCCGCAATCGGCCGACGAAGAGGGCGAGCCGGTGGCGCTGGCGGAGGCGCGCACCCGGACCTTCTCGTGGCGGCGCAAGGTGTTCCTGGTGTCGACGCCGACGGTGAAGGGACTGAGCCGGATCGAGCGCGAGTTCGAGGCGTCCGATCAGCGCCGCTTCTTCCTGCCGTGCCCGCTGTGCGGAGCGCCGCAGTGGCTGAAGTTCGAGCGGCTGCGCTGGGAATGGGGAAATCCTGCGACCGTCGGCTACGTCTGCGAGGCGTGCGAAGCAAGCTTCGGCGAACATCACAAGACGCGGATGCTGGCCGCCGGCCAGTGGCGCGCGACGGCCCGGGCAGCGGATCCTGGCACCATCGGCTTCCACATCTCGGCACTCTACTCGCCGCTCGGCTGGTACTCGTGGGCGCAGATCGCCCGCGACTGGGAGGCGGCACAGACCAACGACGAGGCCAAGCGCAGCTTCAAGAACACGGTGCTCGGCGAGACCTGGTTCGAGCCGGGCGAGGCGCCCGACTGGCAACGGCTGTACGACCGCCGCGAGGAGTATCATCTCGGCGTCGTGCCGGCGGGCGGGCTGATGCTCACCGCCGGCGCCGACGTGCAGAAGGACCGCATCGAAGTCTCGATCTGGGCCTGGGGCCGCGGCCTGGAAAGTTGGCTGGTCGATCACATCATCATCGACGGCAGTCCGGCGGTCGCCGACACCTGGGCGGCGCTGGCCGAGGTGCTGGGGCGGACGTGGCCGCACGCCGAAGGCGCCGAGCTGCGGCTGACGCGCATCGCGATCGATACCGGCGGTCAGTTCACCACCGAGGTTTATGCCTGGGCGCGCCGGCAGAGCACGGGTCAAGTCATGGCGGTCAAGGGCGTCGACGGCTTCGACCGCTCGACGCCGGTCGCCGGGCCGAGCTACGTCGAGGCGCGACAAGGCGCGAAGCGGTCGCGTGCGGGCGTCCGGCTGTGGACGGTCGCCGTCGCCGTGTTCAAGTCCGAGCTGTACCGCGCGCTGCGCCTGGATCCGCCGACCGACGAGGATCTGGCGGCCGGCGCGGCGTGGCAGAAGGGCTATGTGCACCTGCCGCGCGGCATCGATGCCGAGCGCGTCAAGCAGCTGGTCGCCGAGCAACTGGTGACGGTGAAGACGCGCCACGGCTTTGAGCGGCTGCAATGGCAGAAGCTGCGTGAGCGTAACGAGGTACTCGATTGCCGGGTCTACGCCCGTGCCGCGGCGTGGCTCGCCGGCGTCGACCGGTTCGGCGATCGGCTATGGCAGACGCTGGAGGAACAGCTCCAGCCGGCGGTGCTGTCCGCGCCCGGCCCGTCACCACGAGCGGCCGTCCCGGCGGTCGCTCCCGGCGTTCTTCGGCGGCGCACCCGCACCGTCGTCGCCAGCCCATGGATGACCGACTGATGGCCACCCCCGCCGAGCTCATCGCGCTGGTCGACGCGCTCGAAAAGGTCCGGGCGACCGGATACGCCCGCGTCACCTACGAAGGCCGGAGCGTCGAGTATCGCAGCCTCGACGAGATCGACCGCGCGCTGGCTGCTCTCCGCGCCCAGCTCGCCGCCGCCGCCGGAACCCCGCTGCCGCGGCGGATCTACGTGTGGCAGGACGGCAAGGGGCTGTGATGCTGCAGCGGTTGCTCCGACGCGAGCGCGGAGCGCCGCAGGCGCGCCTCGAAAGCGCGATGCGGTCCCGGCGTCTGTTCGCCTGGCTGCCGGGGCTGCGCAACATCAACACGGTGATCGCCGCCGACGGGGCGCTGACGCTCCGCCGGGCGCGCGAGATCGTGCTGTCGAACTCGCTCGCCGCGAATGCCTGCGAGGCGTTCGTCGCCAACGCGATCGGCACCGGCATCAAGCCGTCGCCGCTGGTCGCCGACATCGCGGCCAAGGCGGCGATCCAGGCGCTGTGGCGGGCATGGACCGACGAGGCCGACGCCGACGGCCTGACCGATCTCTACGGCCTGCAGGCGCTGATCGCCCGCGAGATGTTCATCGCCGGCGAATGCTTCGTACGGCTGCGTCCCCGGCGGCCGGAGGACGGGTTGCTGGTGCCGTTGCAGCTGCAGCTGCTGCAGGCCGAGATGCTGCCGCTGGACAAGACCGGGGCGGCGCCGAACGGTGCCTCGATCCGCTGCGGCATCGAGTTCGACGCCATCGGTCGGCGGGTTGCTTACTGGTTCCTGCGTCAGCACCCGGGCGACGCGACGATGACCACGCTGCGGACCGCCGAGTACGTGCGCGTTCCGGCCGCCGAGGTGCTGCACATCCGCCGGCCGCTGGAGGCCGGGCAGCTGCGCGGCCTGCCGTACGTCACGCCAGCGTTGGTGCGCATTCACCAGATGGATCAGTACATGGACGCCCAGGTCGAGCGTCAGAAGACGGCGGCGCTGTTCGTCGGATTCGTCCGGCAGAACGCGCCCGACGATGCCGTGCTCGGCGAGACCGACCAGGGCGACGGCAGCGCGCTGGCGCCGCTGCAGCCGGCGCTGTTCCAGCGGCTGCTGCCGGGCGAGGACGTGACGTTCTCGACACCGCCCGGTGTCGGCGGCGACTTCGATCCGTTCTGGTATCGCGTCTGCCTGGAGCTGTCGGCGGCGATGGGATTGCCGTATTCGACCGTCACCGGCGATCTGCGACAGACCAGCTACGGCTCGATGCGCGCCGGGATGATCGAGTTCCGCCGGCGGATGGAACAGCTGCAGCACGCGGTCTTCGTCTTCCAGTTCTGCCGGCCGGTGTGGGCGCGCTGGCTCGCCGACGCGGTGCTGGCCGGGGCAATCGATCTGCCGGGGTTCGCCGCGCGCCGGCGCGAGTGGCAGGCGGCGAAGTGGATTCCGCCGCGTTGGGACTGGATCGACCCGCTGAAGGATCTGCAGGCGGAAAAGCTGGCGGGCGACGCCGGCTTCAAGGCGCGATCGGACGTGGTCGAGGCGGAAGGCTACGACGTCGAGGAGGTCGACGCGCGCATTGCCGCCGACCACGCCCGCGAGAAGGAGCTCGGCCTGAACTTCGCTTCGGGCGCCGGCGAGACCCAGGGTGCGCGAGCGACGCCGGATCAACCAACCGATCCGTCGCAGCCCGACCAGTAACCGGAGTCCATCGATGCAATCCTGGTATTCGATCCGCGCCGCCGCCGGCGGCGATGGCGAGATTCACGTCTACGACGAGATCGGCGGCTGGGGCATCTCGGCCCGCCAGTTCGTCGAGGACCTGCAGGCGCTGGGCGCGGTCAAGACCCTGACGGTGCGGATCAACTCGCCCGGCGGCTCATTCTTCGACGGCGTCGCGATCTACAACGCCCTCACCCGGCACCCGGCGAGGCGGAAATCAGGTGAGCAGTGTCGTCCTCCGACAGTCAGTCCATCTTATCTATGGGAAAAAGAAAGCGCTGCCGTCGATCCGGATACCGATAAAATTTGGCAATCGCTACCTTTTGCGATCGTGTAACGCCAGAGAATTAGATCAGCATAATCTTGTCAAACAACGCAAGGTTGTCTATTTCAGCAAATCTCCGCGGTCGAGAATTGACACCGAGCAAAACTGTCTGCGCCGTTCAAATCTGGTAGGTTTACTGTGCCACCGGCACGATAATCCCCATCTGTTCCAGCGCTCTGACGGAATTGAGCATCGCTTCGCCGGATTCCTGAGACAGGCCTTGGCACTGGCGAAAGGTGTCCAGCGCGTCGGCGAGCGACCGCTTTCCTGATAATCCAGCGAGGAATTCGGCGAGCTGCCGAGAGTGAAGGAAGTAAAGGCGCCGGTTCTGGTAATTATAGATCAAACCGCCAAAGCGCTCGGACCGGATCGCCACGCGGTTCGCTAATTGATAACAACCACTCGGGTTCATTTCAGCATCCTCCCAGCGTCCACTTTCAGCGTGTGCCCGGTGACGTACCGCGCGTCGTCGGACGCGAGCCACAGCGCGGCACTGGCCACGTCCTGTGCCTCGATGAGCTTCACCGGAAGCGCATGCCCGGTGTGGATGAAATCGATCAGATCCTCGGTTTGCATACTCGCCGCCTTGGCCATTCCCCTGATGATATCGGTATTGACGGCGGTCGGGTGGAGGGTATTGACGGTTATGCTGTAGGGCGCCAGTTCCTGCGCCAAACTTTTCGCCAGTCCCACGACTGCCCACTTCGAGGCGGAATAGTGGGCCATTCCCGGCTCACCGCGCATCCCCGCGACCGACGAGGTGATCAGGATGCGCCCGCCCGTGTTGCGGGCGATCATGTGCGGCACCGTGTACTTGATCGCCAGCCAGACGCCTTTGACGTTGACGTCGAGCATGATGTCCCACCACTCCTCGGTGATGTCCCAGGTGAGCGCCATGTCGGCGATGCCGGCGTTGCAGACGAGAATGTCGATGTGGCCGAACCGGGCGATGGTCCGCGCCACGGCGCCTTCCATGTCCCCCGAACTGCGCACGTCGGCCTCGATCGGCAGCACCCCGCGGCCCAGCGCCTCGACGAGACGCACCGTTTCGCTCAGGTCGTCGGGAGTGGCCAGCGAATAACGGGGGTAGGTGAGGTTGTGGCAGATATCGAGCGCCGCGATATCCGCGCCCTCCCCGGCCATGGTGATCGCGTGCGCACGCCCCTGACCGCGGGCTGCGCCGGTAATGAAGGCGACCTTGCCGTCCAGCTTGCCCATCTCCGGACCTTTCCGCGAACTTCCCGACGCTGCCGTCGGCCCCGAGCTTCTCCTGGCGACCCATCGACCCCCGGGACTGGCCCGGGGGTGACGACACGACGGAATGCGGCCCGAGCGGAAATCGCACCCGGGCTAATAGACACCACACATGCCGTCGATGCTGACCTCTTCGATCAGGCTTTCTTCTTCGATTTCGGGCCTGGCTGCCGCGGCTTTGCGCCGGCCGTCGGCCGGCTGCGATGTCACGTGGGCGGAATCGGCGAGGTCGTCGGCGTCGGTGAAGGTGAAGCTGTCCAGGGGTTCGTTGCGCATAGCGTCCTGCTCCTGTTGGTTGGCCTGCTCGTCGGTAGAGATAATATCATTTGGTTTGCGCACGATTGAGAATTCTGTTCGGCGCCGTCACAACACACTGTCTCCTTCTCCACGCTCAATATGATCACCTTCTCCAGCGCAGTATCGGCGATAGGGGACGCAGCGTCCAGCGAGCGCGGCAGCCGCGCCAGACACCGAGCTGGTAGGCGGCCATTTCCAGCCAGAAGAGGCCGATAAACGCCGGAAGGCCACAGGCGGGCTTCAGCCGGAAGTAATCCTTCACGGGCGCGAGCACGAACAGGATGGCGGTCCCCGGCATCAGGGCCGGCAGCAAGGCGGCGAGGCCCAGCAGCGGCATGCCGTAATAGCGGATGACATTCGCGCTCAGGCCGTACATCGACGCCACGTGTTCCCGCACCACCCCCCGCGCGATGCGCGATGCCGGTAGATCCATCCCGAGTCCGCGGGTCCGGCGGTGCTTTTCGCCGACCTCGAGGGTCACCCGCGTCGCGACCAGCACTGCGAGTGCGGCCAGGAGGCGCGCTCAGCGGCAGCGCGGTGAGCGTCGCCAGGACCAGCAAGCTCGTCCGCGGCATCGGCATCACCCGGCGGCCGGAGGGGTGGCGGTGCTGCAGGTCGGCCTCGGACGAGGCGTAGTCGGCGCGGCGACGAAGCAGCGGGCCCAGGCGCTCTCGGTGATGGTGGGTCACGTGAGCCAGCGGCACGTAGCAGGCACGGGCACCGGTGCGCAGCACCCGCCAGGTAAAGTCCACGTCCTCGCCGAGCCGCATCTCTGCATCGAAACCCGCAGCGGCCAGGAACGTGTCGCGGCGAACAATGAAGTTGCAGGTAGGCAGGTAGCTCACGGCCTCTTCCGGTCCCACGGTGCTCCCGATCGCGCCCATATCCAGCGGCGAGCGGACGGCTTCGAAGGCGGCGACGGTGCCCGTCGGTGGTGGGGCGTTCACCCGGCCGCCGACGATGGCGACCGAGGGATCGTCGAAATAGGGAACGAGCGAGCGCAGCCAGGCGGGATCGGCGATGCAGTCGTTGTCGGTGAACGCCAGCAGTTCGCCCTGCGCTTCGGCAGCGGCCAGATTTCGCGCCGCCGATTGGCCGATATTGCGATCGAGCCGGATCAGCCGGATCGGCAAGCCCGCGAGCGCCGCGGCCAGCGGCGGCTCGGATGCGTCATCGACGACGATGATCTCGCGCCGGTCGAAAGCGTAATCGAGCGCCAGCAGCGAAACCACGCATGTCCGGGTGGCACTGTGCCTTCCGCGTGCGGCGACGATGATCGATATTCGCGGCCAGTGGTCGAGGGAAGGGCGGAGTGCGCACCAGCAGTCGCCGGCCGGCGAGGTGGTCGAGGAAACCGGCGGCGACCACCGGCGACACCCCTGGCGATGCGTGCGGCCTCCTCGGCGGTTGCGCCATCATCGGCGAGGGCGGACAGGATCGAGAAGGCCTGGGCGTTGAGGCGCATCGCCATCAGCGGCCGCAGCGCGAACACGAAGCCTCCGGCCGGTTCGCCCGGCCCGTCGCTCCGCTTGGCGATAAGCTCGAGTCCCGGCTGCAATCTGTAGTGTGCCCAGCCGCCCCGGGTTGGTGCAGCCGTCGTATCGCCGGCAGCATCGGTAGCGACAGGCATCGGCGTCTGCACCGTCACATCCATCATCGTGCCACGACCTCGAATCGGGGATCGGCCTCGGTCGCGAGCGTGCGTCGGTAGCCGTCGATTTCCGCCGCGAGATATTTGGCGCCCCGGCTGGCGCAGGCCGCTCGCGGGTCGCCGAGCGTGCCGGTGGGCGTCACACCGCGGAGCCCGACCGCGCGCAGGCGCGGCATGACCTCCGACATCGATCCCGCATACCCGGCCGCCGCCCGATCCATGCGGACCAACTCGGGGCGAAGGTGCAGCATTTCCGAGGTTTCTCCCTCCCCCGCATGCAATCCCACGTCGTCCGGCGAGATACCGGCGGCGGCGGCGACGGCGGCGAAAGCTTCGCTCAGCGCCGTCGACGATGTGAGAATGCGGATTTCGAGCCCGCTCGCCTGTTCCTGCAGGCGCGTGCGCGCCAGTTCCAGCGCCTCGCCGTTACCGCCGTGGGCGGACAGCAGCACCAGCCGCCGCACGCCCCAGGCGGCTATGCGTCGGCCGCAATCGACGATCAGCCGCGCCAGGGTTTCGTGGTCGAGGCTCAGGAGCCCGGGAAAGCCGGTGTGTTCGTCGGAACACCCCACCGGCAGCACCGGGGCGACGAGGGCTTCGGGGAGCGCACCGCTCAGGCCTTCGGTGAGCGAGGCCGCGCGGAAGGTATCGGTGCCCAGCGGAAGGTGCGGCCCGTGCTGTTCCGTCGCACCCATCGGCAGGATCACCGTGGTCATCCCGGCAGCGATGGCCCGTTCCACCTCGGGCCAGGTCATTTCCGCGAGCATCAGGCTCATGCCGGCCGGTCCAAAAAGCCGTGCTCGGCGAGGAAGGCGATGATCGAATCGGCCATCTCTTCGGGAGACCCCTCCACCAGTTGTGCAGCGCTGCGGGTGACGCCGGCGGACATGATCTGGCTGATGCGCTCGTGCGGCGGCAGGTCGCCGTCGGGAATGAAGATGGTGCGCGGCCGCGGCCGCGGTGGCGTCGCCGCGTGCACCGTCGACGCGGGAAAATTCAGGTCCAGCGGCGACAGGCCCAGGTCGGGGAGATCCCGGACCGGAATGGTCGCGCGGCGAGACTGCATCAGGCCGGGCAGACCCGCGTAGCGCAGACGGACGTTCTCGGCGGCGACGGCGAGCACCGCCGGCATCGTCACTTCGCCTTCCGACCGGCCGCCGCGGGCGAGGCGGCGCTGGAAACTGACCCGCGCCGCCTGAATTTCGAGCTGGGTGATGTCGGTGACCACCGGCCAGTTCAGGTATTCTCCCAGCAGCGCCGGGATTTTTCCCGAGCCGCGCGCCAGACTGCGCCAGCCGCACAACACCAGATCAGGCAGGCCCTCCGTGCGCAGCGCAGCGGCCAGCAGCATCGAGGTAACCGCGGGTTTGGTCGACGTGCGCGTTTCGTCCCACAGCCGCAGCGTACTGTCGGCACCGGCCGCCAGCGCTTCGCGCAGCACCTGTTCGGCCTCGACCGGTCCCACCGTCAGCGCCGTCACCGTGTCGCCCGCCTTGCGTAGCCGCAAGGCCAGTTCGAGTGCCACCGCGTCCGCCGGGTCGAGGATATACAGCGCCCGTTCGGCGTCGATTTCGCCGGTCAGCGGATCGACTTCGATCGTATCCGGGTCGGGTACGAGGCTGAGACAAACGGCAAAGCGCATCGCCCTATGATCCCTTTACGACTCGCGGAAGGTGACGCCGAACCCGCCGGTCGGATAGGTCCATGTCAGCGCACCTTCCTTGCTGCAGACCAAATAACACGTTCCGCATTCGAAGCACTGCTCGTAGTTGAACAGCACACTTCCGTCATCGAGTGGTACGAACAGGTTGGCAGGGCAGACGAATACGCAGGCCTTTACCGCGCATGTCCTGCACTTTTGTGGATCGACGACGATGTGCGGCTTGTCGTCCACCTTGAAGCGGACGGTCCGCATCTTCTCTTCGTGGGTCGTCATTACCATAGGTAGCTCCTCGCTGCCTGATACAGGTCGTACAGCAGGTGGTGTGGCTTCGCCCCGAAGCGGCGCAGCGTCCTGAAATAGAGGGGGAGGACCTTCTGCTTCGCATTGCCGTCCACCTGGAACAGACTTTCGAAGCTCTGTGCCGCCATCTCCGGATAGACGTTCTGCAACCGCTCACTGTTGACGAAGTGCGGCGCGTGCCGGTAGGCGCGGAAATCCGTGAACACGTTGTGGGGCCACAGCAGTTCCGTGTAACGCTCAAGCGTGTGGCGGGTGAAGTCCCGCACGCGATGTGCCTCGATCGCCGCCTCGCCGGCGGCGAGCCCCGACTGCATGGCGTAGTTGATCCCCTCGATATAGAGCCCGGTCGCGAGGCAGAATCCGGCGGCGTCGCCCGCAACCAGCATGCCCGAGGCCACCAGCTTCGGCATCATCTCCCAGCCGCTTTCGGGAATGAGGTGGGCCGAGTACTCGCGCAGCTTCGCGCCGCGCACCAGCGGTGCCACCGCCGGGTGGGACTTGAACACCTCCAGAAGGTCGTAGGGACGCTTCTTCGTCTCGACCAGGGAAGACACCTGGCCGATGATGCCGAGCGACAGGGAATTGCGGTTGGTATAGAGGAATGCGCCGCCGCGGACGTCCTCGGTGACAGCACCCACATATTCCAGCACCATGCCTTCGTTGCCGGAGAGGTGGAAGCGTTCGCGGATGATCGCCTCGTCCAGGCCGAGAACTTCCTTGACGCCCAGCGACAGTTCGTCCGTCTTCAGCTTGCGTTGCAGGCCCGCCTGCTGCGCCAGGAAGGAATTGGCGCCGTCACATGCGATGACCACGTCGGCGCGGAGTTCGCCCTCGTCGCGGCGAACCTTGACGCCCACCACCTTGCCGCGTTCGATGATCACGTCGTCGACCACCGT
>JADJRE010000029.1 GCA_016712375.1 Rhodospirillales bacterium
CGACGAGGCGATCCTGCTGGCGGATCGGGTGGTGATGATGACCAATGGTCCGCGGGCGCGCACCGGCCGCATCATGGACGTGGACATTCCGCGACCGCGCAGCCGCAAGTCTCTGCTCGATCACCCGAAGTACTACGAGTACCGCGAAGAGCTGCTCGGCTTTCTCGCAGAGTGCGAGCACGGGGCCAAGCCGGCCGCGAAGGCCGAGCCGGCGGCGGCGCGGCGCTCGGCGGCGTGAGCACGGCCATGCTCGAACGCCTCCTCGTCATCGGCAACGGCATGGCCGGCTTGCGCTTCGTCGAAGAAGTCCTGAAGCGGCAGGCGGGCCACTTCGCCATCACCGTCGTCGGCAAGGAGCCGGAGCCTGCGTACAACCGCGTGCTGCTGTCCTCCTTGCTGGCAGGCGAAGTCTGCGAGGCGGATGTTCCGGTTGCGCGATCGAGGCTGGTACCGGCAGAACACGGTCGACCCTGCTCACCGGCGATGCGGTGACGGCGTTCGACCCCGAGAGGCGCGTCGCCCGGCTGGCGAGCGGGCGGGAGATCGCCTTCGATCACGCCGTGCTGGCCACCGGCTCGCAGCCGGTACGGCCGCCGATCGAAGGCAGCGACCTGCCCGGCGTCGTCACCTTCCGCGATCTGGCCGACATCGAGGCGATGCGGGGCGCCGCTCCCGGCAGCCGTGCCGTCGTCGTCGGCGGCGGGCTGCTCGGGATCGAGGCGGCGTACGGCCTCGCCCGCGCCGGGTTGCGGGTGACCCTGCTGCACCTGAAGAGCCGGCTGATGGATCGGCAGCTGGACGTCCGCGCCGCCGGGCTGCTGATCGACGCCATCGAAGCCAAGGGCATCGGGGTCGTGCTGAGCGCCCAGACCGCCGCCATCTCCGGCACGACCCGGGCGGAGGCGGTGTTGCTGAAGGACGGGCGGGCGTTTCCGGCGGATATGGTGGTCCTCGCCATCGGCATCCGTCCGGAGACGGCGTTGGCGCGCTCGGCCGGCCTCGCCTGCAACCGCGGCATTGTCGTCGACAATACTCTGGCCACCTCTTCGCCCGGCGTCTGGGCCATCGGCGAGTGCGCCGAGCATCGCGGCCAGGTTTACGGCCTGGTGGAGCCGGCGTATGCGCAGGCCCGCGTCCTCGCCGATCGACTGACCGGCCACGACGCTCGCTTCGAAGGCGCCGTTCTCGCCACTAACCTGAAGGTCTCCGGCGTCCAGGTGTTTTCCGCCGGCGAGTTTCTCGGCGGTGCCGACGCCGAGAACATCGTGCTCTGCGATCCCGGCCTGCGGACCTATCGGAAGCTTGTAATTCGCCGCGACGCGGGTGACCAGCGGCTCGTCGGCGCCGTCCTGTTCGGCGATACCGCGGACGGGCTCTGGTACCTCGATCTCATCCGCACCGGAGCGCCGGTCGGGTGCATTCGCCGCGACCTGATCTTCGGGCGGCATTTCGTCGACGCGGCATGAGGGATGTGATGACGAACCGCGATTTCACGCCGGAACAGAAGCGCTACCTGGAAGGCTTCACCAGCGGGGTTCAGACGGCGCGCGCCGGGCGGGATGAAGCCACCTCAGCGGCTACGGCGGCAATGGTGCCGGCGTCCCGGCTCCGACGACAGCGGCCACCCCCGAGCCCTCAGGACCCGACGCCGCGCATCATCGCGCGCAAAACCGCCTGGTCGCCGAGGGCCGGAAACTCGTGGCCGAGGAAACGGCGAAGCGCGACGAACATCCGTTCGACATGTATACGCGGATGAAGCAGGCGGCACGCGACGGCACCTTTCCCAAGGGTGTGGACGTCTTCCGCTGGAAATTCCACGGCCTGTTCTACGTGGCGCCGGCGCAGGACTCGTTCATGTGCCGGCTGCGCATTCCCAACGGCATTCTCCCGGCGTGGCAGTTCCGCGGCGTGGCCGACCTGGCCGAGCGCTGCGGCGGCGGCTACACCGACGTGACGACGCGGGCCAACCTGCAGATCCGCGATATCCCGCCGGGCGAGGGGATCGCCGTCCTCGAGGCGCTGCAGGGGCTGGGCCTCACCGCGAAAGGCACGGGTGCCGACAACATCCGCAACGTCACCGGCAGCCCGCTCGCCGGAATCGATCCGCACGAACTGCTCGACACCCGGCCGCTCGCGCGCGATTGGCACTATCACATCCTCAACGACCGATCGCTCTACGGCCTGCCGCGCAAGTTCAACGTCGCCTTCGACGGCGGCGGCCGGCTCGCCGTCCTTGAGGAGACGAACGACATCGGCTTCCAGGCAGTCCAGGTGCTCGGCGGCGCCGGGTCGCGCCCGGCGTCTGGTTCCGCCTGGCCCTCGGCGGCATCACCGGGCACCGGGACCTCGCCCGCGACGCCGGCGTCGTGCTGCGTCCTGGAGACTGCACCAGGGTCGCCGACGCCATCGTGCGCGTCTTCATCGATCACGGCGACCGCACCGACCGCAACAAGGCGCGCCTGAAATACCTTCTCGACGCCTGGGGCTTCGACAAATTCCTGGGCGAGGTGGAGAAGCGGCTCGCCCGCACCTCCACCGCGTGCCGCTGACAGCGATGCGCGCCAGCCCAGTCGACCGACTGGCCCACGTCGGCGTCCACCCGCAGCTGCAGGAGGCCTTTCCTACATCGGCATCGTCCTGCCGGTCGGCCGGCTGACCGCCGCAGATGCGGGGACTGGCCGACGTCGCCGAACGCTGCGGCGACGGCGACCTGCGGCTGACCGTCTGGCAGAACCTGCTGGTCTCCGGCATTCCCGCGGCACGCGTGGCCGAAGCGCAGGCGGCGGTCGAAGCCACTGGCCTCGATTGGCGGGCGTCGAACGTCCGCGCCGGCCTGGTGGCCTGCACCGGCAACGCCGGATGCCGCTTCTCCGCCTCCGACACCAAGGGGCACGCCCGTGACATCGCCGATCACCTGGACGGCAGGTTGGCGCTCGACACGCCGCTGAACATCCACCTCACCGGCTGCCACCACTCCTGCGCCCAGCATTACATCGGTGACATCGGTCTGCTCGGCGCCAAGGTCGCGACCGAGCCGGACAGCGACGAGACGGTCGAGGGCTATCACGTCTACCTCGGCGGCGGTTACGCACAGAACGCGTCGATCGGCCGGGAATTCCGCCGTGACGTTCCGGCAGAACAGGTTCCGGCCCTGATCGAACGCCTGCTCAAGGCCTACCTGGCCGAACGCCCCGGCCCGACCGAAACCTTCCAGCACTTCACCGAGCGCCCGGATCTCGGCCGCCTGCAGAGTCTGGCCGAGGAGAAGGTGCCTGATGTGGTCGCCCGATGCTTCCCGAGAACGCGCCGTTCTCGCCGGAGCAGCGCGCCTGGCTGAACGGCTTCTTTGCCGGGCTGCTGAGCTCGACGGCGCGGGAAGTGCGGCGCCCGTGCCCGCCGTTCGGACCGACCGGCCGATGCCGACCCGCTCGCCGACGGTGATGACGGCGCGGCGCCCTGGCATGACCAGACCCTCCCGATCGCCGAACGAACGGCGCTGGCGAGAGGCCGGCCGCTTCGCCGCAGGATGATGGCGGCGATGGCGCAGCAGGACTGCGGCCAGTGCGGCTACACCTGCGAAGACTACGCCGACGCTCTGTTCCTCGGCACCGAGGCCCGCCTCAACCTCTGCGTGCCGGGCGGCAAGGAAACCGCGCGGGCGCTGAAGGCGCTGCATGCCGAGATGGGAGCCGCCGCCGATCGGCGCCCCCGCCATGGCCCCACGGCGCCGCGGCGAGCCGCCCGCGGCTGCCGGGCCGCTCCCGGGAGAAGCCGGTCCTGGCCACCTTCTCTCGGCGCCCGCCTGCTCAACAACGGGGCTCGGAGAAGGGAAACCCGCCACGTCGAGTTCGATCTCGCCGGCACCGGGCTCGACTACCGGCCAGGGGACAGCTTCGGCGTCCTTCCGACCAACGATCCGGACCTGGCCGACGCCATCGCGCACCTGGCTGCGCCGCCGACAGCGAAGCCGGCGACGGCAACGGCCACAGCCGCCGGCGCGACGCGCTGATCGAGGACTGCGCTGTCGCCGGCGCCCGACGCCCTGTTCGAGCTGCTGGCCACCCTGGCGGCGATCCGGCCGAACGAGCGAAGCTGCTGGCGATGGCCCAGGGCGAGGATCCGACGGCGATCCGGACACCCTCGACGTGCTGGCGGCGCTGGAAAGTTCCCCGCGCTCACGCCGGCGCCGCGGGCGCTGGTGGCGGCGCTCGACCCGTTGCAGCCGCGGCTCTACTCGATCTCGTCGAGCCCGAAGGCCACGCCCGGCAAGCTGCACCTGACGGTCGACGTCGTCCGCTGGCGCTGCGGCGAGCGCGACCGCAAGGGCGTGGCGTCGAGCTTCCTCGCCGACCGCCTGGCGCCCGGGGGACCGCTTCCGGTCTATGTGCAGGCCTCGCACGGCTTCGGGCCTGCCGGCCGATCCAGCGACGCCGATGATCATGGTCGGCCCCGGCACCGGCGTCGCCCCGTTCCGCGCCTTCCTCCACGAACGCCAGCGACTCCGGCGCGACGGGGCGCGCTGGCTGTTCTTTGGCCACCAGCGGCGGGCCTGCGACTTCTTCTACGAGGACGAGCTCGAGGATCTCACTGCGGCCGGTACGCTCACCCGGCTATCGACCGCCTTTTCCCGCGACCAGGAGGAAAAGGTCTACGTTCAGGACCGGATGATCGAGGAAGGGGCCGATCTCTACCGCTGGCTCGACGCCGGCGCCTGGTTCTACGTCTGTGGTGATGCGAAGCGGATGGCCCCGGACGTGGACCGTGCGCTGCACCGGATCGTCGCCGCGCACGGCGGCCTGAGCGAGAGCGCGCGCCCGCGTCACGTCGCACGCCTTGCCGCCGGGCGCTACCTCCGGGACGTGTACTGATGCAGGTGGCGTCGCCGTCCGCGGTGCGGACGACCTGCCCCTATTGCGGCGTCGGCTGCGGCGTCGTGCCGGTGGCGGACGACAAAGGCGCGTGGCATGCGCGCGGCGATGCCGAGCACCCGGCGAACTTCGGCCGGCTGTGCTCGAAGGGCTCGGCGCTGGGCGAAACGCTCGCGCTCGACGACCGCCTGCTCCATCCGATGATCGGCGATCGGCGCGTCGGCTGGGACGCGGCGCTCGACGCGGTCGCCACCGGCTTCGCCCGGGTGATCGCCCGTCACGGTCCCGACGCGGTTGCCTTCTACGTCTCCGGCCAATTGCTGACCGAGGACTATTACGTCGCCAACAAGCTGATGAAGGGCTTCATCGGCTCGGCCAACATCGACACCAACTCGCGCCTGTGCATGGCATCGTCGGTCGCCGGCCACAAGCGAGCCTTCGGCGCGGACGTGGTCCCCGGCTGTTACGAAGATCTCGACGAAGCCGACCTGATCGTCCTCGTGGGCTCCAACGCCGCGTGGTGTCATCCGGTGTTGTTCCAGCGGATGCTCCGCAACCGGGCCGCCCGCGGCGCGCGGATCGTCAACATCGATCCGCGGCGCACCGCGACCGGCGACGAGGCGGACCTGCAGCTTTCGCTCGCTGGCGGCACCGACGCCATCCTGTTCAATGGCCTGCTCGTCGATCTGGCGCGGCGCGGACGGATCGACCGGGCCTATAGACGCGCACACCGAAGGCTTCGCCGAAGCGCTGGCAACGGCGCGCAGCGTGGCCCGACGTCGCGACGACGGCGCTGGCCTCCGGCCTGCCGCCGACGCAGTCGAACAGTTCTTCGCCTGGTTGCCGAGACCGACCGGGTGGTCACCTGCTTTTCGCAAGGCGTCAACCAGTCGGTCGCCGGCACGGACAAGGTCAACGCCATCATCAACTGCCACCTCGCCACCGGGCGGATCGGCAGGCCGGGCACCGGGCCGCTCTCGCTGACCGGCCAGCCGAACGCCATGGGCGGGCGCGAAGTCGGCGGCCTCGCCAACCAGCTGGCCGCACATGGGCTTCGACGCGCCAGCCGTCGATCGGGTCCGGCGCTTCTGGCGGGCGCCGCGGATGGCAACACCGAAGGCCTGAAGGCGGTCGACATGTTCGAGGCGGTGGCGGACGGGCGGATCAAGGCCCTGTGGGTCATCGCTACCAACCCGGTGGTCAGCCTGCCGCGTGCCGATGCGGTCCGGGCCGGCCTTGAGCGCCTGGAGCTGTTCGTTGTCTCCGACAATGTCGCGCGAGCCGATACGGTGGCGCTGGCGCCGATCCGGCTCCCTGCCTGCGGCTGGGGCGAGAAGGACGGCACCGTCACCAATTCCGAGCGGCGGATCAGCCGCCAACGCGCCTTTCTGCCGCCCCCCGGCGAGGCGAGGCCGGACTGGTGGATCGTCTGCGAGGTCGCCAAGCGCCTCGGGCATGGCGACGCCTTCGCCTTCCAGTCGCCGGCCGAAATCTTCGCCGAGCACGCGGCGCTCTCGGCCTTCGAGAACGCCGGCAGCCGCGCGTTCGACCTCGGCGCGCCTGGCCGGGGTCTCGAACGCCGGCTACGACGCCCTGGCGCCGTTCCAGTGGCCGCAGGCCGGAGCGCACCGGCGGCGCAGCCGCCGCGCTTCTTCGCATCGGGCGGCTTCTTCACCCGGACGGCCGCGGGCGCTTCGTGCCGGTCCGGAGCCGCCGACCCGTCGAGGTCGCCCGACGCGCATATCCGCTCCGTCTGAACACCGGCCGGGCCCGCGACCAGTGGCACACGATGACGCGGACCGGCAAGAGCCCGCGCCTCGCCCAGCACCTTCCAGAGCCCTATGTCGAGGTGCATCCCGAAGATGCCGCCCGCCTCGGTGTCGCCGACGGCAGCCTGGCCCGCGTCCGATCCGCGCACGGCGATGCCGTCCTGCGGGTCGTCGTCAGCAGCGGGCAGCGCCAGGGCAGCGTGTTTGCTCCCATTCACTGGAGCGCCGACAATTCCAGCGAGGGCCGCATCGGCGCGCTGGTCCACGGCCAGCACCGATCCGATCTCGGGCCAGCCGGACAGCAAGGCCACGCCCTGTCGCATCGAGCCCTGCGCCCTCGGGATCGAAGGTTTCGCCCTCTCGCGGGAGCCACTCCCGCCGGCCGCACCATACTGGGTTCGCGTGCGACTCGAGGTCGGCTGGCTCTACAAGGTCGCCTTCCAGGCCGAACCGCAGCCGTCGTGGGCCGCGTGGACGGCGGCGCAGCTCTTCGGCGCGGACCCGGCGCAGCTTCTGCAGCTCTCCGATCCGCAAATCGCCAGCTACCGTGCCGCTTGCCCGCAGGATGGCCAGCTCGCCGGCAGCCTGTTCGTCGCCGCGAGGAGCAAACTTGCCGGCCTGGGAATGGCTCGCCGGTCTCCTCGGCCAGTCCGTGCTCGACGATGCCAGTCGGCGGTCGATCCTCGCCGGTCGGACGAGCGGTGGCCCGGTCGATCAAGGGCCGCTCGTCTGTGCCTGCTTCGCCGTCGGCCGCAACCGGATAGCCGGGGCGGTCGCCGACGACGGCTGCCGGACGGTGGAGGCGATCGGTGCGGCTTTGCGCGCCGGCACCAACTGTGGGTCATGCATTCCCGAACTGCGCAAGATCATCGCCAGCGAAGGTGCCCGTCATGCCGCATGACCAGGATGCCGGCAGGATCGGTCCGCTGGCCGCATTGCCGATGTTCTTTCGTTGCAGGACCGCCGGGCGCTCGTCGCCGGCGATGGTCGGGGTATCGCTTGGAAGGTGGACGTTCTGCTGGCGGGCGCCCGGGTATCGCTGGCGACGAAGGGCGTGCACTCCGCCTTCGCAGGCGACGGCGCATTCGGGCCTGCTGAGCCATCTAGGCGCGCGACTGGAGCGCCAGCGATTTGGACGGTGTTGCGGTGGCGATCGGTGTCTTCGAAGACGAAACCGGCGCGGGAGCGTTCAGCGCTGCGGCGCGAAGCCGCGGCATTCCCGTTTGTCTGGTCGACCGGCCAGACCTCAGCGATTTCTGCTTCGGGGCGATCGTCAGCCGCGGACCGCTTACCGTCGCCATCTCCACAGATGGCGCGGCCCCGGTCGTCGCCCAAGCCATTCGGCGGCGCATCGAAGCCCTGTTGCCGTCCCGTATCGGCGTATGGCTTTCGGCGGCGCAGGCGCTGCGCGCGCAGCCGTCGTTCGCTGGGCGCGAGCGCCACGTCAGGCGGCGGTTCTGGGAAACGTTCGCCGAGCGGCTGTTCGACCGCGGCGAGCACCAGCCAAACGAGACCGACCTCGTGCGGGAGCCGATCTCGACGGCCCCGTGCGCGGCAGTCTCGTGACGATGGACGATGCCCGCGGCTCAGCCGACGATCTGATGCTCCGCGCTGTTCGCGCACTTCAGTGCGCCGACGTCATCGTCCATGACCATGGCGTATCGGCTGAAGTGCTGCGCCTCGCGCGTCGCGAAGCCGAGCGCGTCCCCGCCGACGAAGCCAGCGGTCGCAACGACGCGCTGCGCGCGGCACGATCCGTGCTCGCCGCGCTGACCGCCGGCAGACGGGTTGTACGGCTATGGTCACCTGCCACGCCTCCGGCGCTGCGGGCGGCCGAGCTGTCCTGCTTCTGGAAATTCGACATCGTCACCGCTTGCCTGCAGAATTCCGGTCACGGGCAGCCAGCGGCCGGACTGGGCAAAGCAACCGCGGACGCGACCGAGCCATCGAAGCGACGGCGTTCGAAAAAGCCCGGACCAACGGCGCGTCGTTTGCGCCTATACCGACCTCGCCGAGCTCACGCCGGGGGTGTCGGGCGAGTTCGGCCCTCGCGCCGGCCTCCCGTACCCGTGCCGGAAGAGATCCGACCCGATGGATGAGATCACGCTCGCGCGGACCCTGCATGTGTTGGGCGTAGTCCTGTGGATCGGTGGGGTCGGCTTCGTCACCACCGTCCTGCTGCCATCGGTGCGACGAGTTGCGGACCCTGCCAGCCGGGTCGAACTATTCGAGGAGATCGAACGCCGGTTTGCCTGGCAAGCGCGGGGCACGACGCTGCTGGTGGGGGCGACGGACTGTACCTGACGGTGACGTTGGACCTGCGGGATCGGTTCGTCGAGGCCCAGTTCTGGTGGATGCACGCGATGGTATTGATCTGGCTGGTCTTTTTCCGGCATGCTGTTCGTCGCCGAGCCGCTGTTTCTGGATCGCTGGTTTCAGCGCGCGGCCTCGGCTCGTCCCGAAGCGACTTTCCGGCTGATCGAGCGTCTGCACCGAGCGTTGCTCGGCATCAGCCTGCTCACTGTCGCAGGTGCCGTCGCCGGCAGTCACGGCTCAGCATTCTGACCGCAGCAGCGGCTGAGCGCCGCATCGGGCGGCCCATCTATTGGGAACAACATACGCAGTGTGTAAATTGGGTGGCCCGGCGGGCTAGTTCCCTCGTTGAGGACTGCGCCCTGGCTATTCCATTCGCCGTCTTCCGACCTATTTGGCCCGTCCCTCTCATCAAGCGTCACGCCCTTTCGGTTTACGGGTATGCCCCAGCGAGACAAATGATGAGACGCCGGATTTTGTATCGTTAGGGTTGATCCGCGTAATTCGGTACGATACTGTGGCGGGGTCTAGAATCCAGCGAGACACTTCCTCCGGATGACCGTCTATGGCTACGCCCGGGTCTCGAGCATCGATCAGGACCTGCGGATTCAGAACGCTGCGCTGCAGGCGGCCGGCTGCGAGGTGATCCGGGCCGAGAAAGCAAGTGGCGCGCGTCGAAAGGGACGCGAGGAATTGGAGGTGCTGCTCACCTTCCTGCGCGCGGGCGACCCCCTGGTGGTCACCCGCGTCGACCGCCTGGCGCGCTCGATGAAGGAGCTGCAGGACATCGTCCACGAACTGAAGGCGAAGGGCGTGGCGCTGAAGGCGACCGAGCAGCCGGTCGACACCGGCTCGGCCGCCGGCAAGGCGTTCCTCGACATGCTGGGCGTGTTCGCCGAGTTCGAGAGCAATCTGCGCCGCGAGCGGCAGATGGAGGGGATCAAGGCGGCGAAGGAGCGCGGCGTCTACAAGGGACGCAAGCCGTCGATAGACGCTGCCGAGGTTCGGCGTCTCCATGCCGAGGAGAAGCTCGGGCCGGCGGCGATCGCCCGGCGCCTCGGCATCGGCCGGGCGTCGGTTTACCGCGTGCTCGGTCGGCAGCCGGAACCTGCCGCTGCCGTCGCCGCGGCTTCGGGATAGCGACGATGCCGATCCGGCGCGAGCTGCGCAGCCTATATCCCGCGCACTGGGCCGACCTCAGCCGGCGTGTGCGCTTCGAGCGCGCCGGCGGCGTGTGCCAGGGCTGCGGCCGGCCGCACGGGCTCGCCCTGCGCTGCCTGCCGGACGGACGATGGTTCGATCCGGCACAGCGGACCTGGCGGGACGGGCGAGGTCGCATCGACCGCTGGCCCGACCTCGAACAGGCGGCGCGGATGCGGATGACGCGCGTCGTCCTCGCCGCGGCGCACCTGGATCATGATCCGACCAACAACCGCCTGCGCAATCTGCGCTGCCTCTGCCAACGCTGCCACATGCTGCACGATCGTCCGCATCACCTGGCGCAGCGGCGGATCACCTATTTGCTGCGCCGCGCCCGGGGCGACCTGTTCCTCGGGCCGTACCGGATCGGCGTTCCCGCGGCCCCGCTCGTGACCACCGAGAAAATCGCCGGTGACTTGCCCGGCAGAGTTTCTACAGTGTAGCTCCTGGTGTCTTGCGACGATCCCGCTGGTCGGGAGGACGACGCCCGGCATAAAGAGAGAGGATCGATCGAGACCATGAATGCGTCGATGGAGCCGAGAGCGGCGAGACGACACTTCTGCAGCTGACGTCCGAGATCGTCAGCGCCTACGTGGGCAACAACCCGGTACCGGCGACACAACTGCCCGAGCTCATCCGCAGCGTCGCCGCGGCGCTGGCGAACCGGGACGGCGCGGTGGCGCCGGAGAACGCCGAGCCACTGAAGCCGGCCGTGTCGATCCGCAAGTCGATCACGCCCGACCACATCGTCTGCCTGGAGGACGGCAGGAAGCTGAAGATGCTGAAGCGCCATCTGCGGACCACCTACGATATGTCGCCGCAGCAGTACCGCGAGAAGTGGGGATTGCCGGCCGACTACCCGATGGTGGCGCCGAACTACGCCGCGCAGCGCTCCGAGTTTGCCAAGCAGTTCGGCTTGGGCAGAACGGCGGCCGCAGCCACCGAGCAACCGAAGCGACAGCGGTCGAACTCCCGGACATAGCGCCATCGTTTGCGCCTGTACCGGCCTCGCAGGCCTCACGCCGGGGTCGTCTTGCGAGGTCGGCCGCCCAGCCGGCCATTGGTACGGGCGGCTGCGGCTTTGGCGTCCGTTCGCACTCGGCCGCCGCGTTCGCCGAGGCGCGCTGCCATCCATCGCGCGGAGCCCAGGAGGCCCTCCAGCAGCGCCGGGAGGTACAAATCGGCGTCGATCTTCGGAAAGTGCAGGCCGAAGCCGGACGGGCTGATTTCGACGACGTCGAGGTCGGCCGGCTTCGCCGTTTCCAGCCCCTGGACGTCGCGCGGCGAGAACGTCACGTCCAGGCCGGTGCTCAGACTGACGACCATGCGGCCGATGCGACGATCATAGCGAGCCGCGACGGCCGTAGGGCCGGCAGCGCGGCGGCGTTCTGCGCGAGCGGTCGCCTGGTCGAACTCGTCATGTTGTTCCATGGATCTGCTCCCATGCGCGGCAGAGGGTGATCATCTGGCCGGCCAGCTCGCCGACGATGCCGGCCACCTCCTGCCGCGAAAATCCGAAGTTCTCCCGCAGCTCGGGTGGGCCGTCCGGGCAGTGCAGGTTGAACACCGCTTGCAACCGCGACCGACGACATGGACGTGCGCCGGTCTGTGGTCGTTCGGGTAGATCACCGCACGCAGCCCGCCGATGCGGAGAACTGGAGGCATCTGATCACTCTATCAAAAACCTAAGAGCTTGGGTTTTTTTGTTGGAAGGGAAAAGGCCTGCCGGCCCGCTCGGCCCCCGCCTGTTGCGTGGATTACCCCATGCGGGTGATATCGCTTGCAGCCCTTTGAGTGCCGGAGTAAAGTCGTCGGCAATTCATGTTGCCGGTCCGGCGGCCGCGGTCGCTTGGTCGGCTGGGACAGCGTCCGCCCCCCCGGCGCTGTCCACGGGGCAGCGCCCGCCCCCCACAGCGCTGCCAGCAAACCCCCGCCCGATCCCTCGGCGGGGGTTTCGCTTTAACCAAAACTCGGTGCGAGGCAGAATTCTCACCATCCGATCATGATCGCTGCCCGGCGATCCGCCACCGTCGCACGATGAAAGAAGCAGACACCGGGGGCGGCGGGGTGCGACGGTCGGCACTGGTGACTTCGGCTGCTCTCCGTCGTTCGCTTTCAGGCGTCGCAGCATCGACGCACCGTGCACAAGCGGACACTGCGGGTGGCGGGAAGCCGACGCTCCCGCCGGCCGAAGCAGCCGGAGTCCGGTGGTCGCTATCGGCACCCCCATCGCCCTCGTGCGCGTTGAAAATCGTGGACACGGAAAGTCAGCCCGCAAGCCGGCTGATGCAGCCGAAGGCTGCAGAGAGTGAGATTGCCGACGGGGATCCAATGCCGTCCGCCATTCCGGCGACGAGGACGTTGGCTTGCATCGAAGGGGCTTCGCCGACGGCCGTGACGCGCGGGCCGGGATCGCCGCCTGGATCGGCTTCTACAACGGGCGACGTCCCCATCAGGCGCTGGCCGGGCGCACCCCGATGGCAGTCTGGCGCGAGGGCGTCGGCGGCGCCCTGTCCGGCAACGCCGTGGACATGACGCTGCGCTTGGACGACGCTGCCGCGTCGCCCACATGCCCACCGCGACCACAACAGCAACAGACGCCTCGCGTGGCGTGATCGAAGAGGTCGGAGCCGGCCAGCTTTCCAATCAGAAACGACGATCCAGTGGTCCCACCGACGGGGTCCACCTCAGCCCGTCACCGGGTTCCACGTCGCATCTGTCCACTCAATGGAACTCCCGTCAGCCATGCCGGCGCCTCTCCTCATCCGACCATAGCACACGGAACATATTGGGAACATGCGTCCTGAATGTCTCGGTAGTCCGCGGCTCGCGCGCCTGCGCCGTTCATCCGCCAACCGCGCCAGCGGTCGCGCGCACCGCCGGTTGAACCGCCGCCCGAACCTCGTCGTAAACAGCGATCCCGGACCCCACCCCGGTTTCGAGGCTGATCGCGACAGCGTACGGGACCCGATCGTCGAGTGCGCCGGTCTGGGCACGACAGGCAACGCGAAGCCTCAGTATACCGCCATCCAAAAATGCAACCGCGCTCTCCCCCTCGAATATGCAGTGGAAGAGAGTCCCCCGATTGATAGCGTAGTGCGTCGGTTGACCCGAGGCGCGCTCGACCGCGAGCGAGTAGCCCTTGTCACCGCCGGGAAGGAGCTCAAGCGTCGCGGAGCGGTATTGTTGGTGTCGCGCGTTGACCGGCGTGAGCCACGCCATCGTCATTGTCAGCCGTCGCGCCTCCGTCGAGCCTTCGATAGAAGGCGGCAGCGGGATGTCGAATTCATCTTGGGTGTCCTGCTCGATGTCACCGAATGCGAAGAGCGTCGCTCGTTCGGCCGTGCAGTCGAGCACACGGTTAATCTCAGGACGACCGTAGCCGAGGAAGCGCGAGATGTTGTCGCGGTGGCGCTGCCAATCCCTTCCGGCAGGTCCGAACGCCTCGTCCAGCCTGGCTCCAGCCTTGCCCCAGGTCGCGCCGTGAACGAGCAAGGCCTTCAGCAGCACGGCCGCATGCGTACGCGGGATGTCGTATCCGGCTTCGATCAGCGGAGTCGCAGATCCGCACTGCCGACCGGAGTCAGGAGCGCCGTAGCGTTGCTGGAGCCGACGGTGCGACGCTGGAAATCTAACCTGCCCGTAGCACCCGTATCGGGCGCCGCCGACATTTGGCCTGCATAGCTCCCGCCCGGATCAACCGCGAGCCAGACATGCCCGTCGTCTTCCGCCGCACGGACCAGCTCACGGCCGCCATCAAACAGGACGTCGGGCTTGACCGTCTGACGAAAACCCAGACCGACGCCCGAGCTGACGTTCGGCATCCCGCCGTTCGGGAACGGATCCTTGAGGTGGAACGGGTCGGGCGCCGCCGCGAACTCGTCCGCGTGCCAAGCGCCGACGGCTATGGCGTTGAAACCTTCGGCCGGCGACAAAAGCGACCGCATCGCCTTTTCAGAGTTGAGCGCCGCAATGATGGCCGCCTCTCGCTGCTCCGGCGTCGCCGCCGCCCATTCCGCCGTCGTGGCGAAGTTGCGGATCGGCAGCCAGCGCCTGACGTTGCCGGCGCTGATGAGGAAGAGGACCTTATAACGGAAGGACAGCCAGTCCATCAGCCGCGCCCACGGGCTAATCCGGCCGGCATAAGGCCGATTGAGGTCGCCGACCGAGAGGTTGATCACCACGACTGTCGGCGCGGACGCGGGCTCGCGGCCATCGCCCTCCAGCAATCGCCGGACCGCCAAGTAGACGACATCGAGCGGCAGCCGGTCGGGTGGCGTCGTCTCCGCGTTGTTGGCCGCGTCGTAGATCATCACCGGCCTGACGTAAAGCGGCCGCGGAGCGGCCCCGCCAGCCCGCAGATCGCCGTGCAAGATGAGCGACGCCATGCTCGTGCCGGGAGCGCTTCGCGGCTGGGGTTCGTGCGGCGAAGTCATCGGGATCGTCCAGGATAAGGCGCCCGGCCAGACGCGCTGGTGGTTGGCTACCGGGACGCCGTCCAGCAGCGCCGCGATCGGATCGCCCGTGGGGGCAGCCGCAGCTGCCGCCGCCACGGCCTCGCCCGCTTCGTCTGGCTCGGCGACTGAGGCGACCGACTGCGGCCGTAGATACATGATGTCGTCCAGTCGGGCGAGCGCCACGTCGGGGTGCTCAATGAGCTCTCTCACCCGTTCCGGTGGCAGGTCGACCAGCACACCGTGATATCGGATCGGCTCCGATGATCGCCGAAGAAACCACCTGACCGCCAAGCTCGGCGAGTTGGCCTTGAACGTCGCCGATCGCCCGCGCACGACGTTCAGCGCCTCCGTGGAACCATCTCGACCTCAAACCGGACTAGGTCGTCCGGCCGTTTTGGCGGATTGCGCTTTCACGCCAGTATTCGAGCGTTTCGGGGAGAACGCGGTCCTGCGGCCCGGCGCGCGGTCCCGCAGCATGTCGAACAGCGTACCCCGAAGGCCGAAACCCCAAGCCCTGGCTGATTAAGCCATTTTGGCGGTACAGATCCCAAAGTCTGAGGATCTCCCTTCATTGCGCGCATGTCGGGCATCGCCATGTAAAAAGCCGACCGCCAACTGGCTTGTCGCTGCGAACCTGCTCGCCCTTTCCCGGTCTGCACGCCGTAGAAGTCATCGTCAGGCTCAATCTCGACGTCATCCTCCAGCAGGAATTCGAGGCCGTGGATGCGTCCGACTTGACTATAGAAGTCCGCCAAAGACCCGGCGACCTCGAACACAAGGGCGCGCTCGGGCGCGATCCCGTCAGGGTCGGCGCGCAGTGTCATCGCCGCCTGAGCCGCAGGGCTGCGCCGCGACGTTCCTCAGTCGGTCGAGCTGCGGCCCCAGGAGCTGCGATTGCCTCCCGAAGCCGGGCTTGGCGATCTTCGCGTTGGGGTCGACAGGCACGGGTGCCCGTTTTCGCGCTCGTTACAACTGGCTGTCGAATCTGTAGGAGGTCGCTCCGCCACGTTTCTCGCTCTTCTTCTTGTCTGGTGCGGTCACCCGGGATCGCCACTCGCAACTCGCTCGACAATCTCGCTGGGGCGGCCTCTCCAAGTGACAAGACGAAGCGGCGAAGGATGTTCGTGCAGAAGTCTTCGACCTCGGCGAGGCTGGACCCGCGCAATGCGCGGGCGAGCTGGTCCGGCGATCTGCCGAGGTCGCCCGGCAGTGGTCGGGCATGGAAATAGCTCGCGATGAAGTTGGCAATCTGCCGCTCTCCCGGCGCAGGAAGGTCGAGGCGGAGCTGAAAGCGCCGCCAGGCGGCTCGGTCCAACAGCTCTGAGTGGTTCGTCGCCGCCGCGATGATGGTCCAACTCGGCAGGTCGTCCATCTGGAGGAGAAGCGAGCTTACCACGCGCTTGATCTCTCCGGTCTCGTGGATGTCGCCGCGTTCCTTGCCGACCACGTCGAACTCGTCGAAGAAAAGCACGCTTCGGGTTGTTCGCGCATAGTCGAACACTCGCCGAAGCCGGCTCGCCGTCTCCCCGAGGAAACTTCCGATCACCGCCTCGTAGCGCACTGTGAGCAAGGGGACGCTGAGCGCCTCGGCGATCGCCTCGGCGAGTGACGTCTTCCCGTTGCCCGGCGGACCGGCGAGGAGCACGCGGTGGCGTGGCTCAAGGCCGTGCGAGCGAAGCACGTCTGCGCGGCGCTGCTCGTCGATCAGCGCCTCGCACGCGTCGCGGGTAATCGGTGGCAGCAGCAGGTCCGAAAGTCGCCTCTGCGGCATACGATCGACGAACAGGTCACGCGTCGAGGGGCCTCTTGAGATAGCTTCCTGCGCCAGCGGCGGCGCGGCAGACTGACCACCATTGGCATTGCTCCGCAGCGCGCCAGCCAGGCGGTCAGCCAGGACGTGGTGCTGCTTCGCCTTCTCATCCGCGATCAGCGCCTCAGTTGAGGTGCGTGCGAGGTGGCGGTCGCCGGTCGCGCCCGCCTTCACCAAGGCCACTAGGAGATCACTACGCGCCATCCGCTTCTTCTTTTCGCCGGGCTTGCCGGCTTTGCCTACACCTTCGGAGCTCGTCGTCCGGGCGCTGCGTCATCCGGCCCGAACAAGTCCACGTCCCACCTCTCCGTTGCTTCTTGGCAACTGACCCATGCAACGCTTTATGCAGTGGCGATCGGTGGACGCCCAGAGTTCTCGCGACCTCAGGAAACCGTCGACTCCGGGGTCTTTTAGTAGTCGCTCAGAGCCACCCGCAGCTTCCTCTGCACTGCGCTTGGGTGGGCGTCCACCTTTGCGCCCTCGCGCTCTCGCCGCAGCGAGGCCCGCGATCGTTCGCTCTCGGATTAACTCCCGTTCGAACTGCGCTAGAGCGCCAAACAAATGGAAGATCAGCCGCCCGTTGGGCGTGGAAGTATCTATCCCCTCCGTCAGGCTGCGCAGCCCTACACCGTCGGTCTCCCTCTGCACGATCTCGATCAGGTGCGGTAGCGACCGGCCGAGCCGGTCGAGCCGCCGCACCACAAGAGTATCACCGCGACGCGTATGGCTCAGAGCCTCCGCCAAGACGGGCCGCTCGGAGGAAGCGCCCGACGCATGCTCCGAGAAAGTGCGCCCGCACCCTGCCTGCCGCAGAGCATCGAGTTGCAGCCGGATCGTCTGGTCTTCATTTGAACCTCGCGCATAGCCAAGCAGGCATCCGGACGGGACGACCCACTGGTACGCCGTCAGCATGTCGGAAAAAGATAGCAGGAGCCTGGTTTCCGCGACAGAGATTATTCAACGGCTTTCGCGACGCTCCACGGCCAGTTTCGGGGGAGGATGTTACGCCGCGCAAAACTGACAGTACTGGCAATTGGCTTGCCACCGGCGTAGCGCGGTCGAAACGCACAGGGCGGATCGCGATCCGCCGTTTCACACTCACTGCCCCAAGGCGGATCTGAGGATGCACCGGACGGCGACGAAACGAAGCTGGAACAATGGCGACCGGCCAGCCGCCGAGGCTGCGCCATCCGTTGACTTCCGCCGATCAGGTTGTGTCCATTACTCAGGGTCCGTTCCACCTCCGAGAGCGCAATTCCGGTTGTCCGCACTGCGCCATTGCGAATCTTCGCTTCTGGAAGAACGTAGGCGGAACTTCGCTTTGCTGAGCTACGAGTGATCGACGCCATCAGGGTCGGCTTTGGAGCGGCCTGATGGCTGCCGGCGATGTCCGGAATGCGGAAAATCCAGGGACAGACCCGAACCGACGCTCCCTGACCCGTCAGACCGGCGTCGTTCAGTTGGGTCATCCCAGGAGCACCATTCCGAGGCTTCGAAATGCTGGCGTCCGCAATGGCTCCTACATCGTCGAGACGCCGTAGCAACATTAAGCGGGCATGTTCCTTCTTTGTCCCTCAACTCTTTCGGTGTAGGCTTGCGCAAGGGGAACGAAAATGGCACAGGCATCGGAAATCAGTGGACGGACGCCACCTGGGATCCGTGACCGGCTGCACGAAGATCGGCCCAGGGTGCGATAACTGCTATGCCCAGCGCTTCGCAGAGCGTTGGCGCGGCATCGAGGGGCACCCCTACGAGCAAGGGTTCGATTTGCGCCTATGGCCGTCGCGCTTGCACCAGCCATCGCAGTGGAAAAAGCCGCGAATGATCTTCGTCAACTCGATGAGCGATCTGTTTCACAATCGCGTGGACCTTCAGTTCATCGACAAGGTTTTCGAAGCGATGGAAGCTGCGGATTGGCACGTCTATCAAGTGCTCACGAAGCGCAGTTCGCTTATGCGCCGTTATGTCCGTGACCGCTATCGCGGAGGCGAAGTGCCGAAGCACATTTGGCTTGGCGTCTCCGTGGAGGACGCGGCCCACAAGGGCCGGATTGACCATCTGCGGCAAATCAACTCAGAAGCCCGCTTCATTTCCTTTGAACCGCTGCTTAGCCCGATTGGCCCTGTTGATCTATTCGGCATCGCGTGGGCAATCGTCGGAGGTGAGAGTGGTCCGAAGGCACGCCGAATGGAACCATCATGGGCGACGGAACTGCGCGATAAATGTGAGGCAGAAGGTGTTGCCTTCTTCTTCAAACAGTGGGGTGGTGCCCGACCGAAATCTGGCGGCCGACTTCTCGAAGGCGAAGAATGGAACGGATTTCCATGGCAGATTGTGCCGCAAAGTATACTCAAGTCATTGCAGAGATAGGCTTTCAAATTGGCTGTCGATTTGGATAGGTATCTTGGACGCGAGCAGTCCTTCATTAAGCATAGTTTTCTGACTCAATATCTTCAAGCTGCTGCCTACAAAAAGCAAGTTGACGTTCTCCGGTCTTTAATTTTGTTGATGCATTTGCTGGTCCATGGCGGAACTCGGACGCAAACTATTCCGGACGCGTCGTTCGATCAGGCATTGCAGACACTTGAGGCCGTAAGGATTGACCTGGATAAGCGAGGGGTCGCCGACCTGAAAATCCGATTCTGTTTCTGCGAAAAGCGCGTTGAGGCGATCAGCAAACTGCGTCGGTATGCAGAGCAGAATGGAAGTTTTGAGATCCACGTGTTCCACGGATCGTTTGAAGACCACTTGGACGCGATTGCTTTAGCCTGTCGTGACGGCTTTACATTTACTTTTATTGACCCCACGGGGTGGAATATACGGTCTGATCTAGTGCTGCAATTTTTGCGGAAACAGAAAGGGGAATTCTTGCTCAACTTCATGGCGGAACACGTTAATCGCCATGCTGAATATTCCAAGGTCTCCGCATCGTTTGGACGCTTTCTCGCTGATCCTGACTGGGAAGGTGACCTCAATACTCTGCCGTCCGAGTGGAGCAACGAGCGGCGCGTCCTGCAACTGCTCGGGCGAAAGATGAAAGCGACTGGTGCGGCGGCTTATCTGCCCGACTTTCCGATCATGAAGCCGCGCGAGGAGCGCGTGAAGATGCGCTTGGTGCTCGGCACACATTCGGAGAAGGGACTGGAGGTTTTCCGAGACGTCCAGGAAAAGGTTGAGCGCAAAGAAATCGAGACACGGAACCAACTGCGGAATTCAGACAATCAGCAGGTTGGCCTTTTCTCTGATACTGAAATTGCAGCGATGCAGCAGAACGCTGCCGGAATTGGCTGTCCCAAGTATCAGCGCGAGGCCGGAAGCACGCATAAAGGACTTTTGGCAGGTCGTTCTTTTGTATTGTTCGGCGCGATCGCGACCGACCTCCTAGAAACGGTCCCGATGCGGCTGACGCAGGTTAAGCGCCTCGTCAATGAACTTAAGGAAAGGGTGTCGTAGCTTTCGATCTTCCGCCGCGAAAGCGTGTTCCGCAGTCTGAGACGCCAGTATCGCTCGTGGATTAGCTCGCGTGGCCTGGGCTACTAGAGTGACCCGCCGGATGAGTCTGTGACCGAGCCCGACGCATTCGACGGGTCACGCTGCGCTTTGGACCCGTCCTACCCTGTCCGGTCAACCTCGCATCGCGTGCGTTGCCGATGTGGGCAATCGGAACGCCACTATGTCTGTTCCTGGCGAGGAAGAACGTAGGCGGAACGCCGCTTCCCTGTCGCTCGCCGAATCGACGCTCTTGGGGACCGCTTTGTAGCGTCCTGGTCGTCGCCAGCGAGGTCCGAAGTGCGGAAAAATGAAGGGCAGGCCCGAACCGACGCTGCGGACCCCGACCGTTGGCCAGGTCGGTCAACCTCGATCCCATCTTCGGCCGTTCGGCGGTCTTCTCGCCCGCGTCCGATTGCCCCGAGACCGTCGGTACGGTGTTGCGCGCGCCATCAGCGAGAATCGTCGTGACTGGCCAGGAGGCAACTGCTCGCCCAAGCCGTCAGGTGTCGCCAGCCAGGGTGTCTCGGAACACGCGTCGCAGGCACCGCCAGCGGGCGGAGATCAGCGCCTGTCGGCACGGTGCGTCACCTGC
>JADJRE010000030.1 GCA_016712375.1 Rhodospirillales bacterium
GCTTACCTGTTGCTTACCTGTTGCTTACCTGGAATTTCCCGGACCTGAGCGGGCCATCCTTAACTGTGAAAATATTGGTGGGCGCACAAGGACTCGAACCTTGGACCCGCTGATTAAGAGTCAGCTGCTCTACCAACTGAGCTATGCGCCCTTTCCGTTGTATCTCAACGGCTCGGGATGGCGCCCGGCGAGTTTTTCGATCCGATCAGCATCGGACTTTCGCTCGCCTTCCGGGGGAATGTGCGCCCCGGCCGATCCGCCATCGCCAACCTAGCAAGTCCCCTTCCGGCGTATAGTAGGCGCCTCCAATTGGCTGCTGATGGTGGCAATCGCCTAAGGCCGCCCGGCGCCGTTGCGACTTTCAGTTTATGCGGGCCGGTGGCCGCCGAGCGCTTCCGGCCGCGGCGTGGTTGTGCGAGGATGGCGAATCGGCGGCTCTGCGGGGCCCTGTTCATCCGGGGTTTCATCAGTGTCCGTCACCTCCCTCGATAATCTCTTCCGGCCGCGGTCGATCGCGCTGATCGGCACCGACAATAGCGCCCGAGCGATGGGTGGGGTGCTGGCGCGCAATCTGTTCACGGGCCGCTTTGACGGACCGGTCATGCCCGTGCATCCGCGCGACCCGGCCGTGCACGGCGTACTGGCCTATCGCCGCGTCGCCGACCTGCCGGTCGTCCCGGATCTCGCCATCATCGCCTCACCGCCGGCAGAAGTGCCGGGCTTGATCGCGGACCTTGGTGCGCGCGGCACGCGGGCCGCGGTGGTGGTCTCGGCGGGCTTTGACAGCGCCGGGCAGTCCACCGGCACAGCACTCCGTCAGAGCATGTTGGACGCGGCGAAGCTGCACCGTTTGCGGATCATCGGACCAGCCTGCCTGGGCGTTATGGTACCGCGGCTCGGCCTCGATGCGACATACGCACATGCCCGGGCGGTGCCCGGCGATCTGGCCTTCGTCAGCCAGTCAGGTTCGTTGATGACATTGATGCTGGATTGGGCGGTCGATCGCGGCATCGGTTTTTCGCTGCTGGCGTCCCTCGGCGACACGGCGGATGTTGATTTCGGCGATGTTCTCGATCATCTGGCGCTCGACCCGCTGACCCGCGCGGTGCTGTTGTGTTGATCGTCGCACACCCGCGCAGGTTCCTGTCGGCGGCGCGCGCCACAGCTCGGCTGAAGCCGGTGATAGTGTTTTCCGCCGCCTGCAGAGACGCCACCGGTGGCGCGGGCTTGTTGTTCCGTGGGCAGCCGAGCCGCGCCGAAGTCTGATGCGGCATTCCGGCGCGCCGGCTTGCTGCCGGTTTCCAGCCTCGCCGATCTGGTCGCGACCGCCGGCACGCTGGCAGTGCGATTCGCGTCAATGGCCACCGCATCGCGATCTTGTCGAATGGTCGCGGCATCGGCGAAGTAGCGGGTGACCTGGTGCTGGCGGAGGAGGTGAACTCGCTCATCTCGCGGACGCGACGCTGGCGGCACTCGACGCCGTCTTGCCGGCGACGTGGGGCCGCCGCAACCCGGTTAATCTTTTCGCCGACGCGACCGCCGCGCGCTACCGGGACGCATTGCGTCCGCTGCTTGCTGATCCGGGGATCGACGCCATTGTTGCGATCAACACGCCGAGCGCCATCGGCGATACCTTGGAAGCGGCCCGCGCCACCGCCGAGATATGCGCCGACCAGCAAAAGCCCGTCGCCGCCGTCTGGCTTGAACGGAACACTTTGGAAGAGACGCGGCGGCTTTTCGCCGAATGCCGCATCCCGCTGCATGATGGTCCGGCGTCGGCGATCGAGGCGCTGATGCAGTTGGTTCGCTATCGGCGCAACCAGGATATGCTGACGGAGACACCGGCATCGGTGCCCGATCTGTTCGAGCGTGACGACGACGGGGCTCGCGATGTTATTCGCCAAGCACTGGCGGACGGCCGCGATCATCTCAGCGAAGCCGAGGCGCTGCGTGTCGTTGCCGCTTATGGCATCCCGGTTGCCGCAAGCCGCCCTGCCGCCACCGACGAGGAAGCGGCGGCAATCGCCGAGCAGATCGGCTTCCCGGTGGCGCTTCAGGTGTTGGGCCATCAGCTGGTGCCCGGCGATGCGACCTGGATTGCCCCGGATCTGCCCGATGCAACTGCCGTGCTGACTGCGGCCCAGCGCTTCGAGCGGCGCTGGCAAGCGCGCGGCTACACCACCCCAATCGCCAGTTTCGTGGTGCGACCTTGGATCGACCGCAACGACGCCTCGGCGCTCTATCTGGGGATCGCGTCCGACAAGACCTTCGGGCCGGTGATCCGATTCGGTCGCGGCGGCTTGATCGGTCAACTACTGCCGGACCATGCCGTGGCACTGCCTCCTTTGAACCTCAACCTCGCCCGCCAGGCAATCGCCGAGACCGACGTCTCTCGGCTGTTTCGAGTGGAAGGCGCCGCACCTGAAATTCTAGACGAAGTCGCGCTTGCGCTCGTCAAGCTGTCGCAGATGGCCGCCGACATCGCCGAGATCGTCGACATCAACATCGACCCATTGATCGCTAATGCGCAGGGCATTGTGGCGCTGACTGCTGGTGTCCGGATTGCTGCTGCTGCCGCGCAGCCGGCCGAAGCGCGGCTGGCCATACGCCCTTATCCAAGCGAATTTGAAAAAACGGTGTCTGCTCGCGACGGCAGGATGCTGACGCTTCGGCCGATCCGACCGGAAGACGAGCCGGCGTTGCAGGCCTTCGTACTTTGCCAGTCGCCGGAGGATCGGCGCTTGCGGTTTTTCTCGCAGATCAAGGAGCTGGATCATCAACTCGCCGCCCGGCTGACGCAGATCGACTACGACCGGGAGATGGCATTCCTGCTCATTGATGGGCAGGCGGATGTACCAACGATTCTCGGCATAATGAGCATCTTCACCGATCCAAATCGGGTGCGGGCTGAATATGCTGGGGCAGTGCGCTCCGATTTGAAAGGAAAAGGGCTCGGCCGCCTGCTGCTGGAGGAGATCATCGAGTGCTGTCGGCTCCGTGGCATCGGCGAGATCTGGGGCGAGGTGCTACGAGAGAATGCGCCGATGCTGGGCCTTGTCCGGAAGCTCGGTTTCTCGGTCAAGGTCGACGACGACGACCCGAGCGTCATGATCGTCAGCAAGCCGCTACAGTGACTGGCCAACCCACGACGCGGAGGCGATGAGGCGCGCAAGAGGCTTCATCGACGGGCGCCGCGCGGCCGCTATTGGCATCGGTTGTGCCGCAACGGGTTTGGAACTTTATGATCTAAGCGGATGATGTCTGCGGCGGCCTGATGCCCATCAATTTTTTTTCCGCTGTGGCGTCCACATGCGCCGTGGCGCGTTCGTTAGGCGGAGCTTTGCGGTGGCGCCAGGGGCGATGATCGACCGCCAGTACTGTCGCGCATAGCGCCGCGAAGAAGGCGAGGGAGTGCTCTAGCGGTAAAACAAGCAGGGACGGAAGCATGGAAGCGATGGCTGTGAAGGTAGAAGCGCCGACGGTTCCTGACCACGGCCACCAGCAACGATCCAACGAGGCGGCGGCGGGGTGGGCGTCCATCCGCGCGATCACGTCGCGCTATCGCGCGCCGAGTGCGACGATCGGCATTGGCCAGATGGCCAGTTCATTCCTGCCGTGCCTCGGGCTATTCGTCGTGATGTACGCCAGCTTGGCGCTGAGCTGGTGGATAACCTTGGCACTGGCCGTGCCAACGGCCGCCTTCATCGTGCGGATCTTCATCATCCAGCACGACTGCGGACACGGCTCCTTCTTTCGGTCGCGGCGGGCAAACGACGCCGTCGGGATGCTTTGCAGCCTGTTCACGTTAACCCCCTATGGCATGTGGCGCCGCCAGCATGCCGGGCACCATGCGCATTGGAACGATCTCGACCGCAGGATGAGCGGCAGCGATATCTACTCGACGTGCCTGACCTTCGACGAGTACCGCGCGCTTCCCCGGTGGCGTCGGATGGTGCACCGCGCAATGCTGCATCCCGTCGTCTCACTGCTGCTGCTGCCGCCGGTGGTGTTCCTAGTCATCTATCGAGTGCCGTTTGACGCACCCCTGTCGTGGAACCGCGAGCGATGGGCAGTTTACGGCACCAACCTGGCATTGCTGGTCGTGTACGGCGGCTTGTGCATCGGTCTCGGCTTCCGCGACGTCTTGTTGGTACAGCTGCCCACTTCAATCATCGCCTCCATCTTCGGCGTGTGGCTGTTCTCGCTGCAACATCGTTTCGATGGAGCCCTGTGGGCGCGTCACGAGGCGTGGACGCCGGTGGCTGCGTCGCTAAACGGAAGCTCCTATCTCCGACTGCCGCGGATCCTGCAGTGGTTCACCGGTAACATTGGCTTTCATCATGTTCATCATCTCGACCCGCGAATTCCAAATTACCGGCTGGAGGAGTGTCACCGCGCTCATCCGGCATTCTCCGATGCGACGACGCTGACAATATCCGGGGGCGCGCTGACCAGCTCGCGTTACTGTTTGTGGGATGAAGAGAAGCAGAAGCTGGTGAAGATCATACGCTCTTGAAGAGGGGTTTAAGGTATTCACCCGAGTCGCTTCACCTTGTACTATCGAACATTGCGATGCGCGTCCCGACTTCTCCGGCAAGCAACCGCTTCAAGTGAAAGATCGCCAACGCGTCGTTGCCATATCGGCCAACGTGGGTGGCGAAAGCCTGCACGGCCTGCGGGTCGCCGATCTCGAGCATGCGGAAGGCTCGCAGGTAGGAAGAGGCGGATGGAGAACTGGAACTCTCGCCGTTCAGGGGTTCATAGGTTTCGACGCCCTTGCCTTTGCCCCTGACCATTAACGTGCCAATCGGCCGGCCGACGAAGCCGGCAATCCGGTCGACCGTCTCGCCGCTGATACAGATGCGCGTGCCGAGGACCTTGTTGGCGTTCTCGAGGCGGGCCGCCGTGTTGATGGCGTCGCCATAGGCCGTGTAGTGGAAAAACGTCTTGCCGCCGACGTTGCCAACAATCGCCGGCCCTGAGTTTACACCGATCCGGGTGATGCCGATGGAAACGCCGTCCCTGTTTTTTTGCTGGCAAACGATTGCGCGAAGGTGTCGATGGCCAGCGCACAGGCGACCGCGCGAGCGGCGTGATCTGACTGTTCCAGCGGTGCGCCGAACATCGCATAGACGGCGTCGCCGACGACCGTGTGAACGGTGCCGCCGTGCTCGAACACGATCCCGGACAGGCCGCTGATGTATTCGTTCATCATCTGCACGATAAAGGCGGCATCGAGCGTCTCGGCCAGCGGCGTGAAATCGGCGAGATCGGTGAACAGAAAGCTCAGATCTCGACGCTCACCACCAAGTGCCAGGATGTTCGGGTGATCCGCGAGATGGCTTGCCAGGCTGGGCGAGAAGTAGCGAGCGAGATTGGCGCGGGCGCGTTCCGCTTCCTCCCGGCATCGGCCCGCCTCGCGGACTGCCTCGAGATCGGCAAGCGTCCGGGCGATGGTCAGCGCCAGATCCTCGAAGTCAATCGGCTTGGTGATAAAAATCGAAGGCGCCGCGGTTCATCGCCGTGCGGATATTTTTCATATCACCGTAGGCGGAAATGATGACGGCCCGCAGCGGCGCAGGGTTCTCCTTCAATCGGCTGAGCAGCGCCAAACCGTCCATGCCCGGCATATTGATGTCGGAGAGGACGAGGTCCACCGAGGGGTCGGCGTCCATCGAAGCCAGCGCCTCCACGCCGTCGCGAGCAAACATGAACGAGTAAACGCCGTCACCGATCTGCCGCCGAAACTTCTGCCGCACGAGTAGTTCCAGGTCTGGCTCATCGTCGACGACGAGGATCTTGGCCGGCATCCGCAGGCGGCCGCCGATGATAGGCTGGTTGGTCACTGACCGGCCTCTGCTGCTGTTTCCGCCGTCCCAGCACACGGCAGCCGGACGGTGAACTCGGCATAGTCGCCGGGCAGGGTATCGACGTCGAAGGTCCCGCCGTGCTGGTGAACGACGATGTCGTAGCTCAGCGACAAGCCCAGCCCCGTCCCCTTGCCGGCCGGCTTGGTGGTGAAGAAGGGCGTGAAGATCTTCTTGATCACGTCTGCCTCGATGCCGGTGCCATTGTCACGCACGCGGATCTCAACGGCATGATCGACCCGCCGCGTGGATACCCTCAGGGTGGGACGGTAGTTTGCTGCGGCGTCTTGTTCGAGACGCTCCTGTGTGGCATGGAAGCCGTTGGAAAACAGGTTCAACAGCACCCGGCTGATGTCCTGAGGAACCATGTCGACCCGGCCAGCCGCGGGATCGAGGTCACGCTCAAGCACCGCGTTGAAATCAGGATCGTGGGCGCGAGCGCCGTGGTAGGCGAGGCTGAGGCTTTCTTCGATCAACGCGTTGATGTCGGCCGGCCGCTTCTCGCCGGGGCCTTCGCGCGAATGTGCCAGCATGCTCTTGACGATGCCGTCGGCACGGTTGCCGTGCTCGCGGATCCTCCGGAGATTACCCGCAAGCGTCGCGAACAGGTCGTCGACCTCGGCGCGCTTGTCGGCACGCAAGCTGGCGAGACCGACCTGCAGCTGATCCTTCATCTCGGATAGGAGTTCGACCGACAGGCTGGCAAAGTTGTTGACGAAATTCAGCGGGTTCTTGATCTCGTGCGCGATGCCGGCGACAAGCTGACCGAGCAGCGCCAGCTTTTCTGCATGCACCAGATTGGTCTGCACCTGCTTGAGAGCGATGAGTGCCTGTTCTGCCCGATCCTTGGCCTCGCGCAGTTCCCCTTCGCGCCGCACCTCGTCGGTGACGTCCGAGGCGGTGCCGCGGTAGCCGCCAAAATCGCCCTCGGCCGTTTCGATGGGCAGCCCGCTGACGCTGATCCAGACCGCCCCGCCGTGGCCGGTGTTGATGGCGTAGCGGAAGTTCTTGAATGGCCGGTGGGCGCGCAGATCATCCATATGCTGCCGCCAGGCCGCGTCGCTGCGACACTCTCGTCCAAACTCCTCGCGGGTCTTGCCGATAACATCGGCCGGCCGAAGTTTGGTGATGGCAAGCATTCGCTCCGAAACAAACGTGAAACGGAGATCAGGGCCCATCTCCCAAATCCAGTCAGAGGAGGATGAGGTGAAATCCTTGAACCGACGTTCGCTTTGTTTCAGGGCTTCTTCGGTTTGGCGATACGCGGTGATGTCAAAATAAGTCACCATGCGGCCGCCATCCGGCAGGCTCTTACATTGATATTCAACAACTCGACCATCCGACATTCGAAGGTCGACGGGCGCGATGTTCCCTTGCCGAATAGCATCGAGTCTTTGCTGGATATAATCTTGAAGTTCGTCTGCCGGCAGTGGATACAGTCCCAAGCCTCCGACGAATTCCATCAGTTCCCCGCATTTCCGCGTGACCGGAGATGAATTCATGAGGGAAGTGCCACATCTCACCAAAGGCGCGATTTGCCAGCCGCATTCGAAGGTCCGGCCCGAGAAACAGGACGCCGTACTCGATGGTGTCCATGACGGTGTTGAACTCGGCCAGCAACGCATCCTTGTCACGGACCGCAGCGGCCAGATCCTCCTCTGCCGTTGCTTCAGCTTTGAGACGTCGGTGAACACCGCGACAATGCCGCCATCCACCGTCTGGCGCTCGTCGATCTGAATCCAGCGGCCATCAACCTGCAGCTGCTGAAACGGCCCGCTCGGATTCCGATGACGGGCCAGGCGTTCCTTGAACCAGGCTTCGCCTCGGCTGACAGCATCGGCGACGATGCCGCGATCGGCCGCAGTCCTCAGAATTAACTCGAACGGGGCTCCCACCCGGATCACGTCGGCAAGCCCAGGATAGACTTCGCGGTAGTGGCTGTTGAACAGCACGAGGCGGTCGTCACGGTCATACAGACCGATACCAGCGGAAACGGTTTCGAGCGTGGCCTCCAGCTGTCCCCGCGCGGCGTTCAGTGCTTCCTGCAGCGATTGCCGTTCGTTGTGCTTGCGTTCGGTGATGTCGGTGTAGGTGGTCAAGAATCCACCCCCGTGCACCGGGGCGCCCCGGACCTCGATCACCGTCCCGTCAGGGCGAGTCCGTTCGAAACAGTGGGCCTCGAACCGGCGGGCAAGATCAACACGGCTGCGCACCTGCTCGGCGACATCCCCTGGACCATAGTCACCGCGCTCCGCGTTAAAGCGGATCATTTTCTCGAAGCTGTCACCGGGCCGGAACCGATCGATCGGCAGCCCAAGGATCTCCAGGAAGCGCCGGTTGAAGACGACGACATTGAGGTCGGCGTCAAAGACGCTGATGCCCTGCTCCATGGCATCCAGCGTCAGCTCGAGAATGGCAGCCTTGCGAACGAGGTCGTCATGCTGGTTTTGTGCCCAGCCCGACACGTGTCGCCTCCGCTATCTGTTGGGTCAGGACAACTTCGGCCGCCTCTTGACGAGCAGCATTCGTAACCCGGTTCTACCGCCGCCGCTCGCCGGTGGCGTCGAGAGGCCTCTGCGGCGGAGGATTGAAAGACCCACCACGTTACTCGCGTTTTTATTATTCGTCGAGCGGGATTGAACGCCGGGGGAAGGGCAAGACGGGGAGGGGCCCGCCGGCAGATGCCACTCAGCTGGCGGAGGCCATGGGCACCACGACGGGATGGGTCTGAACAGTGGTGCCGTCGACGATGGTGTAGACCCGGTCGGCGATCTGCTGCCAGGCAGGTTGATGTGAGATGGCGAGCACGGTCAGCCGCTGCTCGACGCACAGTCGCTGCACCACCTGACAAATCTCGGCTTCTGTCTGCGGATCCAGGCCGGTCGTCGCCTCGTCGAGGATCAGCAGCTTAGGCTTGTGAACCAGCGCGCGGGCGATGGATATGCGCTGTCGCTGCCCCCCCGAAAGCCGGTGACCGCGTTCTCCCAGCATCTGGTGCAGCCCTTGTGGCAGCTCGCTGACGAACGACCAGGCACCGGCCACCTGCAGAGCGGTGATGACCTCCTCCTCAGTGGCGCCGTCTTCCCACAGGCTGACATTGCGGAAAACGGTGTCGTGGAACAGCGTCACCTCCTGCGGAACGTAACCCAGAAGATGCCGCCAGCGCTGCAGATCGATCTCGCGCAGATCAACGCCGTCGATCCGGATGTGTCCGGCGACCGGCTCATAGAGGCCCGCGATCAGATCAACCGCCGTCGATTTGCCAACACCGGAAGGCCCGGCCAGCGCGGTGATGACGCCGCAGGGGATGGTGAGATCGAGGTCCTGTAGCACCAACCGGTCGCCGTAGCCAAACGACACTCGCTCGAACTCAATTGCCCGCTCGAACACCGGTGGAAGGGAGCCACCAGAGGGCTCGGCAGCCGCTGCGGTCTCGTTCAACAGGTCGTCCAGCGACCGGTAGAGATCGTAGGATTGGATGAACCTGAGGACGATCCGCTGCATCGGCGACAGAATGCTAATCGTTCGCACCAGCAGAATCGCCATAATGATCACGTCGGTGGGATGCAGCGTCGCCGACTGGGTCGCGTAATAGAATGCCACCGCCAGCAACACCCCGATCACCGGCTCCTGCATCTCGGTAACGTATTCGCTGCTGATCACCCTTGCGCGCAAGGTCTGCGCAATGCCTCGCGCGTCAGCTTCGAACAGCCGGCCGAAGCGGTCGGTGCGGCCCATGGCGCGGATCGGCTTGATGCCGATCATCGCGTCGGTGAAGTTGCCGGCGAGCTGTCGCATCTGCGCACGATGCTGACGCGCTGCGATACGGCTGCTGCGCACCAGCTTGCCGAATGACACAAACATCAGCAAACCGATGGCCATCGCCAGCAGCGCCAGCTTCCAGGAGATCAACGCCGCGACCAGAAGGAATAAGGACGCCTGCAGGATGCTGGCGAGAATCGTCGCGATGCTGAGGAAACTTTCTCCGACCGCCGCCGCCTCCGAGCCGGTCGCATGAACAAGCCGGCCGAGAGGCTGGCGGATGAAGAAACTCCAGCGCGCGCGCAACAGATTGCGTAGCAGCTGCACCTGAAAGCTATTGCCGATACCAGCGACGATATCGGTGACGTAGCGCATGGTCGTGATGGTAACCACGGCCTTCAGGGTGAACCCGAGGACAATCAGCAGCAAGATCATCAGCGGATCGAACGGCAGCCCGACGGCTTCCATGCCCTTGCGGATGGCGTTGGTGATGGCACCCTTGCCGCCGTGAACTTCCATTGAAACGCTGGCGAGCAGCGGGATGATCATCGCCAGCCCGAGCAGCTCGAACATGCTGGACAGGAATAGGCCGCCGACCACCGTGAAGCGCTGAAAGGGCGACGCCAGACGCAGGACCTGGATCACGGCCTGCCGCCAGTTGCCGTCCAGCGGCTTGAGTTTTTTCCTCTTTCGCCTGCTCACGGCTGACGTTCCTTGCAGCTCACGGCGGATCCTTAGCTGGCTTCGGTTGGCGGCACCTTGCAAGCAGGCGCTCCGCCATCAGTGTCGGGCGGGATTATTCCAAGTCGGGACCCGATCCCCACCACTTGCTCCGCACTCTATCGTAATACCGTTTTGGATCATAAGCCTCGACATTCAAGTTCAGATCTCCGGCGGTCAGCCGTCCGGCGGCCGCCATCACCTGATATGCGGCAAGTCGCATCTGCTGCTGCGCGCCGATCAGGTTCGTCTGCGCCTGGAAATACTGCGCCTGGTTTGTCAGCAACTCTGTGATAGTGCGCAACCCAAACCCGTACTCCCGGCCGGTTCCCTCGGCGGCGATCCGGGCGGCGTTAACCTGCGCTTCGATCGCACCGATCTGGCCCTTTGCGCTTTGCAGATCCTGCCAGGCAGCGAGCGCGGTCTGTCGCGCTTGCCGGCGCTGCCCTTCCATTTCCTGCCGTCGCTGGCCGACCAGAACTTTCGCCGCGCGCATCTGGGGATCAAGGATGGGGTTGTAGAGCGGCATCGTCATTACTCCCATCACAAGGCCGGATTGCGGGTTGAGCTGGCCCTGCAGCAGGAACTGCGGAAGCTTCTGGCCGGCGGCGAAGTCCACGCCATCCTGTGCCGCCCGCTCGAGACGATCGGCTGCGACAAAGTTGGGGTTGGCCTCAGCCTCGTCTATCGCTTGCTCTAGTGTGGAGGGCAGGCCGCCCGGCATCGCCGGCATCACCAGAGATTGCGGCGCCGAGCCGATCACGGCCTCGTAATTGCCGCGCGCGGTGGCCAGAGCCCCTTCCAATTGGACACGCTGGGCTGTTGCGGCCGCGGATTGCGACTGTGCCTCGGCAACAGCCGAGTTGCGGACGGTTCCGAGGTCGAATTGCCGACGCGTCGCATCCAGGCTGCTCTGCAAGGCTCGTTCGTAGTCAATACCGTACCGCAGCAATGCCTCGCTGCGGATGACATTGAGATAGGCGGCGGCAGTTTGAAGCAGGACATCCTGTTCCACCGCGATCAGTCGGGCGCGCTGCGCCTTGACCGTCTGCTCCGCTTGACGTATCCGCGGGCCGTTGTAGAAGTTGTAGATCGGTTGCTGAGCCTGCAGGTTGAGTACCGCAGTTGGACCGTCGGTTGTCGAGAACTGGCTGTTGGCGTTGGTGGTTTGATCCTCGCCGGAGAAATCCTTGATGTAACCGCCGCCAGCCGTGACGCTGGACTGCGGCCGCCATGCCGCTAGCGCTTGCGATACCTGTTCGTCTGTTCGCGCGAGCTCCTTGCGGGCAGCCAGCAGGGCCGGGTTGGAGGCGTAGGCTTGCGCCATCGCTTCTTCGATCGTCTCTGCCGACGCAGCCGGGATACAGCAGAGGGCGAGGGTGCCGACCAACAGGCCGGCTGTAGCGGCTCGGATTGCGATGTGTCCACGTGGTGCCGCCGGGGTCTCGGTTGCATCATTTCGGGCAGGGGAAGAAGCCAGCAACAAGGGAGGACCTCCGGAAAAAACGTGCGCAGGCGGAACCCGGCGCTGAAAAATCGCCGCTATTCGTGACGCAGAGCTTCGATGGGATCGAGCAGAGATGCTCGGCGAGCGGGATAAAAGCCAAACACGACGCCGACAGTGATACTGAAGCCGACGGCCAATAAAACTGCTTGCAGGCTGAAGATGAACGGCCATTCGGCGAAAGTCGCGATGGTTAGTGACGCGGCGATCCCGATACCGATGCCGATCAGTCCGCCGATGACGGACAACGTCACCGCTTCCACCAGGAACTGCGACAAGATATCCCGTCGTCGCGCACCAACGGCCATGCGGATGCCGATTTCTCGCGTTCGCTCGACGACCGAGACCAGCATGATGTTCATGATGCCGATGCCGCCGACGATCAGCGAGACCGAGGCAATAGCGGCCACCAGCATCGCCAGCGCTCCGGCGGAAGATTCCTTGATCTTCAAAACCTCCGCCATGTTCTTGATGTTGATATCTTCGTCGATGCTGGCAGCGAGCCTCGGCCGTTCTCGCAACAGCGCGCGGATGTCCTGCTCGGCCTGTTTGAGGTTCCAGGCCTCCTCGACCTTGACGAGGATCGTATCGATGCGGTTGGGATTGACGACGTTAGCGCCGAGCAGCCGACTTCTCGCCGTCTTCAGCGGAACGAGGACAATATCGTCCTGATCGCGACCGGTGTTCGAGGTGCCCTTCGACGCCAGGACGCCGATCACCGTGTGCGGGACGCTTTTCAGCCGCACAACCTCGCCAATCGGATTCCGCTCGCCAAAAACCACCCGCGCAATGGTCGATCCGAGAAGGACGACTTTGGCGCCGGCGCCCACTTCCTCCGGCTCGAAATTCCGACCATTGCTCAGCGGCCAATCTCGAACCTCAAGGAAATTTTCGGTGACGCCATTCACCGTCGTCGGCCAGAGAATATTCCCCGCCGTAACATTCAGTCCTCCGCGCAGGACAGGCTCGGCGACCATGACGCCCGGTACTTCAGCCTTGATCGACGCCGCATCGGTGTCAGACAGCCACAGGCTGCTCCGGGCATCGATGACGATCAGGTTAGACCCCAGACTCTGGATTTGCTCAACGACGACCGCGCGGGCCCCGGACCCGATGGCAACCACGATAATCACCGCCGCGACACCGATAACGATACCGAGCATCGTCAGCAGGCTTCGCAGCGCGTTTCCCCGTATGGCGTCTACCGCGCTGCGCAGGGCGTGTAGATAGTTCACGCTTGCACCGGACGGAACCGAATGGGCCGGTCTGTAACGAGTTTGGCTCCTTCCTGTGGCCGATCATCGACCATGTACCCGTCTTTCAAGGAGAGCACTCGCCGGGCGAAGCCGGCAACCGATTGATCGTGGGTCACCAGAATGACGGTGATGCCGGCATCGTTCAGGCGGCCGAACAGCGCCATGATTTCCTGCCCGGTTCGTGAATCAAGGGTGCCCGTAGGTTCGTCGGCCAGGATCAATTGCGGTTTGTTCACGAGTGCACGGGCGATCGCGACCCGCTGCTGCTGCCCGCCGGAGAGTTGGCTTGGCAGGTGATGGACCCGATCGGCGAGGCCGACCTCGGCGAGCACCTCGGCGGCGCGCGCGTGGCGCTGAGGACGATCGATGCCGGCGTAGATCAGCGGCACTTCGACATTTGCCAGCGCGGTTGCCCGCGCCAGCAGGTTATAGGACTGGAAGCAGAAACCAATATCACGGTTGCGCAGTTCTGCCAGCGCGTCGGAGGTTAGATTGGAGACGTCGACGCCGTTCAGCCGGTAGGTGCCCGACGTCGGCGTGTCCAGACAGCCGATCTGGTTCATCAGCGTAGACTTGCCCGACCCGGATGCACCCATGATCGCGACAAACTCGCCTCTCCCAATCGATATGGAGATATCGTTGAGGGCGTGAACTTCCTGCGAGCCGACCTGATAGTGCTTAGACAGCTGGTCGGTGTAGATCAGATTGGTCACTGGGTTAAAATCTCAAAGGTCCGCCGGATTTGTTCTTGGCAGTCTCGGCGACGCCGACAATGATGTCTTCGCCCGGCTGCAAAGATCCTTCCACGACTTCCGTGAATACACCATCACTCACACCGGTCTTGATCACGACCGCCTCCGGCTGGTTCCCCGCGCCGAGACGCCAGACGACTTCCTTTCCCGCTGGCTGTGGGGCGGCTGAGGCCTTCCCATCACTTGCGGCGGCTGGAACGAAACGAAGCGCCGCGCGCGGCACCTTGATCGCTTGCGGCCGACTGTCGACGATGATGTTGACTGCCGCCGTCATGCCCGGCAGCAATTTTAGATCGTCGTTCTGAGCGACGATCTCAACGATATAGGTAACGACTCCCTCGGCGACCTGCGGTGTCTTGCGGATGTCGACGACTTTGCCCTGAAACACTTGCCCCGGGAATGCGCCGAAGACGAAAGTTGCAACCTGCCCTGGTGCGATCCGGCCAATATCCGCCTCGTCGATGCGCGCCTGCACCTGTACCTGCTTCAGGTCCGGCGCGATAGTGAACAGAACCTCGCCGACGCTGACCGTGCGACCAACGACAACGTTCTTGGCCATGACGACACCGGCGATAGGGGCGCGAACTGTCGCCCGATCGAGATCCGACTCTGCTTGCTGGACGGCCACTTCTCGTGCCTCCAGTGCGGCTTGTGCGTTCCGCAATTGCAACTCGGAGACCTCCAGCTGCGCTTGCGTCGCCGAAAAAGATGCGATCGCCGACTGCTCGCGGGCCTTTGCCGCTGCGTTTTCGTTCGCTGCACGGCCCTGTGTTGTCCGCGCCCGCTCGATTTCCATGGGCGCGACGTCTCCGGTCGTTGCGAGCTGCCGCTTGATAGCGAGATCGCGCTCGGCGTCGCTTGCGGAGAAACCGGCTGATTTCACCGCGGCGCGTGCGCTGTCAAGCGCCGCTCGGGAGTTATCAACCTGCCTGCGGGCGAGATCGATCTGGCTGGCGGCAATCTCCACCGCACCGCGCGCAACCTCCCGGTCTGCCCTGGCAATGTTCAGGCGAGCAGCGACGTCCTCCGGATTAAGGCGCGCCAGGACATCACCTTGCTGTACTTGGGCGTTGAACTCGACATTGATCTCGGTAACAACCCCGGCGATTCGCGCCACCACGGGATACGAGGTTATCAGCTCCACGGAGCCGGCGGCGCCAACGATACTGACAATCGGGCCGGCCTCGACTTTTGCGAGACGATAGGTCACGGAGGTGCCGCCGCTGCCAAAGACAGCGGCGCCAACGATCAAGGCAATGGCTGCAACGAGCCCAACGGCGATGAGATATCTGCGCATCACGATCCAAGGTGCAGGAATGGCGGCGGATATAATACGGCGTGCCAGATTACACAAGCCGCAGACCCGTCAACACCTCGCCACAAACGCGTGTGCTGATACTCGAGACACGCCTGAAGGGCGGCGCAGGAGCTGCGCTTCGCCAAAGTGGTCCAAGTGGGGTAGGTAGGCTGCCTTCGCGGCAAATACATTGATTTTGAAAGATAGACGGATCAACCTTATCTCCATGCGGGCGGGATCGGCGCGAAAACTAAATCCTTCGCGATTAACAAAATCAACGCTGGGTAGGGGTGCTGTTGGATATGAGGCGTGTAGCAGTCGTCACGACCTGCAACTCCGAGGGATATGAACGGTACGGCCGAAGGATGATCGAAAGCTGCGACCGCCATTTGCCGGCCGATGTCGCGCTTTGGGTCTATGCGGAGGGCTTTACGCCTGAAACCCCCAGCGAGCGGGTGATCGCTGTCGACCTGTTGCAATCTTGCCCTGATCTCGTCGCCTTCAAGGAGAGGCATGGCGATAATCTGCGGGCGCGGGGCGAGGAACGGCGAGGCAAGCGCCCCTGGGTGCGGGTCAAGTGGAACCGCCCGAATTCCCGGCTGCCGAAGGTCAAGCTGAAGTGGATCGACTGGGGCATCGGCTATCGCTGGGATGCGGTTCGCTTCAGTCACAAATGTTTTGCGATCTTCGATGCGGCGAAACGCAGCGGCGCCGACGTGCTGTGCTGGATGGATGCGGACATTGTCGTGTTTCAGGACATTCCGCGCAGCTTCATCGAGGGGCTGGTGCCTTCGGATTGCCTGTTGGGGTTCCTCAAGCGTCCCGGTTGCTCGGAATGCGGCCTGGTCGCTTACAATTTGCGCCATCCGGCAATCAATGAATTTCTAGCAGCTTTCCGGACGCTGTACACCCAGGACGCCCTGTTTCGTGAACGGGAGTATCACGATTCGTGGCTGTTCGACGTGGTGCGTCGCCGCTTCGAAAAGCGCCGGCATAAGACACACGACATCGCCGGCGGCCTCGGACAACGAGCGGGACACGTATTCATCAACAGCCCGCTCGGGCGATACATGGACCACATGAAGGGGGGCCGCTGGGCGGCCGGCTCCAGTTCGCTGGATGACCTGATCGTGGTGCGACCGGAGGCTTACTGGGATCTCTTGGGCGGTCGATCTTAGAATAGCTGCGCCGTTTGTGATGGCCCTTGCGGGCGAGATGGTTTGCCTTACGGCGTCGCTCCATTCGCTCCATTTCGCAAAACCGCGCGATAGGCGTCGAGTGTCTGCCCGCCGATGTTCGACCAATCCAGTGGTTCGAGAGGAGCCTGCGGCGGTCGTTGCGTGCCATACGCCCAGTCAAGGGCTTCGCGGAGGATTCCTGGAGTGATGTCACCCTCATACCCGCGCACCCAGGCGTCGCCGACGAGCCGACGCAATTCGGGAAGGGCTCCCAGGTTGGGGACGACGATCGGCCGGTCGTAGGACAGCGCCAGGATGGCACTGCCAGAGTTCAGAATTTCCGAGTAGGGGAACACCATTAGATCCGACGCGAGGGTGAAAAGCTGGATCTCGTCGGTCGGATGGCGGAGTTCCAGCCGTATGCGCGGATCTCCGGCGGCTGCGGCGACGATCTCATCACCACCACCGGTACGCTTGCTGATCCGCCCGCAGATCCAAGCATCAAGTCCTCGCCGGGCATGGCGCGAAACGCCTGGATCAGCCGCGGAACATTCTTGTAGGGGCGTACCTGTCCGAAATAAGTGATCACCCGTTTCTCTTCCGCGATGCCAAGAGAGCGCCGGGCCTCCTCTCGCGAGACGGTTTTCGGATAAGCGTCTCGGAAATGACCGTGGGGAATGACGAAAGCAGGAACAGCCTGGAGGCGTGGATAGCGTTCACACGCCAGGTCCAGGCCCTTCTGCGTCAGCGCAATAACGCCGTCGACGCGACGGATCACGTCATACCAGAACGGCCATTCGATACGCGGATAGACCAGGTCGTGCGGTATCAGATCGTGGATCGTCCAGACGAGTTTGATCCCTCGCCGCCGCGCGATCTGCAGCAGGAGGCGATGTTGCTGTGCCGAAATCCAGGCTCCGATGCCATTCTTCGTCTCGATCAGGCTCTCCGGCCAGTGGATGTGCCAAATATCCACGTGGCCTTGCAATAGATGACGCGCTTCATATTCGCGGACGCGAACTCCCAATTGCTGCAGCGATCCATACAGCAAGGAGTTGTACGGCTTTTTCGCTGCATCCTTGAAGGCGGGGCGAGCGACAACGCTTAGCGGGTCCCCCTCACGATCAGCAGAGGTCATCGGATGTCCATGGGCGGGAGCAGCGGCGTGAAAAATGATAAATCAGATTGAAGGCTTCTTGCTCCGACTGCAACAGCCATGACACGAAGGCCACACAAACACCGAGATTGCCGCCCGCATCAACGGCCTCGTGCCGTCCCTTCGAGCGTGGCTGGTTCAGCTCCGGAGCTGCGGCGTCGCAGGAAGTTTCATTCGCCGGTCGCGTGGCGTGAAATCATCACGTCGCGGTGTACGTAAACGCACATCACCAGGCCAAAGCCAAGCATCAGCGAAACGATTGCCGTGCCTCCGTACGAAACCAGCGGCAAGGGAATGCCGACCACTGGAATCATCCCCATCACCATCGCCATGTTGATGAAGACATAGAGGAAGAAGGTGCAGGTAATGCCCAATGCCAACAAGCGGCCAAACTGGCTGCGCGCCGAGATGGATATTGCGAGACAGTACGCGAGGACGATCGCGTAAAGCGTCAGCATTCCGAGCGATCCAACCAGTCCGAATTCTTCGGCCAGCATGGTGAAGATGAAGTCCGTCTGCTTTTCCGGCAGGAAATTCAGATGACTTTGCGTGCCTTGCAAATAGCCTTTGCCGAACAAGCCGCCGGAACCCAGAGCGATCTTTGACTGCAGAATATGGTAGCCGGAGCCAAGCGGGTCGGTCTCTGGATCAAGGAAGGTCAGCACCCGTTTCCGCTGATAGTCGTGGAGCGTTTGCCAGGCGAGTGGCAACGTAGCCAGTCCCGCCAGCCCCACCGCAATGAACATCCACAGCCGGACCCCGGCAGCGAAGAACATCGCCGCTGCACCGATCAGGAGCATCATCGCGGTGCCTAAATCCGGCTGTTTGAGCACCAGCCCGACCGGGGCAAGCACCATCAGCACCGGCAAGACCAGCCGCCACGGCCGGGCCACATCCTCACTTGCCATGGCGTGGAAATATCGCGCCAGCGCCAGCACCAGAGCGATCTTCATCACCTCGGAGGGCTGTAGACTGATGAATCCGAGGTCTATCCAGCGCTGAGCCCCCATGCCGATGATGCCCGCGAAGTCGACGACGACCAGCAGCACAAGGGACGCCAGATAGATCGGGTAAGCCAGCCGCAACCACAGCCGAATGTCGGAGACGGCGACTAGCAGTAGAATGCCCAGCGCCACGAGGAAGCGGAGCAATTGCCGGATCGCCCAGGGCTCCATTTTGCCTCCGGCGGCCGAATACAGCATGGCAATGCCCACCCCGGCGATGGCGCACAGCACCAGAACCATCAGCCAGCGGATACGAAATACCTTGTCATTCAGCGTCGGGCCGGGCTGTTCGAATGCGTGCCAGCGCATCGTAATGCTCAGCCTCCGGAGCGAGACGAGCCGCCATCTGCCCGATCGGCAACGGAAAGCGCGTCCAATTTCTGTGCCGTCAGCAAAATATCTCGAGCGACGGGTGCCGCCGCCTTCGAGCCGGCCCCACCGTGTTCGATCACCACGGCGACGGCGAAGCGAGGCCGTGAGACCGGCGCATAGCCGATAAACAGCGCGTGGTCGCGCCGTTCCCAGGGAAGATGCTCATTTCGTATGACGCCCGACTGCCGTTCCGACGTGGAGATTCGCCGCACCTGCGAGGTGCCGGTCTTGCCAGCCATCTCCATGCCGGAGATATTGATGGCCGCTCGCTTTGCCGTGCCGCGGTCGCTGTTGACGACGGCGTTCATTCCATCGCGGACGACCTTGAGATGTGCCTCGCTCAGCCCGAGACTGGTCGGTGTCTCGTTCAGGCCGACACTCTCGGCCGTTCGTCGATCTCGCACCAGCCGGGGGACGGGCGCTACTTTGCCGTTGCCGATGCGCGCCGCCATCATTGCGAGTTGCAGCGGGGTTGAGAGTACGTAGCCCTGGCCGATGCCGGTTATCACCGTCTCGCCCGTGGACCAGCCCGACCCGCGTGTCGACATTTTCCATTCCTGGGTTGGCAACAGCCCACCACGTTCGTGTGGAAGATCAATGCCGAGCGGAATTCCCAGGCCGAGGCGCTTTCCCATCGCGGCGATACGGTCAACGCCAACCCGCCGCGCCGCCTCGTAAAAGTAGCAGTCGCACGACTGGGCGAGCGCATCGCGCATTGCTAGCGATCCGTGTCCACCCCGCCGCCAGCAGTGGAACACGGAACTGCCGAGGCGCAGGTCGCCCGGGCAGAACACCCGCGTGCCCGCATCCAGGACGCCACGCTCCAGCGCCGCCAGCGCCACCACCGGCTTAAACGTCGAGCCCGGGGCATACTGGCCGGCAATCGCCTTGTTGGTGAGTGGCGATTTAGGATCGGAGGTCAACGCCTTCCACTCTTCGGTCGTCAGGCCGCGGTTGAACGCCGCCGGATCGTAGGCTGGCGTCGACGCCATCGCCAGCACCTCGCCGGTCTCGATGTCCAGCACCACCGCGGCCCCGCTCTCCGAACCCAGCCGCTCGACCGCCATCCGCTGCAACTCGAGATCCAGGGCAAGGGTCAGGTCGGTGCCGGAATCCCCCTCGCTGCGGTCGAGTTCGCGGATTACCCGGCCGACCGCATTGACCTCGACCTGCGAACTGCCGCCAATGCCGCGCAGCGCGGTCTCGTAGCGTTTTCGATGCCCGCCTTGCCGATGCGAAAGCCCGGAAGTTGCAGCAAGGGGTCGCCGTCGGCAGCGTCGGTCTCCGATACAGGTCCGACGTAGCCGAGGACGTGTGACAGCAGGTCGCCAAAGGGGTAATCGCGGCTCTGTCCCTCCTCAATGCTGATGCCCGGCAGGTCGAGGGCATTCACTTCGATGCGGGCAACATCGTCCCAGCTCAGATCGTCGCGGATGGTGACCGGTACGAAGCGGCGTTGTCGGCTGATCTCGCGTAGGATCCGCTTGCGATCTGCGTCGCTTACCGTAACAAGTTCAGACAGCGCATCAAGCGAGGCGGCGACGTTCTGCGCTTGCTCGGCGGTGAGGACAGCACGAAATTCCTGCCTGTTGACCGCCAACGCCCTACCGTGGCGGTCAAGGATGCGGCCGCGAATGGGCATCATCAATTTGATGTTGACACGATTATCGTCGGCCAGCGTCAGGTAGCGCTCGCCTTCCGTTACCTGAAGGTAGTACAGCCGACCGGCGAGCGCTGTTAACAACAGCGTTTGACCACCGCCCAAAAGCAGCGCCCGGCGCGTGAACTGCTTCTGGCGGTCGAGGTCGCGGCCCATGCCGCTATGCCCGCTCCGCCAGTGATAAGCGGCAACGTTGCAGCAGTCGGCAGAAAATCGGGAAGCAGCCGATGGTGGTGAGGATCTGGAAGACTACTCTGTCGGGGGTGACCAGCGTGACGTAGTAGATGCAGGTCAGGAGCCAGCCGAGCAGGAGAGCCGCTGAGGCAACGACCGCGAAGCCGAGCCAGAGAATGGCGAACGATTTGCCCGCCAAGAAGCGCCGCTGTGTGTTTACCGCGGCGTGCACGCAGACGAGGACACAGGCGCTCACTCCGATCGGCAGGCCCACGAGGATGTCCTGCAGCAGCCCGATGGCGAAAACTGCGACCGCCGGCATCAGGTCCGGCCGGTAAAGCGTCCAGTAGAACACCGCGATCAGCGGGAGCAGCGGTGCGACGGACTGCAGCATCGTGATATGCAGCGGCAAGATGCCCGCCAAAAGCAGCGCCACGGTCAGCAGGAGTGGCACCAGATTACGAGCGAGCGTGTCGAGTTGCTGCAGGACCCTGGATCTCATCGCGCATCGGCGCGCTGTGCCGGGTTGCCTGCAAGGGAACCCCCGCTGCGCCGATCGTCAAGCGCATTTGGCCGCTCGGGGGGGGAAACGATCGAGGCGTAGTCGACAACGCGAACGTATTCCAGTCGGCTAAAATCGACATTCAAGGCGACGCTGATGCGACGGTCGTCGACCTCGACGACGACGCCAACGGCAAGGCCCGGCGGAAAGCCGCCCGCGATACCCGAAGTCATGACGGCGTCTCCGACCGCGATCGCGGCCCCCGGTACGACGTGGATGAGCTTGGGCTGACCGGAATTGTCGCCGGCGAGAACAGCGCGGAAGCGCGACGCGCCGACAAAGACGGGAACGCGAGAGTTCAGGTCGGTGAGCAGCAGAACACGGCCGGCGCGAGGAGAAACGCCAACGACGCGCCCGACCAGGCCGGATCCATCCAAGGCGATTTGACCTTTATCAATGCCGTCCAGGGAGCCTGCGTTGATCATCATGCTCTGCGCGAAAATCCCGGAGGAGTCAGCGATAACGCGGGCCGAACGGTAGGTCGCCGCCGGGTCCGGAACGTGATTGAGAAGTCGCTGAAGGCCGGCATTCTCCGCCTCCAAACGCTTCGCTGTCGCTTGCCAGCGCATAAGCTCGTCGCGCTCGCGCCGCAGCCGGTCGTTTTCTTCGGCAAGGTCGATCCAGTGTCGCGCCCACCCCACACCTCTGGCGGCGATATCGCCGGGGATCGACAGCACGTCGAGGATTGGCACGACGGTATCGCTGACCTGCAACCGGACGCGCTCGATGAGCACCGTGTCAACCTTTCCGAGCAGGATCAACCCGCCAGCGGAAATTACGAGCACCGCGTACATCAGCCAATGAGCGAGCGACTTCAATGCAGCTGGCATGGTGGTTTCGGTCTCGGCATTGAAGTGGTCCGGCATCGGCGTACGCCACCCTTGGCGTCCCACGCCAAATAATGCTGGGCAGCTTCAATGATAGCAATACACCGATTCGGGCTAATACATCGTGCTGAGGATGTTCTGCATTTTCTTCATTTGTTCCAGCACCCTGCCAGTGCCGAGAGCCACGCAAGACAACGGGTCCTCCGCGATGGTCACCGGCAGTCCAGTGGCGTGGCGCAGCACGTAGTCTACGTTCGCGAGCAAGGCGCCGCCTCCGGTGAGCACGATCCCCTTATCGACGATGTCCGCCGCCAGTTCCGGCGCCGTATGTTCAAGCGCCATCTTGACCGCATCGATGATGGTGCCCACGGGCTCGGCGAGGCTCGGAGATCTGACGCTCGCTGATCAACAGTTCCTTCGGCACGCCGTTCATCAAGTCGCGGCCCTTGATCTCCATGGTACGGCCGTCACCGTCCTCCGGCGGACAGGCAGACCCGATTTCCTCCTTGATCCGTTCAGCAGAGCTTTCGCCGATGAGCAGATTATGGTTGCGGCGGATGTAGGAGATCACCGCCTCGTCCATCTTGTCGCCGCCCACCCGCACACTTTTTGCGTAGACGATTCCCCCCAGCGACAGCACCGCCACCTCGGTGGTGCCACCGCCGATGTCGACGACCATCGAACCGGTGGGCTCGGTTACCGGCAAACCGGCGCCGATCGCCGCCGCCATCGGTTCTTCGATCAGGAACACCCGGCGCGCCCCCGCCTGTTCCGCCGATTCCTGGATCGCGCGGCGCTCCACCGGGGTGGAGCCGGACGGTACGCAGACAATGATAAGCGGACTGGCGAAACTACGCCGGTTGTGCACCTTGCGAATGAAATACTTGATCATCTCCTCGGCGACTTCGAAGTCGGCAATGACTCCATCGCGAAGCGGCCGAATAGCGTGGATGTTGCCGGGAGTGCGCCCCAGCATCATTTTCGCATCCTCACCGACGGCGAGAACCTGCTTGCGCCCCTTGTGCTCAACGATGGCGACCACCGACGGCTCGTTGAGCACAATGCCCTTGCCCTTGACGTAGACGAGCGTGTTCGCCGTGCCGAGGTCGATCGCCATGTCGGCTGACAGAAATCCGAATAGCCGTGAGAACATCGCCCCTCGCTGGATGGACGGTCGGAGTTATTGCTTGGTGGGAAACGGGCGTCGGAATGTTTTCCGGCGCCCCGGTGCCCCCCTTGGGTCCCCGACAGAATGGTCGGTTTTGCGGCGCCGATCAAGCGGACAGGGCAGACGGCGCGCGCTTCTCGCGTTTCACCAGCAGCTTATTCAGAGCGTTCAGATAGGCCTTCACCGATGCAACGACGGTATCGGTGTCGGCCCCCTGGCCGTTGACGGTCCGACCCTGTTCCTCCAGGCGCACGGTGACCTCGGCCTGCGCGTCGGTGCCTCCGGTAACGCCGTGCACCTGGTACAGCTTCAGCCGCGCTGCGGTCTCGAACAGACGCTTGATGCACTTGAAGGCAGAATCCACCGGGCCGTCGCCGACGTCGTCGCAGGCACGGCGCTCGCCGTCCACCTCAATGGCCAGCCGCGCCCGAGCTTGCCGGGTGCCGCACTCGATATCCAATGAAATCAGCTTAATGCGGTTGTGCGCGCGCACCAGTTCGTCGTCGACCAGTGCGACAATGTCCTCGTCGAACACCTCTTTCTTGCGGTCGGCCAAATCCTTGAACCGGGCGAAGGCGTCTTCCAACGCGTTGTCGCCCAGCTCATAGCTCAGCTCGCGCAGCTTCTCGCGAAAGGCGTGGCGGCCGGAGTGCTTGCCCAGCACCAGCTTCGAATTCGACAGCCCGACCGACTCCGGCGTCATGATCTCGTAGGTGCCAGCGTGCTTCAGCATGCCGTCCTGATGAATCCCTGATTCATGCGCGAATGCATTGGCACCAACGATTGCCTTGTTGGGCTGCACGACGAAGCCGGTAATTGCCGAGACCAGCCGTGAGGCGCGCATGATGTTCTCCGTCTTGACGCCCCTGACGTAAGGCATCCGGTCGGAGCGGGTGCGCAGGGCCATGACGATTTCTTCCATGGCGGCGTTGCCGGCACGCTCGCCGAGGCCATTGATGGTGCACTCCACCTGCCGGGCCCCGGCCGCCACCGCCGCCAGCGAGTTGGCGACCGCCAGACCCAAGTCGTTGTGGCAGTGGACCGAGATGGTCGCCTTGTCGATGTTGGGCACCCGCGCCGCGAATCATCGCGATCAGCGCGCCAAACTCATCGGGGACGGCGTAGCCGACCGTATCCGGGATGTTGATGGTTCCGGCGCCGGCGTCGATCGCGGCTTCCACGCAGCGGCACAGGAAGTCGTGGTCGCTGCGCGAGCCGTCCTCGCACGACCATTCGACGTCGTCAGTAAAGTTCCGCGCGTAGGTCACGCTCTCGACGACGCGCTGGAAAACCTGATCCGGCTCCAGCTGCAGCTTGTACTTCATGTGCAGCGGGCTGGTGGAGATGAAGGTGTGGATGCGGCCGCGCGGCGCGGGCGCGATCGCTTCCGCCACCCGCTCGATGTCGCCGCGCACGGCGCGCGCCAGCCCGCAAACCGTCGAGGTCTTCAGCAGCTTGGCGATCTCGTGCACCGCCTCGAAGTCGCCGGGCGAGGAGATCGGGAAGCCGGCCTCGATCACGTCGACGCCCATCTCTTCGAGCACCTGGGCGATGCGGACTTTCTCTTCCAGATTCATCGAAGCGCCGGGCGACTGCTCGCCGTCGCGCAAGGTGGTATCGAAAATGACGATGCGCTGAGAAGGCTCGGCTTGTTCGGGTGTGATGCTCATGATGTCGGATCCTTCGGGAAAACAGGTGTCACAAACCGGTGCGAATTCCGTGCTTGTCCCCTGAACACAACCATCCCCGACGCTCCGGCCGGATCCGGCGAGGTTCAGGGCACCCAAGTCGAAGATCCCCGCGACGACCGTGCGGTGTTGCAGCGCTCGGCACCTTGCCTATAGCCGGGCGAACGCCGCAGTGAGCCGGCACGACCCGCGCCGTCGCCCTCCGCCTCACCTTCCGTTCGCCTCGCTCCGTATGCATCGCTGCTCGCTACCAGTCGCATGCTTGTCCCCAGGGGAGAACAAACTGCGTCTCATGTGCCCGCATTTTTCGACAGGAGATATGGGCAATCGGCCCTTGTCAACAAGATTGTCCCGCGGTGAAATCGTCTGATGCGTTGCCGGGACGGCTGGGCGGGGAGCGTTAAGCGGGATAAGGCGCGGCATGAATGGCTTCCGACTTCCCCGACCGATTTTCGCCCCGAGCGGTGGCGGCGCTGCATCGCTCGGCCCGCCTTCCGCCCCTGTCTGGTTGCCGCTGGCGCTCTCGGACATCGCTGGCGTGGCGGCGATCGCCGCCCAGCTGCATCCGTCATTGCCGGAACGCGCTGCTGTCCTGGCGGAGAAGGCAGCGCTGTTCCCGGAAGGCTGCCGCAAGCTGCTGGCGGACGGCGTAATGTGCGGATACGCACTGGCGCACCCCTGGAGAACGGCCGTATTACCTGCACTCGATGCGTTCCTGGATGGGTTGCCCGCTGCCGCCGACTGCCTGTTTATCCATGATGTGGCGGTGTTGCCGCAAGCGCGTGGCCAAGGTGCCGCCGCGAGCTTTCTCCTGCATGCCGATGCGGTGGCAATGCAGCACAACCTGCCGGTACACGCGCTTATCGCGGCCTATGGCACCGTTCGCCTGTGGCGACGCTTCGGCTTTGCTCCGCTGGAAGGGGAGCAACACGTCGTGGAGCTGGCCGCCTACGGCCCGCAGGCAGTGTATATGAGCCGCGCCGTGGCAAACGGGCCGGCGGCGGGCTGAACAGATGGCGACAGCCTCAATCGCCGGGCCTTGCCTCCGGTCGTCACCTTCGGCGTCGTCGCCGAAAGGAGCGCCGGCGCCCGGTTGAAACGGGCGGCCGGCTGGCTGGGGTCCAGGCTCCGGAATTTAGACGATGCCCGGACGAACGGCGTAATTGCCGTAGCGGTCCGGCGCGCCCGCGTCGTCCCGGTAGAGGCCGCAGCGGATCGCCCTGACCATCTGCGGCACCACCGCCGGAAGCCCGAAGCGCGCTCGGAAGCCGAGCGTGTCGCGGATCTTCGCGAACGACACCCGATAGTTCCGGCGATCACCGCCGCCTTCGACGAAGCGCACGTCACCGGCAACGTGACGCAGAACTTCTTCGACGATCTGTTCCTTGGTGAGGTTATTCTCGTCCGCGCCGACGTTGAAGATTTCGCCGGATACCACTTCATCGGGCGCCCGCAGCACCGAAATGATCGCCTGACAGATGTCGCGCACATGGCAGTAGGGACGCCAGGTGTCCTTGTCATAGACGTCCAGCTTCACGCCAGAGGCGATGGCGCGGGCGAACTCGTTGACGGTGAGATCAAAGCGCATACGCGGTGACAGGCCAAACACGGTGGAGAGCCGCAAGATCACCGGATGAAAATCGATCGCGCCGCGCCGCTCCAAGATCGCCTGCTCAAAGGCCACCTTGGTTTCGGCGTAGACGGACAGCGGGGTCAACGGCGCGCTTTCGGTCGCAGGCTCGGTGCCTTCCCATAGACCATAATTGCTGCACGTCGAGGTAAAGACGAGACGGCGCAGGCCGCGCCCGGAAAGCGCGTCCAGCAACGCCTTGCTGCCCCGCAGATTGACCGCCTTCGCCAGTTCCGGATACTTACGACTGATCGGATCGCCGACCAATGATGCCAGCAGCACGACATCGGTGATGCCGTCCAGGGCCTGGCCGAGAGCATGGGCGTCGCGCAGGTCACCTACCAGAAGCGAAGTGCCAGGGCGGGCGATCAGACCCTCGGCGACATGAAAATGGTCGTAAAGTAAGTTGTCCATCACCCTGACGCGATAACCGCGCGTCAGCAACGCGTCACTCAGCACGCAGCCGACGTAGCCGGCGCCGCCGATCACCAGGACATGGCGGCCGCGGCTGTCGGCTTTACGGTCTCGTTGGCGTCGATCACGTCCGATGCGTCGAGGTTCGACACGAGGCGCTGCTCGGTCTCCGGCCGTAGGCTTACGAGTCCATCGTGCATCACACCGTTACTCCTATTGGGTTGCTGCTCGTTCGCTGTGTCGCGCCTTGCTCGGCCCACGCGCCGTCGTCGTTCCGACAGCGATGCGAGCTGTGAGTGTCCCGGAGCGTTCACGTACTCCCTGCGGCGCGGACGCGACGAAGGGTTGTCGCGTCCGCGCCGGGTTCGACTGTCAACAAGGATTGTTCTTGTTCAGAACGACTGGAGCGCCGGCTTGCATAAGCCCGTAGTCGTTCCCAGACGTGTCATATAAGATATTGTAATGTTTATTAAAAATCGCTACGGCGGCGCTTGCCTGATGAACGAAGGCGGTGCGGCGGAGGGTGGTGTTGCGGGTGCCGTCGTCGAGATAGGCGCCGACACAGCGCGAGTCGATCAAGCTGTCCTGGATAACAACACCGTCGCATGCCGGCCGAGATCCCCATGCCGGATCTGCCCACTCGCAAACGATGCCGACGGTGACGTTGGGTCCAATGCGGATTCGTTCGAATACACTGTCGGTGGTGAAGGGCTCGAGGTAAAGCCCGGTGCTGCTGCCCTCGCGGCTGCCGATATCGTCGATATCGATATCGCTGAAGCGGGCATGCTTGGCAGCGGTACCGCTCCACACGCCCATCCAGGCGCAGTTGCGGACCTTGAACCGCCGGCCGACGGCGGTGTTGCCAACCCAGATGCAGGCTTCCGCCGTTCCATCGGAAGACCGAGGCACCGGACGGCTGACATTTGCCACGTTCAGGTCTTCCAGAAGCGGCGGCTCACCCACCGTCCGGTCAAAGTCGTCCGCGTCGACAAAGATCCCCCAGCTTCGAAAGTTGCTGGCGACCACTCGCTGGATCGCCAATCCCTCCGGCTGGCGTGCTGCGATGCCCGACCCGAGGACGCCGTGGCCGTCGATGACAATGTCGGCAAGGATGGTGCCGCTGGCGGTGCCCCACACTTCGATCGCGGCGTTGTTCGCCGAGCTTTGCGCGTCTGCGATGTCAAAGGCGAGGCCCTGGACGCGGGCACCGCCGCCGCAGTCGTTGCTGCCGATCGCGAGTCCCGCGGTCAGTACGGCCTTGCCTTGATGCTCGGCGAAGAGGCGATGCCCGCATTCGTTGCTGAACGCCCGGTTGAACGATAAACGCCGTCGCTGAGCACGATATCCTGCGGCACGCTGGGCGAAAGCTGGCGCGCCAGTTCCGGTCCATTGTGTACCTTTACCGCTGACGGAGGCAGGGTGTAGCTGGCAGGCGGCGCTGGCGGTGCGACGTCACCAGCGTGCGCTGTGCCGAGGCCCTCTACGAAGGCCAGCACGGCAACAGCCGCTATACGAAGTT
>JADJRE010000031.1 GCA_016712375.1 Rhodospirillales bacterium
ATCGGCCTGCCGATCTACGCCCGGCAGCTGGCCCGCCCGGACGGCAGTGCGATCGAGGTCAAGACCGAGGCATCGATCCTGCCAATCAACAAGCGACCGCGGCTGGCGGTGAAGATCTCCTCCAGCAACTGATGAGCGTGTTCGCCGCCGCCATCGACGCGCTGTTCGACGATCCGAACTTGGCGCGGGTTGCCGTTTACCGTGCCGGCGGCGCCGATCCGGGTGTGCCCGTGCGGGCGATCCTCCACCGGCCGGATCGCATCGGCGAGTTCGCCGAGACACGCATTCTCACCGAGACAACGATGTTCGACATTCGCGTGTCGGAAATCGTGGCTCCGGCGGAAGGCGAGACGATTGAAGTGGACGGGGCGGTCTACGTGATCCAGGGTGAGCCGATCCGCGATGCGGAACGCCTCGTCTGGAGCATCGAGGCTCGTTCCGCATGAGGCTTGAAGCCGCGCTTCAAGGCGACGGACGACCTGTTGAAGGCCGAGTTCCGTACGGCCGAGCGAGGCGGTCTCGGCCGGTATCCGCGAGGCAACGGACGGCCTGAAGACCGAGTTGCGCGGACAGATCACCGGCGCCGGCCTCGGCACCCGCCTCGCGAACACCTGGCGCGGCGAGATCTACCCGAAGGGGCAGCCCAGCGTCGGCGCCGCCGGCTTCGTGTGGTCGAAGGCGCCGGGTCTGGTACGGTTGTACGCCGAGGGTGCCATCATCCGCTCGAAGCAGGGACTGTTTCTTGCCATCCCGACACCGGCGGCCGGCCGGTTTGGCGATAACAGGCGGAAGATCACGCCCGGCGGCTGGGAACGCATCCACGGCATGAGGCTGCGGTTCGTGTATCGCCGCGGCAGTCCGAGCCTGCTCGTTGCCGACAACGCCCGGCTCGCTGCCCGCGGCAGGGCACGAGCGAACATCGGGCGCAGCAAGGGCGCCGCGTTCACGCGGCTCTCGGGCCGGACGACCGTTCCAGTGTTCATCCTCGTTCCGCAGGTGACCGTGCGGAAGCGCCTCGACGTTGACGGTGCGGCACGGAAATGGATCCGCACGGTGCCGCAGCTGGTGCTGCGGAATTGGCGAGAGCAATCACGATGACATCGAAGCGTGAACAGGTTCTCTCGGCGTTGTTCGGCCAACTGAAGGGCCTGCCCGGATCTGCCGTCAAACGCAACGAGGCGTTGCCCGCGAGCGTGCCGGTGGGCGGGCTCGTCATCCTGCGCGACGGCGATCCGGGCGAGCCGGACGTGACGCTCAATCCGCGCACCGAGTTTTTCAGCCACCGCGCCGAGATCGAGGCGTTCGTCACCCGGCCGGTCGGCGGCGGTGGAGAGACAGCGCTCGACGCTTTGCTCTCCGGGATCGGTACTGCGCTGGCCAGCGACCGCAGCCTCGGCGGCCTCGCCGAGAACCTGTTCTGGAGCGCGCCCGAGACATCGGTGCTCGCCATCGAAGCTGCGGCACCCGTCCTGACCGCGCGCATCACCGTCACCATCGAGTACCTGGTCAGCGATCCGCTGGCCGCCTGACCTTTCCACAATCGGAGACCCGCCGATGCCCAAAGTCCGCGCCTACGGCGCCGACTCGACGCTGAAGGCTTGCCGCGAGACGACGTATGGCGTTGCGCCGGTGAGCGGTTATCGCAGCCTGGACTTCAAATCGGCCGACTTGTCGGCAGAGCACCGCTTGGACGATCCGCTGCTGGGTAGAGGCCGCAACGCCCAGGACCCGTATCGCGGGCTGATCACCGACGAGGGCAAGGTCGAGATACCGCTCGATCTGCGCGGCTCGGGTTTCTGGCTCACCGGTCTGTTCGGCGATCCGACGGTGACCCAGACCAAGGCGACTGGCCACATCGCCTTCTTCGGCCAGCCCGCAGCGAATAGCACGATCACCTTCAACGGCGTCAGCTGGACATTTGTCACCGGCACGCCCAGCGGCAACCAGACGCAGATCGGCGCCAACGTGGACGCGACACTGACGGCGCTGGCAACTGGTCTCAACGCCTCGGCGGACCCGCAGGTCGCCAAGTGCACCTACACGGCGAACACGACGGACGACCGGTTGGAGATCCAGTTCGATGCCGCCGGGGTCACCGGCAGCAGCTTCAATCTGGCCGCGTCGAGCAACAGCAACGGCACTTGCTCCGGCGCGACGCTGACCGGAGGTGGCTACCGTTACGAGTGGCTCTCGGGCGAAACTGACATTCCGAGCCACACGTTCGAAATCGGACCACCCGCAGCTGGTGACGCCGGTGTTCTTCGCCACCTCCGGCACGGTGATGGAGAGCCTCGCCTTCGAGATGGGCCGCGAGGGGCCGGCGAACGGCACTGTGCAGGTGGTGGCTCAGGGCGAGGAGAAGGCGGCGGCAACCATCGACGCGACGCCGGACACCTTCGCTCTGAAGCGTTTCAGCCAGGGACGGGGCTTCATCACCCGGGGCGGCGTGCCGCTCGCCGGTGTGACCGGCGGCAACCTCACCTTCTCCAACAACCTGGAGCGGGTGCGGGTGATCCGGTGACGACAGCAAGATCGAGGCGGCCGATCCGACGATCGCCACGTGCACCGGCGCGATGACCGTTCGTTTCGACGGCGCCACCTTGGTCGCCGAGGCAGCCAACGGCGAGCCCGTGGCGGTCGAGTACGGCTTCTCGATGGCCGAGGGCTGGTCGCTGACCTTCGAGCTGTTCCGGGTGTTCCTGCCGAAGCCGAAGTACGCCGTCTCCGGTCCTGGCGGCGTCGAGGCCAGCTTCGACTGGCGCGCCGCGTACGACGAGGCGAACGCCACCATGCTGCGCGTCCGTCTGCTCAATGACGTCGCCAGCTATTCCTGAGGTATCATCATGATCCGTCTCGATTTAAAGAGGAGCCGCACTGGCTCGACCTCGGGCATGGCGTGCGTCTGCAGGTCAGGCCGTGCACCACGGCGCTGATGATGGCGGCGCGCGCCGAGGTGCAACGGGCTGTCTTCATCGGCGAGCGACACCGAAGCGGCCGGCATCCGTACCGCGGCCTTGATCAAGGCGCTGGCCCGGCTCGCGGTCCTCGACTGGGAAGGTGTCGGGGATGCCGAGGGCGAACCGGCGGCGCCGACGCCAGAAGGCATCGACGCGCTGTTGGACCTGTGGCCGATCGCCGAAGCATTCGAGCGCCTCTACCTCGGCCCGGCGCTGCTGCTGGATGCGGAAAAAAACGGCTGAGGGCTCGCGCGGAGTGGCACTTCGGCGGCGGGCCGGCGTATTGCGAAAGCTGCGCCAGTCTCGATCGGCCATGCGCCAGAGGCGAGCCAGGCTGCAATGGACGGGTCTGCCCCTACCTCGAGCACCAGCCGCTGACCGACGCCGGCTGGCAGGCGTGGGACGTGCTCAGCCGCTGCGGCGGACAGCTGCGGTTGGCGCCGAACGCGTCTGCCGTTATCGGTCTCGACCTGACCGCGGCGATTACCCTCGGCACGGCGCTCGGCTACGAGGCCCGTTCTGTCGCCGAGCTGCTACCGGCGGGCGAGGCCGGACTGATCAAGGCGCTGAACGAGCGCCTCGCCAGCCAACACGATTGAAGGTTCTCCACCATGGCCGATCGTAATCTCGCCGCCATCCTTGGCCGTGATCGACGGCGGCAAGGTGAAAGCCGAGCTGCGCGACGTCGGCGACAGCGGCGAGCGGGCACTGAAGCGCATCGAGGAGGCCTCGCGCCCGGCCTCGCGCGCGCTGCAGACGCTGGACGGCGTCGCCGGCGAGGTGCGCGGCGGCCTGGAGCAGATGGCTGCCCGCGCCGGTCCTCTCGGCGCCGGGCTGATGCGCATCGGCCCGGCCGGACTGGCTGCCGCGGCGGCTCTCGGCGCTGTCACCCTGGGGCTGAAGGAAAGCCTGGAGGAGGCGGCCAAGGCCGATCAGTCGTATCGCCGGCTGGAGGCGGTGCTGAAGGCGACCGGCCATGCGTCCGGGCTGACCGCGGACGAGATCGCCGCGTTCGCCGACGGCATCGAGCGCTCGACGCTGGCGACGGCGGAGGGCGTGCAAGATGCGGCCTCGGTGCTCGCCACCTTCCGCTCGGTCTCCGGCGAAACCTTCACCCGGGCGCTCAGCTTGGCGCAGGATATGTCGGCCGTCTTCGGCCAAGACCTGTCCGGTGCTGCCGACGCAGCTCGGCAAGGCGCTGGAGGACCCGATCGACGGCCTCACCGCGCTGCGCCGGGTCGGCATCTCGTTCTCGGATACGCAGAAGGAGCTGATCCGCACGCTGGTCGAGACCGGCCAGCAGGCGGAAGCGCAGCGGGTGATCCTCGATGCCCTCGAACAGCAGGTCGGCGGCGCCGGGGCTGCAGAAGCCGGCAGGCTGACCGGGGCGACCAACCGGCTGCAGGACGCCTGGGGCAATCTGCTGGAGGCGATCGGCAGGACGCCGGTGGTCACACCGCGCTCGCGCAGGGCGCGCTCGATCTCCTGTCCGGCGCGATCAGGGATCACGTCTTCGATCGAGGACGACCCGATCAGCCAGCGTATCGCGGTGGCAACAGGACAGCTGGCACAGGCGCGCGACGGCTCGACCGGCTGCAAGCGGGTGGACCGGGCACGCCGATGCTGGGGCAGCGCTCCGCCATCGACGAACAACGCCAGCGGGTGGCGGCGCTGGAGCAGGAGCTCGCGACCCTGACCCGGCTCGGCGAGGCGGAGGCCGACGCCGCTCGGCAGGAACGAGCGCGCGCCGAGGCAGGGCAGCAAACCGCCGAGGTCGAGCGCCGCGCGGATGCGCTCGCCGCACAGCGCAGCCAGCTCGCCAAGGCGCTCGATCAGCTGGCGACCGGTCCCCCGAGCGCATCGCCCCAGGTCAACCGCGAGCTGGCGGAGACGAAAGCGCCTGGATGCGCTCCGGGCGCCCGACAGCGGCAACGCGTCGAATGTGGACACTGCGATCCAGGAGGCGGAAGAGATCGCCCGGCGCAGATCGCGGCGATCAATCAGCCGCTGGAAGAGGCAGCAAAGCGAGCCTGGAAGCGGCCGAACGCCAATCGGCGGCCAGGCGGCGAGCGCGGCGCAACCGCCTTTCAGGAGAACGAGAAAGTCGTCGACGACCTCGCCAAGCAGCTGGCGCTGTTCGGCGACGAGCGCCGGCAGTTCGTCGATCAGGCATTGTCGCGGCTGTCGGAGACCGCCACCGACGAGCAGTGGGTGCAGGTCGAGCGGCTGGCGAACGCGCTCTGGGACGAGAAGCTCGCCCGCGAGCAGCTGGCCGAAAGCCTGCGCGCCGAGCAGCAGCTGCGCCAGCATGGCGTGCGGCTGACCGAGCAGATGCGCACGCCGGCGGAAGAACTGGCGGCGACGCTGCAGCAGCTGGATGCGCTGATGCGGGCGGGGGCGATCGATGCCGGGACCCACGGCCGTGCCGTCGCCGAAGCCTACCACGAGGCGGAACTGGCGGCCGACCGGATGCTCTCCGCCAGCCGCGAGTGGCAGGACGGCGTCACCCGAGCGCTGCGGGACTATGCCGACCAGGCAACCGACGCGGCGAGCGCTGCCGAGCAGGTGACGACCCAGGCGTTCCAGGGCATGGAGGACGCGCTGGTCGCGTTCGTCCAGACCGGCAAGCTCGACTTCGGTTCGCTCCGTGGACTCGCTGGTCGCCGACCTGACGCGCCTGTCGATCCGCATGGCGGTTCTCGGCCCGCTGGCGCAGGTGCTCAGTGGCGGCGCTGGCGGGCTCGGCGGCTTCATCTCAGGGTTGTTCGGTGGCTCATCGACGCCGATAGCGGGCAGCGGCGAGGCAGGAGCGGCCCCAGGGCCGGGCACCGGCGGGCTCTACGCCCACGGCGGCGTTTTCGCGCACGGCAACGTCATCCCATTCGCCGACGGCGGCATCGTCGCTCGGCCGACGCTGTTTCCGATGGCACACGGCCTGGGGCTGATGGGCGAGGCCGGACCGGAGGCGGTGCTGCCGCTGAAGCGACTGGCCTCGGGCAATCTGGGAGTCGAGAGCGGACGCACGGGCGCCGTCACCGTCAACGTCATCAACAACGCCGGCGCCAAGGTCGAGACGCAGCAGCGGCAGGACGAACGCGGCGGGCTCACCCTCGACATCCTGATCGACGCGGTCGAGACGCAGATGGCGGCGCGCGCCGTGCGCAGCGGCACCACGCTCAACCGGGCGCTGGCGGCGGCGGCCAACCCGCTGCGGGCGCGCTAGCATGGCGGCCTGGCCGGCTTCCCTGCCGCAAAAGCCGTTGATGCAGGGTTTCCGCGAAACCGCCGTCAACCTCGTCGTGCGTTCGCAGACCGATGTCGGTCCGGCGAAAGCGCGCCGGCGGGCGACCGCCGGGCCCACCACCTTCGAGATGTCGTTCCGGCTGACCAGCACGCAGCTCGCCACGTTTCGCACGTTCGTTCGAACCGACATCCAGGACGGCGCCGGCCCGTTCACCTGGGCGCATCCGGTTACCGGCGTCCCGGGCACCTTCCGCCTTATCGAACCGCCGCAGATCGTGCCGGCCGGCGTCTCGTGGCTGGTCGGCCTGCGGGTCGAGATGCTGCCGTGACCATCACCACCACCGGCCTCGCCGAGCTCGCGGCGCAGGATTGTGCCACCCCCTGGCTGGTGCTGCTGACCATCAGCCATGCCGACCTCGTCACGCCGCTGCGGCTGACCTCCGACGGCGTCGACACCATCAGCAACGGCCAGACCTATCAGCACATGCCATTCGAGGTGACGCTGCCGGACGACGTCGAGGGACGCGCGCCGCAGGCGCAGCTGCGCATCGACAACACCAGCCAGGAGGTGGTGGCGCTGCTGCGCGGGTTGACCTCGCCCCCGGCGCTGACCATGCAGATCGTCCGCGCCAGCGCGCCGGACGTCGTCGAGCGCGCGTGGGCCGGGCTCGAATGGCGCACGTCGACCATCGACGTCGGCTTCATCGCCGGCCGGCTGACGGTCGAGGACCTCGCCACCGAGGAGTTCCCCTATGTGACCTTCGACGGCCGCTTCAAGGGGCTGTGGCCGTGATCCAGGCCTTCGGCCCGCCGGTCTGGGTCGAACGCTACGTCGGCATTCCGTTCGTCGACCTCGGCCGCGATCGCGACGGCTGCGACTGCTGGGGGCTGGTGCGGCTGGTGCTCGCCGAGCAAGCCGGCCTCATGCTGCCGTCGCTGGCGACCGGCTACGGCAGCGAGGCCGATGTCAGGGGTGTCGGCGCGGCGGTCGAGGCGGCGCGCGCCGGCGGCGACTGGCTGAGGATCGATCCCGGCCGGGAGAGCGCCTTCGACGCCGTCGAGCTGTCGATGCCGGCGCGCACCGACGCCGGCTGGGTGTTCGATGCCGCTGCGTCGGCGTCGTCATCGCCCCGGCTGTGCTGCACGTCGAGCGGGGGGCGACCGCTGCCGTGCTGGCCCGCTACAATGAGGACCGCCGGGCGATCCGCCGCGCCCTCGGCTTCTGGAGACACCGCAGCCTTGCCTGATTGTCTCGATCCGTCGCCGCACCCCGCCAGGATCATCCTGCCGCCGCTTGCCGTTTCCGCCTGCCCGCATCCGTTCGAGCAGCGTCGCGTCGACTATGCGGTGCCGGCCGGCCTGACCATCGCCGAGATCGTCGAGCTGATCCAGCCGGACCCCGTGTTGCGCGCGCACGGCCATTGTTCATCGGCGAGCACCTGATCCCGCGCGCGAGAACTGGCGCCGCGCTCGCCGGCCCGCGGGACGCAGGTGGCGATCCGGCTGCTGCCCGGCGGCGGCGGGCTGCGCATCGGCCTGATGATCGCGGTCGCTGTGGCGGCGGTCGCGCTGACAGTCTTCACCGCCGGCGCCGCATCGCCGCTCCTGCTCGGGCTGACCGGAGCGCAGCTCGGCATGCTCGGCGGCGCCGCCATTTCCATCGCTGGCACGCTGCTGATCAACACCTTCCTGCCGCCGCCGGTGCCGGAAATTTCCAAGAACAAGGGCAACGACCAGCCGACCTACGCGATCACCGGCGCCCGCAACCAGGCGCAGAACTGGGGCAAGGTCGCCTTCCTGCTGGGGCGCTTCAAGCTGACGCCGGCCTACGCGGCGCTGCCGTACCGCGAGATCGTCGGCGGCGAGGTGTTCTGGCGGGCGCTGTTCGCCTTCGCGCACGGACCGATCGCCATCGAGCAAATGTTCATCGGCGAGACCGCGCTCGGCAACTTCCAGGACGTCGAGTGGCAGTTCCGTCGCGGCTACTGGTCGATGCCGGACAACGGCGGCTGGAGCGCCGCGAGCGGCGGCTTCCCGTCGTCGCCGGCGTTCGGCGATACCTGGACCTGCACCGCCGCCGGCTCGGTCGCCGGGGCAACCTGGGCGGTCGGCGAAACCATCACCTTCAACGCCCTCGCCGATCCCGCCGCCGCCGCCGCCTGGGACCGGGATCAGGGCAAGCCGTTCACGCTGTTCCCTGACGACGTCTTTGAAGACCCGCTCAACATCGCGGTGAAGTACGGCACGCCGCAGGTGCGCAGCAGCCAGGCCAACGCCGACGAGCTGGCGATCGAACTGGTGTTCGAGCGTGGCATCGTGCACATCGAAAACCAGCCCGCCGGCAAGAAGAAAGACACCAGGGTGACGGTGAGGATCGAGCAGTCGCCGGCCGGTGCCAACGCCTGGGCGACGGTGGCGTACCAGACCGTCACCGGCCGGCAGACCACGCCGCTCTACTGGGGCCACGCCTGGAAGGCGTCGGACTTCGGCGCTGCGAACGCGACGAAGACCTGGGAGGTACGCGTCACCCGCATGTCCGGCGACTCCGACGAGGAACGCAACTTCGGCAACTTCAGCTGGATCGCGCTGCGCACGCTGACGCACGGTGACCCGGCGCCGGTGCCCGCGGTCGCCATGCTGGCAATGCGCATCCGCTCGTCGGGCCAGCTGCAGGGCGTGCTCGAGACATTCAACGTCATCGCCCGCACCATCGCCCGCGATTACGACGCGACGACGGCGCAGTGGGTCTGGCGGCCGACATCGCAGCCGGCGGCGCTGTTCCGTCACGTGTTGCAGCATTCGGCGCGCGAGATCCCGGCCAGCGACGCGCAGATCGACCTCGCCCGCCTGGCCTACTGGGACGGCGTTACCCGGCAGGCGCGACGCGAATTCAACGGCGTCATCGAGGCGAAGACCTCGCTCTACGACGTGCTGATCAAGATCGGCCGGGTCGGCCGCGCCATGCCGACGCTGCGCGACCTGAAGTTCTCGGTGATGATCGACGAGCCCAAAGCCGCGCCGGTGCGGCTGTTCACGCCGATCAACTCCCGGGAGTACGAAGCCGAGATGACGCATGCGGCGACGCCCCACGCCTACCGGATCGGCTACGTCGACCAGGCGCGCGATTGGGCCACCGACGAGGTGCTGGTCTACGACGACGGCTACGACGCCAGCAACGCCGTCCGCATCGACAAGGTCGAGTGGCCGGGTATCTACGATCGCGACCAGGCGTGGCGGGAGGGCCGCTACCACTTGGCGCAGCAGCGGTTGCGGCGCGAAGTGCACACGATCAGCCTCGACTCGAGCACCTCTGCTGCGAGCGCGGCGACTCTGGTGGCGCTGCAGCACGACGTTATAGCGGTGGGCCTGGCCTCGGCGCGGATCGCCGCACGCACCGAGGACGTGGCAAACGCCTACGACGTCACCCTCGATGCGCCGGTGACGATGCAGCACGGCAAGGCCTACGGCTTGCGCGCCCGGCGGATCGTCAGCGGCGTGATGCGGACCGACCTCTATCGGGTCAACCCCGTCGACGGCACGTCGCCGCGGCTGTACTTCGCCGCCCCGCCGACGCTCGCCGACGCGCCGGCCGTTGGCGATCTGGTCAGCTTCGGCATCTGGGACCGCGAGACCTTGCGCGTGCTGGTGCGCGACATCGCGCCGGGACAGGACCTGTCGGCGAAGCTGACGCTGATCGCCGAGGCCGCCGGCGTGCATACCGCCGAGCAGGGGCCGATCCCGCCCTACGATCCGGTGGTGACGGCGCCGCGCAGCTTGCCGGCGCCGCTGGTGGTTAGCATCGTCTCGGACGCGCGGGTCATGCTGGTGACGCCGTCGCGGACGCTGATCGACCGGGTGATCGTCTCTCTGCTGCCGATCTCCTTGAGGGCGCCCGCCTGCATGTGCTCTACCGGCTCGCTGGGACGCAGGCAGCGTGGCAGGCGGCGACGGTGCAGGAGGAGACGGAGGGCAGCGCCGCTATCACCGGCCCGCAGTCCGGCGACACCTATGACTTCCGTTTGCAGTACTCGCACGCGAACTACTTCTCGTCGCCCGTGACGATGGTCAACACCTACTATGTCATCGGCCGGACCGATCCGCCGGACGACCTGCAGAACCTGTCGCTCGCCGTCGTCGGCGGCCAGGCGCCTGCTGCGCTGGGACCTCGCCGCCGACCTCGACGTGCAGTTCGGCGGCTGGGTCATGTTCCGGCATAGCCCGACTATGGACGCGACGCTGTGGCCGGACTCGACGTCGCTGGCGCGCGCCGTCGTCGGCGATCAGACGCACGTCTACCTGCCGCTGAAGCCAGGCACCTACTTCGCCCGCGTCTACGACGCCGACGGCCGGGCCTCGTTGGGTGTCGGCTACGTCTCGACCAAGCAGGCGAGCGTGCTGGCGTTCGCGCCGCTCGGCGACGTCGAGGAGGCCCCGACGTTCAGCGGCGTGAAGAGCAATTGCGAGGTGGTCGACGACGGCCTGATGCTGACCTCCGAGGACTTCGACTCGATCCCCGACGTCGACGCCGAGCCGAGCTGGGACGTCAGCGGCGGTGTCGCTGCCTCTGGTCTCTACACGTTCGCCGCCGGCATCGACCTGGGCTCGGTCACGCTGGCGCGGGTGACCAGCCATCTGCTGCTCGAGGCGGTCAACGAGTTCGACTTCTGGGACGCCAGGATTGGCGAGATCGACAGTTGGCCGGACATCGATGGCACCCTCGGCGCGTCGGTCGACGCCAGCATCTACGGCAGGCTGACCGACGATGATCCCGCCGGCAGCCCGAGCTGGGGAGCGTTTACCCGCGTCGACTCGGCGGAGATCAACGCTCGTGGGATCGGCCAGCTGGAGTGCCGCCTGAGCACCGCCGACCGGGCGTTCAATCTGTGGCTCACCGAGCTACGCGTCAAAGCAGAAGAGGTCGCCTGATGCCGCAGATCGCCAAGCTCGACGACAACGGCATGCTCATCGGCGTCGAGGCCTGCTGCGCCGACGACCATAAGACGTGTCCCGTCGCGCGTACCGTGGCCTTGCCGGACGAACACGACATGCGCGGCCGGCTGAAAAGCTACCGCTGGGACTTTGGCCGGGGGTGTTTCCTGCCGCTATCGGCCGAGCCGCTCGACGCCGCCGACCGCGATACGCCGGAGCTGGTCGAGGGGCTGGTGCAGGCGATCGAGCACATCGAGCAGTTGATGCAGCTCGATTTGCCGAAGCGCAGCAAGCGGGCGCTGCGCAACTACCGCCGACTCAACCCCGGGTCGAAGGCCAGGGGCCGCCACCGGGACAACAGGCCTGCGAGCGCCGCGGCGACAGACAACGTCCCCGAGGGGAGCCGCCAGTGACGCAAGCGAACGATCTCGGCGCCATCGCCAACCAGCTCGCGGCGTTCTACCGCGCCCGCGTCAACGTCAACATGCAGGCGTTGGCGACGCAGCACTACGGCGCCAGCGAGCCGGCGATCATGTATCCGAACATGATCTGGTTCGACGCCGGCACCGGCAACGTCAAACTGCGCAACCCGACCAACAGCAGCTGGGCGACCATCGGCACCATCGGCCCGCCGATGAAGTGGACCAACGTCGATATCCCGCAGACGGCGTTTACCACCGGCGACGTCAAGCAAACGTACAAGGTTGTCGCCGATGCCGGCTGGGTATTGATGAACGACGGCTCGATCGGCGACGGCAGCTCAGGTGCCACCACCCGCGCCAATCCCGACACGCAGGCGCTGTTCACGTTGCTGTGGAACGTCACCAGCGACTCCTGGTGCACGGTGTACGCCGCCAGCACCTTGACGGCAACGGGACGCGGCGCCTCGGCTGCGGCTGACTGGGCGGCGCATCGGCACATACTGCTGCCGAAAGCGCTCGGCCGCGTCTTCGGGCACGCCGGCGCGGGCGCCGGGCTCGGAAGCTTTGGTCTGGCGACGTGGTGGGGCCAGGAGTACGTCGGGCTCGGCATCAACAACATGCCGGCGCATCCGCATAGCTTCGCGGCGCCTGACCACGGGCATCCCTACGCCATCGACCCCAGCAGCCAGAGCAGCTGGAACTCCAGCGGCGCCGGCGGTTTCCCAACGGGCGGTCCGGGCGCGACAAAGCCCGCTTGGGCCGGCGCCGTCGGCGACGGGAACGACGCTCATATCATCGGCGGGGGCGGCGGCTTCAGCGGCAACACCGGCTCGGCCGGCGGCGGCGAGGCGCACTTCAACATCCAGCCGACCAGCTACCTCAACGTCATGATCAAGCTGTGAGAGCCGCCAGATGACACAATCGCCGAACCTCGGGGCCGTGCCAACCGGCAGCGGCGCGCAGGTCCGCCAGGACTTCAATCTGGCCGACGCGGCGCTGGCGAGCGAGCACGAGGACGAGTTCGCCCCCTCGATCACCTATCCGTTCATGCGCTGGCGCAACGACACCGACCAGCTGGTCAGCCGCCGCAACGCCGCCAACACCGCCTGGGAGATCGTCGAGAACTACGGCGCCACCACCGACCCAACCGTAGACGACGACGCCGGCGCCGGCTACGTGCCCGGGGCGATGTGGATCAACACCGCTGACAGCCGGGTCTTCTTCTGCGCCGACCCGACGACCGGCGCGGCGGTGTGGACGCAGGCCGGCGGTGGCGGTGGCGGCGTCGCCTCCGCCTTCGGGCGAACCGGCGCGGTGCTCGCGCTCGGCGACTTTCCCGCGCCGACAAGATCAGCGACGGCGGCGGCAAGGTGATGATGACCACGGCCGAGCGCACGACGCTGGCGGCGATCAGCTTCCCGGCCAAGGTGATCCCGCTCACTGGCACCGGCTCCAGCACCGATAACGCCAACATCCGCGCCGCCATCGCGGCGATCAAGGCGTCCGGCCAGCCGGGCGAGATCGCGATGTCCGGCGACTTCAAGATCGGCCATAGCGGCGACAAGGCCGGCATCGACCCCGACACCTGCCAGTTTCTCAAACTCACCGGGCGGGGCTACTGCCGCTGGTACAAGGGGGTGGCGGCGGCGACCAGCAGGCTGACCGGCGACGAGGACCCCGCCGACGGCACCGCCTACCGGATGCTGTCGCGCGATACCGACGACGGCGCCGGCAAGACCCTCATCATCGCCAACATGCTCTTCGAGGGCGACCTGGCGACGACGATGAAGCAGCTCGGCGACGGCAGCCGGCTGATCTCCCTCGACCACTATGACCGTGTCGAGCTCGTCGATGTCGAAGGCCGTTGGGGCTCGCAGATGGGCTTCACCTTCGGCTACTGCAACGAGGTCCGGGCCAACCGCATCTACCTCAACCGCATCGCCCGCGACGGCTTCAACGCCTCGAACTGCGCCGACGTCGCGATCACCGACTCCGACTTCGCGTGGATCATCGACGACTGCGCTGCCGCCAACCTGTCGGCGGTGGCCGCCGACGATCCCGGCCAGCAGCGTGCCTTCCGGTTCGTGGGCAACCGCGTCTACAACTGCCAGGGCGTCAAGCTGCTCGGCGGCAAGCACGTGCTGATCGCCGGCAACAGCTTCCGCGCGCCGCTGAACTACGCGGTGTTCCTGGGCTCGGACGCCAGCTACGCCGAAGGCGCGCGGCCGATCGAGGACGTGCTGGTCTACGGCAACAACATCACCGACCTGGTGACCGCCGATCAGTACGGTAACGCGAACACTATCGACACCGGGATCATCGTCTCGCAGTTCAGCGCCACCCCGCGCAACGTGGTGATCCGCGGCAACAACCTGGCGCAGCGGACGCCGACCGACGGGCTGACCTGGTCGGACCTGAAGCTGCGCGGCATCAGCGGCGAGAACCGGCAGTGGCGGGGCGACGATCCGACCGGCAACATGCTGTTCTACGATCCGACCCTGACCGGCGAAATCTTCGTCGGCCAGGGCAAGGCGATCCGCGTCGAGGCGCCGAACGGCCTCGACCGGCTGACCTACGACATCGACGACAACCGCTTCGACGGCTTCTCGGACGACGCCTTCCTGCGCACGCAGCCGGCCTGGGAGGGCTCGCAGCTGTGGGCGGTGCTGGCGTCGGCCGGCGAGTTCCCGGTCGGCGAAGCGGCGCGGATCACCGGCCTCGACCTGCGCGGCTACCAGGAGATGCGGCTGGTGCTGACGATCGGCTCGCCGGCGGGGCTGGCGGACGCGGTGCTCTCGTGGCGCTTTTCCATCGACGGCGGCACAACGTGGGACGATACCGAGGCCGGCATTGTGCTCGACGGCGTCGCCGACCATACCTACTACGGCGCGTGGCAATCGATCCCGACAGCGCTGCGGCAGACGATCGACGCGCAGGTGGCGCTGTTCGGACAGCTCGGCAACGGCAGCACGCAGGTCCGCGTTTTCGACTTCGCCCTCGACATCCGCGGCCTCGATCAGACTTCGGCGGCGCGGCTGCTGCCATCGAAGGTAACGCCTGCCGAAATCGCCGATCCGGTGGAAACCGGGCTGCGCAGCTTTTCGCCGGCCGATGTCGCGGCAATTTCCGGTAGCGGCAGTCCCGGCAGTTCACAGCCGGCGTTCGGAACGATCGCCGTCGCCGGGCAATCGACCGTCGTCGCCGACGCCGCATCCGACACGCTGACCCTCGCCGGCGCCAACGGCATTGCCGTCACCACTGACCCTGCGATCGACACCCTGGCGTTTGCGCCTATCTACGGCTCGGGCGCCAACACGGTCTGCCAGGGCGACGACGGCCGGCTCTCCGACGCGCGGACGCCGACGGCGCATGCCGCCAGCCACAAGGCCGGCGGCGGAGATGCGATCAGCGTCACCGAGTTCGGTGGTTTCGCCTCCGGCAAGCTGGCTGGCCGCACCACCGTCGGCAGCGGCGCCCTCGAGGCGATCACGCCGTCCGCCAACCTCAGCCTCGCCGCCGGTACGCTCGACGTGGTGGGGCCGGTCGCCAGCGCGCTCGGGCTGACCGGCGTCGTGTCGGTGAACAGCCTAAGCGAGGACACTGCGCCCGACAAGGCGGCCGACTTCCTCTGCACCTACGATACCAGCGCCTCGGCGCACCGGAAGGTCAGGCCGCAGAGCCTGATCCCCTACGACATCCTCTGCGGGATCGTGGGCAAGCCGGTGGACGGCGAGGTGGTGCTGCTGTTCGTCGCCCCGCGGCCGTTCCGCATCCCGGCGAATGCAACAGGCTCGCGTCTGAAGGCTGGCACTGCCGCGACCGGCACGTCGGTGTTCTCGATTCAGCAGAACGGCAGCGAGTTCCTCACCGCGACCGTCGCCTCGTCCGGCACCACCGCCACCTTCTCCTCGTCGCAGACCGACTTCGCCGCCGGCGATGTCCTGCGCATCGCCGCACCCGCCAGCGCTGATGCGACGATCGCCGATATCGCCATCACCCTGGCGGCGACGTTGCTGTGATGACGTATCGCTATCTGCAGGAAGCGTGACTCCATGCCCGCGCGCCAGAGCTTCTACGCGGAAAGCCTCGCGGAAAGCAGCACCGCCAGCGCCGAGTGGACGAACAAGCTCTCGCTGACCTTCACCCCCGACGGCGAGGCCGATTACTGGCTGTTCGCGTCTGCCGCTTTCACCAACTCCAGCGGCACCAACGACCACGTCGGCTGGGCCTCAGTCTATCACGTCCAAGCCGCAACCGTGCTCACCGAGCAGTCGATGCAGCGCCAGGAGGCGACGAGCCCGCAGGACTGGGTCGGCGTCTTCGGCATCGCCCGGCTGAGCTTCGGCGCAGCGCCGGGCGAACAGCAGCTCGACGTCAACATCAACTCGTCGCACGCCGGCGACACCACGAAAATCAGAGATGTCCGCCTGCTGCTGATCAAGGCCGACCCGGCCGACGCCTACGCCGAGCCTGGCGCAGGTGAACGCCAGCAGCACCAGCTGGCAGACCGCGACGACGCTGGCGTTCACGCCCAGCTCGGCCGGCGATTATCTGGTGATCGCGTCGGCGACGCGCGCCAGCAACACCAATCTCGGCGCCATGCGCTGCCGGCTCAACGATGTCACCGGCGCGATCACCTACGGCGACAGAGCCTGGTACTGCAAGGACGACTGGGACAACCAGGCGTTCGCGGTGATGGAGAAGCTCAGCCTCGCCGCCGCCACGCGCACCTTGCAGCTGCAGGTCCGCTCGGAGAGCGGCACGCTCTGCTACGTCCAAGGCGCCCGCATCCTGGCGCTGCGGCTCGATGCCTTCGACAACGCCTGGTTCGCCTCGAACCAGGCGACGCAGAACACCACGAGCGCCAGCAATCAGGATCTCCTGACGCTGAGTGCGACGCCGCTGGCGCTGCCGCACGCGATCATCGCCGTCGGCACCTACAACACCGCCTCGACCACCGTCTCCGGCTATCTCAACGTCGCCAAGGACGGCGGCACCGTGGAAGAGTGGAACCGCGAGGCGCCGAACGCCGCGGGCTGGCAGTGCGCCGGACTGGCGCAGCGGCAGACGCTCGCCGCCGTCGCGACCACCTGGAAATGGCGAGCCCGCGCTGAGACTGCCGGCACCACCGTCAACGTCGGCAATCTCGCCGTCGCCGTGCTGCAGCTGGAGGCGACGCCGGCGGCAACGCGCCGCCGCACCATGGCGCTCGCCGCCTGAAGGAGGACGGGCATGCCGGCGCCCCCGCGCATCGTCACCTTCTTTGAGGCGCCTGACGTCATCCGGACGACGCTTATGACAGGAACTCCCGATGGGGCGTTCGGCAACGCCCCTAATCCGGCCACAGCAGCAAATCGAAGGCTGGCGGGTTCTCGTCGCCGGCAGCTGTCCCGGTGGTCTGCGGTGTTTTCGAGATTGCGGTTGCGAAGTCGGCGAGCGCGGGGATATCGAGCCCCATGTAGCGCGTCCCGTGGGACCCGACGTGACCCGCAACGGACCCGAACAGGCGAACCGCCTTGGCTGCGTTCGCCCGCATGCCGCGAGCACTCCCTGATCGCGCTTTCAGTCCGGCGGCGGCAAGGCTGATGAGCGCTTGCAGGCAAGTCGCGGTCGGGCCGCGGCGGCCGCAGGCGACCCAGAGGCCTTCCCAGGATTCGTGCGCCTCCCAATAGAAGCCGTGGTTGAACAGATCGATGCCGTACAGGTAGTCGCGGCAGGTGCGCCATTCTCCCGGATCCGGCGGTTCCGAAATCTCAAGCTTTGCTCCGTAGCGATGTCCGGCGGGATCGCGCGTCGGGTGCGGGGCATGGCCCGGAACGTACGCGTAGGGAGGGAACGGCCGGTCCGGCAAGAGCCGCGGCGGCTGGGATGTCGAACGCTCGGTCATGGCGGGCTCGCGGCCGATCGCCTCCCGTCAGCCCACATCCTGCGCCGGCGCAAGCCTCGATGCCGTCTCGCCGGCGCTCAGGTCTTCCTGCGGCCGGCCATGTACGCCAGATACTGGATGATCAGATCGATCTCGTGATCGCTCAGCGCGTCCTGATCGAACCCCTGCATTTTCATGTCCGGCCAGTTCCTGACCGAAGCCGGATTGCGGATGAGCTGGTGCAACGCCGTCGGCGTCAGGTATTCCGTTGGATTCTGGGGGATGTTGAGATCAGGGCCGACATGCGCGTTCCCCGCGCCGTTGAGGGTGTGGCAGACCATGCACTGCGTGATGAACAAAGCCTGGCCGGCACGGATCGAAGCGAGTCCGCGGGAAGGTTGGCGTCGACGGCCAAGGCCGGCCAGCGGTGCTCCGGCGACTCCGTGCCGCGGAAGCGCGCGACCATGTACGGCCACTGCTCGCTGCGCACACCCGACGCTTCGGGTCTGAGCCAGACCACGTAGAACGGGCCGGCGCTGAATGTCTTGCCCGGGATGACGGGCCACGGCTCGTCCGCCGGCTCGATGGCGAGATAGGGAACCGAACCAGTGTCATCCTTGGCAAAGACGAGGTCCGGAGGGAGCAGCGTGACGAAGCCGTCGGTGGCAACGACCTCGATCACCTCGTCAGGTTCAAGCGGCAGGCCGCGCAGCAGGCTCGCAAGCGGCAGTGCGCGGTACGACATCGGCTGCTTGTAAGTCGAGTCGCGCGGGACGCGGATCTCGGTCAGGTCCGCACGGTGCAGCAGTTCGCTCCGCGACAGCGTCACGGTCCGGTCGCGCAAGACGATCTCGATAGCCGGCTGCGACGCTCCCCAGCCTGCAGGAGCCCAGACCAGAAGTATTGACAGCAGTCCGGTGAGCAGGGTCAAGCAACGCATCGAAGAACCTCTGATATTCAGGAACCACCCGGCAGCGATACCAACAAGACAGGCATTGCCGGCGGTCGAGGACAAGCCACGGCTGATAAGCTTTCGACTTTCCTCATTAACCCGAATTCCAATGCAGCGAATTGTCTGGCGGGCTTCGGGCGGGCTGATCCGCCGGTCATCGCGTCTGCGCGGGCTCTTCCCTGATCAATTCGGCAAGCCGATCCGACGCCTCATCGAAGCAAATGCCCAGCCGGTTGCTTTTGCTCCACGCGACCTCGCCGGCAAAAGTCGCCGACATTCGCAATCCCAGCACCACGGAACCTCCCGGGTTCGATCGACCAGTCGACCAGGACCGCACCCCGGAGATCGAGAAATTGCGGATCCGGCAATCCAGAACATACCAATCGAAGTCTGAGCGTGCCCTTAACTCTCCAGACCACATGACTGAGTAACGCGAGTGGATGCGCCGGTCAGCGCTATCGACGAGGTCGGCACTCATCCGCGTCTCCTCCCCAAATGTCCGCCGCAGCCAATCGCGAAGAGCGCGCATTCCAGCGGCGAAGGACGCACGGCCACTTCTTTGATCTTCATTTTAGCCGGTTACTTTCCGGCAAGAAACCGGCCGCCAGCTCTGCTTCCTCCACCACCCACGGTACAGGCAAGAGCCTCATGACGATGACTCCAGAAGACCACACCGCCGCGATTCGTTCGCAGCAAATCGATGTTGCCGACATCAAAGGCACCCTCAACAACGGCCTGCGCGCGATGGTTCAGGACCAGAGGACGGAGCTGGCGACGGTCAAGGAGGACATCCAGCTGATCCGCGATGCGCTGACCAGCCACGTCGCCAAGGAAGATGTGATCTACGAGATCTTCAAGCGGGTGATGAACACCGGCGTCACCATCACCGGCGCGCTGATCGCGCTCCTGCTCTCGATCATCGGCTACCTGCTCGTCCACCCGGTCGGCCTGCACTGAGCCGGCCATCACTCGACGTTCCCCACGGCCGCCTTCGGGCGGCTTTTCATTTTCGGGAGGTGACCATGACGGTTCAAACCATGCTGCCGCGCGGCATCCGCAACAACAATCCTCTGAACATCCGGCTCGTTCCGAACAACCGCTGGCAGGGGCGGGTGCCGCCGAAGCACAACAGCGATGGCGCCTTCGAGCAGTTCCACGACCCGGTGATGGGGCTGCGGGCGGCAGCGGTGCTGCTGATCGCGCACTACGACCGCCGGCATCTCGATACCATCCGCAAGCTGGTGGCGGGTGGGCGCCGCCGAACGAAAACGACACCGAGGCATATGCCCGGGCGGTTGCCACGGCGAGCAGCTTCGGCATCGACGAGCCGCTCGATCTGCACGACTATGCCTGCCTGAAGCCGATCCTGATGGCGATGATCGGGGTGGAGAACGGTCGGCAGCCGTACTCCGACGCGCAGATCGACGCGGCGCTGGTGCGGGCCGGCGTGATGCCGCCCGAGCGTTCGCTGCAGCAGACGCGGACGGTGAAGGGCGGACAGGTGGCCGCCGCTGGCACCATCGGCGCTGGGGCGATCGGTGCCATTCAGGAGACGATCGGCCAAGCGCACGACGCGCTCGCCGGTGTCGTGCCGTACCTCGACGCGGCGAAATGGGGACTCCTCGCGGTCACGCTGATCGGCATCGGCGTCATGCTGTGGGCCCGCATCGATGACCGGCGCAAAGGCCTTCGCTGATGTGGCTGCTCCTCCAGGGCTGGCTGCTTCGCAATGTCCTCACGCTCATGGGATGGCTTGCCGCCGCGGCTGCCGCCGCCGCGGTGCTTTTCGGCGCCCGGCAGGCCGGCCGCAATGCCGAGCGCGTCGAGGCCATGCGGCGAACCGTCGAGGTGCAACGTGACCAACTCGAGGCTGCGAGCCGTCGTCCTCGCGATCGCGGCGAGCTTGCTCGCCGGATGCGCGACAGAACGTTCTGACGGTGCACCCTGTCTGCCGGTTGTCGCCTACAGCCGGGAGTTTCTCGCCCGCGCAGCCGACGAACTCGACTCCTTGTCTGCCGGCTCCGCCATCGAGCAGATGCTCGCCGACTACCAGGTGATCCGGGATCAGGCGCGGGCGTGTCGGTGATGAAACCAAGCGCGCGCGTCTAGCGCGTGATTTCAGTGGCCGATCTCCACGAAGTCTGTTTGATCGCCTTGGCGATGAATCTGGAGACCATGGCTTCTGCCCAGGTGGTTTGAGTGTAATTTCAGATTGAAAGGAAAGAGCGACGAGTGCGAGAAGAGCTGTGGTGCGGGCAGTCCGCGGCCTAACCCGGTAAGCAAGCCCATCAGCAGTAGCTCAGCGGCGTCTCCGCTTACTTTCATTTGTGCTGGCGGGGGCCGGTATTGCCCACGAACGCTGCCGTCGCACGCAACTCCCCATTGAACCATCGAGCGCAGCACCCGCTGCGTCGCTCGCGGAAGTGTCGAGCGGTCGCCCCAGGTATCGAGCATCCTGCGGACAATCTGAGACAAGGTTACGTCGCCGTTCATGTTGATCAGCTTTCCGGCGTTCGTGGCAACGTCCAAGAAGAACGGATAGGCGACCATCATCATCGCCCAGTGGATGGGCAAACGCTCGATCGCCGCAGCGTCGAGGTACAACGAGAGCATTTTCGCGAATGTTCACGCGCCTCTCGGGAACGAGAGCCATATGCGAGAGAGAACGGTCAAGGTCTTGCCGCGAGCATCGTGAGTTGTCTCGCCGGCAAGAACGCCGTCGAGCAAACGCCAGACGTACTCCCGAGCCTCCTTGGCCGATACACCAGCGGCAGCTTGAGCGGCAATCGCGTCGAGCCAAGTTAGCTCGATCTTTCGATCGAACCCGATATGTCTGCGAGCAACTTCGGTCATGCGCGTTCAACGATCCGCACAAACGGCACGACGACCTCCTCAAGACTGATGCCGCCGTGGGCGACCGTTCGTTTCCCTTCGGCTATGAAGGCCCGACGCTGCGGCGGCGAATCAAGGCAAGATAGTCTTCCGGCAACCCGATCGAAGCCCAGGGAATACAGTCCGGATAACGGCGAAGCAATGTCCGTCCGCGTGGCATCGTCGCGGAACACATGAGCGCGCTCACCGCGCCTCGTCAGCGCACACTCCGACGTTGGGCTTGCCGATCCCTTCTCCTCGATGTTGCCGTGATCCGCGGTCAGGTAGACCTCGAAACCCGCGTCGACCAGCATGTCAACGAGGCTCCATAGGGACCCGCGCTGAGCCCAATGCCGGACGCTCGCGTGGAGCCCGTCGGTTCCGGTGACGGTGCCGTGAAGCATCTGGTCAACAGTGCCGACGTCGATGCCCGCCACTCGGCACTTTCCGTGCGCCACACCGGCACGCACGCGTGCGAGGAAGTCGTCGTGTTCCTGGCTCTTCCGGCAGACGTAGGCGACCTCGCTTCGGCGCAGCCTACGGTCCCCCCAAAAACGCGACCAAAGTTGCGGTTCCTTCTGCGTCGTACCGATGCTCGACGCGAAGTAGAACGGCGGATCCCCTGCGAAGATGGACTGACGCGACACCGCGGTGAGCGTCGGCACCCAGGCGAACACAGCGCCGTCTTCGGCTGACCAGAGTCTCGCCGAGAGCCCCTGTCGCGCCACAACCCACTGATCGATGGCAAGGCCGTCGATGACCATCAGGCGCACGTCGACCGCTCCCACCGTTCGCACCGATTCCATGCGCGAGGAAGTGCGGAATCTGATGGACCATGACCGGGCGCGGTCGATACGCCAAGCTGTGCAAAGAGGCATAGTGGGCGTCGAGCCAATCGGCGAAACTCTGCTCGATGCGCTCATGAAGCTTATCGATGCGCTGGGACTGAGGTTCGTCGAGCACCGATGGCGCGGACCAACGAAGCGCAACGATCTCCGCCCATCGATACGCGGTCTGCAACCATTGCGCATGCACCGCTTGCCGGTCGGGAAGGTCTCTCTCCAGGAGCGCAACAAGCTTATCCAGTCGATCGAGGTTGTCCGCGGCGCCAGCGCCGTCGACGCCGGCGGCCATCCAGGTGCCGCGAACCGCTGCCTTGGCCACCGTGGTGGTCGGCGCCAGCATGCCTTCGGTGAACAGGTTATCGACGTAAACGCGAACATCGTCGTGGTCGAAGGGCAGATCCGCGGTGCCGCCGTAGCGGAGACTGTACGGATCCGGCGTTTCCTTCAGCCCGGTCTCGCTGCGCGATGGCCCGCTTCAGGTAGATCGGCCAGCGTTCCTGCAGGAACTCGAAGAAGCTGGCGCGGCTTCGCACGAGCTGATCGAGTGGCCAGTCCCGCCACTGTCCCGTTGCTTGGAGCAAATCAGCCGATCGTCGAGCGACGATGGAAACACGCGGCCACGATAGTGCCGCCGAAGCAGCATGCGCAGCAGATCGGCGGCACTCTTGATCAACGCCGGGTCGACTTCGAACACGTGCCTCAGCACGAAATCCCGGGTGGCGTTCTCCCCCAGCGGACCGGGCTGATGCAGTTGCTGTGCGGCGAACAGGGCATCCAGGTCGCTGCGATCGAGCTCAGCGACGACGTGGGGTGCGAGCGTCGGAAACAGTGCGGCCAGGCTGAAGGTCAGCAACCTTTGGTCGCGCCTTGCCTGGTCGAGAAGATCGAAGGGCAGGCTGGAAACATCGGCGGTCGGGCGCGCAGCAGCACGACCAAATTGGTCGTCTCGCCGGCATCCCAGTGCGGCGGAAACGCCGCTCGTACGCGTAGCGAAAGGCGACATGATCCTCGAACGGGACGATCTCGAAGCCGCGCTGGCGAATGCCGTCGACGATCCCCTGTTCGGCGAGCAGCCGGTCGGGATCGGCAACCACGGTCAACCGCGCTACCGCCGCGATTTCCGGCGTAAACTGGGCGAGAATGGGTTCTCGCCATCCGGAAAGGTCACTCGGTGCCTTCATCCGCCGGCGCTCTCCTGCTGGATACGCAGCAGTATCACCGCGGCTAGGTCAGGCAGCGCCGCCTCCCGCACCGCCAGTTCCGTCTGCCATGCCCGCTCCTCCTCAGCGAGTTGCCTCAGCCGATGCGCGCGCACCTGTGGCAAGCCGAGCCGATCGATCGCGCGTTTGCGCGATGCAAAGGCCAGAATGCCCTTCCGGCGTTCGCGGTCGACACTCTCCCGATGGGAAGCGGCAAGCTCATCGAAAACGGTGGCTCCCTGCGCCTCCGCCGCGCGCCGGCATCGCTCGTAGGCATCGGCGGCATCTGATCCGTCGAGATCGCCTTCGTCACGGATGATCCTGCCGGCAGATCGATCAGCGATCCCAATCGTCCGCGCCGTCGGCCCGAGAACGCGGCCGTCGCCACTCACGAAAAGCGGGAAGAATCGCTGTTCGCGACCGGCGGTCGTTTGCAGGCTGACGCGCCACAGGGACCAAAGACCACCGATCTTGTCCGACACATCCGATGCGGATCGCCGGTAAGGGCTGGCCGGGAGCGAAGACCGGCAGCTGCGCGGTCAAGCCGCGAACGCGATCGTCTTCCAGGTGAGATGAACCGCGCCGGCAAGTCGCTGTCCGTCGCGGCCGAACACGGCGCCGCCGGATCTCGTGGCCGTCCGGCCAGCGCAACGTGTAACCGATCCGCTCGCGCCGGACGGCCGCCCCCGATCCTCGTGACTGCGCAGATGCTCCAGCGTCATCCGCTCCGTCCAATAGGGATCCGGTGGCCGGCGATCCGCTGCGCCGCACCGGGATCGAGGTGGGCGCCGCCGCTGAACAGCCGGGAACCGGCCCGGGCTTCCTCGGCGCGCCGGCGGATCTCCTCGGCGACGGCGATCGCGCGGCTCTCGGCTTCCTCGGGCGACAGGATCGCCTGCGCGAACAAGCTCCTCGAACGGCACGCCGCCTTCTTCGGAGTCGAGCACGTCGGCGAGCTTGTCGACGCCGAACTCTTCCAAGATGCGCCCAGCTTTTCCTCCAGCACCTCGCGGACGCGCAGCTCGACCGTGTCCTCCAGCGCGAAGTTCAACGCCCGGACGACTTGTTTCTGGCCGATGCGGTCGACGCGGCCGATCCGCTGCTCCAGCTTCATCGGATTCCACGGCAGGTCGTAGTTCACCACAACATGGCAGAACTGCAGGTTCAAGCCCTCGCCGCCGGCATCGGTCGAGATCAGGATCTGGCCGCCGCCGGCGAACCGCCGCTGCGCCTGCCGGCGCTCATCCAGATCCATCGATCCGTTGAGGCAGACGACCGCGAAGCCGCGCTGGCCCAAGAACTCGGCGAGCATCGCCTGCGTCGGCACGAACTCGGTGAACACCAGCACCTTGAGCGCCGGATCCTCCTCCTCGCGCTTGAAGCGCTGGATCCGCTCGAGCAGCGCCTGGGCCTTGATGTCCGGGCCGCGGGCCTCGCATCGGCGCGCCGCCGAGAAGAGCAGTTCGACCTCGGCGCGCTCGTCCTGCAGGCCCTTCAGGCCGCGTCTTGAGGATCGTGTCCAGCTGCTCCTGGAGCATCGAGGGCTGACCAGTCCTCGGCGATGTCCTCCGGGAACAGCGAGCTGGCCCGACGGCAGCTGCAGCACCTCCAGCCGCCGCTCCAGCGCCATCCGGATCGCCGCCGTCGAGGACGTCACGAGCCGCTGCATCAGGATCATCAGGAAGCCGACCGCCGTCTGCTTCTCCCTCATGGCCTGGTTGTAGCCGTCGCGCACGTAGTCGGTGACGGCCTCGTAGAGCGCCCGCTGTTCGCCGTGCGCCGTTCCCCAGTCGATCGGCACCAGCTGGGTGAACCGTGGCTTGAACAGGGGTTGGCCGTCGGCATCGATGGCGTGGCGCTTTTCGGTGCGGATGACGAGCGGTGTGACGGCGTCGCGCGAGATCGCCTCGTCGCCCGGCAGCGCGCCGGCATCGAGGAATCCGATCAGCCGGCGGAACGCGTCCGACTTTCCCTGGTGCGGCGTCGCCGACAGCAGCAGCAGGTAAGGAGCCGCCTCGGCCAGCGCCTCGCCCAGCTTGAACCGCGCCACCTGTTCGCTCGATCCGCCCAGCCGGTGCGCCTCGTCGATGATGATCAGATCCCAGCCGGCCGCCACCAGATCCTCAAACCGTTCGCGGTTGTAGCGGGCGAGCTGCTCACGGCTCCAGCCGCGGCGGGCATCCATCGGCTTGACCGAGTCGAGCGGGCAGATCACCTGGTCGTGCAGCCGCCAGAGGTTCTCGGCATCGTCAATGCCGCCCGCCTCGCGCAAGGCAGACAGCGCGCCCGGCAGCATCAGCCGGAACGCCTCGCCGAAGTGGGTCTTCATCTCCGACTGCCACTGCAGCACCAAGCCCGCCGGGGCGACCACCAGGATGCGGCGCACCAGCCCGCGGATCTTCAGCTCCCGAAGGATGAGCCCTGCCTCGATGGTCTTGCCGAGACCCACCTCGTCGGCGAGCAGGTAGCGGATGCGGTCGCCGCTCATCGCCCGTTGCAGCGCGTAGAGCTGATGCGGCAGCGGAATGACGCTCGCTTCCAGCGGCGCCACCAGCGCGTCGCGCTCCAGCGTATCGGCGATGCGGGCGGCGGCACTGGCGAACGACAGCCGGTGCAGCAGCTTGGCGTCGCCCGCCTCGATCGGCTTCAACCGGCTTTCCGGCACCCGCACCGCCGCCCCGCGCCGCGGCAGCCAGATCAAGCAGGCCGTCTGCCCCCACAGCCGCTCGGTTTCGACGATGCGGCAAGGCTCGTCGTTGTCGAGGCTCAGCCACCACTCGCCCGCCTGCACCGCGCCCCCTCAATCGACCCCGAGGCGCGTTCGCGCGACGTCGAGATACATCACCAGCTTGTCGTCTTCCATGACCACGGCGTCCGGCAGCTTTGCCGCCACCGCGACGATCGTCTGGTAATCCTGGACGTCATACGCCGCCTTGAAGCCGACACGCACCGCTTCGGCGCGGAACACCTTGATCTTGCGTTCCTTGGACTGCTTGTAGCCGTCGAACTCGGCGCGCAGCGCCCGCTCGCGCAGCTTTTCCAGATCGATCTGCTTGCCGGGATCGGGGACGTACCAGCGGTCCTGCGCCTTGGCGACAAGCGCCGGGTCCTCCTTGTCCAGGTTGCGCAGCTCCTTGAAGCTGTTCGAGAGATAGCTGTGGATCTGGCTCGGCACCTGCCCCTTGCCGTCGTAGTGGAAAAAGTTGTAACGGAGCATCTCCTTCAGCTCGACCGTCTTCTCGTGCTTTGCCCAGGCTTGCAGCTCGCGCATGAACACCGGCTGCAAGTCCTGGAAGCTGCGCGGCTTCTGCTGCAGCTCCCGGCGCAGCCACTGGATGGCGGTCGCCTCGTCGTTGACGAACAGGCTGAGCTGGCGCAGCTCTCGATCTTCATCCGCTTGCGGTCGTATTCGATGATCTGGTTCGCCAGGAAGTACATCTCGTCGCGCTTGGGATAGCGCTGCTCCAGCCCGGCGAGGAATTCCGGGTCGACAGCGGCACCAGCAGTTCGCGCTGGACGTGGAAGGCGACCATTCGGTCGTGCAGCATCTGCGCCGTGCGTTCGGCAATGATTTCGGCGTGGCCGTTGCGGCCGGAGAAGACGGGCACGTGCGCCAGATGCTCGTTGACGAATGCCCAGGCGTTTTCGGCGGACGAGGTCTTGAGCGAGAAGCGCTGCGCCAGCGCCACCGTCGGCTTATAGGCGGAGATCACCAGATCCTGCTTAACGGCGGAGCTGGTGACCTGCCGGTAGGAGCCTTGCTGCTTGTCCAGCGTCCGGACGTCGGCGATGACGAAGCCGGCGGTGCCGAGCGCCTCCTGGATCGCCCGCCACACCGCGTTCGAGGAGTTGCTGAACACCACGGTCATCCACCGGCCGGGTTTCAGCACCCGGGCGTATTCGGCGAAGCACGCCCGCATCAGCGCCTGATAGTCGAGGAGATCTTTTTCTTGGCGCGATCGACGATGGCTTCCGGCTCGGCGTTGGTGAGCACCCGGTGCCAAGATTCAACAAGATAGTTTAGGTCAGCGTAGTAGATGTTTTGGCCGAATGGCGGATCAGTGAAGACATAGTCTACGGCGCTATCGCCGACAGAAAACACGGCGCATGTGCCAGTTTGATTGGTCACGATGCCAGCTTTGCGTGGTTGTACAGAGAATGTGGACGTCAGTCGTTTAGATTTCCCGTCCAACACGTACCAAGGGCTCGGCTCAGAGTGCTGGGACGCTACATAATAAACGCCAGTCAAGTACTGGTTAACCTGTGAAAAACCAGTCGGACGATAACGGTTTAATAGCGACAGGGTCCAAATCGCTTGCTCGACGAAGAACAGCAGCATGTTGCGGAGGCGGCCGTCGCGCTCGGCGGACGCCTTGCGCCACAGCGCCGCCAGCGCCTGCGCCGCCCGGGGGAGGAAGAAGTGGTGAACGTGGGTCACGCCAGCCGCGTCCATCCGCGCCCGCTCATGCGTCATGTGCATGTAGGGAAGTTTCTGCACCGGCACTTCCGGCGGCAGCGGTAGGTTCGCAATTTTCTCCAGCAGCGCCAAGTCCGCTAGGTCTGCCGACTTCTCGTATTTGTAGGCTCCGACCGAGTAGTTGATGCGTGCCGGCGTCCGCTTCGGCGTGCGAATCTGCTCGCCGATGACCGCATCGAACCGGGTCTCATAAAGTCGCTCCATCCGGCTCTTGGTCAGTTCCGCCGTGCAGTGCGGGCAGGGAAACTCTCCACACCGTGTAGTTGATCCGCCCTTGGTCTTGCCGTCGGTGTGCAGCGTCTCGTACATCCAGCCGAGTTCCGCCTCGACCTCGGTGAGATCCGCTGCGCCGCCATGGCGAAGGCATCGACGTCGAACGGCAGCGTGTAGTTGGCGGCGATGAAGGTGGCCGCCGGCCCGAGATCGTTGAGGATCGCCCGGCGCGCACCCCACTTCGGCTTGCCGCGGCCGTCCTTCTGCCACTGCGCTTCGAGCTGCTTGCGGTATTCGGCCGGCGCCGCCCCGCACCACTGCGCCGCGACCCCGGTCATGCCCGAGCCGGCGAAGCCGTCGAGGACGATGTCGCCCGGCTCGGTGTAGTGCAGGATCGACGGCACGATGGCGAGGTGCGGCACCTTGGTGTGATAGCTGTGCGCCTTATAGAGCGCATCGGTCTTGCCGACGCTCGTATCGACCGCGAACGGATCGCGCGCGTACGCCTCCGCAGGGTCGAACGGCTTACCGTAACAGCGAACGAAATCGTCGAGAAACGGATTGGGGCAGGCCGTGTACCACGGTGGATCGGACATCCGAATGATGTCCTCGTCCGTCCCGATCGGAAACCCCGGCGTCTTGCGAAACTCGGGATCGGCCAGCTTCTCCCGCAGCTTCCCGGTGAAGTACACCCGCCGCTCGTCCTCGCTGTCGAACGTCAGCCCGAGGCACTCGACCTTGCCCTTCTCCAACGCCTGCTGCTCCGCCGACTTCTCGATCAGCCTCAACCGCCCCGACGCCTCGATGAAGAGTTCGCCGCCTTTGGCGGCCTTGCCCTTACCGCTCATCGGTCTGATCCTTCGGCCTTGAGGCGGCGCGCGACGATCTCGGCGCCGAACGCTGTCACGGAATAGCGCTGACTGGGGTGGCGCGGCTTATCGGGGAACTGGAGCTGTAGCAGACCACCGTCGAGAAGCGGCCGGAGGTGAAAGCTGCGGAACTGGGTGCGGTGCTTGACGCCCAAAAGCTCTATGAGCTCGGTCAGCCGGCGTGGCGTGTCGCATGCAGCGAGAAGACGGTATTGGTCATCGGTCAGGTGATCCAGCTGTCGGCCGGGCTTTACTGGTGCTTTTTGCGCCGGTTTGCTTGCCGCTTGGTCACTGACCAAGCTAGTCGACCCTGGGCAACGGTCACTGACCAAGCTCGGTGCGGCGCCTACCGCACCTTCCGAAAGCGGCCACCGTTCGCGAAGGTGCTCGGACAGCGCGTAGCACACCCCGTCCGGCCGATCCGATTTCGCGGCGAGAATCTGAATCTCCAGGCGATCGAGCAGTGGCAGGAGATCGGCACTTCCAATGCCAAGCGATGCGCGAAACTCAGGCAGCGTAACCTGCCCTTGGCCGCACAGGATGGCCAGCGCGCTCGCTTCGAGATCGGACAAGTGAAGTCCAAGCGCCGCCTGGAACAGCAACTGCCGTTCGGACAGCAGCTGCTTGGCCAGGAGCGACAGCCGGAAGCGATAGGACGCGATGTCATTGACGATCTCGGGTGGCACGCGGCCCCGCCGCCGCCAGTCGCCGAAGATGGCGCTGATGCCCGTTCCCGCCTGCTCGCTCAGTCCGACACGGCGGAACATCCCGACGATCAGCGGATTTCGAACATCCTTGGCGCCGGGTTCGAGCAGCGCCGAGGTGCCCACGCGCTGTGCCGGGATTTTCGAAGACCGCCCGGTCCGGATGGAAGCATATCGTCGCGGATCGCGTCGTTTCCTCGAAATCCTGATGCATCAGGAGATTGATCGCCGCTTCGCGGAAGGAGACGAAATCCTCCGGCCGCTCTTGCCGCTCCATGGTTGCAACTTCGAGTGCGAAGGGCTTCGCCGCGTTCTGGACGTAGCGATCGGCCAACTGCTCCCAACACGTCCAAAGATTATCTTCGCAAACGAGACGGTTGGCCCAGCGTTGCTCGGGCGCAGGAGCATCCCAGGAATGGGTCGCCCACCGGCAGTCGACCAACGGTCGCGGCATCATGGCGCGCAGGGCCGCTCCGGCGCCAAATAACAGGATGGCCGCGCGAGTTCGACGAAGCTCCATCGGCCGCCACCGCCAATGCCCAATGCTCCAGAAAATGGGCCGCATCGAACGCGTTGCAACGATGGCTCGGGTCACGCGCCTCGAACCTCCGACGGTAGCGGGCCAGGGTATCTGCGTCGATGCAACTTTGGAGGTCGAGATCTACGGACTCGGATTCGTACGACTGACCGCCGGCGGCTCCAGGAACCGCCGGATGTCGTCTCGTTACATCGATGATCGGCGGCGCCGCGTCGAATGTAACTTCGCCGGATGTCGCGATACAGGTAAATGGGCTTGTGCTGGCGGGGCGCTTCGGGCACGTAAAAGACTAACAACTTACCGTTCTCTGTTTCGACAATGTCGTCATTCGTCGCAATCTGATAGCTGATTTTCTCAGTGGAGCGCAGACCGCTACGAAAGTCGTTCTGCACCTATCAAGGCAAGTATCTCGACGATTTCGAGTTCCTCACCATTTTGCTGAACACCAAACACCAGATGCCCGCCTGAAGTGTTCGCGAAGGCGGAGACGGTCTCGTAGGCGCTCCTTGGAACCTCGTGCTGAGCCGCTTTCACTTCCAAGTCGGACCACTCGCCACCCTTGATGCGCTCCAGCAGCTGGCCGCGAGAGAGCTTCATTCGATCACCCCGAACTTTGGCGGCGTCCGCCCTTGAGCAGCGCCGAGGTGGCGCTCAGCGCTCCGCAGGTCGGGGGACGGTGCAGGGGAGACCGCCATCAGTCAACGCGCCGCGCAAGTCGGCGGCGGCGAGCACCACTTTCTGCAAACCGCTCAGCACGTCCTGCAGAGCTTGACGAAGGCAGGGCCGATGGGATCGGGCAGACTTCTCGCCGCCAGAAACTGTTGCAGTGCCTGCTTTCCGGCTACGTCGCTCAAGAGCTCGATGTTGCCCGCCACGGTCGGATCTCCGAGGTTGGTGAGCAGGGTTTCGGTCCAGGTTCGGATCAGCGCGTCGAGCGCCTCGTCGAGATCGGCCAGTATGCGTTTCGCCGGGGCACCGCCGGCCGGCTCCTCCGCCGGTCGGAAGCCGCAGTGCGGGCACAGCGGATCGGCCTCGATATCGGGCCGGCTGAGCTGAAGCAGGTCTTGAGCGCGAACAGTCGGTTTTCGAAGTCGCGTAGCTGTTGCGTTGGCATCAGCTCGACGCCGGCGAGCTTCTGCAGCCGCGCCAGGCGCGGATCCTTGGTCAGGCTCGCCTTGCGCCTGTCGTCGTTGGCGCCGAGCCGGCTGCGTTCGTGCGCCGCGAGGTAGGCATCCTGATACTTGGTCTTGAGATCGCCGAGCGTGTTCGCAAGGAGGCGTTTGAACTCCGCCTCGGAGCGGCGCTTCGGGCTGCCGATCTTGGAGAGAAGCTCCGCCCGTTGGCTGCGAACTTCCTCTTGCCAGGGATGATCGGCGCCGAGCAGCGCCTCCGCCTTGCCGAGGTAGGAGGTGAGCGGCGAGATCTGTTGCAGGAGTTCGCTCAAGCCATCGACTTCGCGACACAGGTCGAGAGCCGCCTTCTGGCCGAGGACCGCCGCCGAGTCGTGCAGGAAGTTCTTGAGCTTGCCGACGGTATTGAACGGCTGCAGGGACTCGAGGAAACCCTTCAGCACGCCGAGCCGCATCCGCCAGTCGGCTTTCTTTGATCCGAGAGAACCGGTCGGCCCCAGAACACCAGTTCGCCGACGCGCCTGTGCCAGACCACCTTGGTCAGAAGCTCGCCAACCCGCGGCTGCACCTTGATGACGGCCTCGTCACGGGTGGCGGGGTTGACGATCAATCCCTTCGGCAGGTTGAGCACCTCAAGAGAGATCCTGAAGCGGGCCCAGCGGCAAGTCGCGCGGCCGCCTGAGTGTGCTTGAACTCGGCAACGTCACCTATCGGCAATCTGGCAAACTGCTCGACACCTGCGGCGTCGATTTTCTTGCCCGGCAGGCTGAGAACGACGTCGCCGCTGTGCACGAGCCCGGCCAGCACGACCGCCGCGAACTCGGGCTCAAGACGGAAGCGTGTCCAGTAGTCGACGCCCGCCTCGGGCGCGATCAGCTCCGAGCGGTTGAGCACCTGGCCCTGCGCTTTCTGGGCAAGGCAATCGAGGACGTGTTTCGAATAGCGGGACTGCCGCGGCTTCGGCACGTCGCCGTCGAGGAGTTCGAGAGCGTCGAGCACCGCCGCGCCCTGCTTGCTCTTGACGCTCCCTGCGATCCAGCGGAGCGCTTCCTGCGCCGCCTGATCGCGGTTCTGGCGGGTGACGACGATGCTGAAGACGGGATACTCCGGGCTCTTGTCGGCGAAATGCGCGGCGAGGAGCGCCGAGCCGGCGGTATTCACGTAGTCGCGCACGGTGGCGTTCGGCGGCAGCTTGCCCCGAACCACTTCGAGGAGGGACTTGGCGCGGCCTTGGTGGACGACATCCACCGCATTCGGCATGTGTTCGCGCAGCCAGCTGGTCAGCGCCCGCAGCTGATCGCTCGCCTTGTCCTCGTAGACCTTCTTGTTGCTGCCGGACGCTGTCGCCGCCTGTTCGCGGGCGCCGGCATAGAGCTTGAGCGCCCGCTCGAAGGCGTCGTCCCGGTTCTTAAGCCGGAAGAACACCTCATCCGCCTTCTTTTCGTCCTTGAAGTAGGGCGGGTCGAACGGCTGCAGGAAATAGAGGTAGAAGTCGCGCGGCGGCTGCGCGGTGGATCGTTCGTTGGGGGCGCCGAAGAAAAGGTAGCCGCTGCGCCCGACTTTGCGCTCGCGCCACTCGATCTCGTGTTCCCAGATCCGATAGCCGGTGACATATGGCGGCGCATCCGGATCTTCGAGAACGACACGGCGCAGCGCATCGAAGTAGTACCGGTCAAGCTGCGAGTCGTCGAGCAACTCCGATTTTCTTTCGATTAGCGAGTCGAAATCGACGTCCTTTTTGAGATCGAGAAAGTATTGCCCGTTCTCCTTGTTGAAGCTGAGGAATTGGCCGCTGACGGTTCGGATGAGCTCTTTAAGAACGGTTTCGACGAGCGTGCGGAGGAACGCGGCATCTTTCTCCGGCACCGGCAGCATCAGGCAAAGGTCGTCGCGGAGCTCCTCCGCAGTGGCGCCGATCGGCGCATAGATGTCCGCCGTGGTCAGACGGTGGACGGAGAGCGCGTTGATGATGCGAAGGGCCAGCGGCTTATACTGCGGCCGGGTGAACGCTTGCTGGACGCGCGCATCGAGCACGCCGCTCCTGTCGATGACCTCCTTGATCGCCGGATCGGCCCGGAACGACGGGTTATCACGCAGGACCGTCCAATAAGAGTCGTAGGCGATCAACCCGGTGTCGTTCCGCGGCACATCGTCATTGATCCGCTTACCAATTTCGGCGCTGAGCGTTTTCAGGACTTCGCGCTTCTCCGCCACGTAGACCCGCTCGAAAGTATCGAGATAAGCAGGGTGTGCCGGAAACAAGCGGACGAATTCCTCCATGCGCTCGTTCATGGAGCCGTATAGCGGGGTGAACTGCTTCAGGTGTTCGCGGATGAGCGCCTGCTGCTTGGCGTCCTTCTTCAGGATCGTCCGGCCACGACGAAAGCGACGTCATCGCGGGCGATGCGGACCTGCTCGAAACGGTCTTTCACCCGCCTCAGCGTATCGGCGACGAACTGGAACCGTGGATTGTCGAAGAGGCTTTCCTGAACACCGGCGACAAAGCGGAATCGGGTTCCCTTGCAGACCTCGCCCAGCTCGCGCAGGAAAGACAGATCAAGGCTCAGTTCCTGATCTTTACGGGATCGAAGGTAATCGAGCAACTCGTCGACGACCAAGGCCAACCCCTGGTCCGGGTGCACGCTCTGGAACGACGCCAACATCTCCTGGAAGGCGGTCTTGTTCTCGTGCCGGTCGCCGGTCGCCGGGAATTCGTAGGCGACGCCGAGACGCCCCAGTCCGTCTTCGAGCACCGAGCAAATGATGTCGCGAAGCGACATGGTCGTCGATCCGATCTCGGCACGAATCACCCGAAACCGCCCGGCAATCTGCGTCGCGCCTGCGGCGGCCCGCTGATTGTTCAAGAGCGCTCTCAGATCCTCGCTTTCGGCAACGGCCGAGATCACTGCCATGAGGTGAGACTTGCCGGTGCCGTAGTTGCCAACGACCAGAATGCCCTTGTTGTCCGCGGGCTTAGAGAACTGCAGCTGCGGGAAGACGACGTCGCAGAGCACCTCAGCCATGCGGTCGGAGATCACGAACGTCTCAACGAGGCGGCGCGCGTCTCGTGCTGAGTCGGCTTCGCGCAGCTGGACGACCGTTTCGATGGGCTCGAATTGAATGAGATCGGAGTATTTCATGCGGTTCCCCGTCGCGGCTCGGCGACACTCGAGTGCCCCGGTTCGTCTGCGGTGATGATCACGGCTTGGGGCGCCAAGTACCGGCGCGCCTCCGGATGTCCGGGCTCGCCGTAGGTCAGCGCGTTGCCGTCGAACTGACCCGGCCATGCGGCAACGATCGTTCGGTTCCGCGACATGCCTTGCAGCAAACGGAGCGGATCCTGGGCGAGATCAACGACAAAGAGCATTTCGATGTTATCGAGCAGGACGACGTTCGAGACATGTCCGCGAACGATGTCTCCGAGAATAGCTGCCCCCCGAACGGCACGCTGTTTTTGCGTAAGCTCCAGGAGCTGCTCGGCCAACTCGAGGTTGACGTTGAGCCGATGCCATCCGTTTTCGTTGGCCAGCTCGATCAGTGCTTCCGTCTTACCGGACCCTGCCGGACCGACCGCCAGCACGAGCCGGTAATAGGAGCCGCCAGCCGCGTCGAGAGCCTGAAAAATTTGAGAGGAAAGCGAAGCGACCAAGCTATTTCCCCTCGTTTGTGCGAAAGGCTGCTTTCTGTTGCTCGATCCAGTTCTCCATATCGTCACGTTTGAAACGCCACTGGCCCCGCACTTTGAATGCTGGCAGCTCGCCCTTCTGGGCCATGGTGTAGACGGTCTTCTGCGCGACCTTTAGCAGCTGTGCCACCTCCGGCAGCGTCAGGATCTCTGGCATTCACCAACCCTCGTTTCGGGAAAGGATGACAGAATATGCCAGAAAGTTCCGGTTGACGCCAAAGCTGAACGTAATCTGCCGCTATCGGAAGTTGTCTGCGCCGTCACCCGTTAACGGCCGCTCTCTCGCCTTGCTCACCGAGCACCGCCATCGCGATCACCGTCGCCACCTGCTCAGCCGCCGCCTTGACCGGATCTGCCGCCAGGTGCGCGTATCTCGCCGTTGTCGCCACCTGGGTGTGCCCGAGCAGCTTGCCGATCATCGGCAGGCCCTGGCCGGCGGCGACGGCGGCCGACGCGAACGTTTGACGCAGGTCGTGGATGCGGGCGTCCTTGAGGCCGGCTCGGGCGCGCAGCCGCTGCCAGCACGGCTGCAGATCGATCAGCCGGCCGCCGGGCTTGATGCCGTAGATCACCCAAGGATTGCGGGGCAGGCGAGGGAGCCGGCGCAGTGTGTCGATGGCCGGCTTGCCGAGATAGACCGTCTTGGCACCGGTCTTCGAATCCGGGAGGTTCAGGACGCCGGCGTCGAGATCGACGTAGCTCCACTTCAGCGTCATGATCTCGTTCAGGCGGCAGCCGGTAAAAATGAGCAGCCGCACTGCGGCGATCGCCGACGGAATCTCCAGCGCTTCGGCCTCCATCTCATCGAGCACCTGGCCCACGCGCCGCAGCTCGGCGGCGCTCAGGAACCGCTCGCGCTTCTCCTCCCGGTATTTCCTGATGTGCTTCCGCGGGTTCGAGCCGTCCGGCCTGAGCCCCCACAGCTCGGCGAGATTGAACATCTTCGAGAGGATCTCCAGGCAGCGGTTGGCTTGGTAGGGGACGTGCCGGTACTTGTGGTGGAAGCGGGCGACCTCCTCGCGGGTGACCTCGGCGATCGGCCGGTTGCCGAAGAAGGGCAGGATGAACTTCTTGAGGCTGCGCCGGTACTCCTTCTGCGTCGAGGGCTTCAGGTGCACCGCGATGTGCTCGGCGTCGAACCGCGCGGCCAAGTCCTTAACGGTCACCGCGTCGCGGCCGGCGTCGCGCTCGGCCAGCGGATCGACGCCCTGCCGCAGGGCCGCGAGATGCTGGATGACCATCGCGCGTGCCTGCTCCGGCGTGACCACGTTGACATAGCCGAGCACCATCCGCCGCGACTGGCGGCCGGCGCGATACTGAAGCACGAAGCTCTTGCGGCCCGAGGGCATCACTCTCACGCCGAAGCCGGGGACGTCGTTGTCCCAGGCGATGTAGTCGATTTCTCGCGGCGCCAGCGCCTCGATCGTGCGTTTGGTAAGCTTGCCCATGGCGGTTCCGATGACAATCTGCTACCCGATCGGCCTGCGGCGCGTCCTTCAGTCAGCACTATGTCAGCAAGAGGGAAGGAAATTCGCCGTAGCCGATCGCATGGGAGAATGCCGCGACGGCCGTAGAAAGTCAACAATATCAGTTGGTTAGCGTATTTCTGCGCAATCGCGCGTAGAGGATCGTAGTCGCATCGAACTAACTCATAACCTGAAGGTCGCAGGTTCAAATCCTGCCCCCGCAACCACTTTTGTGCACTTGACCGCTTCGTCGTTCTCCGTGAGCGGCTTCTTGCTATGGGCGGCAAGCGAGAGAATGCCGGCGATGTGGCCGTGGAGATCGACCGCAAGGGTCTTTCGTCCACCCTCGGTGACCGGAGTCAGCTCGATACGGTCGATCAGCGTGCGCATGATCTCCGCCGCCTCGATGCGGTGCTCCGGGTCGTTGAGTGCGGTGCGCAGGCTGGCGACGCGCCCCCGGTAATGAAGGGCCATGTTCGGATGTTCGAGGACCGGAGCTTCGCTCGTCCGATCGAGCTGTGAGTGCAGCTCCGCCTTTCGACGCTCCAGGTCGGCGATCTTATCCTTGACGGTTTGTGCCGAGACGCCGTCCATCAGCGCCTGCACCAGACGATCAAGCTCCCGGGTTACGCGGACCAGATCGGTTCGCGCGACATCGCGAGCGGCATTGTGCCCGATGCGCAGCCGGTTACGCTGCAGGCTGTATTCGCGGCAGAACACCTCGGTCAGCGCCGGATCCATGAGGCGGTGTGGACTTGCCCCGATAAATTGGAGAGGCATTTGCTCAGCGTGACGCGGTTCGTTCGAACTGCGCGGGGCTGAGTAGTCGAGCGCGGAATGGCGCCTGACGGGGTTGTAGAAGCCGTCGATATAGCGGGCAATGGCCTGCTCGGCCTCGGTGCGGGTGTAGAAGACGGTCCGCCAGACGAGTTCGGATTTGATGGTCTTGAAGAACGTCTCGACCATGGCGTTATCGTAGCAATTGCCCTTGCCCGGACATGGAGATCCGGATGCCGTGGCGGCGCAGCTCGGACTGGTAGTCCACGGAACAATATTGGCTGCCGCGATCCGAATGATGGATCAGCCCTTCGGGCGGACGCCGCATGGTGAGGGCCTTGCGCAAGGCCGCGAGCGCCAGATCGCGGTGCAGCCGATCACCGACAGCCCAGCCGACGACGCGGCGGGAGAACAGGTCGATGACGACGGCCAGATACAGCCAGCCTTCCCGCGTCCAGACGTACGAGATGTCGACGCCCACTTCTCGGTTGGCGCCGTTGCCGTGAAGTCCTGATCGATAATGTTCGGCGCGATCGGCCAGGCGTGCTCGCTGTCGGTCGTGCGCTTGAACCGCCGCTTCTGGCGGGCGCAGGCCATTCTCGCGCATCAGCCGCGCCGTGCGTCGGCGCCTGATGGCGAAGCCATCATCCTGCAACTCGCGCGTCATGCGCGGGCTGCCATAGGTGCCGTTCGACAGCGCGAACGCTGAACGGACATGCGCCAGCATCACCATGTCGTCGCGCTGGCGCCGGCTGGCCGGACGATCCGTCCAGGCGAAATAGCCGCTCTGGCTGACGTCGAGCACACGGCAGAGACGGTGGACGGGGAACTCCTTCTTCGCCTGATCGACGAGCTGGAACCTCATCGACTTCCCTCCCGGGCGAAAAAACGGTGGCCCGCTTCAGGATGTCGCGCTCCTGCCGAAGGATCTCGTTCTCCCGCCGGAGGCGCCAATTCGGTCGCCATGTCGCCTGCGGCGCTTGCTCAGGCGGATCTCCACCAGCCGATCCCGCCGACGGCTGAGCCACCGCGCCAGCGTCGACAGGCCGATGCCCAGATCCTCCGCCACTTCACGCTGCGTGCGTCCCGCTGGTCGGCGCCAGCCGTACCGCTCCGTCCTCAAACTCCTTCGTGAAACCGTCGCTGCTTCGGCATCGAGTTCGCCTTTCACGTCAGGAAAACTCTCCACTTTTCCGAAGCAAGTCCA
>JADJRE010000032.1 GCA_016712375.1 Rhodospirillales bacterium
GCGCTGAGTCGCCGAACCCGTATCGGGCGTGGCTTTTCAGGTGGACTTGTGTCAGCACGATTCCCTCGAACCGCTTGGTGGCGGTGGCGAGCTGCATCGCCGCGTACTTGACCACCTCCCGACGCGTCGCTCCCCAGCGCACCACCATCACTGTCGCGGCGGCCGCGTTGGCGAGGAACAGAGCATCGGTGAGCGCCATCAGCGGCGGCGTGTCGATAACGATCGTCTCGTACCGGTTCTCCAGCTGCCGCAGCAGCTCCGGAAACGTCGGAGTGGCCAAGAGGTCGCTGGCGTTGAGCTGTCGCTGACCCGCGACAATGACGTCGGCAGAGGTGCGTGGGTCGCGCTGAATGACCTGCTCGAGCGCAGCGGCGCCCGACAGCAGTTCGGTCAGACCCGGACGCAAGGCGAGCTGCAGGGTGTCCGCGACGTGTGAGCGGTGCAGATCGGCGTCGATCAACAGCACCCGATGTCCGGTGTTGGCGAGCATGCGCACCAGCGACAGGGCTGTCGTCGACTTGCCTTCGTTGGCCTCCGCCGAAGTTAGCGCAATGCTGCGCGGCAGGTGGCCGAACGACGCCATCGCCAGCTTATTGTAAATCGACCGAATAGCGTCGGCGTGCACCGAAGCAGGGTGATCCAGCACCTGCGTCGTCAGCTGCTTGCGCCGCCGCGCCTTGCTGCCGCTACCGCCGGCTGGTACGTGGGCCAGGACCGGCACGCCTAGGTCGTGCTCAACCTGGTGAGCGCTGCGAAAGCCCGCGTCCATGGCCTCGGCGGCAGCGGCGAGCGGCAGGCTTGCGACCAATCCCGCGAGCACCGCCAGCAGCATGATGAGACCGGGCTGCGGGAAAGATGGTTCGTCTGGGATGGCCGGCCGGGAGATGATGCGAGCGTAGGCGGCTACCGAGCGCGCGTCCTCGCGAGCGCTCGACTCGATGAACGCCGCCATGAACTTCTCCAGCAGCAGCCTGTTGGCCTCAGCCTCGCGCTCCAGACCGCGCAGCGCGATCGAGGCGGTGTTCGCCTCCGATCCCTGCTGTTTCAGTCCGTTCAGATCCTTGGCAAACGCAGCCTCACGGATGCGCGCGGCTTCCGCCTTGCTTTCCAGGCCGCGGACGATCTTCTTCACCTCCGCGTCGAGGGCATCTTTCAGCCGCTGCTTCTCGGCGGCGAGCTGGATCATCTGCGGGTGGCGGGGGCCGAACTTCTCGCTCATTTCCGCTTCGCGCCGCTCGATGCCCACCAGTTCGCCGCGAAATCCCTGGATCAGGCCAGAGTTCAGGATTTGAACCAGCGCGTCCGTGTCGTCACTTCGCCCCAGCAGTCGTCGTGCCTGCGCCGCCTCCGCCTCGGCGGCGAGCCGGCTCGCCGTTGCGTCGATCAGCTTCAAGTTGAGGTCGGCGATCTGCGCGGCGACGAGAGAAGACTTGTCACCCTGAAAAAGATCGTGCTGACGGCGATAGGCCTCGACGTTCCGCTCCGCTTCGAGGACCTTGTTGCGCAGTTGCTGGACGTTCGACGCCAGCCATTCGCTGGCACGACGCGCATTGGCGAGCCGTTCCTCATAACGCGAGGCGAAATAAGCGTCGCCCAGCGTATCGACGACCTTCGCCGCCAGCGCCGGATCGGGCGCGGTGAAGGTTACGTTGAAGACCTTCGACCGCCCCACCTGCTTGACTTCCAGATGATTTTCAAAGCGCTTGACGACATCGGCGCGCTGCTTGGCGGCCCTCTGTTCTGCGGTCAGGGGGATGCCTGGCGTGAGCCAGCCCTCTGGCAGCTGACGGCGCAACCACGGCAGCACCTCGATGCCGGAAAGCCAGCCGCTGCTCCGGCTCAGAGCCGGGTTGAAGACGGGGTCGTCGTCCAGGTGGAGCTGGTCGATGACCTTTTCGGCAAGCTCGCGCGACTTGAGGATCTCGACTTCGTTCAGGATACCGGCGACGGCGCCGGCTTCGTCCTGTGCTGCGGAGGCGTTGCCCTGCAACTCGCCGACCGGCTGGCCGCGCGTTTCGAAGGCGAGCTTCAGTACCGCCGTGTACCGCTGTGGCAGCACCTGCGTGACCAGCGCCGCCAGCAGCGCACAGCCGAGAATCGTCGCGACTATCAGGCCTTTGCGACGCGTCAGCACCTTCAGCAGGTAGCCGCGCTCCAAGCTCGGTGGCATCGCAGGCGTGGAGACCGGCACGGAAGCATTAGCAACGCGAATGTTCAGATGATCGTACATCGGGAATCCATTCGTTCCGACGCTTCCTGCTGTCCTCGGCACGCCACGGCATGCGGCTGTGCTGCGGCGTCGCCGGCCATCACGGCCGGTTGCAGCGTCGTGTGGAGAGGTTGCTTGCGAGGCAGGCACCGCGTTGCAGCATCGGCGGCTGCCACCGGGCGATGCCATGCGGCAACGCCCAGTGTATGACTCGACCGATCGCTGTGATCACACAGAACCGTACATCCTTTAGGTAAAGAAAATCTGTACGACACGCTGCGACAACCTTGGTACACGCAGAAAATACTCCTTATTGCCAAAACCAACAGTATCTTATATACACGTACTAGGTTCTGGCTTACTTTTTCATCGTACGAAGTAAATATGAATATGTCAGTGCCGCCCGTCACTCTGTGATATCTAAAGCAGTTTGAAGTCAACTATGCAAAGTCATGGCTTGCATCATCACCATATTCACTTGCTTGACATCGAAAACGTCTTCCGCGATCCGCCGACTGGCTTGTCCCATGCGAGCAGCGAGTGATGGATCGGTGATGAACCGGCGCATCGCGGCGGCGAGCGAGGCGGGATCGCGCTTCGGGACGACGAAGCCGTTCAATCCGTCGACAGTCGTTTGCCGACAGGCGGAGATGTCGGTGGTGATCACTGGCCGGCCCGTGGCAAGCGCCTCGATGACCGTGCGCGGCAGCCCCTCGCGGTAGTAGGTGGGCAGCACGAAGGTTGTGCAGGAACGCAGGAATGGGCGAACGTCGTCGGTCTGGCCGAGATACTCGACGACGTTCTCCGCGCGCCAGGCGGCGATGTCGTCGCTTGACAGCGCGCCGGGATTACTGTCCAGCGGCCCGAGCAGCTGGAAGCGCGCATGCGGCACGTCTTGCTTCAGCCGGCGCGCCGCTTCGACGAAATCCAGGATTCCCTTTTCACGCAGCAGCCGGGCGATCAACAGGAAGGCGGGCTCCCCCGACGGCGCCGGCGTAAAGGCGTACTGGCCAAGATCAATTCCGGTGCCGTTGATCTTGACGACGTGTTGATCCGCCCGCACCAACCGCTCGGCACGGACGAACGTCTCGTCGGCGTCGTTGAGCACAAAGACACCGGCGCAGCAGCGCAAACTGACGCGCAGCAGGTTGGTGATCATCGTCCGCAACGCTTTTCGTCGAAACTCGTCGCCTTCCGCGAACGCCCAGCCGAAGCCTTCGATCATCGCGAAAACGTCCCTGATGCCGGCCAACCGGGCGGCAAGGGGACCAACAACATTCTGCTTGGTGCTGTGGCTGAGGACGATATCGGCGCGTTCGCCGCGCAGGATGTGCGCGAGGGCGACGACTTCGCCGACCGCGCCTAGCGGATCCAGACCCGTCTGGTCGAGGGAGACCGGACGGTAGTTGGCACCGAGGCCGGTGATTGTCGCGATGAGCTTGTCGACCCGCGGGCCGCAAACGACCACCCGGTGGCCCGCTGCCACCATGTCGCGTATGAGCCAGCCGCGAAACTTGTCGGTATCCCGATCACCGATGATCGCCACGGTTCTGCTGTGCATTGCGATTGATGTCTTTCGTCGGGGTGGTCTAAGACGACAGCGGCGGGAACGGGCGCACGATCGGTCCGAGCGTGTGCGTTGCTGCCAAGGCGGCTCTTGCCGGCTGCCGCTGCATGCAGATGACGTACAATCCCCAGGCCAGACCGACCTGTATCCACAGCGATCGCCAATGAAGCGTATCGACAAATGCGCTGTTGACGAGGACGCCCGCCAATGACGCGGCGACCACGGCACCCAGCGGCGCCAAGGGTCCGCCAATCAGCGCGCTCCTGAACGCCACCAGCAGGGTCAGCACGAAGAACAGGAACACGCAGACGAAGCCAGCGATGCCGTTTTCCAGGATGGTTCGGACATAGAGGCTGTGGGCGCTGACACCGTGCATATCGACCCGCGGCTCGAACTGGCCGGGTCCGAGGCCGAGCGGTTCCCGGAAGGCAATGTCGATACCTTCCTGCTGCGCACCGAACCGATCGGCGTCGTAGTCCTGCATCGCCGCGCGTTCATCGATGAAATCGCCATAATGGGTCAGCGAGATCACGCCGATGCTGCCGCCGCCGATCACCGCGAGCACGATGGCCACCGTCGCCCAGTAGCGCCCGGCGCCGCGTCCGCGGCTCTCCCATGCACGCAACCCGAGATACAGAGCCAGCGATAACGCCAGGTTCATCCACGCCGCCCGCGAGGCGGAGAAGACGACGCCGAGGACCAGGGACAGCAACGCCAGAAAGATTACCGGCCACCATCCGGGCCGACGCGGCTGACGCTCGAGCAGCGCCATGAGGTAGAGGATCGAGATGACCAGGGACGGACCGTAGACGTTCGGATCCTTGAAGAAGGCCTGAACCCGGCTAGGGTCGAACATCACCATGTCGAGCGGCAGCAGCCCAACGAACGCCGCCAGGGTGATGACGGTAGAGATCACTGACGAGATGCAGTAGCCGATCAGCACGAAGTCCGCTGCCTCGGGCCAGGTCGCTACCATGGCGAAGATGACGACGCCGACCAGAATCATGAAGAACGTCACCGCCATGAACAGCATCATCAGCGGGATTTCGGTAGCAAACATTCCCGAGACGGCGTTGCAGAGCGCGAAGCCGCACAGAATCGCGACGGGCAGGAGCAGGTCGCGGTGCAGCAGGGGATGCAAGCGCAACAGCAACACCCCGGCGAGGACGATGAAGGCGAGATCAAACGGCGCTGGCTCGACAATGACGAAGCTGCTGAGCGAGAACACGGCAACGATCATCATCGCGGCCGTCCTCGGGCACCCGACTGCCGGCACGGTGGGTTCGCTCATCGCGCCTGGCCCTCGACCAATGCTAGGCTCCCCGATCAGGAGTACGCGCTATGCGGGTTGAACTTTCGAAGGCAATACTATAGCGCGCATCCGCTAAGCGCGCAAGGGAAAAAGCCAATAGCCATACAGCTAAAGGATGTAAGATGCGCAGCCGGCTGTAGGTGTGGATCACCCACAGCCGGCTGACAGGCTCGGTAAGCTTTTGGGAGAAATGTAAAAGGGGCGTCAGGCAGGAGCGCACGCACTGGTGCAGGTCGCCAAACGTTGACGTTGACGACTGCTAGCGTGCTTCTCCCGGATCGCCTGATTAATGGCAGGGATTGTTTTCGTCGAAGGTGACCTGCGCGCCGGGCTTCATGCGCGAGTAGTCGTTGCCCTGCGTGTCCTTCAGGATGTTGTATGACGTGTTGGTCGTCGCGAATGCGCCCTTCGCCTGATTAATGAAGGTCGTGCGCCGCGCGGTCGTGTTGCGCGTGCCTTCATCGAGATAAATACCGGCACACGTGGTATCGATCGTCGCGTCCTGCAGGATCACGCCATCGCAGGCCGGCTTGTAGTTCCACGCTGGATCCGCCCACTCGCAGATCGCGCCGAGGAGCAAATTGGGGCCGATTTTCAATCTCTGGAAGGTCGTATTGGTGGTGAAGTGCTCGAGGTAGAGGCCGATGCCGTTGGCCGAGGCGTCGATGTCGAGGTCCGAGAACGTCGCGTTTTTTACCGCCGTTCCGGTCCACACACCCGTCCAGGCGCAGTTGCGGACCTTGATCCGGCTGACCTTTGCCGTGTTGCCAACCCACAGGCAGGCTTCCGACGTTCCGCCCGATGATTTCGCCACCGGACGGGAAACGTTGCTGATCGTCAGGTCCTCCAGCACCGGGGGTGCCGCCACGGTCAGCCCGAACTTGTCAGCATCGACATAAATTCCCGTACTGCGAAATCCGCTGGCGACCACCCGCTTGATCTGCAATCCCTCTGGCTGACGGGCGGCGATGGCGGTGCCGACAACCTTGCTTCCTGAGATGGTGAGGTCCAGCAACTGCACACTCCGGGCGCCCCCCCAGATTTCGATCACCGACGTTTCGTTGGCATTCATCGGATAATAGGGGATGACGGCCTTCTTCGCGTCGGTGATGGCGAAGGCCAGGCCCCTGACGACCGCGCCTTGCCCGCAGGTTTCACTGCCGATGGTGAGGCCGGAGGTAAGGACGGCGCGGCCCTGGTTCTGGGCGTATATCCTGTGGCCGCAGGAACTGGTGAAGTGTTCGGTGCTGGCGTATGTGCCGTCGCGCAGGACGATATCGTGCGGCTTGGCTTTTGCAAGTTCTGTCGCCAGCTGAGCGCCGTTGCCGACCGAGACGGCGCCGGCCGGGATGGCGTAAGCAGCGGGTAGCGAAGGCGCCGCAACGGCAGCGGCATGCGCTATCGCTGGGAACAGCCAGCCCAGCGTTGCCAGGAGGTACTTCATCGCACAGCCTTTCTCTTGTGCGTTGGCAGGCTCGTGGAGATCGCCTGGCCGCTCCTTCGGATCTGCTTCATGGCCGCTAAGCCAAACGCCGCTGGCGGAGCCGACGTCATGACAAAGTAAGAACATATTATACCTCGAACAGGCTATTATGACGGTTCAACCGTCTGATTGGGCTGGGGCGAGCTCGGCTCGACCGCCGCCAGAAAGCGCAGGAATATGGCGATCAAGTGTGTCTGATCGCCGAAGCGCGGCTATTCCGTGGCAGCGGTGACAGATTCTGACCCTGCGTTTTTTAGCCTCGACAACCGATCAACCGAGGCGCGCGCATTGCGCGTCGCCGATGTCGAGGATGGGACGGCGTCAACGCCTGCGTTCTAGTCGCCGCCCACCGGATCCGCTAAGACACAGGAGTTCGCAAACCCGAGGCTCCTCCAACAACATGTCACGCTGGTTCGTCGCGCCGGCCTTGTTTCTCGCCTTGTTACCGGTTTTGGCGTTCTGGTGGGGCCAGGGGCAGCCGGTGGCGATTGCCGAGGCACCCTCGGCGCGGATTCCGTGCGTGTCCTATGCGCCTTATCGCAATGGACAGACACCGTTCGACGAACGGCTGGTCATTCCGCCCGAACAGATCGCCGAAGATCCTCGCCCGGCTGCGACCGCTAACAGGCTGCGTGCGTACCTACTCGGTGATCCAGGGACTGGATGCGGTACCGAGAATTGCTCGTGATCTTGGCATGACGGTGATGCTGGGCGGTTGGGTTGGCCACGAGCGGACAAAGAACGAGAAGGAACTGGAGACCCTCATCGACCTGGCTCGGCGCTACCCGGAAACCGTGACGGCGGTGATCGTCGGCAACGAGGTGCTGCTGCGGCGCGAGCAACCACCTTCGGAACTGGTGGCGATGATCGGGCGCGTTCGCGCCGCGGTACCGGTACCGGTACCGGTAACCTACGCTGATGTCTGGGAGTTTTGGCAAAAGCATCCGGAAGTGGCCGATGCCGTCGACTTCGTGACCATCCATACGCTTCCGTATTGGGAAGACGAGCCACGGCCGATCAGCGAGGCTGTCCCTCACGTCGTCGCGATATGGCGCAAGATGAGCGCGCGGTTCCCCGACAAGCGGGTGTTCATCGGCGAGGCGGGGTGGCCGTCAGCCGGGCGCATGCGTGAGGGTGCGCGACCGGGCCCATCGAACAGGCGAGATTTGTCCGTGAACTCATGGTCGCGGCGGAACGGGAAGGCATTGGTCTGAACGTCATCGAAAGCTTCGACCAGCCCTGGAAGCGCAAGCTGGAGGGGACGGTCGGTGGCCATTGGGGGCTTCTCGGGGGCGACAGGTCGCCGAAATTCTCATTGCAGGGACCGGTCAGTGGCGAGCCTGAGTGGTTCTTGCTGTTCGCCCTGTCATCGGGATTGGCTGCTTTGATGCTGGTTCCGGCAGTCCGCCGCGGCAAGCGTTTGTCGGCTGTCCGCTGGCTTTGTCTGGCGGTTGCCGCCGCCATCGCCGCGGCGCTGCTGGCCCAAGGGCTGCGCGACGGTTTCGACGGCAGCAGAACCTTATGGGACTGGCTGGTCCTTGCCATCCGCTCGATCACAGGCGTCGCAGCGGTCGCCTTGATGCTGGAGGCGCTCGCTGTCGCCGCCGCCTCTCCGATGCCGCAACCGATTGCCGCACTGCTGGGGGCGGTCCAGTCCCGGCGTTGGCCGGTCGGGGCCTGGCGCGATACGGCCCTCGGGGTTCTCCGCGCGGTTGCCTTGTTCGATGCAGCGACGTCCACGCTTTGCCTGTTGTTCGACCCTCGCTATCGGGATTTTTCAACCGCGCTGCTTGCCGTACCTGCCTGTGCCTTTCTGCTGCTGACGCTCGCCGGCCGATATTGGCGGGGCAGGGACGGGATGCCGGACGCCGATCTGCGCGAAGAGCGGTTGCTGGCCGTGGTGCTGACGCTAGCCGGCATCGCCGTTGCTGTCCTTGAAGGCGCAGCCAACCATCAGGCATTGGCTTGGGGGGCCACTGCTGTGCTCTTTGCCCTGGCGATCCTGCTCGATCGCAGGGGGAAGGGCGCTGCCGCCAATCACCGGCGCAACAGCGTCATTGCTCCTAGCAGCGCTCCGCCAGCGGCAAGCTCTGGCCCATAAAGCACAAGGCCAGCCGAGCCAAGGCCGATCGCTAGTAGTGCCAATCGCCTCCCGCCACGCAGGATCGCCAGAAGGCCGCAGGCGAACGCGGCGAAGCCAAGGGCGCCAAAGCGTAATCCCTCGACGGCGGCAAACCGGAGTGGACACCACCAGGGGGGCGCTACGCTCTGGCAGGTCCAGGCCAACTGCGGCAGTTCGACCAGACCCACGCGCACGCCATAGCCCATCGCCAGGGTTCCCGTTGCCACCAGGACCGCAATGACGAGGCGATAGCGAGCGGCAGGGGCTTGCGGCGACGTGGCTTCCATGGGATCGATGGCAATGTTATTTGATCGGCAAGATTAACCGGCGCCGCCGCCAGCGCCAGTGGATTTGTCGCCCTGCCGCGAAGCATGCTCAGCGATAGAGGTCGCGCGCCACCTCCGTCATCTCGTCGATCGTTCGGAAAGCTGTCGCCGAAGAGTTGTATGCGTTCTGGGTCTGGATCATCCGGCCAAACTCATCGCCGAGATCGACGTTCGATGTTTCCATCGTGTTGGGGGCGATAAGGCCACGACCGCCGTCACCCGCGCTCGCCAGCATTGCCCCGCCGGACCCGGCCGTTGCGGTGTAGACATTGCCCGACAACCCGCCGAGGCCGTCGGGATTGTTGAAGTCGGCGATGGCGAGCCGGTAAAGCGTCTGGCTGCGGCCGTTGTCGAAAAGTCCAACCACATCGCCATCGCCATCAAAGCGAACGCTTTCCAGGGCGCCCGGGGCATAGCCGTCGCGGCGATAGTCGTAGGCGACGAAGCTGGTGGCATACTGGGTGAAGCCGGAAACATCGAGGGTGAGGCGGGCGGTCGTGTCGTCCGCGGTGCCCGCTCCGTTGGCGTAGGCGAGCGACAGCTCGAACGACTGCGGCGAGACGATCCTGCCGTCGCTGCCGAACTGCAGATCGCCGGCCGGCACGCCGTCGACCGACATCGTCCACAGCAATGACGACGTCGATGACTTGCTGAACGAAAGCTGTACCGAGCGCTGGTGCGCGGCGGAATCAAACACATCGATGCCGTATGTTTCTACCCGCACCGTCCGCTCCCGCCGGCAGGTTCAGCGCCAACGTCGCCGCTGTGGTCGCCTCGCCTGACGAGGTGAACGCGTCCGGATCGATGCGTAATGAGGTCAATGGGCCACCTTCGGTTACGCTGCCGTCGGCGGCCGCTGCCCAGCCCTGCAGAAAATAGCCGTTCTTGTCGACCAGATAGCCCTGCTGCGCGGTTACCGGGGTGCCATCCGCACCGGTTACCGTCTGGCTGCCGGTGGTCGTCTCGGAGAGTCTGCCGTCGCGTCCGTAGACGGTGCGCCCGCTGCCATCGACGGCGCCGTTCATGACGAACAGTCCCTGGCCTTGTATGGCGATGTCGAGATTGCGGCCGGTGGCGGTGTACTCGCCCTCGTCGGAGATGCGCGCGTGATCATAGGTACGCACGCCGCCCAAATCCGATTGCGTGGAAGACGGCCAGGGCGTCGCCGGATTTCCCGGCTGAAATGAGACGCTATCGCTCAGCATCGAGGCGAACGCGGTCTCGATGCGCTTGTAGCCGCCTGTCGTGGCATTGGCGATATTGCCGCTGATAACGCCGAGCGCATGACCCTGGCTTGACATGCCGAGGACAGAAGGTTGGAACAGGCCGAGGGCCATGACGTCGCTCCCGCAGGTGCACCGGCCGCGGTTTGCGGCCCTTCGCTTGCTCATCGGGAGCAAACCCCGGGCCAACCGCGGCCTGATGATAAGCACCTTTTATCGTTGCAGACTCTGTCTTGAAACAAATCGTCCACGGATCCACCGAGGGGGCAGGATTGCCGTCACGGCAGATTTTGCCGGGCTGCGCCTTCTCTCGCTGTCGCATTAAGCGTTCCTTGAGCTTCAGCATGGGAGAATCGCCTCGCCGGAGAACCCACCTTCGCGTTCTGACGGGAGGCGACATGCGAACCTCAGCGCTCGATCGGGCCGCGCCGGCGGCTGCCGCCCGGCGAAAAAGCTCTTCACCGTGCTCGAACGGAGCGAATTTTGCGCGACACCTGGGGATGCACCCGCAGCGGGTGATGTTGCGGCCCTGCCGCCATCGGCTGCGTTGATCGGGCTTCTGGAGGCGCAGGAAGTGGATGTGGCGGGCTCGGCCGTCGGTCGCCGCCTCGCCGCCCGTCGAGGGGCAGCGTTGCTCGACCGGCTGGAAGAACTGCGCATCAATATTCTCGAGGGGAAGTTAACTCCACAACGGCTGCTCGGGCTGGCGAGCGCGGTGCGCGAGCAGCGGCAGCACGCCGACGAGGGAGCGTTGAACACGGTGCTCGATGAGATTGAGCTGCGCGTCGAGGTGGAAATCGCAAAGCTGGCGCTCGCCTCCACAAGCCTTTCGCAGACACCGCTCGATCCTCAATCGGCAGCAAATTTCGCCGACAAAATCAACGGCTTGCCCCCGTCGTGAGCGGAATTTACCGCTTGCGACGAAGCATGTTGGACCATATATTGCGCGCCAACGCGGGGAGACCGAAACACTCTTGCAGACAATGACTGCCATGGAACTGTCGCCGGACTATCGACCGTCCGAAGACGAGCCGTTCATGAATGCACGGATGCTCGAGTATTTCCGGCGCAAGCTGCTGCTGTGGCGCGAAGAATTGCTGATGGAGGCGAACGAGACCCTGCACGTTGCAGGACGGCGGCTTCTCAGAGGCGGACATCGCCGATCGTGCGTCAGCTGAAACCAATCGAGCGCTGGAACTGCGAACACGCGACCGGGCGCGCAAGCTGATCTCCAAAAATCGACGAGGCGCTGGGGCGCATCGAGGATGGGACCTATGGCTTTTGCGAGGAAACGCATGAGCCGATCAGCATCTCACGGCTGGATGCCCGACCTATCGCGACCCTCACCCTAGAGGCGCAGGAGCGTCACGAGCGGATGGAGAGAACTCACCGCGACGAGTAAACCCCCGCCGCAGCTTGCTGGGTTGCTGACGGAGGCGGAGCATCTTCTGCTGAATGCGCATGCGCCAGCCGGGCGTGACGTCGCGCTGTGCTCGCTGTCGCCTGCGACCGCCCGCAAATCTGTGGTTGAAAACCGGACGCGGCGCGGATAATGCGGGAAGCCACGCCACCCTGCCGCATCGAACGCCCGACGAACTTGGCGAGCGTGGCCAGCCTCCATCGCGGCACTTATAATCATTCTCAAATACGATAAATAAAAAACACATAATATCTACAAAACAGATAGAAAAATTTTCATCGTTGTTAAGGTTTTTCCGACAAATCATGTATAGAAATAAACGTTTAGGTAAGATTTCTCCCGGCGTGCTATTTTTACGCCGTGGTAAGGTTTATTACCCGCGTCGAGCAGGTGAAGATCATGAAAAGTAGCACTATGAGACACCATTTCGCTGACGACCCCGTAGCAACGGCAATCGAGAAGGGTGTGGCGGCGGCGGTCGCGTCGGTGGGGGCGATCTGTGCGATTAGCGCGACTGGGGACTCCTTGTCCACATTCCTCGGTAGCACAGGCGAATGGCTGTTTCATCTGATCGGCGGCTGAGGACGCCAGGCGATTAGACGAAATGCCTGTTTGTTAGTCTGGATATCTTCGCTTAATGACGTTGATCTTGAACCCTGGTTCTCAAAAGTTTCGGCGTTTTAATAAAGTCTTCGTAGATTTGTGGTCTCCTGACGGCACACAGGGAGAACAATGCTGCAGGAGCGCCGGCGGTGAAGAAGGAATATCTTGAACTGACGCGGCTGATCGAACGGCTGCATCGACGCTTCCTCGATCTGCTGCGGGCAGAGCTCAACCGTCTCGGCATTCGCGACATCAACAGCGTCCAGGCGCTGCTGCTCGCCAATATCGGTCGGGAGCAAATCGCCATTCGCGACCTCGTCGAGCGCGGCTACTACCAGGGCTCGAACGTCTCCTACAACATCAAGAAGCTGGCCGAGATGGGCTACCTGGAGCAGGCTCGCTCCGAGCACGACCGCCGCTCGGTGAGCATCTGCTTGACCGACAAGGCTCTGGCCATCGTCGATGACATCCGGGCGCTTGAGGAGCGAATCGCCGCGCAGCTCCACGAGATGGAGGTCGGCAGCTCGGAGATCGACATCGTCTGTCATGCGCTGCGGCGCGTCGAGCGGACGTGGACAGATTACGTCCATTACGGCCGGGGCTGAGCCGGACGTTCTTTCGTTCGCGTTCGCCGGCGGTTGTTCTCAGCGCCCGAGAAGCGGCACCACTTCCAGAACGTCGACAAGCGAGGGCGCGACGAAGACGCGGAAGCGGGTTGCCGCAAGAACCTGGGCGCCGCGCAGCTCTCCCGGCTGATCGACGTTTCCCGACAGCACCAGCAGACCACCTTCCAGGCCGGCGTTGCGGCCGGCGGCGAGATCACTCGCCCGGTCGCCGGCGATCCACGACCTTTCGAGCGCGATGGACAGCAGACGGGCGGCGTCGTGAAGCATCAGCGGATTGGGTTTACGCGCCGGATGATCGGCATGTCGCCATGGCTCTTCGGCGTCGGCATGGTGTGGACAGGCGAACACGGCGTCGATGTGTGCCCCTTCAGCGGCCAGCAGGTCCAGCATGCGGCGCTGCACGGCGGCAAACTCGCTCCAGTCGAACAGCCGGCGACCAATCCCCGACTGGTTGGAGACGACGACCACAGGGACTTCGGCACGGTTGGCGGCGGCGATCAGTGAGTCAGCACCTCGCACCAGGCGCACGTCCTGCTCCCGGCACAGGTGTCCGACCTCCTCGACGATCGTTCCGTCCCGGTCGAGGAACAGCGCCCGCGAGCTCTCTCCGAGAGCGCGCTGCCTCAGCACCTGCCGCCACACGCCGTCGGCGTCGACGAATTCTTCCCACTCTGCCGCTCGGCGCGTCATCCGGCTGGGCGGCTCCTCCGTCGCGTTTCCGGTTGCCGCTAGCCGCCTAGCGGCGAAGCGGCGCTTCTTGGTAGAACGAGTCGATATCGACTGGACGTTGCGGGGCGGCGATGTACGGACTCTTGTAGCTCTGCAGCACCTTGATGTAATTGGCACGCTCGAAAGCCGCCGGGTCCGCGACCTTCGACTGACTCATCGAGCCCTTCATCTGGGCCACAGAGCTGTAACCGCGCTTCTCCATCCAGATGCGCGTGCCTTCCAGCAGCGTGCTCAGGTGGCCGACGCCGTTGCGCAGCAGCGCCGAGGTCGTCATAACCGCGTCGGCACCGGCCATCAGATACTTTACCACTTCGGTGCCGTTTTGCACGCCGCGGGTGGCGGCCAGCGATGCCTTCAGACGGCCGTGCAAGACAGCAATCCACAGCAGCGGCAAGCGGATCTCGTTCGCCGTGCTCAGCTCCATGTCGGGGATCACCTCAAGCTCGTCCAGGTCAAAGTCCGGCTGGTAGAAGCGGTTAAACAGCACCAGACCGTCGGCACCGGCCGCCACCAGACGCGTCGCCATTTCCCCCATCGAGCTGAAGAACGGGCTCAGCTTGACCGAGATTGGCGCCTTGATCGAACTGCGCACCGCCTTGACGACGTCGATGTAACGCTGTTCGACCTCACGGCCGGTGATCGTCAGGTCGGCCGGGATGTAGTAGATGTTGAGCTCGATCGCCTTCGCGCCCGCTTCGATCATCTCGCGGGCATACTCGATCCAGCCCGAACTGGTGACGCCATTCAGGCTGGCTATGATCGGCACCTCGCACGCCTTCGACGCGGCGCGAATCAGCTCCAGATAGGAGTCGGGCCCCACCCGGTAGTCCTGCACCGATGGAAAGTAGGTGAGCGACTCGGCGAACGTTTCGGTTCCAGCCTCGGTCAGGTAATCAAGCGAATCGTTCTCGTAGCGGATCTGCTCCTCGAACAGCGAAAACATCACGATCGCGGAGGCGCCGGCATCTTCCATGCGACGGATGCCGTCCAGAGTGCGCGACAGCGGCGACGCCGACGCAACGATCGGGTGCTTCAGTTCCAACCCCAGGTAAGTTGTCTTCAGATCCATCTTGGTCCTCCCGTTCTTCTCGTTCCGGCGCGGTCGTCATCCTGACGAAGAGCGCCTGCCGGGTAGCCGGCGGGCGCTCCTTCGGGTTTCGCAGCCGGCCAACTTGTGGAAATGCACTTAACCTTGCGTTGCCATGTCCTCGTAGAGCTTCCATTTCCGGTCGACCGCCGCCTGTGCCATCTGCATCAGACGATCAGCACCCTTTGGATTGGTGATCCGCAGCATGCGGTAGCGGAGCTCGTTGTCGGCATAGTCACGCAGCTTGAGGGTCGGCCTGGGCGAGTCGAGCACGAACGGATTTTCGCCCGATTGCCGCACTTCGGGATTGTAGCGCAGCAGCGGCCAGTAGCCGGAATGTACCGCGCGGTTCTGCTGGTCGAGGCCGTTCTGCATGTTGATGCCGTGCGCGATGCAGTGGCTGTAGGCGAGGACCAACGACGGGCCCTCGTAGGCTTCCGCCTCGCGGAACGCGAGCAGCGTCTGCTGCGGATTGGCACCCATCGCGACGCGGGCAACGTAGACGTTGCCGTAGGAGATTGCCTGCAGTCCAATGTCCTTCTTGCCGACTGCCTTACCGGCGTTAGCGAACTTGGCGACGGCACCGATCGGTGTCGACTTCGAGGCCTGGCCGCCGGTGTTTGAGTACACTTCGGTGTCGAGCACCAGGATGTTGACGTTGCGCCCGGTCGAGAGCACGTGATCGAGGCCGGACGAGCCAATGTCATAGGCCCAGCCGTCGCCGCCGACGATCCACACGGCGCGCTTGACCAGATGGTCTGCGACCGAAAGCAGCTGCTTCGCCGCCTCGCTTTTGCGCCGCCAGCACGCCCTTCAGCTCGGCGACGCGCGCCCGCTGCCGGCGGATCTCCGATTCGGTACGCTGCGAGGCGTTCAGCAGCTCCCCGACCAGGTCGTCGCCGATAGACGAAGCCATCTCCGTCAATAGCTTGCGGGCAAGCTGCATGTGCCGGTCGGCGGCAAGCCGCATGCCAAGGCCGAACTCCGCGTTGTCCTCGAACAGCGAGTTCGACCACGACGGCCCGCGGCCCTCGCTGTTCACCGTCCACGGCGTCGTCGGCAGGTTGCCGCCGTAGATGGACGAGCAGCCGGTGGCGTTGGAGACCATCATCCGGTCGCCGAACAGCTGGCTGATGAGCTTGACGTAGGGCGTTTCGCCGCAGCCCGCGCACGCGCCCGAGAACTCGAACAGCGGCTCCAGGAACTGCGTGCCGCGAACGGTCGAGAAGTCGACGAACGAGCGGTCATTGACCGGCAGCGTCTCGAAGAAGGCGACATCCTTCTTGGCGTCCTCGAGGAAGGTGTCCTTCCACGCCATGTTGATGGCCTTCTTGCCGGTTTCCTCCTTGCTCTTCGCCGGGCAGACTTCGACGCACAAGGTGCACCCGGTGCAGTCCTCAGCGTAAATCTGCAAGGTGTAGCGGGTGTCGGGAAAGCCTCGAGCGTCGATCTTCGCCGACTTAAAGCTCGCCGGTGCCTTCTCCAACTCGCTCTGATCGTACAGCTTCGAGCGGATCACGCCGTGCGGGCAGACGAAGCTGCAGTTGCCGCACTGGATGCAGATCTCCGGCTCCCACACCGGGACGAACTGGGAGATGTTGCGCTTCTCCCACTTCGTTGTTCCGCTGGGATAGGTGCCATCAATTGGCAGGGCGCTGACCGGCAGTTCGTCGCCGCGGCCGGCCATCATCATCGCCGTGACGTTCTGCACGAATGCTGGCGCCTGCGGGGGTACGACGGCTAGCATTTCGATGGCGCTGGTGACCTTCTCCGGTACCTTCACCTCCTGCAGATTTGCCACCGTGTAATCGACGGCCTCGAAATTCTTGCGGACGATCTCCTCGCCCTTCTTGCCGTAGGTCTTGCGGATCGAATACTTGATCTTCTCGATCGCGGTGTCCTTCGGCATCACGCCGGAGATCGCGAAGAAGCTGGTCTGCATGATGGTGTTGGTGCGGGTGCCCATCCCGCTGTCACGCGCCACTTTTGCCGCATCGATGACATAGAACTTGATCTTTTTGGCGATCAGCTCCTGCTGAACATTCTTCGGCAGGTGCTTCCAAACCTCGTCGGCGGCATAAGGGCTGTTAAGCAGCAGGGTGGCACCCGTCTTCGCCAGCTGCAGCACGTTGGTCGTGTTGATGAAGTTGAACTGGTGGCAGCCGACGAAGTGGGCTTCGCGGATGAGGTAGGCAGAGCGGATCGGGTTCGGGCCGAAGCGCACGTGGCTGACCGTTTGTGATCCGGATTTTTTCGAGGTCGTAGACAAAGTAGCCCTGAGCATAGAACTCGGGATTCTCGCCGATGATCTTGATCGTGTTCTTGTTGGCGCCAACCGTACCGTCCGCTCCCAGGCCGTAGAACAAGGCGCGGAAGACATCGTCCGGTTCGGTGGAAAAGGCCGGATCCCAATCCAGGCTGGTGGAGAAGACATCGTCCTTGATGCCGATGGTGAAGTGGTTCTTCGGCTTGTCCTTTTTCAGCTCGTCGAGCACCGCCTTGACCATGCTCGGCGGAAATTCCTTCGACGACAAGCCGTAGCGGCCACCGATGATGCGCGGCATCGCCTTCGTCGGCAGGGTGCCTTGCGTCGCCGCCTCCATGAAGGTGGTGACGACCGCCTGATACATCGGCTCGCCGACGCGGCCGGGCTCCTTGGTTCGATCGAGCACGGCGATCGCCTTGGTGCTGGGCGGTAGCATTGCGAAGAAATGCGCAGCGGAGAACGGCATGAACAGGTGCACCTGCACGACGCCGACCTTCTCCCCGACGCCTGCAGGAACTCCACCGTCTCGCGCGCCGTATCGGCGCCGGAACCCATGATCACCAGCACACGCTCGGCGTCTGGCGCGCCGAAATAGTCGAACAGCCGATACTGCCGGCCGGTCAGCTCGGCGAATTTGTTCATCGCTGCTTCGACGGTTCCCGGCACCCGCGCGTAGAACGGATTCACCGTTTCCCGTGACTGGAAGTAGACGTCCGGATTCTGCGCCGTGCCGCGAATGAACGGGTTGTCCGGATTGAGGCCGCGCCTTCGATGCGCGATCACCAGATCCTCGTCGATCATCGCCCGGATCTGCTCGTCGCTGAGCAAGCTCAGCTTGTTAACTTCGTGCGAGGTGCGAAAACCATCGAAGAAGTGAATGAAAGGAATACGGGATTCCAACGTTGCCGCTTGCGCGATCAACGCCATGTCGTGCGCTTCCTGCACCGAGCCGGAGCACAGCTGGGCGAAGCCGGTTGGCAGTACCGACATCACATCCTGGTGGTCGCCGAAGATCGACAGCCCCTGCGTCGCCAGAGCCCTGGCGGCGACATGGATGACGCACGCGGTCAACTCACCGGCGATCTTGTACATGTTCGGGATCATCAGCAGGAGGCCCTGCGACGCCGTGAACGTCGTCGTCAGTGCTCCGGCCTGCAACGAGCCATGCACCGTACCGGCGGCCCCACCTTCGTGCTGCATCTCGACGACATCCGGGATACCGCCCCAGATGTTGGTCTTCCCTTCGCTCGCCCATTGATCGGCAAGCTCCGCCATCGTCGAGGATGGCGTGATCGGATAGATCGCACATACCTCGTTGACACGGTAGGCGACATAGGCGGCGGCCTCGTTGCCGTCGATGGTTGCCACGTTCAGGTCTTCGGCCATGGACTTCCTCCAGCTCCAGGGTGCGCGGTCGTGGGAAACGCCACGGCTGCGCGACGCCCGGCATCATCCTCGCACGTCAATTCGTTCTGTTCCGTCCCGGTCGCCCTATTGCGCCGGGAATATTGTCCGGCTCCTCAGCTAAACCGGGGCCGGTTCAGGGATCATCGTAATGGCGTGACACGGGCACTGCTCGAAACAGACGGCGCAGCCGGTGCACAAGTCGTAGTTGTACTCGTAGCGCTTGCCGACGCCGAGCTTGTTGATAGCGTCCTCCGGACACGCCCCGTAGCAGCCGTCGCACTCGAAACAGTTGCCGCACGACAGGCAGCGCTTGGCTTCGAAGGCGGCTTCCTTCTCGGTCAGCCCTTGCACCACTTCATCGAAGCTTGTGCGGCGCTTCTGCAGCTCCACATGCCCCTGCGGCCGTTGCTCGACGTTGGTGTAGAACCACAGGTGCAGCTTGTCGAAGGTGGCCAGATCCTTCTTGCCCGGCTTTGCGTAGCCCTCACCACGCAGATAGGCGTCGATGTTTCGTGCCGCTTTCTTGCCGTGACCGACGCCGATGGTAACCGTCCGCTCCGATGGCACCATGTCGCCGCCGGCGAACAGCCCGGCCGCGCGGGTCATCATCTGCTCGCTGACGATCACCGTGCCGTCGGCCTTGAACTGCACCCCGGGGACCTTCTGCAGGAAGGCCGTGTCGGTATCCTGGCCAAGCGCCAAAATCAGGTCGTTGGCCTCGAGGGTTTCGAGCTGGCCGGTCGGTTTGGGCCGCCCCTTGTCGTCGATCTCCATCACCTCGACCGTCACCGTCGTCTGATCGATCGACTTGATGGTACGCAGCCAGTGGATCTTGACGCCCTCTTCCAACGCTTCGTCCGCCTCGAACTCGTGCGCCGGCATATGCGCCCGGTCCCGGCGATAGATGATCAGCGGCTCGTGACCCAATCGCATCGCCACCCGGGCGGCGTCCATCGCTGTATTGCCGCCGCCGTAGATGGCCACCCGGCGCCCCATCTTCGGCGCGTTGCCCATCTCGACGTCCTTCAGGAAGCTCACCGCATCGAGGATCTTGCCGGCGTCGCGGGCGGGGATGTCGGTCTTCTTCGACAGGTGCGCGCCCACGGCAACGAACACCGCGTCGAACTTGCCATTCTGCTTCTCGGCGACGATGTCCTCCACCTTATGGTTGAGGACGATCTTCACGCCCATCCGCTCGATGCGGGCGGTCTCGCCGTCCAGCACGTTGCGCGGCAGCCGGTAGGACGGAATCCCGAAGTGCATCATGCCGCCAGCGACGGGGCCAGCTTCGTGGATCTCGACTGTATGTCCCATCAGCGCCAGATGATGCGCGCATGAAAGGCCACTGGGGCCGGCGCCCACGATCAGAATGCGCTTGCCGGTTGGTTTTGCAGTGATCTGCGGAGTCCACTGCTCTTCGAGCGCAAGATCGCCGAGGAAACGCCTCGACCGCATGAATGGAGACGGCGCCGTCAAGTTCGCCGCGATTGCAATTGCTTTCACACGGATGATAGCAGACCCGGCCATGAACGGCCGGCATAGGATTGTCCTTGACGATCGTCTCCCAGGCTTCCCGGAAGCGTCCCGCCGTTGCATGCGCCAGCCACGTCTGAATATCCTCGCCGGCCGGACAAGCGTTGTTGCACGGCGGCAGCATGTCCAGATAGAGAGGTCGCTGCATGCGGGTGTGCGCGGTCGACCGCTTGGCGCCGAGATCCGGCGGACGGGTCAGATCGGCAGGTTGCTGACCTCATCGAGAACTTCCTCCTCTTCTTGGTCTGTTCGGCGTCGGTCCGACGATCTTCCCGTCGCCTTAGCTGCTGGCGGTAACACGCCCGCCAATCGCACCGGAACGAGCGGCGATTGTCTACCGTTGATGCCGCGGAACCCGCGTCGATGTCGACCGGTCAAATACATATCCAAACAAATACCATCAGTCTGAACTACAGAAAGCCGCGCGGCGCTTACGATTTTTTATCGTTACTTTGCCCGATCGACCGCATTGTGCGACTGCGAAAGGAAAACCCATTCACAGCCGAGTGAAGCCCTAATCAGCGGCACCATAGACCCGAATTCTGGGGCAAACAAGACCGCATGCGGCTGGGTTTAGGTTGCGTCTGGCGCATGGCATCCACGGCGAAGAAGATGCATGGCGCCCGCTGCAGGGCTAGAGTGCGGAGCCGAACTCGAGTCGCACAATGCGGTGCCCGAACCAGCAGTTGCGTCGAAACGAAGGGGGAATGATGACCGGAAGTCTGGGCGCATTGGCGATCGCCACCACGCTGTTTATCGCTAGCCACCTGCTGCTGTCTTATCCGCCGCTACGCGCGCCGCTGGTGGCGCGGTTCGGCGAAGCGGTGTTCCGTGGCGTCTATTCGGCGATCTCGCTGGTGCTGCTGACCTGGGTGGCGCTGGCCTATCGCGACGCCCCGATAGTCGACGCCTTCCTGCCACCTGTCGGCCTGCAGCATCTGTCGCTGCTGATCATGCCGTTCGCCTGCATCTTCCTGGTCGCCGGGCTGACGACCCCTAATCCGTCGGCGATCGGCAGCGACCGCACCTTTCTCAACGACGGGCCGGTCGGGATCCTCAGGGTCACCCGCCATCCGGTGATGTGGGGCTTCGCGCTGTGGGGGATCGCGCACCTCCTGGCCAACGGCGACGTGGCGAGCCTGATCCTGTTCGGCGGCATCACCCTGCTGGCGCTCGGCGGTGCCTGGGCGCAGGACGTCAAGAAGCGGCTGCAGTTCGGCGAGGCGTGGGCGGCATTTACGGCCCGCACCTCGTTCGTGCCGTTCGTGGCGTTGATCGCCAAGCGTAACCGGATGGATCCGGCGGAGATCGGTTGGTGGCGGATCGGACTCGGCCTGGTCGTCTACGCGCTGTTGCTGTGGCTGCACTGCACCTTGGCTGTTCGGCGTCAGTCCTCTGTTGCTGTAGCGCGGCCGATCCGTGGACAGGACGGCCCAGGCGATCTCGAACATTCCTCGATTTCAACGGCCACGCCCAGTGGCAACGAAGCCGCACCAACGGCGATCCGCATGTGCCTACCTGCCGGGCCGAACACGTCGGCCATCAACTCGGAGGCTCCGTTCAAGACCTTCGGATGTTCGGCAAAGCCGGGTGCCGCATGGACAAACCCGGCGAGACGCACAACGCGTTGCACCCGGTCGAGATCGCCGCCGCAGGCGGCGCGAGCTTGTGCCAGCAGATTGAGGCCACACAAACGCGCGGCGGCGATGCCGTCGTCGATCGACAGCTCAACACCGACCCGGCCGTGGTGAATGACGACGCCATCGCGGATCGGCAGTTGGCCGGCGACCAGCAGCAGGCTGCCGGTCATGACGTATGGTACGTACGCGCCGGCCGGAGCCGCCGGCTGTGGCAGAGCGATGCCCAATTGCACTAGCCGCTGCTCGATTCTGCCGTCCATCTTGCCTGCTCCTGTTGCCTGTTGAGGACTCAGCCGGACGGCGGCGTCCGCGCCATCGCATCGCGCAGTGCCCGGTCCATCACCGCAAGATCGGGTTCACGTCCTGTGTAGAGGCTGAACTGCCGCGCCGCCTGGTGCAGCTGCATGCGAACGCCCGGAATCGTCAGGCACCCGGCGGCGCGAGCTTCGCGCAGCAGGCGCGTCTCGATCGGTTCTGGCACCGCGTCCAACACCACGGTCCCGGGCCGCAGCGCCGCCGCTGGTGGCAGCATAGCCTTCTCGTCGTGGAAGCCCACCGGCGTGGCATGCGCGATGAGCGCGAAGGGCGCTGCCTCGGCCAGCGCCTCCGGCGGCCCGCCGAACGGTCCGCCGATCCAATTGGCGACGGCGCGGCCGTTTGCCTCACTGCGGTTGAACAGCGTCACCTGGGCCCCGGC
>JADJRE010000033.1 GCA_016712375.1 Rhodospirillales bacterium
TCGCAGCGGTCATCGACAGAGAACGGCATCTTGCGGTTGGCGCCGTAAACCGACGACGAGGAGGCGTAGACGAAGTGCCGCAACCTGGGCAACTGGCGCACCGCCTCCAGCAGCACCACGTGCCCTTCGATGTTGCTGTGCAGGTAAATCCACGGATCGACAAGGGAGTGACGAACGCCGGCTTGTGCTGCCAGGTGAACGACCCGGTCGATGCCGGGCGAACGCTCCAGCGCGCCGGCAACAGCGGCGCGGTCGGCGATGTCAATGCGCACAAAGCTGAAGCCGGGGCGCGCCTGGAGGCCGGCCAGGCGCGCCTCCTTTAACGAAACCTCGTAGTAGTTGTTGAGATTGTCGATGCCGAGGACCTGCTCGCCGCGGCGGTCGAGCAGGGCGGCAGCGACGTGCGAGCCGATGAATCCGGCGGCACCAGTCACCAGAATGGTCATCAGTGTTCCTTCCGCCCCGCCGCCGGAACGAGGCTGTTTGATCAGACATACAGGCTTGCCGGCACCGGCGTAAAGAGGTCAGAGGCGGCTCCCGGTTAGCGGATAGTTGCAACTCAAACGGGTTACATCAAAAATTGATATCGCAAAAGAGGTTTTTGAGCTATTGTCACGTCCTGAATGTCCCGGAAGTCCGCAGGTCCGGACGACGCAGCAGGACGGCAGGAGGCGGGGCGGATGGCGCAGGATGGTCCCTTCGACCCCAAAGAGGCGTCGCGAGGCAGCGAGCGCAGTTCCGCACGATCGTCGCCCGCTCAGACGGAAATGTCCCGGCTGCAGCCTCTCTCGCTCTTGCTCTCCCAGCAAATCAGCGATCTCGACCTTTCGGTGAGCAGCCTTTCCTCGCCGGATCAAGCCGTCGCATCGTGCCTGCGTGCTGTGCGTGAGACTGCCCGGCATTTAGCGGAAGGCCTTAATGCTCCAATCTCCATAGCAGCGCCTGCTGCCGAGGGCAGAGATCAGGCGGCGGATGCGCAGATGATGAGCTCGTCGCCGGATGCTGATTTCATGGGCGGTGAGGGAACGCCGCCGCCAGCGGCGGGCGGCCATCGGAGTCGCATCCGGCAGTCGGTGCAGGTCGAACTGCGTCCCGCGCACCTGCTGGCAATGCATGAAACCGGCGCCCTCGATGCCGCCGACATCCAGGATCGAGCGAAGGTGCAGAAAGTGCTGCAGGCGATCCTCGATCGCTGGAGCGGTCTGCATGCCTCGATGTCGCGCGCCGGCGTTGGGAACAAGCAAACCAACAATATCAAGGAACGCCGCAGGTTTGATCGCCGACACGCAGGGCCGCGACCCAACACTTTGTTGAGCTATGTCGAGGGCAGCACGTTCGATCGCCGTCTCGGCACCGATCGTCGCAGCGCCGCGCGGGCAGGCATCGGTGCGGCGGCAAGTGCCGGTAGCGATGCAGGCGCGACCAACGGGGCAGCAAGCGGAGAAGCCCTGGGCCGACGGTTCGGCCAGCCCGCACGGAGGCCGGCCATGCTGACGCCGCAGCCGTCGCCGAAGAACGTCGTCCGGATCACCGAAGCCAAGGGAATCCGCACCCGCGCAGGCCGCACCCGTCCCGCGCGGTCGACCGCCGCGCCGATCCCGGGTGACATCGTGACGCTGCGACCGGCTAGCAATGCTGCACCGGATTCATCGTTGGTCTCGCCGCAACATGTCAAAAGTATACACGGCCAACGCCGCCCAGATGCACGCGAAGACGACAATGCTCGACCACGCGAACGACTCGGCGAAGACGAACAGCGCGAGCAGCAGATGACACGTCGGCGTGATGTATTGCAGGAGGCCGACGGTGGCGAGCCGGATACGCCGCGCGCCGGCGACGAACAGGATCAGCGGTAGTGCCGTGATGGGGCCCGAAAGAGCGATCAGCAGGTCGAGCCGCCAGCCAGCCGAGGCGAAGGCGCCGCCATGGAACTCCAGCCAGAGCAGCCAAGCCAGCGCCGGGGGCGCCAGCAGCATCGACTCGACAAACAATCCCGAGACGGCATCGATCGAGATCATCTTGCGCACCAGACCGTAGCCGGCGAAGCTGGCGGCGAGCGTGAGTGCCACCCACGGCACAGTACCGACCGCAATTACCTGCCAAAGGACACCACCGGCCGCCATCACGACCGCCATCCACTGCAGCTTTTCCAGACGTTCGCCTAGAACGACAACACCCAGCATGACGCTTAACAGCGGGGTGATGAAATAGCCGAGGCTGCACTCCAGAACATGGCCTGCTGCCACCGCCCAGATGAACACGCCCCAGTTAACTGCAATCAGTCCAGCCGAAAGAGTCAAAGCCGCCAGCAAGCGCCAGGAGCGCAGCGCCCGTCGAACCGGATCCCATGCTCCGCGTACGGTGATGATCAGCCAGAACAGCAGCAGCGACCACAGGATGCGCTGGGCTAGCATCTCGCCTGCCGGTATCGACGCCACAGCTTTGAAATAAAGTGGGAACAGTCCCCACAGAAGATAAGCGCCAGTGGCACAGGCGATGCCCGAAGGCGGGTCCGCCGCCGGCGTCGGGTCAGCGGCGGTAGCGCGATTGGTTGCCGTCTCAGTGTTGCTCACCGCGCCGACCGCGGCGGCGCCCGCATCACTTCACTTCCGAGATCCGCACGGTATTGACGGTGGAGCCGACCGGGAAACCAGCGAGGAATACCAACCGCGAGCCCGGTTCGGCAAAACCCTCAGCCACCGCCCGCTGCTCGGCGGCGCCGATCATCTCGCGGAAGGAGCGCGAAGGCCCGGCGAATACCGGGTGCACGCCCCACGACAGCGTCAGGGATCGGGCCACGGCGTGCTCGGTGGTCAGCGCCAGGATGGGTACCGTCGGACGCTCGCGGGCGGCGCGTAATGTGGTGTCGCCGGAGCTGGTGTAGGTGACGATGGCCGAAGCGCTGATCGTTTCCGCTGCACGCCGGGCAGCTGCAGTGAGCGCGTCCGCTTCCGTCGCTTCCGGCACCGTTTCTTCGACGTGCAGCGTCCGGTGATAGGCAGGATCACGCTCGGCACGCATGATGATGCGCTCCATGATCGTCACCGCTTCGACCGGATAGGCGCCGGCCGCCGTCTCCGCCGACAGCATCACCGCGTCGACGCCCTCGTACACGGCGTTGGCAACGTCGGAGGCTTCGGCACGCGTCGGCGTCGGCGACTGAATCATCGACTCCAGCATCTGCGTCGCAACGATCACCGGTTTGCCGGCGCGCCGGCAAGCGCGGACGATCCGCCGCTGCAACACCGGCACGTCTTCGGTCGGCATCTCGACGCCGAGATCGCCCCGCGCCACCATGATCGCGTCGGATAGTTCAACAATCCGTCCGAGATGTTGAATCGCCGCCGGCTTTTCCAGCTTCGCCAGGATGCGGGCGCGGTTGCCAATCAAGCCGCGGGCCTCGACAAGGTCCTCCGGCCGCTGCACGAAACTCAGTCCGACGAAGGTGACACCGAGATCGAGGGCAAACGCCAGATCAACGCGGTCCTTCGCCGTCAGCGGCGAGATGTCGAGGCGGACGTTCGGCAGATTGACTCCCTTATGATCGGAAAGGGTGCCGCCGACCAGGACGCGCGTGTCGGCGTAGTCGGAGCCGCAGCCGGTCACTTCCAGCCGCAGCTTGCCGTCGTCCAGCAGCAATACGGCGCCTGGTGCCAGCGCCGCAAAGATCTCCGGGTGCGGCAGCATGACCCGAGACTTGTCCCCCACCTCGTCGCGCAGATCGAGGCGGAAGGTCGCGTCCATCGGCAGGGTGACCCGCCCCTCGGCGAAAGTGCCCACTCGCAGCTTCGGCCCTTGCATATCGGCGAGCACGCCGATCGGCCGCTCGAATCGTTCTTCCAGCGAACGGATGGTGCGAAACCGCTGCTCGTGTTCGGCGTGCGTGCCGTGGCTGAAGTTGAGGCGGAAGACGTCGACGCCGGCCTCGAACAGCTGCGCGAGGCGCTCCTCGCTGCTGCTGGCCGGGCCGATGGTCGAGACGATCTTGGTGCGGGTCAGGCGTCGCATGCTTTGAACCATACCGGCGCAGCTGCAACCCTGCCAGTGGCGAATGCACGTGCATCGGCGCGGCCCCTCGGCTAGGTTGCGCGGGATCTTCGCGGGGCATCCCGGCGGAGCCGGGATCATCTGGCGCCCGATGGCGTGTCGTCCTGCAAACCTTCCAGAGGCACCCGGTCATGCGCTTTTCACTGTGGTTGATAGGAATTCTGATGACGACACTGTTGTCCACCGGTGACGCCGCCGCCGCGCCGTCGCCCGAGAACGTCTTGGTGATGCAACTGAAGGACGGTGTGGTGTTGATCGAACTCCGCCCCGACCTCGCTCCAAAACACGTCGCGCGAATCAAGGAACTCACCCGCAAGGGCTTCTACGACGGCTTGGTGTTCCATCGGGTTATCGATGGCTTTATGGCGCAGGGTGGCGATCCGAAAGGCACCGGTACCGGCGGCTCCGGCGTCAAGTTGCCGGCGGAGTTCTCCAAGGAGCCATTCGTCCGTGGCACCGTCGGCATGGCCCGCTCGCAGGATCCCAACAGCGGCGACTCGCAGTTCTTTATCTGCTTCGCGCCGGCGCCGTTCCTGGACGGCCAGTATACGGTGTGGGGGAAGGTGATCGAAGGCATGCAGTACGTTGATAAGATCAAGCGCGGCAATGGCGGTAATGGTGAGGTCAATAATCCTGACCGCATCATCAGCATGAAAGTGCAGGCCGATCTGCAAAAGCCCTAGGGTAACCTTTGGCAAGATGTAGCCAGGAGGCTGCCGAGGGGATCATCTTCGATCGCCCTCGGCACCTGCGAAGCTAGCGTCGGCGTCGCCTCGTCGCACGGGGACCAAGTTGCTGTGAAGGCTGCGCATACTTTGCGTTAAACGAAAGCGATGTCGGCGAGGCTGGTAACGTTGGCGAACTCCAGGACGTCGCCATCAGTGCCGGCCAGCACGACGACGAGGTTGCCGTCGAGCAGGAAGGATGTCAGCACCGAGGCAGCCCCCGCCGCCAGGTCAACGGTGTCGCCTTCCGCTTTCGAATAGTCGACGATCAGGTCGCCCTCAGCAATGCCGTTCGACAACTGGTCGAGACCGTAAAAGAAGACGTCGGCGCCGGCGCCTCCCAAAGCAGATCCTCGCCGCTGCCGCCGTCGATCAGATCGTTCCCATCGCCGCCGTTCAGGGTGTCGTCGCCGCTGCCGCCGAGCAACTGGTCGATGCCGCCGTCGCCGTTAATGTCATCGTCTCCACCGACTCCGACCAGGGTGTCGTTACCATCACCGCCCAGCAGCACGTCGCCGTCGTCGCCGCCGTTCAGGCTGTCGGCGCCGCCGCCTCCCAGCAGGGTGTCGTCGCCGAGGCCGCCATTGGCGAGGAGTGTTCGCGTCGCGCTCGAGCCGTCAAGGATGTCGTCGCCGGCGCCGCCGGCGAAGGCGATGCGCGTGACGGACGTACCAGCCAGGTCGCCGACGCTCAGTAGATCGTCACCATCGCCGCCGGATATCTCGATCGTTTCGATTTCGCGGATGTCAAGGGCCGCCGCAGGCGACGTCACCGACAGCGCGACGTTGCTGCCGACGGCGGCGAGCGTGAACTCGTCGCCGTCAGCGCCACCTCGAATTTCCGCGACATCGATGCCGGGACCACCGATCATCAAGTCGTCGCCGTCACCTATGGTCCAGATCAGTCGATCGGCGCCTCCGCCGCCCTCGAGCCGGTCGGCGCCGCCGCCGCCCGCGAGGATGTCGGCGCCGCCGCCCCCATGAGGCTATCGTCGGCTAAGCCGCCGATAAGGCTGTCCGCGCCATCGCCGCCAGCGGCGATCAGCGTGCGCGTCGCCGCAGCGCCATCCAGGGTGTCACTGCCTGCGCCACCCTCGAAGTAAACCTGATGCAGCGGAGTTGATCCGAGCGCGCCTATCACCAGTTTGTCGTTACCGGCTTGGCCATAGACCTCGATCGTCTCAACCTGATAGAGGCCGAGTTGGAAGCCGGCGCCAGAAAGGCGAAGATCGGGACCGCCGGCGGAAAGGACGAAAACATCGTCGGCCGCACTGCCGTTGGCGATCACAGTATCGATACCTGAGCCGCCAGAAAGGAAGTCTGATCCGTCGCCGGAATTCCAGACCAGCAGATCGTCGCCGGCCTGTCCCAGCACCGTATCGTCGCCGACGCCGCCGAAGATGACGTCGTCGCCGTCTTCGCCGCTGAGCGAGTCGTTGCCGATGCCGCCGATCAGCGTATCACGGCCAGCCCCGCCCATCACCGTGTCACTGCCGTCGCCGGCATCGACGAGATCGTCACCGCCGCGGGAGATGATGTAGTCACCGGTGGCGGTTCCAAACAAAGTATCGTTAGCATTGCTGCCGATGCGTGAGACCATGAAAATTCCCCGAACGCATAGTTCTCAAACGGGTTATTTGACACCCGCATGAGGTATATGAGAGCCGGGTTCGTGTCAAACGGGTTCTAGCCGCCCGCACAGCAACTACGGGATCGGCCGCGATCGCACGCGGTGCGGATGGCGCGGCGATCCCGTTGCAGTGTAGTGTCCCGCCCCGCCGGGATAACGCGTAGAGCGAAAGAGACCGAACGAGCATGCCCAAGCGCACCGACATCCATTCGATCCTGATCATCGGCGCGGGGCCGATCGTCATTGGTCAGGCCTGCGAGTTTGACTACTCCGGGGCGCAGGCGTGCAAAGCGCTGCGCCAGGAGGGTTACCGCGTCGTGCTCGTCAATTCCAATCCGGCGACGATCATGACTGATCCAGACATGGCCGACGCCACCTACATCGAGCCGATCACCGCAGCTACGGTTGAGCGGATCATCGCGCGGGAACGCCCCGACGCGCTGCTGCCGACAATGGGCGGGCAGACGGCACTGAACGTCTGCATGGATCTGTTCAATAGCGGGGTGCTGGAGCGGCACGGCGTGGAGATGATTGGCGCAAAGGCGGACGCCATAATGAAGGCAGAGGACCGGCAGCTGTTTCGCGAAGCAATGACGGGGATCGGGCTGGCCAGCCCGAAAAGCCGGACCGTGAGTTCGCTCGACGAAGCGTGGCAGGTACTGCACGAGATCGGCCTGCCGCTGATCATTCGCCCGTCTTTTACGCTGGGCGGTACCGGCGGCGGCATTGCCTATAACGCGGCGGAGTTTGAGCGCGTCGTCTCGGGCGGGCTCACCGCCTCACCGACCCGCCAGGTGCTCATCGAGGAATCGGTGCTGGGTTGGAAGGAGTTCGAGATGGAGGTGGTCCGCGACCACGCGGACAACTGCATCATCGTCTGCTCGATAGAAAACGTCGATCCAATGGGCGTACATACCGGCGACTCGATCACTGTCGCTCCGTCGCTGACGCTGACCGACAAGGAATACCAGATTATGCGCAACGCCTCGATTGCGGTGCTGCGTGAGATCGGGGTGGATACCGGCGGCTCCAACGTGCAGTTCGCGATTAATCCCGATGACGGGCGGATGGTGGTGATTGAGATGAACCCGCGCGTCTCCCGCTCTTCCGCGCTGGCCTCGAAGGCAACCGGTTTCCCGATCGCCAAGATCGCCGCCAAGCTGGCAGTGGGATACACCCTCGACGAGTTGAAGAACGACATTACCGGCATCACGCCAGCGTCGTTCGAGCCAACGATCGACTACGTCGTCGCCAAGATCCCGCGGTTCACCTTCGAAAAGTTTCCCGGCGCCGAACCGATGCTTACCACCTCGATGAAGTCCGTGGGTGAAGCGATGGCGATCGGCCGCTGCTTCGCTGAAGCGCTGCAAAAGGGGCTGCGGTCGATGGAGACCGGCCTGTCAGGCCTGAACGAGGTGAATATTGAAGGCGCACAGGACGAGGTGCTGGCGGCATTGGCGCAGCCTCGACCGGATCGGGTGCTGGTCATTGCTGAAGCCTTCCGGCGAGGCCTGGGCATTGACGCCGTGTACGCTGCCTGCCGTTACGACCACTGGTTCTTGGAACAGATCCGCGACATCGTCGAGATCGAGGCGGAAGTTCGGACGAAGGGGCTGCCGCGCGATGCGGCGGGCCTGCTGCGTCTCAAAGGGCTGGGGTTCTCTGACCAGCGGTTGTCAGAACTCACCGGCAAGAAGCCGGCGGAAGTGGCGCATCGCCGCCGGCTGCTCGGCGTCACTCCCGTTTACAAGCGGGTCGACACCTGCGCCGCCGAGTTCCCGTCGCAAACCTCTTATATGTATTCGACTTATGAGACTGATCTCGGCTTTACGCCGGAATGCGAGGCACTGCCATCAGATCGAACCAAGGTGGTTATCCTCGGCGGTGGACCCAACCGCATCGGCCAGGGGATCGAGTTCGACTACTGCTGCGTGCATGCCGCCTACGCTCTGAAGGAGGCGGGCTATGAAGCGATTATGGTCAACTGCAACCCGGAGACGGTGTCGACCGAATACGACACCTCGGATCGTCTCTATGTCGAGCCGCTTACCGATGAGGATGTAGTCGAGCTCATCCGGGTCGAGCAGCGGTCTGGCCACTTGCTCGGGGTGATCGTGCAATTCGGCGGGCAGACGCCGCTGAAGCTGGCCCACCCGCTGGCGGCGGCGGGCATCCCGATCCTCGGAACGTCACCCGACGCTATCGATCTCGCCGAAGACCGGCAGCGCTTCCAAGCGCTGCTGCACCGTCTCGGCCTGCGCCAGCCAGCGAACGGCACCGCGATTAACGCCGAAGAGGCCAAGCATGTGGCGGCGGAAATCGGATTTCCGCTCGTCGTCCGCCCCTCCTACGTGCTTGGCGGCCGCGCCATGGATATCCTGCATGCGCCGGAAGACCTCGACCGATACTTCGCCCGGCTGATCTTCGAGAACCACTCCGGCATCGACAAGGCGGTAAAGGTTTCGCAGGACTATCCCGTGTTGCTCGACCACTATCTGGAGAACGCCATCGAGGTGGATGTCGATGCCGTCTGCGACGGCCGCGAGGTCTATGTTGCCGGCGTGATGCAACACGTCGAGGAGGCGGGTGTTCATTCCGGCGATTCAGCCTGTTCACTCCCGCCGCATTCCCTGTCGGCAACGCTGATCGAGGAGATCGAGCGCCAAGCCTGCGATCTGGCGCTGTCGCTGGGCGTCGTTGGCCTGATGAACGTGCAGTTCGCGGTTCGTGACGGCGAGATTTTCATCCTGGAGGTCAATCCGCGGGCGAGCCGCACAGTGCCCTTCGTCGCCAAGGCTACCGGTGTGCCGATCGCCAAGATCGCCGCGCGGGTCATGGCCGGCGAGCCTCTGACGGCATTCGCACTCAGCCGCCGGCCGCAGCAGGATCACGTCTCGGTCAAGGAGGCGGTGTTTCCGTTCGCCCGCTTCCCGGGCGTTGACATCATCCTAGGCCCGGAAATGAAATCCACCGGCGAGGTGATGGGCATCGCCCCGGACTTCGGACAGGCGTTCGCCAAGTCGCAGCTCGGCGCGGGGATCCGGCTGCCAATCGCCGGCAGCGTCTTTATATCGGTCAGCGACCGCGACAAGGAGGCGGTGGCTGAATTGGCTCGACGGCTCGTCGACAGGGGTTTCGAGCTGCTGGCGACCGACGGCACGGCAGCGGATTTTGCCCGCCGCGGCCTCGCCGTGCGGCGGATCAACAAGGTGCTGCAGGGCCGGCCGCACTGCGAGGACGCGATCATCAACGGCGAGGTTCAGCTGGTGATTAACACCACCGAGGGCGCCCAGGCGATTCGCGACAGTTTCTCCATCCGTCGCTCGGCGCTGATGAAGAATGTCCCGCACTATACGACAATCTCTGGTGCTGCCGCTGCGGTCGAAGCGATTGCGGTGCTCGCCTCCGGCCATGCCCTTGAAGTCACGCCTTTACAGAATTATTGTAACCGGGCGTTCTGATGCTCCGGCGCGGTCCGCGGGACCGATCGCACGAAAAGTGAGCGCTCTCCCAGGATCGAATGCGTCGGGTGGGGCATGTTGCGCGGACGCGGACGCGAGGGCGGAAGATGGAAAAAATCCCCATGACGCAAGACGGCCTGATCCGTCTCGAAGACGAGCGCAAGCGACTGCGTTCGGAAGAGCGGCCGGCGGTGATCCGTGCCCTGGCCGAGGCGCGCGAGCATGGGGATCTCTCGGAGAATGCCGAGTATCACGCGGCGCGTGAACGTCAGAGCTTCATCGAGGGCAGGCTTGCCGAGCTGGAAGACATTATCAGCCGGGCGCAGGTGATCGATATTTAGCAGCTCTCCGGCGACGTCATCCGCTTCGGAGCGAAGGTGCTGCTCGCCGACGAGGACACCGAAGAAGAGGCAACCTATCGGCTTGTCGGAAGCCATGAGGCGGACGCTGGGGCCGGGCTGTTGTCGGTGACTTCGCCGCTTGGTCGGGCACTGATTGGCAAGACGCTGGGCGATGTTGGCGAGGTGACGACGCCGCGCGGCTCACGTTCCTACGAAGTGGTCAAGATCGCATACGGTTGAACTTTACCCGGAAGCGGCGGCGATGACTGCCGCCCAGGCTGATCTGCGCGCCCTCGTCGAGGCGGCGCTGACCGACGTTCTAGTTGAAACCTGATCTTTCCGGCTTCGTTTGCACGCTGCGCGGCAAGGTTCGCGACAACTACGACCTCGCGGACGGCCGCCGGCTGATCATCGCGACCGACCGGCAAAGCGCGTTCGATCAAGTGCTGGCGGCGGTGCCGTTCAAGGGGCAGGTGTTGACCTCGGTAGCCCGCTTCTGGTTCGAGGCGACCGCCGACCTTTTGCCCGCAACCATGTCCTCGCCTTTCCCGATCCAAACGTTACCGTGGCGAAGCGACTGTCGATGCTGCCCGTGGAAGTGGTCGCACGCGACTATCTCGCCGGGACCACCGCCACCTCGATTTGGCCAATGTACCGGGACGGCGGCCGGCTGCTCTACGGCATCCGCTTTGCCGACGGGCTGCGCAAGAATGAGAAGCTGCCGACGACCATCCTGACACCGACGACAAAAGGCGGGGCTGGTGCCCACGACGCACCGATCAGCGCGCGCGAGGTGATCGATCAAGGTTTGCTTACGGTGCCGCAGTGGGAAGAAATCTCGTCGCTGGCACTCGCGTTGTTTGCGCGCGGCCGGGAGATCGCAGCGAAGCGCGGGCTGATCCTCGTCGACACCAAGTATGAGTTTGGCCTTGATGACGAAGGCAAGATAACCCTGGCTGATGAAATCCACACGCCGGACTCAAGCCGCTGGTGGCGATCCGAGAGCTACCCGGAGCGGTTCCAGCGAGGTGAAGATCCGGAGACTCTCGACAAGGATTTCCTGCGCCGCTGGATCGTCGCCCGATGCGATCCCTACGCCGAGCCAATTCCCACCATTCCCGGCGAGACGCTGGTCGACTTCGCGCTGCGCTACATCGCGTTGTATGAAACGATCACCGGCGATCGCTTCGTCCCGCCGCCGCCTCAACCATCCGCTGCGCAGCGCATCCGCGACAACGTGCGGCGATACCTCGGGCGTTGATGGCAATAACCGCCTGGCCAGAGCAGCCCGAGGCAAGCTGCGGAGGGTCACGTCGGAACTTCCGCCGTCTCCGGCCGCCCCGTCTCGCCCTCGATAGTTTCTTGCGGCAGGGGCAGTTGGATACAAACCGAGGCGCCGACATCATTCAGGCCGGACTCGATCTCGTCTGCGCCCGCGCCAGCGACTCCAGTTCCTGCCGCTCCGCTGCACTCAACGCAATCCCCACCGCACCTTGCCCATCACGATCACCCGTCAGCCACATGCGTGATCGTAAGGACGTCCCGATCAGGACACTGTCGATAACAAACTGAACTGTCCGGTTTAGGTACCAAATGAATTGACCGCTTCTGTTGCGGTGGTTGGGCCTGTGGGGTTGTGGGCAACGCGGCAGCGTTGTCCATAAATCCACAGGCCCTTGCGGCGTCGAAGCGGTTCACGCCGCTTGCCGATCGGAGCCGTCGACGAAGCTTCCGTCGGCGGCGTAGGTGGCGAGACGACGGGGGCCGTAGAAGACGGCCAGGCCACCGTCGGGGTATTCGTGGACGCGCACCGTCGCCTTGACGTAGTGGTGACGATGGCGATCGGCCGGGATCTGCAGCGTGCGGTTCTTGTAGCGCACCGTGTTGTCGTTACCGACGACCCGCTCCTCCTGGATGCACAGGATGTCCTCGAGGTTGCCGGCGAACGGCACGAACGCCCAGCCGGCGTCTTCGGGAGTGCGGGCGAAACAGGCGTTGTGGCGCGGCAGATAGACCTCTTCGAGGAAGCGGTTGGCGGCCTCCATGGTGGTAATGCCGGCAACGCGCAGTTCCTGGGGCAGGCGCTTCTGTAAGGTGCCGAACATCCGTTCCGAGCGCCCCCTGGCCTCGGGCGAGTAGGCGGGGATGAGCTCGATGCCGAGCTGCGCCAGCGCGCGGCCGACCTGGGTGGGGTTGTCCTTGTCGACCGGGCCGCCGGCCTACGGCGTGTGCCAGTAATGCGATCCGCGATCGGCGTAGAGCGAGCAGAACAGACCACGTTCGGCGATCACCGCCTCAAGCCCAGGAACGTCGACATCGTCCTCCTCGGCGACGAAGAAGGCCGAGTAGATCTCCGGAGCTGGCGTCGTCCATGGTCACGATCAGGTCCCACATCTCGCCCGCGACCCACTCGTGGCGCGAGCCATCCTGGTGCAGCATCATGCCGACCATCGGCCGCCTGGGCCCGCTTGCGCCGATGTGCGCCGCGACGGGAGCGCCGGCGTGACGCGGCCGTGCGCCTGTAAGGTGATCCTGAGCCAGTTGTAGCTGCGCCGGAACCCATGCGCGGCAACCAGCGTCTCGTGCAGGTGCTTGACGCCGAAATCCCAGTAGCGGTGTCGAACAGCTCCAGCACCGTCATCACCTCATCAACCGCCGCCCGTCTCGCCGATACCTTGCCCAGCTGGCGGGTCATAGAGCCCGTCCGCCCCTCGCCTCGAACCGCCCCGCCAGCGCCGAAACGTCCGCTCCGAGATCCCCAAGATCTCCGCCGCTTCCTCCTGGCTCAACATCCCGGTCCGGGTCCGGCCGTAAACCTCCTCGAACTTCATCAGGCGTATTCCCTGGAAACACTCCGTCCGCCTCATCACCGCTCCCTCTTTCGAGCGGTTCTAAAACAGGACAGATCATCTGTTCCCTACGCCGGACATATCTCGTGTTAGCGACACGTCCCGATCAGGACACTGGCTACAAGGCAGCCACCTGCCTAAGCTAAATCACCGGCAGAGAGGGCTAGTCTGGTAAAAAAGCTAGTCTTTTGTGGGTGGCAAGTCCAGGGCGCCTCCGTCAGAAGCCCACCCACTACCCATTCGGCGGCTACGGCAAAGCTTTCGCCAGAACCAGAAGTAATGAATCTACGCAAACTATCGTACATTAAGTACGCTATCTTTTCCAATTTTTGTACGACATGGGAAAAAGGGCATAATTGTATTCTATTGTTAAATATAATATTTAGTAGCGAATTATAGAACCGGAACTGTGGGCAAAAAGTCAAGTTGACGAAGTGATTCCATTAAACTATCTTCCAGACCGGGTGCAAGCGGGGGGTGATCGCAAAGCTTGGATTAAGAACGCGTCTTAAATCGGAGAAACGCGCAGCGTCGCTTCGAGGGTGACGTACTGCCTGCTGCGCCCAGGGGCGACGGACGGCTTCGGTTGTTTATTTGCGGAGCTACAGTCGGGACATCCTTTAAGGGGATTTGGCAATGAGAGTTCACAGAAAACTTGGGGAGTGCGTTCGGAGAATCGCGTGCCTGTCCGCAGCATTGGCACTGGCGGCAATCGTTACGGACGCGCACGCGCAAAATGCACCGGCGGCGCCGATCATCGTTTATACCGGCGCGGCCGAGGGAACCGGCGCGCCGGCGGCAGCGCTGGTTGCGCGGGCCAACGAGCGTGGTGTGCTGCGGGTGATCGTCGGCATCAGGGAGACGCTGGCCAACGAGGAGTCGCTGGCGCCAGCGCAGGCCAAGGCGCAGCGTGCACGGTTGCGGGCCAGCCAGCAGGCTGTGCTGGAGGCGACCGCCGGTGCCGGCGTCACTGGCGTTACCCTGTTCGACACCATTCCGTTCGCCGCCCTGAACGCCGATGCCGCGACGGTGCAACGGCTGCTTGCCGACCCGCGCGTCACCAGTGTTCAGGAAGACGTTCCGGTTCCGCCGTCGCTGCTGCAGAGCGTGCCGCTGATCAAGGCCGATCAGGCGGCGGCGGCCGGCTTCAGCGGCACCGGACAGGTGGTCGCCATACTCGATACCGGGGTTTCCAAGACGCACCCGATGTTCGCCGGCGGCAAGATCGCCTCCGAAGCCTGCTATTCATCGACCGTTCCCAATCACTCAAAGTCGCTGTGTCCGGGTGGCGCGGCCAGTTCTACCGCCGTCGGCTCCGGCGTGAACTGCGCCGTCGGTATCAACGGCTGTTACCACGGCACCCACGTCGCCTCCATCGCCGTCGGCAGCACTGCGTCCCGCAAAGGCGTCGCGCGTGGCGCGCGGGCGATCGCCATTCAGGTCTTCAGCCGATTCGACAAACTGTCCGACTGTTTCTTTGGCCCTACCCCGTGCGTCCGCACCTATACTTCCGACTACGTCAAAGGGCTCGAACGTGTTTCGCGCTGCGCGCCACGTTCAAGATCGCCTCTGTCAACATGAGCCTGGGTGGGGGTTCTGTGCAGCAGCTTGCGACAGTTGGGCGCCGGCAACGGCAATCATAAACAGTCTGTTCGCAGCCAACATTGCCACTGTCGTATCGTCGGGCAACAACGGCTTCAACGGCTCCATCAGTGCCCCCGCCTGCATCTCGAAGGCGGTGGCAGTCGGCAGCACCACGAAGACCGATGGGATTTCGTCTTTTCTCCAACCATGCCAACTAGTCGATTTGATGGCGCCCGGCGAAAACATCACCGCCGCCTATCCTGGAGATCTGTATAAGCCGGTAAGCGGCACCTCGATGGCGGCGCCGCACGTCGCCGGGGCTTTCGCCATCCTCAAGCAAGCCAAGCCGACCGCCACCGTCACCGAGATCCAGACCGCTCTCGCCTGCACAGGAAAGAAGCTCACCCGCGCCGGGATCACCAAGCCACGCATAGACGTGCTCGCGGCGCTCAACGTCATCCGCTCACCGGCCACCGGCTGTAACTAGGCCGGCTAATGGTCGGTCGCCACCTCCTGATCATTCCTTCCGGAAGATCAGGAGGTGGCGCCGTTACCGCGCCTTGCGCTCGGTAGTGAAGCAGAATCGATTGCGGAAGAAACCGCACCCGACGGGAAGATCCTCCCGGACGTTGGCGGCACTCTTCTGTTCGCATCCGTGGCCGGCTTCCCCAAGATCAACTCCTGGATGAAGTTGCGCGATGAAGACAGAATGGTCGCAGTTGGCGGGAATGGCCTCTAGATCCTAACGCTCAAATGGACCAGGACCGATGGAGCGTCCGCAGAAACGAGGTGGGATAACCTTTGCCAAAAATCTTGACCCGCAAGTGCGCCTTCATGCCGCTCTTGATTTTCTTGACTTTAGGATCCGTCTTCCAGGCCTCGGAGAGGCACTCCGGCCATAGTTCTGCCAACATAGCGCGCTGCAACCGGAAGTTCGTGTAGAAACTGCGGTCCTTCCATTGTGTCGCCATCATCGTCGTAATCAGCTCGCGGCAGTCGAACGGGCACAGGGTTTCTTGGGCAAGGTCCTGCTCGATCAATGCTTGAGCTAACCAACGCCCCATCTTGTACTCCCAATAGAATAGATCCAGCAGTTGGAAACCGGTAGCCTCGCAGCGTGGCTTTGCCGTCGCCAGCCATTCATCGATAGTCCGTCGCACGAATGCTTCGTTCCCGAGACCCCATCCGTACAAGTCGGCAATCTTGTCCGCAGTGACCGTATCGAGGTTAGCTTTTCGGTACCACTTCAAACGGGCGGTTTCGCTACAGCTTCCCGTAAGCGCAACTCTGCGCTCACGGAATTCCTGCAGCAGTCCCTGAGCGCCCTCGCCGAAAAAGCGGTGCGGCATGGAAGTGTGTTGGGCTAGCAACTTCGAGAACTCGGTTCCGTCGATGACGGCGCGTGCCGGGACCACTTGGTGTGAGAGCCCGAGTTTCGCGCAAAGGCGTGCTGCTATCTTGATATCCGGATCACTGCTGGGGACGGCCTGGTCCTTCATCCGGAGCGGATGCGCGATTGTATAGTACAAAACATTCTGAGAGATCGACTTGGTAGCGGCAAGCACTAGGCGGCTGTCCATGCCGGCTGTAAGCGCCAGGGCCAGCGGGAACCTCTCATGCGCGCCCTCGACAATGTTTCTGAGCATCGTGGCAGCCCGATGCGCCACGTCCTCGAGCGGCTGTTCCTCGATCGGATCGCAGGGAAAGAACCGATGGTGCGAATGTTCCTTGAGATCTAGAAAGTGGTTTGCCTGCAGGTGCTTTACCTCGGCATATCGGGTGACGTCGCCAGGGAAGTAATACTCGCGCATCCCCATGCCGATCTTGATAAGCTGAAGGAACTTCTCTGCTTCCGGATCAGGCTTGAGATTTAGAAGGTCAGCTAGCAGCGCGGGGTCCGATGCGTACCAACCTTTCTTGACGCCTACCGTGTAGACCAGCTGTCGCAGTCCGAATGCATCGTTAAGGAGGGTGTGGTGGTCGGGGGCCAGGACGAGCAGCACCCAGCGTCCCGCCAAGCCCTCGTTAGAACCCGCAAATTGTCATACAGAACAGGAGTCCTGTGTCAACTATTCCGCATGTTCAACACATCTGGCCCCGTGTCTGCTACTGATAATGATTACTGGCACGTCCCAACGAGATGTTAGCGCAGGTAGACTGCCCGGAGGAGCGCGGCGGATTTTCCATTATCCTCGCGCAGCTCGAGAACCTGGCCGTTGATGCGCCAGGTGGGCCGTCTTTGCAAGGGCATCGGCCAGACGACGTTCAAGTTGGTCAAGCGGGGGTGGGCACGCCATCATCGTCGAGGCCGGCTGCTGGAAGTGCAAGGTCTCGCCGGCCGTTTCGTAGCCGCCGACGATTTGGTTACATCCGGCTGTCGCACTGAAGTGGGGCGGATCGGCGCGGAGCAGGATGTGCGGCTCCCGGTGCCCTTCCTTGCCACGGACGTCCTCGTCGGCAAGCTTGACGATTCGCCAGTAGGTATTGGTCAGTGTCGCATCGGCGCGATTGCGCTCGCAGGTCTCTCCGGACCACACATTGATGAACCGCTCGACGACCGCTGTTTCCTCGCTGCCTTCGCCTTCCATGCGCGGGCGCTCCGTAATCCTCCCGTCAAACGTCACCATCAACTCCTCACCAGGTTCCGCGCGAGCTTGCAGATATGCTCGTTCAAGGCGTTGGAAATCGGCTTCCATCGCCACCGGGTAACTGCGGCCAGTCTTGCATTCGGTCAGCCGGGCGGCATCCGCCATATAGACGAACATGCCGTCGAGGAGGGCAGGGGCGGCGGGAGGTTCAAGAACATCCTGATCCGTTGCATGCGGTGCTCCGGTTCGCCCGCCGATCATCTGCATCATCACCGCGACCTCGTTAGGCGCGCCGCGGGTGAGAACACGATGAAGCGTATTCGAGGTGAACATCAGCCGCTCGCCGACGCGGATGCGGGTCCGCACGGCATAGGTGAACCGCTCGTCAATCGCCGATCGATCGAAGGCCAGTGAGAAGGCGATCGGCGGCTGGCCAGGGCCTTCGATGGTCGTGCGGGCAATTTCCACTGCTGGAGCATCGACCCGACTGACGTCCTCCAGAACGGCCTCAAAGACGGCGTTGGGCGGCAACCCGATGCGTTCTCGAAACGATGCGGTTCCGGTTATCATCTCCTCGTCTGCAGATGCAGCCGTTATTATCCAAGCCGTCAGCGCCACGGCAATCAGATGCACCAGAAATGCAGTTCGCATCTCACTCTCTGCGGTAAGAGTTTCGTCAGACGAAGTTGTTCGCTATCCGTCGCTGCGACCCGGCAGGCGCCGCTGCTTCGCGCCTGGGCCAGTCGCTCAACGCCAGAGGGCGAACTGGAATATAATCCGATGAAGCGCGTCGTCCGTCCGGTCGGTGTCGCTACAACCGGCACTGCGGCATGACCTCAGCTTGCGGCGCGACCGTCGTAAGTTTCGCATTGTTGTCGAAAATGCTTGCACAGCGCCGGCCCAAGAGGCGATCCCGGAACACCCGACGCAGGACGCTCTTGTGATGATCACGAGGGAGGCCTTGTCGTCTGCAACGGCGTGGCCGTCGACCCTGGCGAAACTCGCTTGAGGGCAACCCCATCGAGCCAAGGAGCGCATCCATGTACGCAATGCAGTACGCCATCGGCCTGCCTGCCGACTATGACATGGGGATCATCCGCGCGCGGGTGGCGGCGAAGGGATCGCTCTTCGACCGTTTCCCAGGCCTCGGCCTCAAGGCCTTCCTCGTCCGCGAGCGCGGCGTTCGCGGATCCGCAATCAATGAATACGCCCCCTTCTACCTCTGGCGGTCGATAGCCGGTATGAACCGATTCCTCTGGGGAGGGGGTGGCTTCGGCGGCATCGTCACCTCGTTTGGGCGGCCGCGCGTGCGGCACTGGACAGGTGTCTGCTTCGCCGGCGGTCCCGCCCGCGCCGAAGCAGCTCGCTTTGCCCGACTCGAGCGCGAGCGGCGCTGCTCGACCTCGACCCGCAGCCGGAGATCAGAACGCAAGCGGTCGGAACTGCAAGACCGCGCCGGCGTGGCGGGCGTACATTCCGCGGTTCTTGCCGTCGATCCCTGGTGTTGGGAGTTGATCCGCTTTACCTTGTCTCTTGAGGAAGCGGGCCAGGGCACCGGCTATGAGGTCCTGCACCTCTGCACGCCGGAGCTGGAGCGCATCGCCGCGAAGGCTTTATGAACAGCGACCGTGGCGGCAGCTTTTCCAACATCGCTTGACAACACCATCGGGTCGAATCGCACGCACGATGGCGGTCTGAGCAGAAGAAGTAGGCGCCCGCGGTGCTTGTGCGCTCCGGTGGCCCCGGGAGCCGGCCCGCTGCCGGGCGACGCAGTCGTCGCGGATCGGCAGCGGGCACAGGCGTTCCACTATCCAACGGCGGCCAGCCGCGCGACCGGATGCTCCGGTGCGGCGGCCGCATCAAGCTCCGTCCACTCCAGGTTGCCGGCGTAGCGCCAGGCCAGCCGGCCCGCCTCATCGATCTGGAAGAGGTGCAGCCAGTGATTGTCGAACAGCGCGCGGACGCCTTCATGACGACGGAGGATATCCGTCATCGCGTCGCGCGGCGCCTCGATGCACACCGACAGCCGCAGCGGATCGTGGGCGTACTTCTCGCCATCATGCACCGACTGCCACGGCAGGCCGGTCCTCAGCACGCCGCCGTTGCCCTCGACGACGCCGATGCCACCAACGACGTTGTGCAGCAGCTTGTTGCCGGAACCGAACAGCTGCGGGGCCACGGTCGATCCGTAGTACTGCAGGCTGATCCAGCTCGCGACCACGACCGGCGCCGTCATGATCAGCTCAAGCACGCCGTAGCCCCGCGCCTTGTCCTTCTGCCACTCGAAGTCGTGCAGAAACGCCCGCCCCTCCAGGCTGCGGCCGGCCGTGCGCTTCCTCGGTGCAGCGATGAAAGCTTTGCAGCCGGCGAGTGCCCATTCCGGCCGCACCTCGGCCCAGTCACGGCTGCGCGCCGCGATGTGGCTCTCGTGATCGGCTCGCGGCAGCCTGAGAGCCCGCTCGGCGCGCGTGACCTTGCCGGCGGCGCTGAACCAGGCACGGGCCTTCTTCAAATCGTCGGCGTGCGCCGGCGAGGGATGGTCGGCATCGTAGAGGGTGATCTGGTCCAGCGTCGTGTCGTGGAGGGCGCCGACGAACAGCGTGTCGTCCGGGATGACGAGGCCACGCTCCCTCAGGCCCTTGCGGACGTCGTGATCGTTGAGCAGCGCCGCCAGCAGGCGGGCGTTGACCTCGCCGGAGTAGCCACCGCAGGCGCCGCAATGCAGTGCGCTGGCGAACGGGTTGTTGACGACGCTGGCACCGTGGCCGGCGAGTACAATGAGACGGGCATAATTTTCCGTCAGGAACATCGCCCGCAACACCATCTCGGCGCCCGCAAGCTTGGTTTCGAGCGGCAGCGCCGGATCGGGCCGTGGCGCCGGATCGTTCGGCACCGGCGGTGCATCCATCCCCAGCGTGTCGCGGACCAGCTTGGCGACGTAGACCGGCCCCATCGCCTCGACGAAGGCGAACGAGGAGACGGCGGCAAGCTTGAAGCGGCGCCAGGCCCGGGTAGCACGGGCACTGAAGCGCGACTTCAAATCGTCGGCGGCGTCGTGAGGGCCACCGGAGCATGTCGTCACCGTCGGGTTGAGAAGCACCGGCAGGCGCAGCTCGACCACGTCCGACGCAAACCGCCGGTGCGCCGCGAAGATGCCGAAGAAGCCGGCAAACCCCAGCGTCTGGATGTTCGGATCGACGCCCTCGAGGGCGCGGCGGAACACCTCCGAACGCACGTCGATGCAGAAGGCCGCCTGTAACGCCGGGCGAGAGTCCGAAGGCTTTGGAGGCGGCAGGTCGAAGGTTGCGGCGAGCCTGCGCTGCTCCGCCCGCTCTGCCGCTTCCTGCAGGATTTCGTCGACGACGAGATCGGCGGTGGCGGTGACGGGCGCCGCGTGTTCGTCACGGACGAACGCCCAACTGCCGGCGATCTTCCCGCTGTAGCGCTCGTACAGCACCTCCTCCCAAACGAGGCGGATGGCGAGCATGTCCGTGGTCGTGTCGTCAGTTCTTCCGGCAAGCTCTGCCTGCCACAACTTATAGCGCGCCACCTGACCCCAGCCGACGAGGGTCATCAGCAGCTGGTGGAAGTAGGTGGGAAGCGCCGCGTCGCAGAGCTCAAGCCGCACCGTGGCGCGCGCAAGGGCCTCGCGAGCCGTCTCCGGGGTGCCTGCCACGTGGGCCGCGAAACCGCCGAGGCCGATCGTCTCGGGCGTCAGATCGTGCGTAGCGACCGCCCGCCAGGCGGCATACGCCCGTACCACGCGGCGCTGCCCACAACGCCTGGCCATCGTCGAAGTAGGCGGCCGCCCAGCACCAATGCGTTCAGCGATTAGGCCCGGCCAGTCGATGCCTGAGACCTCTGCGGCGAGATCGGCGACGGTGGGCAGCGCGCGGCTCGGGCGCCGGTGCCGTCGCCGCGGCCTTCAGCACGACGCGACGTCGGGGCGCAGCCCCGGAGGCGCGGTGCCAGGCGCCTGGCCGAGATCGTCATCAGTGATCTGAGCAGTGGCGATCTTCTGCAGGTACCAGCTCCGCGGCATGGTGACTGCTGTGCCGGCGACCCGGGCAAGCCGCGCCCCAGCGGTGGCGAGGCTTTCACTGGTCTGGCCGAGGAAGGGATTGACGGCGACGCTTGAAGCGAGGGCCAGACCGGCGGGATGGCCCGCGTCGCGGCTTCGGCCGCAGCGTCTAGCGCCGCGGGCGTCGGAACAGTGGTGGCGGTTTCTGTGGTCATGTCTTTGTTCTCCAGCGAGCGAGGCGATCAGGATGCGCGGCGGACGGACCAGCCGCCGAGTACGCGGTCGAATAGCGCATTGACGTAGAGGCCATTTGCGAGGTGAACGCGCAGGCCCGCTGCCGCAGGATGGTTAGCCCACAGCGGGAACATCGCCTGAGCGATAGCGACGAGACCAAAGCTGAACACGGCGAGCACCATCAGCGCCCATTCGAGCGGACCCGGCGCCGGCGTCGCCGGCAATGTGCCGGCGGTTAGCCACTCGGCCCCGGTCTGCAGCGCGAAGTAGGCCACGGCGGCGGCAACCGAATAAACCGCGGTCCGGCGGGTGAGCACCTGAGGCGCCGCGTCGGCCAGCCCCTGCGCGAGCAGGTAGGCAACGCCGAAGATGAGGATCGCGCCGAGAGCGATCGCCTGGGGCGACTTGGTATGGAAGCCGAAGACCGCGCCGATGACCCCATAAATCACGAGCGCGAGGACGAAGGCACGTCCCACTGCCGCCATGCTGGGAATTGCCACCGGCCCCGGCCGGCGGATCGCCGCGACGCCGTCGACCGCCATACCGGAGGCGAGGAAGGCGTGCGCCTTGTAGAGCGAGTGCGCGACGATGTGCAGTAGTGCCAGTGGAAACAGCGCGAGGCCGCACTGCAGGATCATGAAGCCCATCTGCGCGACGGTTGACCAAGCTAGGGAGGTCTTCACCGCCGGCTGGGCGAGCATGACGGCGCCGCCGAACACCGCGGTAAAGCCGCCGATCATCACCAAGACGGCCAGCACGCCGGGGGCGTGCAGCATGACATCGGCGAACCGGATGATGAGGAAACCGCCGGCGTTAATCACGCCGGCATGCAGCAGCGCCGAAACCGGGGTGGGCGCCTCCATGACTTCCGTCAGCCAGCCGTGGGTGGGGAACTGGGCGGACTTTAGTAATGCCGCGAACGCGATCAGCCCCGCAGCCACCACTGCCATCGTGTCTGCTCCTTCCGCCCGGGCGGCGGCGAGGATGCCCGCGAGTTCTGTCGTGTTATAGGTAACGGCGAGGAGCATCGCAGCACCGATCAGCGCCGCATCGCTCAAACGGGCGCAGACGAACTTCTTGCGTGCCGCCCGCTTCGCCTGCACGCGGTCAGGATAGAACAGCAGCAGCTTGTGCAGCGCGATGCTGGTGGCGATCCACGCTCCGACGAACTGGACGAGATTGCCCGCCTGCACCAGCAGAAGGACAGCGGCCAGTGTGGCCATGAGCCAGCCCATGAACGCGCCCTGCCGCGCCTCGCCGTCGGTGTAGGTCGCGGCATAGCGCACCACCACCAGCCGACGAAGGAGACCAGCAGCATCATCACCATGCTGACGACGTCGACCCGCACCGAGAGGCCGATGCCGTTGCCACCAATCAGCGGGCTACTGTTGGGGCCAATGATGACGAGCAGGGCACCGCAAAGGGCCGAAACCGCAACAGCGCACAGAGCGGCCGCTTCAGCCAGCGCCGGCACCCGGTGGGGCCGTTGGCCGGGATTTAACAATGCCACGACGGCGGCGGCCAGCAATCCGAGGGGTGCCAGAAAAGGCAGTAGATATATTAACAAAGCGACCTCCTTGGCTTGATCGCGGGGTTGACTGCGGCAGCATTTAGCAGCTGCACAAATTGGAAGAAAATACATTGTTTGCAGATTATCGTTCGGTATAATAGAACGATGGTCGAGCTGAACTACAACCATCTGCGGTATTTTTGGGCGGTCGCCCACGACGGGAACCTCACCCGCACCGCGGGGCGGCTGAACCTCTCGCAGTCGGCACTCTCGGTGCAAATCCGGAGGCTGGAGGAACGTCTGGGTCATGCGCTGTTCGAGCGGCGTGGCCGGCAACTGCATCTGACCGAGGCCGGCCGCATCACCCTCGACCATGCAGACGCTATCTTCGCCACCGGCGAGGAGCTGTTGGGAACGCTGCGGCAGACCGGGCGGGCGCGAATGGTGCTGCGCATCGGCGCGCTCGCCACGCTGTCGCGAAACTTCCAGCTT
>JADJRE010000034.1 GCA_016712375.1 Rhodospirillales bacterium
CGAAGAATAGGACTGAGCTAAACGGATCAAAGAGCGCGCACTGCGCGTCTCAAACGTAGTTTTGCATCAGGAAGCGAATGCGCGGCGCGATTACGTATCCCGCCGAATCGAATCTCCGGCGCTGCAAGAACTGCTTCTCAACCTACCTCTACCGCGCACTGCTATTGAGCGGATGTTCGACCGCCCGAAGGATTTCCGGCGCATCGCCACCCGCTACGACCGTCTCGCGCCAAATTTCCTCGCCGTCTGCTTCACCGTCGGAACCTAAATCGACCCGATCATGCTCTCTCTGGTTCGCGCTCGTCGCAGCCTGGATAGGCTATTCCGGGGCGCGCTCTCGAGCCGGAAGACCGAGACGGAGAGGTGGTCGGCAACGACTGAACAGCGCTCTGCTCCTGGTAAGCGGACCTCTGCCGGTTAGCGGGGGCGAGTTTTGGATCGTGCTCACCCTGAGCCATGCGATCGTGCTCGGCGACTTCGCTCATGTCGTCGCCGGCGCGGCGGAAGCCTTCCTGCTGATGTTCGACGAGCGCATCGGCCTCGGCCATGCGACCGGCGGCAATATCCTGCCGGCGCTGGTAAAGAACATTATCGGCGGCACCGGGCTCTTCGCCCTGCTTGCACACGCCGGGTGCGCGAGGAACTGTGAAAGCACATAGCGGTGTGTGTGCTCTCCAATTAGGATACCTGCAGCGAAACCACCGCGCCTGGCTGGGTTTGGGAGCCGAGGTCCAGTTCGGGACGGCATTCGCTGATCCGTGATGGCGGCACTCCCTGCCGAAGCAACTGCTGGCGAACGACGCGTCCCCGTTCGGCCGCTAGGCGTTCGAGTGCCTGCTGTGCGACCTGCTCAGGATGGCGCCTGGTGAATTCTAGGGCGGTGGTTCCGTTGTCCAGCGCTCGTTCATTGAGGCGCCGTGTGCGGAGCGCGCTCAGATCTCGTGCGGTCGCGGTCCCGCAGACCTCGACCGCGAGCTTCGGCCGGCCATCGAGCAGGTCCACCAGCCGACCGGTCACCTGCTGAGCATCCGGGCCCAGCTCGGCGGATCCAGCCGCGAATGAGACCGGGCGGCTGATGGTGCCGGTTTCCCCTCCGCCGAACAGCGCCTGCGTGATCGTCTTCGGCAGGAAGACCAGGTCTAGCGCGCCCAAGGCTACCTGCCGCACGGCGCCGCTCAGGGCCGTGCTGACCGCATCGCTCAGGTCAAATTTTAGCGCCTTGAGATTGCCGTGGACAGGAACGCGCAAGGCGATCTTCCCTTCCTTGTCTTCCAGCAGGGCCAAGGCGAGATCGACCGGGAACCCGGGTCCCGCCTGTCCCTGTTCAGCCTTGACCAGATCGAAATCGCGGACGACACCGCTCACGACCGCGTTGAGCTGCCCGTCACTGGCGGTGGCATCGATATCGGCCTGGAGGGTCCCCCGGTCGATCACCATGCCGATCGCCTGCGCGGCATAGCCGGAAAACTTGTGGAGCTGCACGCCCTCGGCGCTGGCGGCGAGCTGGAAGTTCCGCTGCGCGGCGAACGGGGTCGCCCAGCCGTCGGCGCTGATCTCCGAAAGATCCCCGAGCTTGCCGGCGACGGCGACCCCCGTGTGCTGGCCCGGGTTGCCGGTATCGATCTTCCGGACATCCAGCTTCTGAAGGACCGCCTGCAGATCGATCGCGGGCTGCACTGTCTCGTCCTGGAATTCCACGCTGCCGTTCCCCGCGAGCATGACATGATCGAGGGCGATCCGGGCGGGCAGCTTTTGCTCCGACGCGCCCTCTGCACCCGGCTCCGGCTGGTTAGGGGAACCCTGCTTCAGCGCATTGAAAAGCCGCCGCGTCAGCCGCACCGAAGGGTTCTCGAGGGCCAGCCTGTCAGCAGAGAGGCTTGGCGCGGCTCCGGCCTCGGCGCCCTGCAGCGAAACGTGGGGCAACTGGATGCTGGCCATCTCGTCGCCGACGCGTGCGAATGCGCCGGTCACCTCGGCGTCGAAGGCACCCTGCCAGTCCACCGGTCCCGCGCCGAGTGAGACCGAGACGTTCCGCAGGTCGATCTGCGCCGCATCGACGCTGGCGGTGACCGGTTGACGGGCGACGGCTCCGGGGACGCTGGCGGCGATACCTTGCGCCTGGGCTGACCCGGCAAGCCGGACAGTTTCGTCATCGGAGGCACCGCTCGCGCGCCCGAGTTCCTGTGTGTGCACGTCCAGCTTCAGGGAGCCGATGCTGACGTGCATCGGCGGCGAGGATTCTGCGCCGCCGGCGGCACCCGGGAGGCTGGCGTCGGCGCCGTTGATCTCGACGGCGATCGTCCCCTGCAGTCGGGTGAACTGAGCAGGATTGTCTGAACCGCCGCCCGTCGTCGCGACGTCGAGATCGGAGAGCGTTACTTGCATGGCGTCGGCCAGAACGTCCGATCCGTCCGCTCGCCGCGCCTTTGATCTTCTGCAGCGCCGCGCGTGGGTCTTGCCCTGAACCGCCATGGCATCGCTCCCGTCGACGGTAAAGCTCAGGTCGAACTGCAGCTTGCCTTGGGGCATCGAGACATCAAACTGATCCAACTTGGCCATCTGCACGCTGTCGACCTGCGCGCGACCGTTCGTCGCGCCTTCGATCCTGCCGTCCGGATAGAGCTTTGCATGACTTTCGAACCAGGCGCCGAGCACACCCTGGTGCGGATCAAGCTCCAGGAGCGGCCCCGTGAACTGGCGAATCCGCTCGACGCGAACGCCCTCGATCTTTGTCGTCGAATCGACCGAGATGACGTCGGTGAACGGGCGCGCTTCACCATCCAGCCGGAAGCGGATGCCGTTCGCCTCACCGCGAATTTCGAATGTGCCCGGCTTGTCCGGCGTCCATGTCCGGAACCCTCGCAGGTCCATGCGCTCTACGTTGATCAGCAGCCGCCCTCCGCCGGTACTGGTGAGCAGCAGCCGGCTGTCGCGGAACTCAAAATCATCGATGCCAGCGCCCCAGTCGCGGCCCTCGTCTTCGCCAGTCGAACCCTGCATCGCGTCGTCCGGCCGTTGCGCCGGCGGCGGTTTTGCAGGAATTGCGTGAGCGCGATGCCGTTGATTGTAATCGGCCCGTCGAGGACGCGGCGCACGTGGATGTCGAGTCCGCGCACGATCATACGGTCGAACAGCACCCTTTTCCGCCAAAGACTGCTCAGGCTGGCGTCAAAGCCAAACTCGGCCAGTTGCGCCGGCTCCCGCTGCGAGGCCGAAAACTGCACCGGCCCGAGCCACACCTCGCCTTGCGCGAGATCGACGTCCAGGGTGCGCAGCCCCTGAAACGAGATGCCCATCTTGTCCAGTTGACGAGACACCGCCCACCGTGCCAGCGGCGTCGGCAGCACGAAGATGCAGACGGCCAGCAGGCCGGCTACCGCGGCGACGATCAAGGCCGCTTTTGCCCAGCCGGAACTAAGGCTCCAGCGCCGCTGTGGATTTCCTGCCGGGGTTCCCACTGTCACCTCCGCCCTGCTTCGGTGTTTGGTAACGATCGGACAGCCCGTTTGGTTCGCAAATAATTACGTCAACCTCTCTGTCAGATATGGGCAGAATTGTGTTCCTTATCAGAATACGGTGCGCCAGGAACAGATCGCGCTTGGCAACGTTGCCAAATTGGGCTGCGCGTCTGTAGCATGATTATGCTTCTGCTTCGCGTGGCTCGCCACATAGCAGAGGAGATACGTGATGAAACTGCCTCTTCTTGTTCTTCCACTTAGTATGGCCACCTTGCTGTCCACACACGCGCTAGCGGATGCACAGCAGTCCGCCGACCGCCAATCCGCCGAACGTCCCTCCACATTCGCCGCCGCCGGATCCACGAGCACCGACAGAGGTGCCGCAGCAAAGACGCTTCACGTTACTGCGGCCCGGAGTCTGGTGGGAGACCAACTCCGCGACCAGGGCGGGAAGGATTTGGGGACGATCAGATACCTGTTGATCGGCGTGAACGACGCGCGCATCCGGTATGCCGTTGTCGCGCCGTCGGAAGGCAGCAACGACCAACTCGTTCCGGTCCCGTGGACCGCGCTAAGCACCGATAATATCGGCGACAACGCACTGACCACCGACCGGCAGACTTTTTCCAAGCAGAAGAAATACAAGCAGGATCAGATCGCGGAACTAACCCAACCGTCGGTAATCACCCAGATCTACGAGGTCTGGGCTCCGGTCTCGCAGGGAGCCGGCGGAAAGGCCTCGCGCCAGCAAGGGTCCGAGCAGGGCAAGGCGCAACAGCAGACGACGGCCCAGGGAGATCAGCAGAAAGCCCCGAAGCAGGGCGCTCAGCAGCAAGGCGATCAGGGCGCGCCGCATTTCCTTGTCGGGCGAGATGTGGTGGCAACGGTCCTCCCGCCGGTCTTCCGCGCGACCGATGACCTTCGCGGATCGGAGGTCTACAGCTCGGACAACAAAGACTTCGCCGAGATCGACAACCTGATGATCGACCTGGATCACGGTCGATTGGCGTATGTGCAGATCAGTCAACGGCGGCTTTCTAGGCCTTGGCGAGGAGATTACGCCGGTCCCTTCGGCGCGTTGACCTACGATCAAGCGCGCAACGGGTATCAGGTCAGCAAGTCTGAAGACGAAATTGAGAAGATGCAGCACTTCAGCCGTGGGCAAGATCGCTCCACGGTGAGCGAAGCGGACCTGAACAAACTGTATCAAAACTTCGGTGTGGAACCGTACTGGCAGCACAAGACCTGATCGTCACCTCAATCGCGGCTTTGCCTTAGAAGGGCCGCAACGACGTGCGCCCCTGCCCTTCCCCGGGCGGGGCGCCACCCCCGACTTCCCGTAAGCCACTTTATAACCCGCGGGTCGCTGAGACGGTCGTGCAACGGCTGGCGCAGTAGGGCCGGACGGTTTTGTCGGGCTTAAGGGAACGCGCTTCTGCTCCTGCCGTTGGTGCCGCATGCGAATGTAGGAAAAGCAATGGCAACGAAGTCGATGGCAAGGCCGAGAATGTCGGCCGGCCCCAGCAGCGTGTTGACCAGCCCCGTCGCATCGAGCAGCAGCATCGCGAATGCCATGCCGCTGATCAGCGGCGCCTCGATGTTCAATTGCTGGCCGCTGGGGCGGCGCCAACTCTGCGAGTTAGCCCTGTGTGGAGCTTTCCGTTCTCCCGTCGGATGTTCCCGTCCGGATCTGGGGCCGATGAACGACGCGAGTGATGACGGCACCCAACGACAGCCCCTGGACAATGATGGTGAACAGAACGACCGTGTAAGTCATTGCGAGCAGCAGCGCCTTGTTCTGCGACTCCGGCATCGACAACGCCAGCGCCACCGAGATGCCGCCGCGCAGGCCACCCCAAATCAGCACGGGTATGGTTCCGCGGGCAAAAAAGTGCCAGCGCCGCAGCAGCAGGACCGGAATGATGACCGCCATGCACCGTCCGGCGAACACCAGGAGAATGCCGATCGCCATCATCCAGGCAAAAGCGAGTTCGAAGCGCAGCACCATCACTTCCAGGCCGATCAGCAGGAACAGGACGGCGTTGAGAATCTGGTCGATGACTCTCCAAAACCCGAACAGCGCCCGCTTCGTCTGCTCGCTCATCGCGTCGCGCGGCCCGCGATGGCCGAGCACCAGGCCGGCCACCACAACCGAGATCGGCCCGCTCATATGCAGCCGGGTCGCGAGCGCGTAGGTGGCGGTCACCAGCGCCAGCGACATCAGTATCTCAATGGGAAAGTCGTCGATAGTGCGAATGCCGAGATAGGCGACATACCCACAAAGGAGGCCTAGGAGCGCACCTCCGAGCGCTTCCTGAAAGAACAACTCTGCAATCTGGAGGGCCGTCACGCCGCCGGCTTCGCTGTTGCCGGCGATGGCGAGCAGCACCGTGAAAGCGACAATGCCGATCCCGTTGTTGAACATCGACTCGCCGGCCATATCGCTTTCAATCGTCTCCGGAACACGCACTTGCCGGAGCGTGCTTAACACGGCCACTGGGTCAGTTGGACTGATCAGGGCACCGAACACGAGCGCCCCGGCGAGCGGCAGGCCGAGCCCGAACAGCCCGGCGGCCCCCCAGGCCCCGACGCCCACCACCGCCATTGAGATGGTAACCCCGAGTGTAGCCATCAGCCCGACGGAGACCGCGCGTTGCTTCAGCCGCAACACGTCGGTGTGCAGGCCGCCGGCAAACAGCACGAACCCGAGTATCCCCTGTAGCACCGTCTGCTGGAAATTCACCTTCCGCACGAGATCGGTCAGTTGCTGGTATACCGTGATCTGTGGAAAGAGGAACTCGACGCAAAGCAGAAGAACGGAGGCGATGAGTCCGATCAGCAGCAAGGCGATCGACTGCGGCAGCCCGACGAAGCGGTGGTTGACCCAGGCGAAGACGCCTGTGATGGCCAGCAGAGCGGCGGCGAGTTCGAAGAGGCTCATCCCTCGCCTGCTCAGTTGCCTGGCGGCGGATCGGTGGCAGGGCTTCTCGGGGGCCAGCACGGGCCCCTCCGCCCGATGACGCTGATGTTGCCGGCGCGCTCGAGCACGCTGCCCTGCCCGAACAAGCGGCGATAGGTCAGCCCGAGTACGGCGACGTCGTAGACGAATATGACAGCACGCAGCGTCATCTGCCACCAAGTGATTGGCTGGCCGCTGCTGCCGAAGATGAGATGGAGCGTCTGCTGCACGTCGTTCAGCCGGAGAGCTTGCTCAGGGTGAACGCGCAGAGAAAGCCCGCCACGGTGATCAGGCCGGCAAAGTCGTGGGCAATCTCGAACGCTTCCGGGATCATCGTGTCGACCAGCATCGCCAGGATCGCACCCGCCGCGACGGCCATCGCCGCTGCGATGGCGCCGGCGGAAAGCCCGCTGAACATTGCGTAGCCGATGAGCGAGGCGATGCCGGAAATGACGGCGATACCGCCCCACAGGCCGAACACGTACAGCCGCGACCGGCCGGCCCGCCGCATGCCGGCGGCGCTTGACAACCCTTCCGGCACATTCGAGATGAACACGGCCGCGACAGTAACCAGGCTGATCGCGCCGCCGGCGATCATCGAGACGCCAATGACGATCGACTCCGGTATGCCGTCGAGCAGCGCACCCAAGGCGATGGAGAGCCCGCCGCCCTCTTCCGACTTCGGCTGCTGGTCGCCGGACCGCTTGCGGTGACGGGCGCCCCCGTGCGCCAGCACCCAGTTCGCACCCGTGAAAACGGCCGCCCCGGCAAGGAACCCGAGAGCAGTCGAGAGGAACCCGCCGCGGCCGTAGGCTTCGTCCATCAACTCGAAGGCGAGCGCCGAAATCAGCACGCCGCTGCCGAACGCCATGACGCCGGCGATCAACCGCTGCGGCAGGTTGATGAAGTACCCGATGGCTGCACCCAGCAGCAGGGCCGAGCCACCCAGCAGCCCCCAGAGAGCCGCCTGGGCCCACAGTGGAAGGAAGTCGGGCACGCCGCTCGCCGATGCTTATCTGCCGACTTCGTGTTCGGAAGGCCCGCCGGCCACGCTAAGCCCGCCCGAGAGCTTCTCTAAGTCGCCCGGCGCCTGCTCGATCGCCTGAATCACCAGCGCCCACGCCCAGTCCTTGAGGACTACCAGCTTCCGCTTCGCTACCGCGCCCATCATGCGCTGTTCCCTTCGTCTACCACGCAACCATTCCTGTCATGCAAACGGCCGATCAGAACCGCTGTTCCGCGCCCAAGACACCTCGCGGGCCTCCCTCGGGAACAAATAGCCTGTTTCATCGGTTGATAACCCAACTCAAGGCCAGGAGGTACGCTTGTCCAGATTATCCACAACGACCGTCGCGATCGCGGCCGCTTTGACGATCAGCGCAGCTGTAATGCCCGCCGGACCGGCAGCCAGTGCCGACGTCCGTCCTTCCGGCACCCAGAAGACGCTACCGCCTGATGCCGGCTCCGGCTCGGCGCCTCACGCCGAGACAGGCTTGGGCAAGGGGCAATCGACTGTCCAACAGCCCGGCGGACAACGGCAGAGTGGGGCCGACCGCAATACCGCACCCTCAACGCAATCGCAAACGTCCGGCAAGAGGCCCGGCAATACGGGCCCAGGATTAACTGAGGAAAGCAACCAGGGCGCACGTGAACAGCGCCTAGGCGAAAAGCCGGCGCCCTGAGGCGGGTGCGGTTGCTGGTGCGCCCGGTTACTGGGCGCGCCCCGTGGCGGCTGAGCAGTGAATTCAGCGGGCCCGATCGGTCGCGCGAAAGCCTCGTGGCGGCCGATCTGCCCAGGACAGTCAGGCTGGCCTGAACCGGCACGGGATGGCACGCCAAGGCAGCTTGGTTGGTCCCCACTGCTGTCGCCTGGGGATCGGAAGCGCCGAGCCGGCAAGCTATTGAAATGACGCCGCCGCCGCGCCTTGGAATCGTTGCCAGCTACGACTACCGCGACGAGGGTGGTGCGGTGCTGTTTCGATCCGCTGCCGGCGTAGTCGCGGCAGCGTCTCTGCATTCAACATCCCCCAGATGGACGGCGATCGTTCGATCGCCGCCGTCTCAGGCGATAGCGTTGTTCAACGGCGATCATGCGGATCGTCCCGGCCCCTTGTCTCGCCCTGACGGGTAACCGAGCCAGCCAGCATCTCCGACTGGCGCAGAGCAAGCCCAGATCAGGGCGACCACTCAGCGCGCCACGAACTTGAAGAAGCGGCTGGTCTGGCCGTCTTTGGTCTCTTCCCGATAGAGGAACGCCAGCTTGTGCTCATCGAATTTCTTGAAGAACGCATCCCAAGAGATTTCTTCGAGGCTTGGCGTTGGCTCGGCAAAATCGATGCGGAGAATTCCGGCATCATCTCCCGAGAGGGTGCTGGCGACGGAAGCAGGCCGTCCACCGCGCCTCGGCCCACTTGCGGATGGTTCCGTGATCCGTGGTCTGCTGTGAGCCGTGGCCTTTTGAGGAAGTTACGTCCTGTTGGCGAACGCTCGCCCCCTCCTGCGGATCCTTCTTTTCATTTGCCGAGCCCGACTTTGCTTGTGCTGCCATCTCGATGCTCCGTCGTTGTCTTCGCGATGCCAGAAATCACCCGTGGCAACGTCCCCCTCTGGTGGGAGTTCCACTTGCAGGCGGGCTTCATGGTGTGAGGGCAGTAGTTGCACCCGCCTTCGCGCCCTTGCATTCATCGGCGGCTTTATGCAGCGTTTGTATACCAATCCCCGCAGAAGCCCGCGGCCAAATCGTTTTCCATGGACGCGCCGGTCGTCGTCGCTGACGAAATCATTTCGCGTCGCTGCGTCGGGGAGACGTAGTCCATGCCTGGCGAACGAAGCGACGACCGGGAACCTCGACGTAGCGATAGGTCATTGTCGCTAGGCCAACCGTCACAGTCACCATCCCTGCCGTCAACAGGAAGGAGGTGGAAGCGGCGAGCTTGCCCCCGATCGGCCACGTCAAATCCCTGAACAGAACGCGGGTGGTGACATACTGGACGAGGCCGTGGAGAAGATAGAGCGAGTAGGAAATTTCGCCAAGCCAGACGAGAGGTCTGGCGTTCAGCACGGCGGCGACGACCCCACGGTTGCCGACCAGCGAAAGGACAAGGACTGCGAACAGCAGCACGATCGCGAGGTCGGCTGCGCGGCGGTGCAAAAGCACAAACGTGAGTCCAATCAAGCCAATCGCAACGGCATCGTGCCGAAGGACTTGGGCGCCGACTCCGCGCCGGTAAGCGATGTAGAGGAGGGAACCGAGGAGAAATTCCGGCAGGCATCTCAGGAGCGTCAGCGGGCCGTCCCACTGATTGAAATTGTCCTTCGTAAGCAAGGCGAGCCAACCGATCGCAGCGACGATCGCGCCAGTCATCGCCGCTTTCGAGACCAGCCCGGCGCGCCAGATCGTCGGCAGGGCGAGAGGGAAAACGAGATAGGCGATGAACTCGACGCTGATCGACCAGGCCGGATAGTTCCAGCTGAGGTCGCTCGCCCGCAGGCCCTGAAGCATGAAGAGGTTGGCGAAAAGCGCGCTGAGCGATCGCGCGCCTTCCAGAGGGATCATCTCGAACGTTCCCGTAGCCGCATATTCCGCCGCCCGGGCGGCCAGTGAGGTCGCAACGAAAAGACCGAGGATGAGGAGATGGACGGGGTAGAGGCGCGCGACCCTCGCCTTCAAGAAATCTAGATAATTGCTTCCCACGTCTTGAAGGAACATCCCATGATATACGTGGGCCATGACAAAGCCGCTGAGGATAAAGAACATGTCGACGGCGAGATATCCGTTGCCAACCACACCGGTGTAGTACTCAGGGTGCAAGCTCGGAAAATACTGGAACGTATAATGATAAATCACGACCCAGATTGCTGCCAGTCCTCGCAGCGGCGTGAGTGACTGAAGGTATTATCGGCTCTGGTAATCTGCCATTTGGTGCGTTCCAGAGCGAGCCTTTGAAGCCTCCCGGGACGACGAGGCTCGTTAGAACCACCCGGCAACCTTGCCGTCCCATTTCAAATCGATGGGGAAGCCAGGTGTTCCCGACAAAGCGGCGCCCGAGTTCCATGCGGGACCGGACCCCCTGCCACAGGTCGACGTTGAGCGTGCCTTTGGCCGCTGTGAATGCTGATCGCGTCAAGCTGGCGCCGAGCGATGTACATCGGCAGAGTGAGCGACGCTGCCAGGAGCACGGCGACGAGGCCGAGGACGATGAGCAGGATCGTGAGCCAGCGCGGCCAGTGACGATCCGCCTGTGCGGCGCGTCATCGCTTCTCTTCACCGCTGGAGCTGACCGGCGATCCCTAACGTTGGGCCTGCCGCCGCCACCACTCGTCGATCCTTCGCCAATCCTCGGTCGGGATCGCCGCATTGGTCACGGTCGGTGCTTGGGAAAAAATCTGCTCGTCGATGTCGGCGACGAAGGTGTCGCCGTCCCCGGTAACTCGAACACGTTCCATGCCGATCGGAGTTAGGTTCTCGCCGAAGCCGAGGAAGCCGCCATGCTGAACGAGGACGTAGCGCTGACCGTCGGCGCCAAGGACAATATCCTCTATCGTCCCCAGTGCCTGCCCATGGCTGTTGACGACACCGGCGCCAATCATATTGCTGGCGCGCAGTGACTTCGGGAACTTGGCGAGGGTCACCGCCGACTGCAGCCGTTGCTGCCGCTGCACCTGCTGCCGCTGCTCCTCCTGTTTTTTGAGAAGCCCGCGCAATTGCTCGTTGATTTCATGGCAGCCGTCGCCGTCGCCGGCTCGGGCGAAGACGAGCGCGGCGTCGCGTAATGTTCGGAGATCGCGGCGTGGGAGCAGAGGGTTCTTGTACTGGTCCGATGTCGCCCAGGACATCAGGTCCTGCAGTTCGTTGCGGCAGGCTTGCAGGTTGGCCGGCCATCCTTCCGCGTCGGCTGGCATCAGCCCGCCCCCCGATGGCTCGGCCGCGCCATTTTTCGGAGATTGGCCGGCAGCAGCGTCCGCGGTCGGGGATTGCGCTTGGCCGGGCTGTTCCGCCGCCTGCGCAGGCGGGACCCAGGCCGCTGACGACACCGCAAGCAGGAGAGCCGAAAGTGCTAGCGCGCGCATGGTATTCTCCTCGACATCATTATCCGCTCGAAGAGAGCAACTTCGCCGTCCCTCACTTCGTTCCGCCGGGCGACGCCCCCAGAGGCGGCCCGCAGCCTGTGCGGAACCCTCTCCAACCGGCGCGAGCAAACGTTTAGTCTTCCTCGCGTGCTTTCTCCCGCCCCTCCTGGATGGCCCGCCGCGCTCGCCTGATAGTTTCCGTTTCCCGCGCCGGCGGCGCCTGCGCCCGCGAGGCGCCCGGCTGGTAGGAGAGCGCGATGTAGAACGGAAAGTGATCCGAGCCGATGTAGCCGAGGCGCCGCATCTCGAGGAGAACGAACGACTGCTCAAAGAACACGTGGTCGAGAGGCCAGCGGAGAAGCGGCCAGTTGGCGTTGTACGTGCTGTAGAGGCCGCGGCCGATGCGCGGGTCGAGGAGCCCGCTGACCCTCTGGAACAGTCGGGTGGTGTCGGACCACGCCACGTCGTTCAGATCGCCGGCGACGATGGCCGGGGCGGAGTCCGCACGCACCTTGCGGCCGACGATCAGCAGTTCGGCGTCGCGTTCGTCCGTGTCGTGCAGCAGCGGCGGGTTCGGGTGCACGCCATGAAAATCGATGACGTCGCCGGACGCGAGCCGCACGCCGGTTTCGATCGACGGGACGTACTCGTCGATGAGGAAACGGACGCGCGGATCGATCAGAGGCAGCCGCGAGAACAGTAACATGCCGTAGGTGTCGTCCTGCGGCTGCGCGACAACGTTGGGGTAGTCGTTCCGCAAGGGTTCCAGCCGAGCCGCCCACCAGGAGTCGGTTTCGACGAGGAGGACGAGGTCGGGGCGGAGATTGGCGATGTGCTGCAAGATCGGCGCCGCGTCACGATTGGACTGGCGGACATTGGCGACGAGCAGGCGTAGAACGGCGTCGCCGTCCCCGCGACGTCCCTCCTCTGCGCGCAGGGCTTCGACCGTGCTGAGGGGCGTGTAGGGATAGATTCGGTAGAGCTGATAAGAAAAGGCCAACGCCAAAATCCCCTGCCACAGCAGTGCCTGCCAGCGGGCGAAGCCGAACTGAACGATGGCGGCGATCACGACGACGGCGAGGAGAAACGCTATCTGGGCGCGTGGGAAATCCCAGATGCGGACGAAACGACTATCGGAGTGGAGAAACGGCAAGGCTGTCACGAGCAGCAGAAGGCTCCCTATGATCCATTGCGCGATCGCCATCTTCGGACCCCCTCGACGCAGAGACGTTAAAGTTCCGGTATGTGATCGTGCCCGTGTGGCCCTGCATCTCATCCGTCGCTTGACCTCGGCCGTCCGTTAGATCCGCTGAGCCCCGCTGGGGAGAGCCCGGCAGCCTCGATTATTCCGGCGGTTTGGAGCTGTCGAGCAGATCGGTGCCGCGGCTCCGCTCCTGTTCGACGACGCGTTCGATCGACCGGTCGCGCGACGTAGGAAACTCCGGCGCGCTCGTTCCGGTGGCCGGCTTCGGCTCCTGCCGCTTCGTCCCGCCATCTTGGGCGCGGCGGACGCGGATGGTCGCTTCCGGCGCGGCGACGTTCGCCTCCGTCATCCGGGTGACGACGACCCTGATCGCCTCGCTGCGCACCCGGAGGAAATCATGAGTGCTCTGGTCCATCCAGCCGGCGACGGTCAGCGACACGCCGACGTCGGGCACGTCCTGATAGAGCGCCGCCGGCGGCGGGTCGGTGAGCACGCCGTCCACCTCGGCGAGTGCGTCGGTCGCCACCTGCTGCGCCCTGGAGAGCTGCTCGTCCGGCGCGATACCGACCTGGAAGGTGAAGCGGCGCTGTGGGTGAGCGGTGAAGTTGACGATCAGGCCCTTGAAGACGGTGGCGTTGGGGATGCGTACCTGGTTGCCATCGAGGGTGAGGAGGACGGTGGCGCGCGAAGTCAGCCGGACGACGAAACCTTCGTGCTTTTCGATGCGGACGTAGTCTTCCGCATCGAAGGGCCGGCGAAGGCTGAGGAGGATGCTGGCGATGTAGTTCTCGACAGTGTCGCGCAGGGCGAATCCCAGGGCGAGGCCGAGAATGCCGGCGGCACCGAGCAGCGTGTTGACCAGGCCGCTGGCATCAAGCAGCAGCATGGCGAGCGCCGCACCGCCGATCAGGACGATCCCCTGAGCGACCTGCGCGAGGAGATGGGCGAGGAACGCGTTGGCCGCGAGATGCCGGTAAAGGCCTTGCCGCCGTGCCAGCCATCGGCCGAGGAGGACGGCGGCGGCCATGATCGCCAAAGCGACGAGCAGGACCGGCAGCAGGCGGATGAAGCCGAGCCAGGCTTCGTGCAGCCGTCGCAGCGCCGGCGTCACACGGCTCTCCAGGTCCTGGGCCACCTCGATCCGGTTTTCCACCTCGGCGACCCCCTTCACGTTGCGCGCCAGACGCCCCGCCTGCTCCCTCAACGCCTGGCCGCTCACCTCACCGCTGAGCACGACGACCCCCGAGCTAACCTGCGTACACCGGCGCGAGCCCTTCGATCGTGTCGAAGGTCGTACGCAGGCGTTGCTCGATGGCGCGGATCCTCCTGCGGACGGACGCCAGGCTCCACGGCCGGTGTGGGCGAGGGCTGGGCCGCCTTGTCCGGTGCAGTGCGCGGTGTCGGCAGGAATCCCTCCTGCGCCGCCGCCGGCATCGCTCGCGGCAACAGAATGAGCATGAGAATGATGACAGGTGCTAGCGAAACAGCACTGCGGTTCGCCGCCCGGACGGTTCGCCAAGCGCGGGACGCACCCGGCCTCGGGAATGAGCCAAATGGAATGATGCGCTCCAGGGTTGGTTCGAGCAAGCGCCGCCGCGGCAGAGTGCGAACGACGCTGGTGAGCGATGGTTCCAGTCGGGATCCCGGACCCAGCAACCTCACCTCGAACCGCTGTTTCCTCCGCTTTCTGGACGGGGCGTTGAAGCCGGAGCGGATTACCCCCGAGGAGGTGCTCGCGGCGCTGCGGGCATCGGGATTGCCCGTCGCGAGCACCGTCGCCGCCGTGGTGCTGACCGAAGTGTCAACCCTCGCCACCGTCGACCGCCGGCGCCGCACGGGCTCGCCGCCGGGCTGAGAGGGCAATCCGTTCGCCATCGCCTTGCGGTTGCGGTCGGGCGTCATCTGCCCCCTGGGCCTGCTTGCAAGCGCGCGGGCGTAGTCCATGAGCAAGTGGCGTAGGCGATGCCGCCGTTGCCGCGGCCGCCGCGGGCAATCGGATCCAAGGCAATCCTCGCCCGCGTCATCAAATCCAGAGGTCGACGAGACGGCCGCGGGCAACCATCGGCTCAGCTGGCCCGCCGGCGTCGGGCCGGTTCATCCGGTCCGCTCCAGGGTGTCCTCGACGTAGAGCTTCCGCACCAGCACCATCATGACAACGATCAGCGGCGTTGCGAACAAGAGGCCGGGGAAGCCGAACAGTACGCCGAAGATGATGACGGAAAGGATGCTGAGCGCCGGCGGCAGGCTCACCGCCCAGCGCTGCGCGAGCGGGACGATGACGTTGCCCTCGACCTGCTGCACCAGCGCGTAGAGAAGTGCGACATAGAGCGCGGTGATCGGGCTCTGCATGAATGCTACGAGAACGGCCGGCACCGCGGCGACGACCGGTCCGATGTACGGGACAAAATCGAGAAGGCCGGCGAGCACGCCGAGCGACAGCGCCAGTGGCACCCCCAGCATCCAAAGGCCGACGCCGGTGAGCAGGCCGACGCAGGTCATCGCCAAGAGTTGCCCGACGAGCCAGCGCCGCAGCGCATCGCCCGCGGCGTCGAGTGCGTCGCCGGTCCGCCCGCGCGCGCGCATCGGCAGGAGGCGGAGCATCCCCCGCTTGTAAAGGCCCGGGTTGGCGGCGAGAAACAGGCCGAGGAAGAGGACGAGGGCGGTGTTGGCGAGGGCGCCCAGGGTGCCGGACGCGAAGCTGCCGAGGCGCGAGACCGACGGCATCACCGGGTTGCCGCCTGACTGCTGCAGCATCTCGATGAGGCGCTGCCCCGTCGCCGTCTGCTGAATGGCGTCCCTGGCTCTTGCCCAGGCGTCGGGCAGCTGCGTTGCGAGCTGCGCAAGCTGTTCGGTCAGCCGCTCGTCGATGACATAGAAGGTGCCGCCGAAGAGCCCGACGACGCCGACGACGGCAAGAACGAGCGCCCAGCGCTCGGGAAGCGACGTCATCCGCGCCAGCGGATCGCTGACCGCCCGCAGCAGCGCCGCGAGGAGGATGCCGCCGAACAGCAGGATGAAGACGTCGGCAACCTGCCACGCGAGAAAAAGTCCCGCAGCCACCGCAGCCGCGATCAGCACCCGTTGCGTGTAGCTCGCGCCCGGCGCGGTTCGCGTCGGCATGTCCATGCTGTGATCCGTGCTGTGATCCGTCGTCCCGCGCACTTGGCCAGTCGTCAACGCCGGGCGAGGCTCTCCGTTCCGTCGGCGGCGCCCGCCGCTGCTTCCGAAACACTGGCGCCGAGTGCCGGATCGTCAAGGCCTGCATTCTTCAGAGCGCGCTAGGAGAAGCCCTGCAACTCTTTCTTGAGTCCCTTGACCGATACACGCTCTCGGATCTGCTGGTGCCTGGCCAAATCTGTCGCGATCATTCCCGCGCCAGACCTGTCGCCGCACATCGTGGGGGGCGGCATTCCAAGCCCCCGCCAATCGGTTAGCCAGCCTAGACTAGGCCCGACGTCAGCCCCCATCGAAGTAAACGTGCTCCATCAGAATCTTGCACCCGAGACCGATCAATACTACGCCGCCGACGATTTCGGCTCGCCGCCCCATGAGCACCCCGCACGCTCCGCCCAGCAGGACGCCCGCGGTCGACAGCAGGCAGGCGACGCCGCCGATCACCGCGCAGGCAACTGCGATCGGCTGACCCAACAACGGAATGGTAATGCCGGCCGCCGCCGCATCGATACTGGTTGCGATTGCGGCAGTGGTCAGTGCCCAGCCGGTGTAGACCTTCACGGGGCCGGGCGGCGTCCCATCGTCCGCGGCAACGCCGGTGCGCACCATCCGTCCGCCGAGCAGCGTGAGCAGGATGAAGGCAATCCAGTGATCAATGTCTCGGATCACTGATTCGAACGCCAAGCCGAGAGACCACCCGATCAGCGGCATCATTGCCTGAGCTGCGCCGAAGGCAAAACCGACACGCAAGGCGTCTGACGCGGTCGGATTAGGTCGTGCTGCCGCGCCCTGGCTCAAAGCGGCGGCGAACGCGTCCATGGCAAGAGCGAGAGCCAGCAGCAACAGGGCAGTCATCGACGGCTGCGCCAGTTAGCCCGAGATGCGGGAATTGCTCGCACCAGCACAACAAAAATGAGCGCGTTGGGGCCGAGCCTGTCGATGCTTTCGCACCCGCTCACGGACGCATTACTCTGCCTCGCGGGTTTTCCTTTCGCCAATCCCGCGGTGGTGGCTCGAAACCACCGCGCCACAGGCCGCGACCGGCCACCCGAGCCTCCTCCTCCGCATCAACATAGTCCCGAGATTACTTGCGGTAGGCAAGCCCCCATCCCTGGAAAATCATACGGCGGTTGATGTCCTCGCCGCCAACGAACCAGCCCGCTATCGTTCGGCGATATCGGTCGACGTCCTTCTCCGAGCAGCGAACCGCCTTCTCGCCGATCTTGTCCGCCAGGGCGAGTGCGGCCTGCTGGCCGCAGCAAATTGGCTGACCGTCCAGGTCGCAGAGCTGCGAACTCTGCGGCGTATCGATGCCGTGCAAACCGATCCGCTCGCCGCGGATGGTGTCGCCCTCGATGATCGAGGCCCTCCCAACGATTTCCGCCACGGCATCATGGGCAGAGATGACAAACAGCATGGCGAGGAGGAAGATCAGGCGGCGCATCGTCAACGGTCCGATCGTTTCGCGAAATGGTAGCCGACCCGCACTCTTATCGCACCGCCCTCGTCATGCCACCCGGCAGAGCAGGTCTACGGCCTGAAGGCGGCCACGCCCCGTGCCGCGACACCTGCTGGCCCTAAGGAACAGCCGGCAACCGAAGTTCGGCCATTAAGCCACCGAGTGGCGACTGATCAAGGCGAATTTCGCCGCCATAGAGGCGGGCGAGATCCCGCACGACCCCCAGCCCAAGCCCGGAGCCGGGCACCGACTCGTCAAGGCGAACGCCAGGGGCGAGCACCTGCTCCCGACGGTCGGCTGCCAGACCAAGCCCGTCGTCATCAATGGTGATCAGAAGCCGGTTGCCTTCGGACTGACAGCTGATCGTCACGCGGCGGCGCGACCATTTGCACGCGTTGTCGACCAGGTTGCCCAGCATCTCTTCCAAATCCTGACCTTCGCCGGCGAACTTGGCGCCCTTCGGGATATTGATGGCGATATCAAGCACGCGATCGGCATGAACCTTGCGCATGGCGCGCGCCAGCGCCGCCGCGCAGTGCCCGAGATCGGCACCGGCTCCAGGCACGCCGCGCGCTCCAGCGGCCCGGGCGCGCGCCATGTGATAATCGATGTGCCGACGCATCGCCCCTACCTGCTGGGAAAGCAGAGCAATATCAACCGGTGCGCCGTGTTGCAGTCGCTGCATCTCGTTGGTCAGCACCGCCAGATTGGTTTTCAGCGCATGGGCCAGATTGCCAGTTTGCAATCGTGCCCGTTCCACCACCTCGTCCGCATGTTCGAGTAACGCGTTGAGATCGTCGACAAGCGGTTGTACTTCGCTCGGCATCGGCTGAAGAAACCGCTTGGTGCGACCAGCCCGCACCGCCGCCAAATCCTCTTCCAGCCATTTTAGGGGTCGCAGGCCGAGGCGTACCTGCAGAAGTGCTGCTGCGATCAGTACCGCCGCCAAGATTCCAAGCGATAGCGCGAGCATGCGGTTGAACGATGCGACCGCCTGTTCAAGATCTTGCTCATCCTCGGCGACTCTAATACGGATCGGCTGCAGAGCGTCAGGCAGGAACAAGGTCCGTTCGAGAACAACCACGCTCTGACCTCGGGGGCCGACGATAGTGTGTTCATGGATCTCGCCGTCGCCCGGTAGGTCGGCCGGCAGTGCGAGACTACCGTCCCACAACGAACGCGAACTGAAGCTGCCCCCCTTTGCGTCCTCCACCTGCCAGTACAACCCCGACAGTGGCTGGCGGAACCGGGGGTCGGGGAGCGGTCGCACCAGCTGAGGCTGGCCGTCGGCATTGAGTTCAAGACCAGCGGCTAGCTGGTCAAGGTGGTGGCCAAGCTCAGTGACAAAGCGGCCGCGAGCATAGTCCTGGAACAGGCCAGCGAGGGCGCCGGGCCAGCGGCACCGACGGCCACGGCTATTGAGATGGCGCCACCGACGAGAAGCCGGGATCGAAGCGAACGAGGTCGCTTCATTTCTGGTCGCCGGCTGGATCCTCCAGCCGGTAGCCGAGATCCGCGCACCGTCCTGATGATGTCCCGACCCAGCTTTCGCCTCAGCCGGCCGACAAAGACCTCGATTGTGTTCGGATCGCGGTCGAAGTCCTGAGCGTAAACATGCTCGGTGAGTTCAGTACGTGAAACCACGTGCCCAATTTTGTGCATCAGGTAGGCGAGGATCCGGAACTCGTAGGCGGTCAGCTCGATCGGCTGTCCGTTCACCGTGACGCTGCCGGAGCGCGTATCGAGCATGACGTCTCCGCACGCGAACTTGGCCGACGCGTGACCTTTGCCGCGGCGTATCAGAGCTCGGACTCGCGCGAGCAATTCTTCCAGATGGAATGGCTTGGCAAGGTAGTCGTCGGCACCGGCGTCGATGCCTTGCACCTTGTCGTGCCAGTGGTCGCGGGCGGTGAGGACCAGCACCGGCACGGCGTTGCCCTCTTCCCGCCAAGCGCGCAGGACGCTCAGGCCGTCGAGCTTCGGCAAACCAAGATCGAGGACGACCGCATCATAGGGTTCGGTCTCGCCCAGGAACTGCGCTTCCTCGCCGTCGGCGGCGAGTTCGACGGCGTAGCCCTCGCTGGTCAGCCGATCCTCCAGCTGTCTGCCCAGCGACGGATCGTCTTCGACGATCAGGATACGCATCCTTCCTATCTCTCCCTCTCACGCGCGTGATGCTCAGCGCGACCGCGCACATGAAGGAGTTCGCCTGTTGTCGCGTCGTATTCGAGTTTCAGAATGCGACCGCCGGGCGCAAGGAGCTTGATCTCATAAATGCCGGTCGACCGCGGCGAAGCGTCGCCACGGTCCTCGTCGTCCTCAGCGTCCTCGAATTCGGCATCAAGGACCGCGCCGCCGAACCTGGCTTGGGCGTTATCCACGATCGCGGCCAGCGGTAAGATCTTGCCTGACGCTACCGCCGCACGGGCACGGTCCTGCTCATCGGCCAAGGCGCGCATTGGCGAGAGAACAACGAGCACGAGAACGAACAACGGAAGCAATGGGTGGGGCGCGACCATCAGGCATTGTTCGACGTCCCACCTGAACGGTGAATGAACGGCCGGTGTAGCAACCAGGACGAGTCTGACTTCAGCAACCATGCGTCGTTCATCCAGGGTTCAGGTCGACGGCGTTAGCGTTCTGGGCAAGGGAGCGGCGGAACACCCCTCGGGCTTCTCGGCTCTCTCAGCTAGGCGTTCACATCTCATGACATGGAGCCGTTCGGCTCCGCAACGGAGGTACAACGATGCGCACAATCTTCCGCAGGATATTTCCCGCCGCCATGGCCGCTGCCGCGATCGTGGCGGTGAGCGAACCGGCGTTCGCCGGTCCGACCTGCACGAAAGAACCCAAAGAAAATGGATCCCGGAAAGTGAAATGAAGCAGAAGATCGCGGACATGGGATACAAAGACATCAGGACGTTCAAGGTTACCGATGGCAACTGTTACGAGATCTACGGCTATAACAAGGACGGCAAGAAAGCCGAGGTATACTTCAATCCTGTGACCGCCGAGATCGTCAAGCAGGTGATCGGAAAATGAACGAGCCCGTCGGCAGCACGGCCGATGGGACGACCGCGGCTGGCCCTGAAATAAGGCCAGCCAAGGTGCGCGTCTGGGACCCGGTGGTCCGGATCTTTCACTGGACGGTCGTCTTTGGTTGCGTACTGGATCTGTTCGTGCTTGAGGAGGGCGGCACGGCCCACAATGTCGTCGGCTATGTCATTGCCGGTGCGCTCGTCATACGGCTGTTCTGGGGCTTTGTCGGGTCCAAACACGCCCGCTTCTCAGACTTCGTACCCTCTCCCGGTCGCATCGCGCGGTACGTTCGCGCCTTGGCGGCCGGCCGGGAGAGCGCTACATCGGCCATAATCCGGCTGGCGCGGTCATGATCATCGTGCTCATGGCACTGCTGGCCGCGGTCAGCGTAACTGGTTGGATGCTGACGCTCGATGCCTTCTGGGGCAACGAGGTACTCGAAGAGATGCACGGTGCGATCAGCGACGCGATCCTTGCCTGCGCTCTGATCCATGCGGCAGCAGCCCTCTTTGAGAGCTTTCGTCACAAGGAGAATCTGGTGAAAGCGATGATCACCGGTTACAAACGCGCATAAGGAATTTTGATACCGTAGCTCGTAATGCCGGATGAACTGTTTGCCGGTGAGCCGCTGGCCCAGATGAGATTTGGCGAGACTAGGGGGTCAAAATGCAAGTCGTTAGGGTTTTTGTGGCATTGATGCTTGGCTCCATGAGTGCGTCTGCCAGTTTCGCGGCAGACGATGCATTGATCAAGGAAGCGCAAGGACTGTTCCAACCCATTCCTCTCAAGCCGCCGGCGGTCAAGGACGTCGTGGCGACACCAGCGATGGTCGAACTGGGCAAGGCGCTTTACTTCGACCCGCGCCTGTCCGAGAGCCACAACATCAGCTGCAACACGTGCCACCAGATCGGGCTCGGCGGTGTCGACATGCTGCCGACCTCCATCGGGCACAAGTCGCAGAAGGGCAACCGCAACGCGCCGACGGTGCTCAACTCCGTTTTCAATACGGCCCAGTTCTGGGATGGCCGGGCCGCAGACCTGAAGGAGCAGGCTGGCGGTCCGATCCAGAACCCGATCGAGATGGCGATCACTCATAAGCACGCAATAGAGATGCTGAAGGGCATTCCCGGCTACAAGCCGATGTTCGACGCGGCTTTTCCGGGGGATAAAGACCCGATCACCATTCAGAACGTCGAAACTGGGATCGCCGTATTCGAGGCAACGCTCACCACCCCGAACGCACCTTTCGACAGGTATCTCCGCGGTGACGCCGGCGCCTTGACCGCCGAGCAGAGAGAGGGCCTGAAGCTGTTCGTCGAGAAGGGTTGCTCCAACTGCCACAATGGCATCAATATCGGTGGCGGCATGTACGCGCCCTTCGGTGTCGTCGAGAAACCTGGCGCCGACATTCTACCACCTGCCGACAAGGGTCGCTTCCAGGTGACGAAGACAGCCGATGACGAGTACGTCTTCAAGGTCCCGACGCTCCGCAACATCGAATTGACGCCGCCCTACTTTCACAGCGGCAAATCCTGGGATCTGAAACAGGCGGTGGGTGTGATGGCGACGAGCCAGTTGGGCGAGCACCTGACCAATGATCAGATCAGCAAGATTACGTCTTTCCTCAGGTCATTGACCGGTGAGCAACCAAATGTTTCGTATCCGATCCTGCCGCCGAGCATAGTAAGCACGCCCAAGCCCGAGATGTAGGCAGATCGTCATCTTCGGCGTCCACTTACCGATGCCGGAAACCGTCGCGAGTGGCGAGGTAGAACGGATACCCTAACACCGCGTTGCATGCGCGACCGATCGAGTTTTCGGAGTCTGCTCTGCAGCAGGCTGTTGTCCCTCGGGCGTCCGGAATGCGAGAAATTGGAGGGCGACCACCGATCGACGTTGTTGACCCGGACCCTCGCCAGCTCGCTCCTTCGTCGATTCCAGCTGCAAACTCGCTTATTCCATGCCGATTAACAGTCTCGACGAGGGCGACGGCCTGGCGGGCGAGGACGTCATCCCCGAGCCGCCGGCCAGCCCGGCCTGCCGCAGCGGCGATCTCTGGCTGCTGGGTGAGCATCGCCTGCTGTGCGGCGACAGCACCAAATCCCAGGACGTGATCCGGGTGATGAACGGCGAGAAGGCGATCCTGTTCGCCACCGATCCGCCCTATCTGGTCGACTACGACGGCACCAACCATCCGTCGAAGCAGGGCGCGGCCGAGAAGAACAAAGATTGGGGCAACAGCTACGGCATCACCTGGGACGATTCATCGCAAGGCCCCGAACTGTACGAGGGCTTCATCAAAACCGCGATCGAGCACGCCATCCTGCCCAACGCCGCCTGGTATTGCTGGCACGCCAGCCGCCGGCAGGCGATGGTCGAAGGCGTGTGGGAGAAGTTCGGCGCCTTCGCCCACCAGCAGATCGTCTGGGCCAAGGACCGCGGCATCCTGACCCGCTCGTACTATCTCTGGCAGCACGAACCCTGCTTCTTCGGCTGGCTCCGCGGCCACAAGCCGCCGCGCCTGTCCGACGACTATCCGAGCACGGTGTGGACCATCCCGACGGTTAGGGTGGGCGAGAAGACGGAGCATCCGACGTCGAAGCCGATCGAGGTGTTCGCGCTGCCGATGCGCCAGCACCCGAACAAGATTAACTAGCCTCACAATTGAGATTGGCTGCGATAGACGGTACGGGTACAAGCCCTTATCAAGAGCGCTGGGTTGCCCGCTGCGGGCAGCAATTCGGCATGAGCTGTGCGTCTTGGCTACAGGGTCGGCCCATTATGTCCCGCAGGTCGATGTTATGTTGGGAACCAAGGGCCGGTAGTCGTGGGGGGTTCTTTTGCAACAGTCGATCATCTCTGATGGTGGATCGCTCGGCGTCAATCCGCTTCGCCAGCGCTATGCACCAAAGTCACGAAACAACCTGCGATACGCAGAGCTGTTATATCAACATAAGGGGGAAGAATGACCATGGAAAAGATGGCACTTGATTCGGATATTTCCACCGTCATCTCACGGCTTGATCGAACTACAACAGAATCTTTACTCATATCTTTCGCTACGGAAATATTGCGGGTTCAACATCATTTGTCTGCGATGCATGCCAGAATTATTGCCATGGAAGTAGGAGCCTCATTAAGAGATAGCATTCCTGGTGTGACGGAGGGGGGGAACGGCACAGATCTTCCACGATTGATAACCATAGAGGCATCCTTCGCGTTATCTGCTGAAGCCGGGTTCTATTGCCTTGAGTACGATAATCATGGAACGCCATATCGTTGGACCGGTCCTGAGCCGCTGTTCTTTTTTGAATTGTTATTGGATCGAAGCACGTTCTTGAATGTCCATCTGCGCTACCTGAGGTTACAGGTCCCGGCGGTCGGCAATGCAATCAGATGCTACGTTGATGGCAAAGAAGTTGAGTCAATTGTGACGGAGAAAGACGGAGAATTTGAGATTTCTTCCATGATACCACCTAGGGAAGTCTCTGGTGCAACAATTATTATGTTCGATTGCTCTAGAGTTCAATCGCCTAGTGAGCAAGGACAATCCGAAGACACTAGGAGATTGGGACTTGCCTTTCGGTGGCTCAAAATCGCGCCCGATGGACGTCGCACGGTGTCTAGGACACATGCTTCGAAGGTAGACCGCTGAATTAACCATGTAGACAAGAAATTTATCTAAAAGGTGATGCAATGCCCGGAGTCACTCCGCGAATCTCGATCGCAATTTGCACATACGATCGCTATGATGTTTTACCGAAAGCTATTGATAGTGCCACAAATCAGTCAATCGAGTCTCACAACTATCGCATTTTGGTTGTAGACAATTCTGCAGACCACGAACGCGCTCGAGCGTTTGGCGCACGATACAAAGACGTAGTTAATCTAACGTATATTGTGCAAGAGACACCGGGGCTTTCCAATGCGCGGAATGTATCTTCGGCGCAATGCGGTACCGAATTTATTGCATTCATGGATGATGATGCTATTGCAAGCCGGGATTGGTTGAAGTGCATTCTGTTTACATTTGAAACATTTGGTCCAGAGACGATGATCGTCGGCGGGAGAGTTGATCCGTTGTGGGGTGCTCCACGTCCGCCCTGGCTTCATGATGCCATGATCACTAGTTTATCTGTGATTGACTGGGGGGGCGAAGCGCGGGTCGCTACGGCGGACGAATGGTTTGCCGGCACCAACATCTCTTTTCGCACCAAGGCCATTCTCGATCACGGTGGCTTCGCCACCAATTTGGGCCGCATAGGCTCCGGTGCGTCACTCCTGAGCAACGAAGAAGTACAGCTGCTTGAACGGATCAGGGCGGCTGGAGGAAGACTTGTTTACGCGCCGGATGCATCTGTGAAGCACCTCGTCGAGCCTAACAGGTTGTTGCGATCCTGGTTTCGAAAGAGATCTGCTTGGCAAGCCGTGTCGGATTACATGATGGATCCGAAGCGATTCGCAAGCACAGTGCCGCAGTATTGGGAAGACGTGCTGAAATACTTTAACGCCCTTCCCCCCTACGAGCGGACTGTTCGTGGTATGGCGTTGGATACGGATGACCCCGATTTTTTTCGGTGGCAGCTGGGGGCGATCTACAACATGACGATCATCAAGATGGCGGGATACGAAGGGGTGAACGTTGACCAGCTCGTTCAGTGAGGAGATGGCGTGGAAGGGCTTCGACGTTTTGATGGTTTCCCCGACGCCCTCCCATCCCCAGGATCATGGCAACCGCAAGCGGCTGTTTGAGCTCTGCCAGGAACTGAAGCAGCAGGGTGCGAGGATCCACTACATACATTATGCCGCCGAGCACGATTGGCGGCACGGCCGGCCCGTCCGCTGGGAACGGGAGATGATGGCGGCCTGGGACTCCTACCAACTGGTCGCCCCCTCCCGCCCGGTCCACGAGGCGGCCCGGTATCAGGATCACGACATCGACGAATGGGCGGACCCCGCTCTGGGGTCATACATCCGCTGGGCCTTCACGGTGCAGCGCTACGATGTCATCATCGTCGCCTATACCTGGATGAGCTTCTGCCTCGACTCCGTTCCGAAGGGCGTGTTCAAGATCTGTGACACGCACGACGTTTTCGCCGACCGGCGGCTGCTCCTGCAGGCGAATGGCATCGAGCCCGAGTTCTTTCACACGACCCGCGAAGGCGAGGCGCGCGGCCTGGGACGAGCCGATCTCGTCTGGGCGATCAAGGCCGGTGAGCAGGTTTACTTCGAGAAGGAGCTCGGACTCAGATCCTGCCTGACCATGCTCTATTCCGAGCCATACCGTGGCTGGTGGAGCAAACCGCCATCTTCCGACGGCTGGCTGCGCGCGGGCGTGATCGGCGCCCGCAACAACATCAACCGGCGTAACCTTGAGGCCTTCCTCACCGAAGCCCTGCCGATATTCGAGCGCTACATGGCGCCGGTGAAGATCGTGATCGCCGGCGGCTGCAGTGACGACTTCCGCGGCTACAAGCACCCGAACGTCGACGTGGTGGGCCGGGTCGCCGACGTGGCTGACTTCTATCGCAGCATGGACGTGATCATCGTGCCGATGCAGTTCAGCACCGGCCTGAAGATCAAGGTCTCGGAGGCGCTGTCGTCGGGCGCGCCGCTGATCTCCCACGCCCATGCCATGGAGGGGTATCCGGTCAACGATCCGCGCCATGCCATGCCGAGCTTCGCGGCAATGGCGGCGAAGCTGGTGAAGCTGTCGTTCGACCCTTCCGGCCTGCCGGAGTTGGCCGTCCGGTCGCGGCTGGCCTGCACCCAAATCAAGGCGAGCGTTCTCGGGGCGCTGGCGGCGACTCGTCGAGCCATTGCCGCCGCCGGAGCCGGAGGCGTCTGCGTCGTCGCTCCGCTGGCGGCGATGGACGATCGCAGCCTTCTCCACGATCACCTGCATGCGGCGCTCGACTACCTGAGGTTCGCGGCAAAGCTGACCCTGTTCCTCAGCGGCGAACCGCGCAAGGTGGACGCCGAGGCCTTCGCCCGCCAGGGCTACGACATGCGGGTGTTCGTTGATCCGCCGCTGGCCGCGGCGTTGGGCGAGGACCTGCCGGATATCTGGACCGCGCTTTCTCTCGACCGGGGTGCTGGACACGCGCGGCCTGCGGCGGGCCTGTCTCCTCACCGAGCCGTCCTGACGGACAAGCGCGATCCACGACGGCCAGCTGCAGCGCGCCTTCGTCCGCTTCGATGCCATCGAGCTGGGCGGTGGCGACGCGCACAGGGTCGTGGATGCGCTCCGCTCGGTCAGCCCGGTTGTGCTCATTTCCGGAGCCATCGCGTCCACCGGCCGCCGAAGCGACGAGTACGGGATCGAGGCGATCTGCCAGATCCCCTATCGGCGCAACGGCGCGTTCGCTGCCTGGAGCGGTGGGGGCGGAAACAGCCGACCGGCGGAATGAGCTGATCATCCTGTCGGCTGCGGCCGACCCCCTCGCCGGCATCCTCGTCGAACTTGCACGCCGGCTGGGGTTCGGCGCCGTTATCCTTGATGGACGGGACAAGGACACCGTCCGC
>JADJRE010000035.1 GCA_016712375.1 Rhodospirillales bacterium
GATCATGCATGAGGGTGGAGTGGCGGGCGCGTTCTGACGCGGCGGCACGGGCATTCGCGCCTTGCTTCGGCGTTGGGTGGGCTCGGTGGCGGCGGCGTTGGGGGTTGAAGGGACAAGGGGCTATTGCGGGGCATCTGCCCCGCGGCTCAGGTGAGCATGCGCGGCAGCTGGGTCAGCGCGGAGGTGAAGACCGGCTGGTTCGGGGTGGAGCGCGGCAGGTGAAGCCGGACCTTCCGCTTCAGCACCTCGACCCTGGCGGCGAGTTTGATCAGGCGCAGCCGCAGGGTATCGAACTGGGCGACGCGCCAGAGCGAGCGTCGCGGCATGGCGGCGCGCAGGCTCCACATCAGCCAGTAGGCGCCGAGGTGCAGGAACAGGCGCATCTGGTTGGCGGCGGCGCGGCAACAGGACGTGCGGTCGGCGGCGAGATGGGTCTTCCAGGACTTGATGTGGTTCTCGGCCTGGCCGCGGGCGCAGTAGATGTCCTGGTAGACGGTGCGGCCGCGAACCCCGTCGAGGCTGGTGACGATGAAGCGGGTGTCGACGCCCTGCGGCCCGGCCTCGACGCGGGCGATGATGCGTTCGACGCGATCCCAGCTTGCGGCGCCGTCGTAGAATTCCTTGAACCGGCGCAGCTTCTCGCCGCTTGCGCGGGCGGCCCGCGCCGTCGTGCTGGCTTCCAGCTCGGTGACGTGCTTGCGCAGCGTGGTGGTCGGCGCGACGCCGAGGACGTAATCGAGCCGCTCGGCGCGGCAGAAGCGCAGCACCTCCGGCGTGCAATAGTGGCTGTCGGCGCGCAGCAGGATTTCGACGCGCGGCCAGTTGTCACGCAGGGCCGCGATCAGGCGGCGCAGCCAGAACACGATCTGCCGGCCGGTCGGGCGGCAGGCGGGGCGCAGGAGGGCTGCGATCATGCGCCCCTCGCCGTCGAAGACCACGATGGGCTGGAAGCCGTATTCGTCGTAATGGGCGTTGAACAGGCGAAGCTGCTGGCCACCGTGCACGGCGTCGAAGGTGTCGTCGATGTCGAGCACGATGCGCGCGGCACCTGGCGGAAGCTCTGGCAGTAGTGGTCGACCATGGCGCGGCCCATGCGCAGCAGGGCGTGCCGGTCCGGCAGGTTCTCGGTGCGCGACACGGTGGATTGCGAGCACAGGTCGCCGTGTTCCGGGCAGCCGGTCCATCGCCAGCTTGAACAGCGGATCGGTGCGCAGGCCGGTGGCGTCGTTGCCGTCCTCGTAGCCGGCGGCGATCATCAGCAGCCGGAAGCGGATGATCTCGTCGAGCCCGTGCAGGATGCGCGCAGAGGCTCGCGGGTCAGGGGATGCAGGCGGCGAGACGCCGGGCGATCCCCAACCGCTGCTCGACCTCCCGCAACACCAGCAGGCCACCATCGGAGGACATCAACGCACCGTCGAAGCGCGCCTCGATCTGCCGCCCACAGATCGGTGACAGGCCGGGCAGGATGGCGGTAGCTTCGTCGTTGGCGGGCATGGTGTGTCCGGATCGGTGTGGATTGGTCTCGACACCCAAATCATACACCAGATCAATGGCTTGCGCTCGTGCCCGCCAGCCCTCATGAATTTTCGGGCTAGTCGCCTGCGACGTTTTTTCTCTTGTTGATCCTGCTTCTAATCTCTGCGCCTGGATGCGCGCTACTTTCCCTGACGCTTTTGTCGCTTTCCGCGAGCTGGTTTAACACCTCGCGAAGTTTTTTCCTCGACATTTTTCCGACCCTTTTTGTGATCAGATTTTGATACTGCGTCGTTCGTTTAGGGCGTCTCGGTTTGTTTTAGAGAACCAACTGGTCGACCTCGGGCCGATAATCGTGTGGCCACCAAGATAACCTCCTCTCCCCATGGTCGCTTACTCACCCCAAACACCTTCATCACCTCGTCGCCGAGGTGGTTGATGACCTTGACCGCGATGCGGCCCTTCTTGGGCTTGTCGAAGGGGCGCGAGGTGTCGCTGTGCAAGGTAGCCCAGGCGTCGGGGTTGATCTCGGCCTTGAGCGTGGTCTTCAGCGCTTTGTACGGATCGTTCTGCGCCCAGGAAATAGGCGTGGCGGACGAAGAAGCTTTCTTCGTTGTAGTCGGTGTCGATGAACCAACACGCGATGCCTTCGGGCCCGAGGAGGCGATCTCGCCGGTCTGCGGATGGAAAACGTCCACGCCACGGATCTTGGCCTGGATCTGCCCTTCGCCAGCGTCCTGGATCCGATGTCGGGTCGCCGAAGATGACGAACAGGTTGCCCTGCGCCGGTGTTCTTCAGGTCGTCCGCATGTGCAGGTCGGCGTTCATCCGCGCCTTCAGCACCGGGATGCGGCCCGAGCTTGTCGAACTCCGCCGAGTGGGCGTCGTAGTTGAAGGCGCAGGCGATCAGCACGTCAAAGCCCGCGTCCCCGGCCTCGCGCGCCGCGGCGACCAGGTCCGGCCGGGCAACGGTGCCAAATTCCGGGCCGATGAAGATGCCCGCCCGGCGCTCCTTTCCCCTTCGAACCGGCCTTCGGCGCAGATAAACTTGCCCGGCCAGCCGGTGATGGCGGTGAAGGTGATCCGGTCCTCCTTGTGCGCCTGCTGCACGCCGGAGGTCTTGAGGTTTTCGAGGATCACCTCGGCGAAGTCGGCCTCGTCGAGGCTGCGCTCCGGCGCGGGCCTGCGGCCCCTGGCGGCCTCCAGCGTATCGATCAGCTCGTCGTTCGTGGCTGACGGCCAGGACGCGGTGGGGCGAGAGGGTCTCGACGGTGAAGGACCGGCGACGCGGACCCGGGAATTGTCCACGTAAGGCTTGTCGTAGAGGTATTCGACGTCGGCCTTGGCGGCGATGGAGGCATCGATCTCCTTCTGCCGCGCAATCCGCTTGTCCCACCACGCCTTGTGCAGCGCCTTGACCTTGTCCGGCCATTTGGCATCCGCCTCGCGGGCGATTTCCCATTCCTCCCACGCGCGTCTTTCGTCATGGCCGTGCTTGTCCACGGCCATCCCCGTCTTCACCGCCGCCACGTGGCCCGGGACGAGCCCGCGGGTGACGATCCAGGAGGGCGGCCAAGGGCGGCATTCAGCGCAGCAGGGCTCCAGCTCCGCCTGAAACCGCTCCCAGATCACGTCGATCTCGGCATTGTTGGCGATGGATTTCAGCGTGATGTGCGGGCACGCGCTCGTAGACGAAGCCGTGGCGAATGTCGCGCGCGTCGGCGACTCCTTCGGCACGGTGCGGGTGACCTCCGCTTCTTTCCGTTGTCCCTCGGGCTGTCGGCGAGGATGTACCAGGATAGCGCGCGCCCATAATCCGGCGCAAGGGCCAGGGCCACGCGGGAGGTGTCGATGGTGATCCAGCGCCGCCCCCACTGCTCGGCGACATAGGCCGTGGTCCCGGACCCGCAGGTCGGGTCGAGCACCAGATCGCCGGGATCGGTGGTCATCAGAATGCAGCGTTCGACGAGTCCATTGTGGGTTTGAACTACGTATACCTTTTCTGCAGGGAATTGCAACCTCGTGTCCACCACATTGTCCATCCACTAGGCAGGATAGTCTTCAGAAGCGTAAAGATAGCGGACTGTCTTCCCTGTGGTGATCAACGGTTCGATCCTTTATAGCGGTTTAATCCTAAGCGGTTTGTTGGCTTCCAACGACCTTCGGTGGAGGTGCGAAGGTTTCGCCCTGGTAGCTGAATGGAAAAGAATTTGATTGCACCTATCGGAGGTTAGCGCAATCAGCTGATAGGCTTTGACACGCCATCAGGCAAGCGTGCTATTCGCGCCAAGCTCATCGGGGGTAAGTTCGCGACGGCGCTCTGTAGAGTCTTCTAGGTCATAACGGCGCTGGCAGAAGATCCATCTGAACATGCCGGTTTTGTCGAGAAAACCGTCTGAATTTTATTCGCTCAACGTCTTTGCCATACCACAGACATGTCGAATCCGATACAGTTTCGTATAAGTGCGTACCTAGCCCTCCAGTCTTTTGGATCGTGATGACGCTAATTACAAAATTTTCTCGCCAAACACCTCATCCATCAGTGCCCGCACCCGGTGGTTCTCATCGCCGATCTGCACGAAGATCGAGCCGCTATCGGCCAGCAGGTCGCGGGCCACGGTCAGCCGGTCGCGCAGGTAGGTGGAGGTAGGAGTGGATGCCGTCGCGCCAGGTGTCGCGGAAGGCCTTCACCTGCTCAGGCTCGCGGGTGATGTGGTCGCCCTTGCCGTCCTTGACGTCGCGGCTGGTGGTTGACCACTGGAAGTTGGAGTTGAACTTGATGCCGTAGGGCGGGTCGATGTAGATGCACTGCACCTTGCCGCGCAGACCCTCGCGCTCGGCCAGGCTCGCCATCACCTGCAGGCTGTCGCCGAGGATCATCCGGTTCGACCAGTTCTGGTCGTGAGCGTAGAACTCGGTCTTCGCCTCCGCGTCCGGCAAGCCGTTGAAGTCGGCGAACAGGTCGGGGCTGCAGGTCATCGCGAGGCGCTTTGCTGGCGATCCAGACTGGCGTGCTTCGCTTTCGGCTCGCAATGATGCCCGACGGGTGCCGCACGAGGTCGTCGATCAGAACCTTCGCGAACCTTTTCCTGAATGTAGAGCGGGGGCGCGGCGACCACGAGGTCGGACCAGTCCTGCTCGTCCTTGCCGCGCCAGACGAGCTGCGGATCCAGATCGCGGTTCCGCCGCTCATAGGCGACGCGGATCGGCGTCTTATCTGCCGCCTCCAGCACCGGCTCGAACTCAGCGGCCGGGAGGTTCCGCCGCTTCGCCGCGTTGTGCTTCAGGCTCTGGATGTCGAGCGGCTTCTTCTTCGCCATGGTGCGGCTACTTCCCCCATTACGCGCCGGCTTACGCGATCCGCGTTGCCCTGAACGGCAAGGCGACGGTTTCCAGCGTCGTCAGATCCAGATGTGTCGATGCATGGTCGATGTCGAAGCCGACCACCTGTCCCGAACAATTCAGGTCCACGTTCAAGCCATCGGCGATCTCGCGCGTTTCCGCCCCCGCCTCGCTGCGCAGCTCGATGTAAAGGCTGTCGGTTTCAGGATAGTAGTGCAGCTTCATGATCCGCCCTCCCGGAAGCGCCGGTCGAAGAAGGCATTATGAACCGTTTCGCCGTCGTCGAGGGTTATGACGCGCAGGATTCGGCGCTGCCCGTCTCGCGGATCGACGACCGGTCCCCAGAAGCGAATGCGGCCTTCCGGTTGCACCTCGCGGCGAAGCGGGTTGCGGATGACCTCCGCGCACCATTCCGGTCGCAGGTAGGGCCGCTTGCGAGGACCTGCTCGGCAAAGTAGCGGGTGGTCCTGAAGGTCACGGCCGATCGCCCTTCACGCCGCCTCTCTCGCGATGAAGCGCGCGATCAGCTCGTTGAACTCGGATTCGATCTCATAGACGGCAGTAAATTCGACCGCTCCCAGCGCCCGGAATTTCTTCAGGGTTGTTAACGCCGGGAACCCAAAAGGCGCGCAGCGTGTCGCCTTTTCCTTGGCGTCCTCGCCGCGGCAGCCCTTGATCTCGACGATCAGGTCCAGCGGCTCCGCGGCTCCGTCGTCGATCTGGACGATGAAATCCGGGATGTATCTCCGGCGTTGCCCGCGCCCTCAGGTAGGGCACTTCGAGGCCGAGGTTCTGGTTCCCGGCGTAGGCGCGGACGCGGGGTGGCCCTCCGCGACGCGGCAGAACTCCGCCTCCCAGTCGGAGATCGCAGACGACCCAGTTGATGTGACACTTGCGCGGATCGGTCTGCCATCGCGTCTCCTTCGACGTCGTGAAGTTGACGAAGCGGGTGGACCCCGTGGGGTTGTAGGCGTCGAGGATCGCCTTGATCGGCCGTTCGCCCGCCAGCGTTTCGGTGATGGCCGCCTTGATGCGCTCGCAGGCCATGTCGGCGATTTCCTGATAGATCACCCTGCGCCGGATAGGTGCCGCCGGTGCAGCGCAGGTAGCCGCCCTCAGCCACTGGCGGAGTGGCCTTGAGCTGGCCGGAAGAGGTGCAGCTTCGGGCGCCGCCGGGATCGCGGTACTTCTGGTACAGCAGGTACTTGGCGAGGTGAAAGAGAATGGTCGAGCGACGCATGTCGTTCAGATGCTCGACCGTGAGATCCACGCCCTCGCCGATAATGCCCTGGTTCTTGGTGATCGAGGGGCCGACAAGATCCGGGTTCAGCTCCAGCAGCGAGTCGGGACCGAAATTTGCGGTCAGCTTCTCATCCCGGCTTCTCGACGCGGTAGCCCTCGACGGGGAAGGTGATGGTCAGCGCGTCCCGCCCGGGGCTGACCGTGGACGCGGATGGTCTCCCCGCGGCTTGGCCGGGGGGCGAACCACGGGCTTGGCGCGAAATCGAACGGTATGCCGAGCACGTCGGCATATTCGACGTTGAACAGGCCTTCCTCATTGGGGTGGTAGACTGACGGCGCAGCGCGCGGCCGACGACCTGCTCGCACAGAAGCTGGGTGCCGAAAGCGCGGACGCCGAGGACGTGGGTAACGGTGTTGGCGTCCCAGCCCTCCGTCAGCATCGATACGGAAACGACGCAGCGGATGGATTCGCCGAGGCGGCTTTTCTTACCGACGGTGTTCATCACCTCACGCAGCAGGTCCTCGTCGGAAATGTTCTCGCCCGCGCGGATATTGCCGGTCCGCTCGACGATCTCGCGCCGGAAGCGTTCGATCGTCTCCGGCCATTTCGCGGAAGTCCTTGTCGAAGCGCTTCGCCGGATTCGAGCTGTTATTGGATCGATCAACAGCGTGCGCGGCCGCAAGCCGGTTGCCGTGCTCGTCGTAGTTCGGAACAGCGCCAGCCGCCCGTTTTCCAGCGTCGTCGAGCCGTCGTCGTTTCGCGGTGAAAGCCGGAGATGAAGTCGTAGACCAGTTTTGAGGTTGATGTGTTGTTGCAGACGACGATGAAGACCGGCGGGACCGCGATCCCTTCCTCCTCCCAGAGGGCAAAGGTTTTCTGGTAATGGCCGTAGAGCGCTTCGAGCGCGGTTTGCAGCTCGGCGGGGAGGCTCAACGGATCGAGCGCTTTACCGGCCTGCCCACGGCCCTTCTTCGGCATCTTCTTGCCGATGTTCTCCCACAGATTCCGGAACTTGGGCGTATCGCCTCCCGGCACGTTGTCGGCGACGGGCACGCGGGGCAGCTTGACGATGCCGCACTCGATCGCATCCATCAGCGAGAAGTCGCTGACCGTCCAGGGAAACAGCGTGCCCTCGCGGTAGCCGGAGCCGCGCAGGAAGAAGGGCGTGGCGGAAAGGTCGTAGACCGCCTGAAGGCCAAGCTTGCGCTTGACCGACTCGATACCCGAAATCCATAGCCGGGCGGCCTCGTTGTTCTTCTTGGCTTCCTCTTTCTCCTCGCCCTTCAGGTCCTCCTCGCCGTCGTCCTCTTGCGGCCGTTCGCGGTAACAGTGGTGGGCCTCGTCGTTCAGCACGACGATGCTCTTGAGGCCCATCAAGTCGGGCATGACCCGCTGGAGCATCTGCCCTTCCGTTTCGAGGGTATTCAGTTCAGGTCCGCGGCCCTTGAGAAGGGAACGGGTTCCCTTGGCAATGTCGATCCGCTCCGCATCTTGAAGGCGTGGTAGTTGCTGATGACGATCTTCGCCCGGTCGACGTCCGGGAGCATGTCGCCCGGCACCAGCTCGCGACCCTTGGAGTAGCTGTCGGGGTCGTTCGGCATGAGAACCCGCAGCCGGTCGCGGATGGTGATGCCGGGGGTGATGATCAGAAAGCCGCGGGAGAAGGTCTTGCTGTTCGGGTGCCGGACGGCGTTGATGGTCTGCCAGGCGATCAGCATCGCCATGACCGTCGTCTTGCCTGCGCCGGTGGCCAGCTTCAGCGCCAGGCGAAGCAATTCGGGGTTGGCCTGCTCATTCGCCCCCTTGATGTGCTCCCAGAACTTGTCGCCGCGCTTGCCGGGCTTGGACGCAACTTGGCTCAGCCATATCGCTGTTTCGACGGCTTCGACCTGACAGAAGAAGGGACGGACGCTATGGAAAGCGTGATGCCGCCAGTGCTGGAGCAAGCGCGCCGTCTCCGGCGTGACCTGCCAGTCGTTGGGGTTCGGGAGCTTACGCCAAGCCTCGACGTAGGTGCGGATTTCGTTGATGATCGGAGTGGGGTTGTACTCCTGCGCAGCGGTTGACAGGCCGCCCCCACTATCGAACACCATCTCGGTCTGGTCGGTCTTTCGACGCCGCTTTCTCGGTTTCGGAACCGGCGTGATCAGCTCGGGCGGCGGCGGATCTCAAGAATGCGGTCGGTCGGCTGCCCGTCATCGTCCAGCTCCCAATGCTGGCCCGGATAGGCATAGGGGAGTTCAGGATCGGGCGTTTGAAGAATTGATTCGTCATCGTAGGTCCATGACCGGGCGGATGCCGCTCACCGTGGCGCAAAGCTCCCACTCTCGTGCCGACGGATCGACTCGAGGTCGGTGACGAAAGGGAAGCCGGCCGAGTGGATGACCGAGACGCTCATGGTCGGACGTCAATTTCTGATCCCCCGATCGCAGCCCAAACGCAGCTGGTGGCGCGCAATCATTGATTGCCCCATTCCATACCCCGCGGAGGGCGTGGAGTCTTTATCGGCTTGATAACTGGTGAGGTTCAGGCCGGTCTTGGCCCCGCGCGGTTCACGATGGTGAGCCTACAGCCGAGGTCACGCGGCGACTCAGCCGAGGCCGAAAGTTCGGCGCTGCTCGAGCCAGTCTGTCGTGAGCGCTTTGACCAACTCTTCGAGCATCAAAGCCTTCGGCTGTTTGCCATCGAGCACGGCTTCAGTGATCTCGGGCGCGAGCAGCGTCACATTGAGCAGCCGGCAGACGTAGGCACGGTTGATTTTCTGCGCCTCCGCCAGGGCGTTGATCGAGGTGTGCGTCCCTTCCTCCAGCATTCGCTTCCAGCGATGCGCCCGAGCGAGGGCGCGGATCAGCGTTCCATCCGGTCGAGGCTTCGCTGGTGCCCAGGCATCGCCGCCCGTCGGGGGCGATGATCACCTTAAGGCCGCCGCGGCCGATTCCAGAATACATCACAAGCGCGGCCGCGATGTGGGAACGATCGTGGGAGCGATTTCTGACACGCGCTATTTTTCCAGGTAAATCAATTAGTTGATGTCAACAGATGGCGGAGGGAAGGGCGCTCGAACGCAACCGTCTCTCTTTTTATAGTGCCATAAGTCAACATCAGCTCCCCGTCGCGGGCGCGCCCGCGTTTTTGGTTGAGCAGCATTCGCAAAGAAGCCTTTCCGGATGGCGAACGAACTGATACCTTTTCGGGGCACGGGTTTGTCCGGTAGCGTACATGACGCAGGCACAACGACGTCCAGCACCAGAGCGTTGACGACCTCCAGCGGAATACGCTGCCTAGCGGGACAAGGTCGGGGGGTAGCGGCGTGATCAAGGTCTTTATCGGAAGTGCGGCTGTATCGAGAAGGGCTCGCAGTTGTACTACGCCATCGCGAGGGTATCCGTGTCGTCGGCAGTAGCGCACCGCAGAACGGCGTCTGCACCCAGATTGCGGCCGCTGGTCCTGACATTGTTCTGTTCGACATGCCCACGTCCGAGGATGTCAGCTCCCTCCGCCATTTGACCAGCGCGCGACTCGCCGAGCAGCACCATGGGTCCCGGCAGCCGGGCTCGCGGCAATGTCGATGCTTGAGAGCGGCTATGGTTTCACTCGTACGGCGCAGTTCGCCAACAACCTGTTCGGCTGGAAGGCGCCGCAGACCGACCACGGCCAGTTATGTCCTCACCTGCCAGCCGGCCTCGATCCGGGTAATCACTACCGCCGTTTCCCGAACTGGGCGGGGAACTCGACTATGTCGGTAGACGACTCTCGGGACCGAGGCTACCCACAAGCAGTACGCGAGCGCGACCATCGCCTATGCGCGCGCGAACGAGCGGCCGGCACGCAGGTCCCCGAGGCGGTACTGCACTGGGTCCAGCGCATCCAGCAGGGCGGCTGCAACCCCGATCCCAGCTATGTCGGCCGCGTGGTTAGAATTGCCAACAACTACCCAGTCGCCTGGCGACTCCGCGTCGTCTACGCTCGATCTCTACCAGCTCTCGCAAGGATCATCGCCCACCGTCAGATCGCCAGCGCCTCCCTTAGAGACCTCCGGCCAAAATGCCATGCCTGACGCAGTCGGCGGGCTGAACCCGCGCCTCGGGCCGCCACCCACACCCCTGCCGCAAGGAAAGGTGACCGAACTCACCCAGTATTTTGCTAAGCGTCGTCCCTACCTGAGCCAGGATTGCAGCGAGATCGCCGCGCCGGGATACGAAGACATCCCGACTGGACCGGAACAGCCGATGCGCTGCCTCTACCACGTTGAGTCCACCAGCCCGAAGGCGAAAGATCCGCGGCGTAAAGAAGGCGACGGCCGGCGTGATCTTTCCGACCCCGGCGCGGATGGCGCGATGGATCATCGACAGCTGCCTGTGCGCTGGCGGGGCCAACTAGCCGGCTGCATCGCCTTTCTGCAGACCGGCCCCGAGGGCATCCTGCAGCAGTCCAGCGCCCAGTTCCCGATCGCCGGGATCGTCTTCGAGGACATGGAGGCCAAGCTGATGAAAGGCTACGCGTTCCGCGATGGCCTGACCGCGAGAGTTGACGGTTGGACAAACGGCAGCGAGGCCTCGCCGACGTCCGAGCAGACCAAAGCCGCTCTGGAACAGCCGCCGCTTTGGATCAGCGAGCACGCTCGGGTCGCGCGCGGCGACATCGGCGAAGTCAAGTGCCTCGATCCCTCCGCCTCGTTCGATCCGAAGCATCGTGACGACCGGTGGCGCGACTATGTCCGCGCGCGATTTGTCGAGGCTCTGCAGGGGGATCACAACATGCTGCTGCTCGCGCAGGTCTTCGCGCACTACCACCCCGATGCCTGCACACCGGTGAGATGAGGGACTACGATGCGTATTGCACTCGCCGCTATCCTTGGAATTCTGCTCGCCTGCGGCGCTGCGCGGGCCGCCTCGTGCCCAGACGGTCAGGAATTGCCACGCATCGCGAACAAGCGCATCGTGCTGGCCGACGACACCCTGTTCTTCGCAAGCCGCGGCCTTCAGCTCGATCACGACGGCTCGCCGGAGGCCTATGGCGTTCGCGATCAGGGGTTGGAAGGCATCTGCAACGGGCTGGCGCCGCTGCGCCACTCCCGAGTGTCGCGGTCGCAATCAGGAGCCTGCTTCAAGACCTGCCAGTCAGCCTTCGCCGCGTGGTCGCGCAACGGCGCTCAGGTGGAGACGCTGGGCGACTCCATGTGCTCGATTGGCCTTGGCGGCGGCGGCTGTTCCCCGCCTTCTGTTAGGCTTCAGCCACCTCCCAGGCAGGACTGGTTCGTCAGCGAAACGTCAGTTCGCGTGGCACCTCCCACGGCGCGCCGATTGCCGGCTGGAACGCTTCGCAGGCGGCCCAGCTCGACCCAGCGCGCATACCCTATTTCGTCATTCCCGGCGCCTTCCGTCGGTCGCCCTGGGACGCGACGCCGGGCGATGCAGGAATTGTCCTGGATGCCCGCTCGGGCAGGACCGTGGCGTTCGTTGTGGGCGACACGGGCGGGGCGCTCGACGAAGCATCGACCGCCGTGCACGCCGGTCTGCGCGGCGGCGCCTTTCCGCCGACGGGCAAGCGAACCAGCGCGCTCGGAGAGAGGGTGAACAGCTACCTTGCCGGCACCGATGGAGATTTCCGAATCGCGATTTTCCGCCATACAGCGAGCCGGAGCGGAAGCTCTTCTATGCTGACGTTGACGTCCGAGAAGCTCGGGCCCTGGATCGAAACCACCGCGCAGGCTCGTCTGCAGGGGATCGGCGGCGCCGATCGAGTGCTCGGTTGCGCGAATTGACGACAGGGCGCTTCACAAACGCCGACCCGTCGCGTTCCTGGCGCGCCAGGCGGAAGACCAGCGCGACGGCGCGGGCCCGGTCGACCAGATCGCCCTCCTTCTGCTGCACCTCCATCCGCCGCAGCCGCGCCTTCAGCACCTCGTTGGCGGTGCGCGCCTGCAGGAACGTCATCCCGCTCGCCTGCGGCGCCGTCAGCCCTTGCTCCTTCAGCGTCTCGCCGACCGCCGCGACGGCGGCCTCCGGCACCGGCCGGAATCCGTGCCGCGCCGGCGGCGTATGGCTGCGCTGCTTCGAAGGATCGGTCGCCTGCGCCCGACGGGCGTCGAAGTGGACACATCGACCGAGCCGTCCGGATGCAGCACGAGCCGCCCCGAAGCTGCGCGCCTTCTGCACCGCGCCGCGCAGAGACGCCGGCGTGCCGCGCGTACGCGCGCCGCTCAGCCTCTTATGCGGGGGTGTGGAACTGCCGGTGGGCATGGCGGCGAACACGCATTCTCAGATGCTCCAGGAAGCAAAAACAAAGCAATGACTGATCCGTCCTGTTCGCTTGCTTGTCAACGCGAACAGAGCGTTCATGTTCACCAGCAAAAACGTGGAGCGCGCCATGAACGCCATTAACCGCAAGCCACACAACAACGATCAGGCACCAGGCGCTCAGCGCCTTCGTCGCCGGCAAGACCGACTTCGAGGGTTGCTGGCAAGGCTGCAGCGGCTCAGCGACAACCACTTCGCGGTCCTGCCCGACGAGATGACCTGGAGCCACGTCACCAGCATCACCGACAGCGCAGCGCTGCTCCGCCACATCACCGACGCACGGTTCAGCGAAGGCGAACACGCCGCCTGACGGCTCAACGTCCGCCGGCCCTTGGGCCCCCGCACCGGCACCCGCCGGCGGGGCTGAGCAGCGCCGCGATCGTCGCGGTGCCCGATCCGAAAAGGACGCTACTGTCCTGATCGAGAAGTTTTTATGATTACTCGGCTGCTGACGGGGTGATCATGATGGGCAAGGCTGCGGTTACGATTGAGCTGAGCGAGGCGGAGCGGGGGGAGTTGGTCTCGCTTTCGCGGGCGCGGAAGACCGGGCAGGCGCTGGCTCGGCGGGCGCGGATCGTGCTTGCGGCTTCGTCCGGGATGGAAAACAAGGCGATCTGCAGCGAGGTCGGTGCGGACGCAAATACGGTCGGCAAGTGGCGTCGCCGTTTCGCCGAGCGCCGTCTGGACGGGCTGCTCGACGAGCCCCGGCCCGGCACGCCGCGCAAGATCGGCGATGACGCGATTGCCGAGACGATCCGGCTGACGCTGGAGACAACACCGGCCGGGGCAACGCACTGGTCGCTGCGTTCGATGGCGAAGGCGGTGGGCTACGCGCCATCCACCATCCACCGCATCTGGCGCGCCTTCGGCTTGCAGCCGCACCGGAGCGAGACCTTCAAGCTGTCGAACGATCCGCTGTTCGTTGAGAAGGTGCGCGACATCGTCGGCCTCTACATGGCACCGCCGGAGCGGGCGCTGGTGCTGTGTGTCGACGAGAAATCGCAGATCCAGGCCCTCGATCGCACCCAGCCGCTGCTGCCGATGCGCCCTGGCCAGGTCGAGCGCCGGACGCACGATTACACCCGCCATGGCACGACCTCGCTGTTCGCCGCCCTCGACATCGCCACCGGCGCGGTGATCGGCCGCTGCTATCCGAAGCACCGCTCCGCCGAGTTCCGCAAGTTTCTCGACCAGATCGAGGCGAGCGTTCCCACCGACCTCGACGTCCATCTGGTGATGGACAACTACGCCACCCACAAGACCCAGCCGATCCGAGACTGGCTGGCCAAGCGGCCGCGCTGGCATGTCCACTTCACGCCGACCAGCGCGTCGTGGATCAATCGAGGTCGAGCGCTTCTTCGCCCTGATCACCGACAAGCAGATCAGGCGCGGCGTCCACCGCTCCACCCAGCAGCTCGAGAACGACATCCGCGCCTTCATCGACGCCCACAACGCCGACCCGAAGCCCTTCCGCTGGACCAGGTCCGCCGACGACATCCTCGCCGCATCCAACGCTTCTGCCAGCGCACACGGCAGATCGGAGAAACTACGGAATCA
>JADJRE010000036.1 GCA_016712375.1 Rhodospirillales bacterium
CCGCGCCGGCGGACTCCGCCTGACCACCGCTGACAGCCCGGTATCAGCCTGGGTAATCCTGACCAACGAAGAAAAGATGATCGCCATCCACACCCGCGAGCTGCTGGCCGCCGCCTGAAGGCAATCCGCCACCCAGGGCAATAGAGGGAGAAGACAGACGACCGCCTCCGACGATGCCGCGCTGCGCCCGATACCCATCAGCAAGCAGCCGCTGGAGGGCAAGAAGGCGCTGGTCGTCGGCATCGCCAACAAGGACTCGATCGCCTTCGGCTGCGCGCGGGCCTTCCGCGCCTTCGGCGCCGACCTCTCGATCACCTACCTCAACGACAAGACCAAGCAGTTCACCGCGCCGCTCGCCGCCGCCCTTGACGTCGCCGACACGCTCTTCCTGCCGTGCGACGTGCGCGAGGCCGGCCAGATCACCGCGGTGTTCAAGGCGATCGAGCAGACGTGGGGTAAGCTCGATATCCTGCTGCACTCCATTGCCTTCGCACCGCGCGAGGATCACACGGGCGGGTCACCGGACCGCTCGCTCGACGGCTTCCTGCAGACGATGGACGTCTCGGTGCACTCGCCGATCCGCATGGCGCGTCAGGCCGAGCCGCGGATGAAGGACGGCGGCGCCATTTTCACCCATGAGCTACTTCGGCGGGAGAAGGTGGTGCCGCATTACGGCATCGGGACCGGCGAAGGCAGCGCTGGAGACAGCCGCCCGCCATGGCCCATGAGCCGGGCGAGAAGGGCATCCGCGTCAATGTCATCCGCCCGGCCCGGTGATGACCCGCGCCGCCTCAGGCATCGACTGTTTTGACGAACCGCTGGCGCAGACCAAGGAGAAATCGCCGGCGCGCCGCCCGGTGACGCCGGGAGGAGGTGGGCCGGCGACGGCGGCGCTGGCCCGCGACTTCGCCGGCATCGTCACCGGCGAGACCGCTACATGGACGGCGGCTACAACATCATGGGGGGCTGACCGCCGGCAAGGGAGTGCGGAGGAAGGCGGCTGCGGTTGCCTGGGCCGCCGCCCACGCCATATTGCCAGCATGACCACCCGCGCAACCCCCCGCGGCGGCGGAAGCCTCCGCGAGCCCGCTTACCCCGCCGCTGATGCTCGGCGAAATGGCGCTGGCGTCGCTGGAAACCATCGCCCGGCGCAGCTGGATGATGGCATTAGCAGCTGTTCTGCCGCCGAGTACCGCCGCATGGTGGTGGAGAAGGCGGCGGCGGCGCAGCGTCGGCGGTTGTCCTTTCGCGCGCCCACCCGGCAAGCGCCATGCCGAGGCAGTGCTGGCCCCCTGGCGCCGCCGTGTCACCGCGAATGCCAAGCGTCCGAGGAGGAAGTAATGGCGGGCGACTCGTCGCGCGCCCGATCAGCGCGGATCTGATCTGCGGGATCCTCGTTCGAGCGCAGCCGACGGCGTAAGGCCGCCGCTCGCGCGGCGACGCTGGCGCCGGAGGGATGCTTTTCTCTCAACGCCCAGCGAAGTCGCGATGCCCGGCTCTGGCCTTGCGCGCCTTCCCCGCAGCGTTTGAAGCCCGCGGAGGATCCCGATAGACTGCCGCCCGCCATGCGCCGGCGGTTCGGCCGCGGGCGCGCGTTCCCAGGCAAAATGCAAGAGCGAAAGGGATGAGGGGATGACGTCGACGTTGATTTTGCTGCGCCATGGCGAGAGCGAGTGAACCTTGCCAACCGCTTCACCGGCTGGTCGACGTCGACCCCCAGCGAGAGCGGGCGGGCCGAGGTGGAGGCGCGGCGGCCAGCAGATGAAGGAGGAAGGCTTCGAGATCGATATGATTCGCTTCACTTCGGTGCTGAAGCGCGCCATCCGCACGCTGTGGATCGCCCTCGATGAGATGGACCAGATGTGGGTGCCGGTGGTGCGCGCCTGGCAGCTCAACGAGCGCCATTACGGCAGCCTGCAGGGCCTGAACAAGGCGGAGACGGCGAAGAAGTTCGGCGAGGACCAGGTGAAGGTCTGGCGCCGCAGCTACGACATCCCGCCGCCGCCTCTGGACGCCAACGACAAGATGCATCCCCGTTTCGAGCGCCGCTACGCGCAGCTCGATCCGGTGATCCTGCCGTCCACCGAGTCGCTGGCGATCACGCTGGACCGGGTGATGCCCTTCTGGGCCAACACCGTCGCCTCACCTGCGCAATAACAAGACGGTGCTGATCGCCGCGCACGGCAACAGCCTGCGGGCGCTGGTCAAGCACCTCAACAAGATCTCGGACAAGCGACATCATCGAGCTCAATATCCCGACTGGCATTCCGCGCGCCTACGAGCTGGATGACAACCTGAACGTGCTGAGCGACCGCTACCTGGGCGATGCCGCGGCGGCAGCGGCAGCAGCCGCGGCGGTGGCGGCACAGGCATCGGCGGCGCGCGCCTGACCGCGCCGGTTCCGCCTGATCCGGGGGCTGGCGGTGCGATCCGCAATCGAGGCGTGGTCGCGCCGCGGGCCGTCGGGCCGAATTTCCTGTCCCTCCCGGCCGCGGCCCGGCTTGGCGCGTGAACGTGATTGTCGGCGTTCATACAGATGCTTGCGCTGCTCTTGATCATCGGTTGCAGCGGGGACTATTATATGTTCCATGCCGGGCATGAATGACATGGACAGCCGGACCCCGGCTGGAGTTATGCCGGACCCAGCGAGGCGGAGCCCCCGCAGCTTGGTATGTCATGGCCGCACGATGGCGAGCATCGCATATCCTGACGATGGCGACTTCGCCGTCCTGACAGCGTCCTTGTGACACGCGCGCGTGGCGAGAGTCGGCCGGAGGTCTCCGACCGGGGAAGGTAACCCTGATCCGCAGGAAAGCGGATGACCACACGTCGCGTAGCTGCCGCCGCGGTCGCGGTGCTGTTCATGGCATTGCGCTGGCTGCGGCTGCCGACACCCCCGCCGACAAGACGGAAAGGAAGATCGATACCTTATGAGCTGCTCAACCTCTTCGGGGAGGTGTTCGAGCGGGTGCGCGCCGACTATGTCGAGAAGGTGAGCGACGAGCAACTCATCGAGGCGGCGATCAACGGCATGCTGTCGTCGCTGGACCCGCATTCCGGGTACATGAACGACAAGCGCTTCTACGAGATGAAGGTGCAGACGGGCGCGGCCTTCGGCGGCCCCGGCATCGAGGTGACGATGGAGGGCGGGCTGGTGAAGGTGGTCTCGCCGATCGACGATACGCCGGCGTCAGGCGGGGATCGAGCCGGGCGACCTGATCACCCAGATCAACGGCGAACAGGTGCTCGGCATGCCTTGCCCGACGCCGTAGACAAGATGCGCGGGCCGGCCGGCAGCGACATCAAGCTCACCATCCGCCGGCCGACCGCGAGCCGTTCGACGTCACGCTGACCCGCGCGGTGATCAAGATCAAGTCGGTGCGCTCGCGCCTGGACGGCAAGGTCGGCTACATCCGCATCAGTTCCTTCAGCGAGCAGACGCGACGCCGGGCTGCAGGAGGCGATCGACGATCGAAGAAGCAGGCGGGCGGCCAGCCCGCAGGGCTTCGTCCTCGACCTGCGCAACAATCCCGGCGGGCTGCTCGACCAGGCGGTGGCGATCTCCGACGCCTTCCTCGACAAGGGCGAGATCGTCTCGACCAGGGCCCGCAAGGCCGACGAGGGCCAGCGCTACAACGCCACGCCGGGAGACCTCGCCGGCGGGCTGCCGATCGTGGTGCTGATCAACGGCGGCTCGGCCTCGGCGTCGGAGATCGTCGCCGGCGCGCTGCAGGACCACCGCCGCGCGGTCGTGATGGGCACCAAGTCGTTCGGCAAGGGCTCGGTGCAGACCATCGTGCCGCTGCCGGGGCACGGCGCCATGCGGCTGACCACGGCCCGCTACTACACGCCTTCGGGCCGATCCATCCAGGCGGTGGGCATCGAGCCGGACATTGTCGTCGAGCAGGCGAAGATCGAGCCGGTGAAATCCGATCCCAACGCCCGGCGCGAATCCGATCTGCGCGGGGCCCTGCCCAATCCTGGGACACCGCAGGTGGGTGCGCCGCAGGACGGCGCGGAGGGCGCTTCCCAGGGAGCCCCAGCAGGGCCGGCGCCGGCCGGGCTGACCGCTGCCGAGGCGGAGAGCGGCGCCACCGACTATCAGCTGATGCGGGCGATGGACTTGGTGCGCGGGCTGGCGATGTTCCCGGTCGTACCGCCAGCACCGGCAACCCCAGCACCGGCAACCACTGACCGAAGGCCTGCGGACGATGGCCGGGGGCTTTCGGCCGGGCGGCTGCCGCGGCGGCTGCCGGCGCCGGTCTGGTGGCGCTGGCCTCGTCGCCCCCTCTTTCTCTGCGGGGCCCGCCGGACCGCTCCCCCCCGGCCGCGGCCATCGAGCTGCCTGTGGCGGAACCGGCGACGTTGCCGGCAGGGGCGGCAACACAGGCGGCCGGTATCGATGGTGGCGTCACCGCCGCACCCTACAGCGCGGCGTCGTTTGCCGGACTGGCGGAGCTGGCGGCGGCGCCGGGGGCGCTGTCGCCGGTGCCCGATCCAGCGCTGCTCGAGCCCGGGGTGGGCGGCGGTCTGCCGAAGATCGCCGCCGACGGCCGGCAGCCGGCAGGTGTATGCCCGGCCTTTTGACCGCCGTGACGACCGCTCGCGGCTGGTGATCATCGTCCTCGACATCGGTCTCAGCCGCGCCGCCAGCAACGCCGCCATCGACAAGCTGCCGGGTGCCCCGGTGCTGGCGGTTGATGCCTACGCCCCGGCGCCACAGGAATGGATCGCGGCGAGGCGGCGCGGCGGCCATGAAGTGGTGGCGGCGATACCGCCGCAGGCGTCTGCGGCAGCGGCACCGATGCGGGGCGGCGGGGCGCTGGCGGTCGCCGCCGATGCGGCGGACAGCGGGAGCCGCCTGCGGGTGGATCCTCGCCCGCCTCAGCGGCTGGCGTCGGCGTGCTGATGAGCGGCGGCGGCGCTCTTCACGCAAGGCTTTGAGCGGCTGGAGCCGGTGCTGCAGGACCTGCACGGCCGCGGCCTGCTGCTGGTCGATGGCACGGTTGCCGAGGGGCCGCTGTTCCGCCTGGGCCAGCGCCTGGCTGCCGCGCGCCCGCGTCGATAGCGGTCATCGACGGCGACGACGCTGGCAGCATCGACCGCCAGCTGGCGGCGCTGGCTGCCACGGCGCACGAGCGCTTCGTCGCCATCGGTGCCATCCGGCCGACGCCTGTCGGCCTGAGCGGCTGCGCGCCTTTCTCGACAGCCTCGACGCCAGCCGCTATGTGCTGGCGCCGGTCCCGGCGGTGGTGGCAGGAGAGGCGGGATGAGCAGGCACACGGAGAAAGCGGCAAGCTGCCCTACCGGCGCGGCGTCGGCGCGCTGCTGTTCCGCCCCGATGGGCTGGTGTTCGTCGCCCGGAGAATCGATACGCCGGGCGATGCCTGGCAGCTGCCGCAGGGCGGCATCGACGACGCAGAGAAGCCGCGCCGGGCGGTGCTGCGCGAACTGAAGGAGGAAACCGGCACCGATCGCGCCGAGGTCATCGGCAAGTCGCGGCACTGGTACCGCTACGACCTGCCCGAGGAGCTGCGCGGCCGGGTGTGGGGCGGCAAGTACCACGGCCAGAAGCAGCGCTGGTTCTTGTCTTGCGTTTTCTCGGCAGCGATGCCGATATCGACCCTCGCCGCCGACGGCCACCCGGAGTTCGACGCCTGGAAGGCGGTGGACATCTCGAGCTGCTTCGGCTTCGCCGTCGCCTTCAAGCAGGCCCTCTACCACGACTCGCGCCGCCGAATTCGCCCTTACGCCGCCATTGCCACGCCGCGGCGCGAACCTGCGAGGAAAGAGGCGCAGCAAGAAACACGGCTGCCCGAACTGCCTGCGACCTCGGCGGCAAGGTGTTGTGCCAGAAGAAATGCGAGAAATAGGCGCCTGCGGCTGCTCGAACCGGCCTCTACGTGGTGCGAGATGACGTCATGAACCGGCTTTCGCTCTCGTGGCAGCTCTGGGCGCTGCTGTCGGCGATGTTTGCGGCGCTGACCGCCATCTTCGCCAAGGTCGGCGTCGAGACCGTCGATTCCGAGTTCGCCACCTTCATCCGCACAGTCGTCATCCTGGGCGCCTCTGGCGTCATCCTTAGCGCCACCGGTCACCGGTATCCGCCCAGCTCCGTTTCTCGCCGCGGCTGGGTCTTCTCTCATCCTTTCCGGCCCAGCCACCGGCGGGTCATGGGGTCCGCTACTTCCGGCTCTGGAAGCTGGGGACGTCGCCCGGGTTGCTCCCGATCGACAAGCTCAGCGTCGTCCTCGTCGCGGTTTTCGGGGTGGTGTTCTGCGCGAGCAACTCTCCGGAACAAACTGGATCGGCGTCGCGCTCATCGCCCTCGGGGCGGTGCTGGTCGCCTACAAGGGATGACGGGCGGGAACCGCAGGGTGTGCTGAGCGCAGCGAAGCGCACCATCCACTGTTCCGGAACGCTCCTTCAGTGTCTTTGAGCAAGGGTGAGGAACGTGACGATGCCAAACGCTGCTCTTCTTCGTTTGGGCCCGTTTGCTGTCGCGATATGCGCGGGATACTGGTGCGCTTCGCTTTCGCTCAGCACACCCTTGTAATAGCGGGTTCGGGTATTGTGGGGGTGTTCCGAAAGGAATGCTGCGGCCGCGGATGGCCATCCGCGGCCGCAGCGGCTGGCGATCGGATCGCGCGCACCCTGAGCCGCCTTTGGCTGCCCCGTAGCCGGATCGCGCCAGCCCCTTCATCGGACCCGGATAGTTGCCGGAACACCTTAGGTTCGCTTCACAAGGCAGGGTCGACGAAGATGACGGAGGCTACCACGACGACAGCGGGAATCGATACCTCCAAAGCCTGGCTCGACATCGTCATTCACGGCGCCGCCGGGCATCGCCGGTTTGCCAATGACGGCTGCGGCTGGCGCGCCCTTGCCGCCGAGCTGACCGCCGCCGCCGGCGTCGGGCGCGTCGGTATCGAGGCAACCGGCGGCTACGAACGCGGCATCGCCAAACACCTGCGCGCCGCCGGCTTCACCGTTCTCGTCCTGCAGCCGGTCCAGGTGCGCGCCTACGCCAGGGTCCGCCTGCGCCGGGCGAAGAACGACGTCCTCGATGCCGCCCCTCACGCCGCCGGCGCCGCCACCTCGATCCGCCGGAGATCGCCGCCGACCCCCCGCCTCGCCGACCTCGCCGGTCCTCTGACCTTCGTCGAGCAGACCGAAGACGATATCGCCCGTCTGAAGGTCCGGCTGGAGCATGTCGATGACCGCCGCTTGCTTGCGGGCGGCATCACCCGCCTGAAAGCGCGGCGACGGACCGAACTGCGCCGCATCGCCGATAAGCTGCGCGCCCACGACGACCTTGCCAGGCGCCTCGATCTCGTCCTCAGCATTCCCGGCATCGGCGAGCGGACCGCCATCGCCCTCGTCGTCCGCCTGCCGGAACTCGGAAAAGTCGGCCGCGGCCAGATCGCCGCCCTCGCCGGCCTCGCCCCGTTCGATGCCGATAGCGGAGCCCACAAGGGGCAGCGACACATCGCCGGTGGGCGAGCCCGCGTCCGCCGCTCCCTCTTCGCCGCCGCACTGCCCGCCGCCTTCCGCTGGAACCAGCCGCTCATCGCCTTCTACGCCCGCCTCACCGCCCGCGGCAAATCCCACACCGCAACGCTGGTCGCCTGCGCCAGAAAGCTCCTCATCTACGCCAACACCGTCGTCAGCCGCCAAACCCCCTGGACCGAAAAACCTGCCGAAGCTTAATGGTTGCTACGGGCCATAACCCCCCAATCTGTTATCATGAAGCAAAGCCTTCAGGCACTTTTTGAGGACTATCATTGGATCCCCCTCCAGCGCCATCGACGGAGCCATATCGGATACAAGGCTTTTTTTTGCATGAAGAGCTGGCGAAGTCGCTAGCCGGTCAAGACGGCACGTTTGAGCCACACAGGCAATGGGCTCCCATAGTACATAATGCAGCGATTATAACGGCTTGTAATCACGTGATTTCCGATAAAGAAAAACTGGCGCTTCGCGACGCTATTCATGGTCTTGAAGATGACCTTAATCAAGTCGTATCGATACTTCGTCAAAGTATGGAAGTTGGGCTGGGTGGTACTCGTGCAAATGATGAAATCATACGGGGTCTGGATGTAGCTATGGAGCATGCTCGCAGTCAGTTTGATCGGGCGATCCAGTCATTTTACAAGATTAGGAGCAAGAATACTAACGAAATGATGTCACCAAGTGTAATTCATAATTATCATGAAAAAGTGCATGTAGGAGATCGGTATAAAGCTGAGCAAGGGGTTATGGGTCCAAGCGCTCATGCCGATAATGGATATTCCAACAGGGCTGGCGCTGGCTTTACTGAAAGTAGACTAGGTGAGCTTGCGGCAGAATTGGCCATCTTAAGGGAGAGAATGAAGGCTGTGGCGGGCGACCCTGAGCATGACATTTCGATTGAGAGATAGCCGCCGAAAAACGCCGCAAAGAAGGGTAATAGCGTTAAAGCGATTTCATTTGAAGAGTGCAGGCCAATGGGCACTGATGTAGCGTCGAAGATTGAGTGGCATTGGCAACTGAGGCGTTAAATCCTCGCTCGGTTTGGGTCCCCATAAGCCTTAAGCAGTCCGCGTCTGCTGGCTGGTAGCGCACTTCACCCTTATTCTCGATATAATCGTGGCATGATGGAAGCGGAGAACCGCGGCGTCGCGTTGATCACCGGGGGGCGGCGCGGCGGATCGGGGCGGCGGTTGCGCGATCTGGCCGCGGCTGGCTGGGCGGTGGCGGTGCACCACCACCGCTCGGCGGACGCTGCGGCCGCGCTGGTCGCGGAGATCGTAGGGACCGGCGGGCGGGCGCAGGCGTTTGCCGCCGATCTTGCCCGCGAGGAGGAGACGGCGGCGCTGGTCGGGCGCGTTGCCGAAGCGCTGGGGCCGGTAGGCGCGCTGATCAACAACGCCTCGGTCTTCGAGCGCGACGAGGCGCTGACGGCGACGCGGGAAAGCTGGGATGCGCACCCGCAGGTCAACCTGCGGGCGCCGTTCGTGCTTTACCCAGGGCGTTTGCCCGGCAGGTGCCGGGGCGGCGGCGCGGTGATCAACCTGCTGACCAGCGGGTGTGGGCGCTGACGCCGCACTTTACCCTCCGTATACCGTCAGCAAGGCGGCGCTGTGGACGCTGACGCAGACGCTGGCGCTGGCGCTGGCGCCGCGGGTGCGGGTGAACGCCGTCGGCCCCGGACCGACGCTGCCGAGCGTCCGCCAAAGCCCGGAGCACTTCAAGCGGCAATGGTCGGGCCTGCCGCTGGCGCGGCCGGTAGCACCAGCGGAAATCGCCGCCGCCGTCCGCTTCCCGCTTGACGCACCGTCGGTAACGGGCCAGATGATTGCCGTCGACGGCGGTCAGCATCTGCGCTGGAATGCGTGGCCCGGGCGCAGGACGCCCCGGAGTGACCGTGACAGCGCCCGGACCGAGGGAACCAGGGATGAACGCGGATCGCCTGACCGCGGCGCAGCAGCTGCAGCATCGCCGATGCGCGCAAGGGCATCCGCCACGTCTTCATCTCCGCGACCTGCCGCTCACCTGCCGGATCGGCGTACACCGGCACGAGGAGATCAGGCCGCAGCGGCTGCGCATCAATCCTCGATCTTGCCGTCCGCGAGGACCGCGCCCTGGACGACGATCTGGCAAACGTCGTCTGCTACGAGCGCATCGCCGATGGGGTGCGCGCTGCCGTAGGCGGCCGTCACATCCGGCTGCTGGAGACCCTGGCCGATGAGCTGGCAGTCATCTGCCTGCCGATGGGCGGGTCCGCTCTGTGCGGGTGCGCATCGAGAAGCTCGAGATCTTCGAAGATGCGCCAGCGTCGGTGTGAAACCGAGCGCCGCCAGCTAAACCGCTGCTGCCGGTAGGCTTTTCGGCGGATGCAGTTGTGTCGCAGTGCAGTTGTGCACAGCCCCCCCGAGACGGCCCGGGTTCTTCCCTAACGGGCCAATAGATTGACGCCAGCCGGCAACAGCGGCGTTGGGCGCATATTAGATTCGTAAAATCAGCACCTTCCTGGCCTGCCTAATCTTAGTGCAGGGAACATTGCTGACATCAGAGTCAAACAGAGCCTGCTCTGGAGGCTGTTCATCAACAGAGTTTTCCACAGGGAGCCGGTGAATATCGGGGACCACCGAGGCGGAAGCCGCTGCTGGAAGCCAATCTGATCGGGCGGCTGCGGCCGCGCTAATAACATCCTGCTGCGCGACGACAAGTCATTTGCGTGCATCTTAGTCACCGCCGATCATGCCTTCCCGCGCGTTCTCAAGCACCGGGGAGCACAAGTCCGGCCCGGGGACTACTTTGACCCGTTCGCCTCAACTGGGCGGTGAACCG
>JADJRE010000037.1 GCA_016712375.1 Rhodospirillales bacterium
GCAGGTACGTTTCATAGTCGGCCGGATTTCGACTGTTCTCGATGGTTGCCCAGAAGGACTCGTCGGCGCTGTGTTCGCTGCACCCCGCGCGCCGCGGTCAGCAGCGCTTGCTCCCACGAGCCGGCAGCCGCCTCCAGGCGCCCCTTCTCGCGAGCCTGCAGGCGGAAGCGAAACGCTGCGCCGGTGAAGAGGTGATCTCGGAAGCTGGGCCCGCGCCGGGCGCCGGCGACCATGGCGCGGACATCGGCAAAAGTGTGCAGCGCGCTGAGTTCGCCGGTCACCCGCGATTTCCTGCAGCAGCGCACCGGTGAAGAGGCCGAGGCCGGCGCTGGTATCCCGTGCTGCGGATCCGGGTCCGGTTGCCGCGCAATGAACAGATCGCCCGCACCGTCTCCCGGTCGGTCAAGGGCGCTCCTTCATCGGATCCCCGCCTGTCCCGGCAGGTATCGAGGATGACGATGCTGGAGCCGGTGGCGCGGGGCCTCGACATTTCACCGATGATCTCGTCAACGTCGATGTCTCATGACGCCGGGGCGAAAGAGCGCCGGGATCGCTGTCAATGGGCACCAGGCGATCCAATCCACCGGTCTGCAGCCGTGCCCGGCGTAGTAGAAAAAGTCCGGTTCCACCCCTGGAAAGCTGCCCGCCGAATGTCCTGACGGCCGCTTGCATCGTATCGTGGTGGCATTTTCGACCAGAGCGACGTCAAAACCGAGATCCGCAACATGCCAGCCATTGCGCGGGCATCGTTGACGGCATTTGGCGCAGCGGCGCTCTCCAGGTATTCGGCGCTGCCGATGACCAGGGCGGTACGCGAGGCGGCCGCGCGGGCTGTGGACCGGTGCCGCAGAACAATAGCGACAACATCATTGCCAGCGGGAGAAGCGCCACGCCGCGCACCGCCTGCCCCGCCCGGCGAATGATCCGTCGAAGCCCGCGCACTGGCGTTTCAGGACAGCGCCGGAAACCGAGTTGAGCAGAACCGCCCCGATGAGACGCCCCGGATAGCAGCCGTAAGGAACTGTCACTGTCCGCGCTCCGTCCTGATGAATGTCTCGGCGGCCACGATTGGAACGGACGGCCGCGGCTTGCTCCTCTTGGCAAGCGCCTTTCGCAGGTCGGCGAGATACGCTTGCGACGGCTCGAAACTTCGGACGCAGGTTGGTGAAAAGTGCGTTGGGCGTTGCCAACGCGGTGATCAGCTTTCGGTGCCGAAGGGGCTTCGCCAATGACCATCGCCCGCCGGCCCCCCCCATCGCCCAACGTCATTTCCCGCGAGCCGGAGAGGCGCCCTGCCCGATATGTCGGGTTAAGGGCGCATGTGCACGACGTTCCCAGCAAGGGACCAATAATCAACGTAAAGGTATGAGCTCCGTCCGGCGACGCAACGGTCAGGATCCGGAAGCGGGCGCCTCACGGAGTGGCATCTCCGCGCTGCGCCCGACGAGCGTGAGGCGGAGTTGGCCATCGCTGTTCGCCTGACGAACGGCTGCAGAGTTCAAGAGGATCACAGTACTGGCGGTCCAGCGAGCCGACCTGATCCGCTCTTATCGGCACTCGCCATTGAGCGCTTAACGATGCCAGCGCCCTGGTGAACGACTCGGCATCGCCGCTGTACCCCTGGATGGCGACGGCGCCCTCGCGATCGACAGCCCGGAGGCGGGCACACGGGACATCCGACAGAACGCGCATCATCGCCGCCATGTCGACAGGTGGTTGCAGCGGCGCACCGGCGACGGTGCCGGCGCAGGAACTGGCGTGGGGATGACGCCGGCGCTTTGCCTTGATCGCCGGCTGAACAGGTGGCGGTGAGACCGGCGGGACGCGTGGCGAAGCGCGCTGCCGCTGGCCGCCCATGAGTTGGCTGCCCGCCGGAGGCCACAGGGCGTAACCGCCACCGGCGACCAGCGCTATTCCGAGGCACGCTGGCGCCAATCAGCAATGCCGGCCGGGGTAGTCTGCGTTGCCCAGCCGACAGATCGGCGACGAAATCGAGATGCCGGAGGTCCGCACCGTCCGATCGAAGCTGAGTGCGCGCTTGAGCCCAGCCCACTGCCGGTTGTTGATGCCGGAAGGACGAACCGGTTCGCGACCCTCGGCGCGCGCTCTGGTTGCCGGAACCCTGTCGAACGGATGGCGGCCGGCGATAAGCTCGTAGGTTACGCAGGCTAAAGAAAAAATATCATCGCGGGCGTCCGGGTCGACCCCGTCAATCATCTGCGGGCTTGCATATGATGGACTCAACGCACCGAGTGTTCTCGGGTCAAAACAGTCTTATCATCTGGGGATTCCGGGTTTGATCGCGCGAGCGATACCAAAATCTATAACTTTTACTTGCCCTTCATCTGTAATAAAAATATTTTTTGGTTTTAGATCCAGATGAACAATGCCATTCTTGTGAGCAAACTCCAGCGCCGCCGCCACCGATCTGACAATGAACAGAATCTTTCCAAGAGGAAGATTAGCCGTCCTCCCTGATAATAAACTGCGTCTAGAGACTTACCTGAAAGATATTCCATAATAAGGAATATGTGCGGTCCATCCCGGTCAAAGTCATAGACCTGACAATGTTTGGATGATTAAGTTTTTGTGCTTTCTTTGCTTCACGTTGCATTCCCATAAAAATATGGGCTGATTCTGCAGAGATTCGTCTAATATCTTGATAGCTACATATGGACTACGATCCTGGGCCCTCCTCCTGCCGTATACCGGTCAAGCGTTCTAAAAACCCGGCCCATGCCGCCGCGTCCAAGTTCCTCCTCAAGCAAAATCTTGTCTGATGATTTCCCAATGCCAATATTTATTTTAGACATTTTGTCCCCCGCGCTTAGCACATCGGCTCTGCCCCCTGAGCAACACCAGAAATAACCGCCAGATAAAGTCGAGCGCTCGTAAGCCGAAGGTCGATGGATACGCCTAAGGCAGCGCACGATCCAATGACCCCTCCTTAATATTTTACGCGTTTTGTATCTAGGCCAGCAGGTGCCGGCAAAATAGCGATCTAAAACTCCACCGCCTCAGCTGCTTGCGGCGGCGAGTCAAGAGATAATCATAGCACCAAGAGCCACGCCTCGCCACGCGGTCATCGCTTCTCATTTCACGATGAGCGGCGTGCTTGGGGCGAGGCATGGCACAAGGGGGAAGCGCGCGCCGTTATGCGCCGCAAGGTCGGGTGCTGGCGGCGGCGGCGGAGGCGGCGCAGCCGCGAAGGCGCAGCGGCCAGGGGGCTCGGCGATAAAGCCGGCGGCCTGCTCCAGGGCCGCGGCAGCGCTTAATACCGTCTCCTCGTCGAACGGCCGGCCGATCAGCTGCAGCCCCAGCGGCAAGCCGCGGGGGCTGAGGCCGGCCGGCACCGAGATGCCGGGCAGGCCGGCGAGACTGGTCGGCACGGTGAAGACGTCGTTGAGGTACATGGTGAGCGGATCGTCGGTCTTGTCGCCGATGGCAAAGGCGTCCGAGGGAGCCGTCGGCGTCTGAACTGACATCCACCTCCTCGAACGCGCGCTGAAGTCGCGGGCAATCAGCGTGCGGATCCCTGCGGCGCCTTCAGGTAGTAGGCGTCATAATAGCCGGCTGACAGCACGTAGGTGCCGATCAGGATGCGGCCGGCAGACTCCTCGCCGAACCCCTCGCCGCGGGTGTTCATGTACATCTCGTCCAGGCTCTCGCCCGGCACCCGCAACCCGAAGCGGACGCCATCGTAGCGGGCGAGGTTGGACGACGCTTCGGCCGGCGCGATGATGTAGTAGGTGGCAAGGGCATAGCGGGTATGCGGCAGCGATACCGTGCGGATGTCGGCACCGGCGTCGCGCAGCCAGGCCTCGCCCTGCCGCCAGATGGCGTCGATCTCCGGTACCATGCCGTCGATGCGGTATTCCTGCGGGATGCCGACCTTGAGCCCACGGACGCTGCGGCCGGCTGCCGCCTCGAAGTCCGGCACATCCACCGGTGCCGAGGTCGAATCCTTCGGATTAAATGGCTGGCCATGTTGCCCAGCAGGATGGCGGCGTCGCGGACGCTGCGGGGCTACCGGGCCGGCCTGATCCAGCGACGAGGCGAAGGCGACGATGCCCCAGCGCGAGCAGCGGCCGTAGGTCGGCTTGATGCCGGTGACGCCGCAGAACGAGGCGGGCTGGCGGATCGAGCCGCCGGTATCGGTGCCGGTTGCGCCGAGGCACAGCCGCGCCGCCACCGCGGCGGCGGAGCCGCCGGAGGACCCGCCCGGCACCAGGTCGGCACCGTCGCGGGGTCCCCATGGATTTTCACCGGCCCGAACCAGTTGGTGGTGTTGGACGAGCCCACGGCGAATCCGTCGAGGCTGGTCTCTACGAGCATGACCGTGCCGGCGGCGCGCAGCTTGCCGTCACCGTCGATTCGTAGGGGGGGATGAAGGCATCGAGGATGTGGGAAGCGGCGGTGGTGCGCACGCCGTCGGTGCAGAACAGGTCCTTGATCGCGAGCGGGATGCCGTCGAGCGCACCGCGGCCATCGCTGCTGGCACGCCGCGCATCGGCCTCGGCGGCGCGGGCGAGCGCCACGTCGGGCGTCTCGGTGATGAACGTGTTCAGCCGGCGCGCCCGGGCGATGGCGTCGAGGTGCGCCCGGGTGAGTTCGACCGCCGAGAAGCGGCCTTAGGCGAGGTCACCGCGGGCCGCGGCGATGGTCAGCAGTGTCAGCTCTTCCATCACTCGACGACTTTCGGTACGGCGTAATAGTCCTCGACGGCGGCGGGGGCGTTGGCCAGCACCGCCTGCGGATTGTCGCCGTCGGTCACCTGGTCGGCGCGCCTGGCGAGCGTCATCGCGGCGACGCTGGTCATCGGCGCGACATTCCCGGTGTCCACCTCGCCCAGCTGCTCGATCCAGTGGAGAATGGCGGACAGCTCGGCGGCAAGCGCGTCGCACTGCGCCTCATCGACGCGCAGCCGCGCCAGATAGGCGATGGTCTTGACGGTGGAGCGGTCGAGGGAGACACCGGGCCTGTTTCGGCTGTTGGCGGGTGCTATCGACGAATCGCGTCGGCTTCGGCGCTGGCGGCTGGATCAGGTCACGAGACCCCACCCG
>JADJRE010000038.1 GCA_016712375.1 Rhodospirillales bacterium
AGAGCGTCGGCAGCCACGCCATCGTCATCCATGATCCGGCGGTGGGCGTACGCCGTCTGCCGCTCTCGGAAGTCCCGGGAAGCATTTCACCGGCATCGCCCTGAGCCGACGCCGGGTGGGAATTCACCCATGCGGAAGCGGCACCACGTGAGGGTCAGCCGCCCGTTGGGGCGTCTGGGGCATCAAACGATCGCTCGCCCTGCTGCTCGGACTGGCGCTGGCGATCGAAGTGTTCACGATGGTCAGCCCGCTGCTCCTGCAGTGGGTCGTGGACCGTGCGCTGGTCACGGCCGAACACGATTTGCTGGTGACGATTGCCCTCGCCATGCTGCTGCCGCTGGTCAAGACGTCTGTCTCGGCGATGCGCGGCTGGATGGTGATGGTCCTGAGCGCCTCCCTGCGGGTACAGGCGCGCGCCAACCTATTTTCTCACCTCATCAATCTGCCAACGGCGTATTTCGAGACGCGGCATATGGCCGACGTGATGTCGCGGTTCGACCCTCAGGATACAATCCTGCAGGCGATCACCACGGAGCTGGTCGAGGCGGTGCTCGACGGCGTCATGACCAGCCTGACCGTCGTCATCATGTTCATCTACTCGCCCCCCCTGGCCCTGCTGGTGGTGGCCGGCGCGGTGCTGTACGGACTGATCCGCTGGGCCTTCTACACGCCGCTGCGGCTGGCGTCGCTGGAAGCGATCGTATGGGAAGCGCGGCAAGACACATTTTTTCGAGACCGGTGCGGCATCAAGGCGACCAAGCTGTTCGGCGGCCAGCAGGGACGGGCGCACCTACTGGCTCAATCTGCTGGTCGAGACAGTCAACCGGCAGCTCACCACGCAGAAGCTGCGGCTGGTGTTCCGTATTGCCAATTCGCTGCTGATCGGAACGCTGGCCATCCTGGTCATCTTTATCGGCGCGCAGAAGGTGCTGGCAAACACCTTCTCGGTCGGCATGCTGTTCGCCTTCATGGCCTATAAGGACCAGTTCCCGATCGGGTCAGCGTACCGGGCGATGATCGGTGTCGTCATGCAGGACGACCAGCTGTTCGCCGGCTCCCTCGCCGACAACGTCAGCTTCTTCTCCGAGCGGCCCGACCGCGAGCGGGTGGAGGAATGCGCCCGGCTTGCCGCCGTGCACGACGACATCATCGCCATGCCGATGGCCTACGAGACGCTGATGGGGGACATGGGGACGGTCCTCTCCGGTGGCCAGAAGCAGCTGGTGCTGATCGCCCGCGCCCTCTACCGCCGGCCGGCCATCCTGCTGCTGGACGAGGCGACCAGCCACCTCGACGTCGGCCGCGAGAAGGCGGTGAACGAAGCGATCCGCGCCATGCGGCTGACGCGGATCATCGTCGCCCACCGGCCGGAGACGATCCGCGCTCGACCGCGTCATCGTCCTCGACGGGGGCCGGGTGGTGAACGATGGACGGGCGCTGCCCGACCGTCCGCCGTCGCCGCTGCCCGCGCCGGCGCAGCCGGCTCTGTAGACCCTTCGGCGCAGGGGCATGCACTTCCCGCAAAATCACGGGCTCACAATCGCGTCATAACGGCTTGGCGACGGTGTTGGTCGGCCGTAAACGATGATGATCCTGACCTCGATGTCCGGATACCCTCGCAGGGACCAGGCAAAGTCTCGGCCGGAGGATCGTGCCGGCCGCATAGCAGGTGGCGGTAAGCCGGATGGCACCGGCGGGCTTTTCCCGGAGTTTACTTTCAGGCCTCAGGCGCGGCCTCGGTCTCCTCGGGCCCGCGGGTGTGCAGCAGCCGTTCGCCCGCCTTCGTCGGGGTGACGCGGCGCGTGGGGCGCGTCAATTTGGCAATGTAAACAGGAGTCTGACATGCAAAAGCGTAGACTCGGCAGCAATGGCCTGGAGGTTTCCGCCGTCGGCATCGGCTGCATGGGGATGAGCTTTGCCTACGGTCCGCCCGCGGACAAGCAGGAGATGATCGCCCTGCTGCGCTCAGCGGTGGAGCGCGGCGTCACGTTCTTCGATACCGCCGAAGTGTACGGCCCGTTCACCAACGAGGAACTCCTGGGCGAGGCCCTCGCTCCTGTCAGGGACAAGGTGGTGATCGCCACCAAGTTCGGGTTCGACATCGATTCCGGGCGCGATCCGCGGGGAACGCGGGGATCCCCCGGCCTGAACAGTCGCCCGGAGCACATCAGGAAGGTCGCGGAAGGCTCCCTCAAGCGCCTCAGGGTCGAGGTGACCGGCTTCGGCCACCAGCACCGCGTCGATCTCCCGCGGTGCCGATCGAGGACGTGGCGGGGCCGTGAGGGACCTGATCGGGGAAGGCAAGGTCAGGTACTTCGGCTTGTCCGAGCCGGCGGTGCCGACGATCCGTCGCGCCCACGCCGTCCAGCCGGTCACGGCGGTGCAGAGCGAATATTCGCTGTGGTGGCGCCGTCCGAGGCAGAATGCTGCCGGCGCTCGATGAGCTGGGATCGGCTTCGTTCCCTACAGCCCTCTGGGCAGGGGTTTCCTTACCGGCAGGATCACCGAGAGCACCACTTTCGCGCCCGGCGACTTCCGCAACAACCTGCCCCGGTTCACGCCGGAAGCGCGCAAAGCGAACCAGGCCGTGGTCGATCTGCTGGGCGAGATCGCAAAGCGCAAGGCGGCCACATCCGCGCAGATCGCGCCGGCCGGGCTGCTTGCCCAAAAGCCGTGGATTGTCCCCATTCCCGGCACCACCAAGCTGGCACGCCTGAGGAGAACATCGGAGCCGCCGCCATCGAGCTTACGCCCGACGACCTCCACGAGATCGACAGCGCCGCCGCGCAGATCGCGGTGGCAGGGGCGCGATACCCCGAACAACTCGAGCAACTGACCGACCGCTGAGCGACGCTCTGGCAACGCGGCGAAACCTTGCCGTATGGGAACGGTGCCGCGTGGCCGCGTGGGCGCCCGTCCGCCCGGCAGGTGATGACGATTGGCGGGCAGCGCCGCTCTCGCCTCTCGATCGCCGCTTCCGGCCTGTCTTCCGGCCTCGTCGGCGCGCACCGCGGAGGCCGGCACTGCGCCAGCGACAGCGGCGATAGCGGCCCTGACCGTCGCCCTGCCCGGCAGCAGCGTGATGGTCTGCGCGTGACCGATACCGCGCGTTGCTCCCAGCGCATCCTCAAACTACGGATCGGCTCCGTTTGAGGCAGCGGCAGCGCAGCCGATCTGCGTTCGGCACGCGAAGGAGCATCTGATCTGTGCGCCTCACCTTTTTCCGACGTTCGCGTCGTCGATCACCAGACGCCGGTCGCCAATACCTGCTACGTACCATATGTCGACGGTCAGCGATGGTAGATTTTCTTATAAAGATCAGCGTCGCAAACGACTTAACCATCATAATTAAGATATTAAAGAAATAAGTATTTATAAATATAGATTGGTATTTGCTCATATCGCGCGGCTAATGCCATTGATATGGTTGAGCGCGGTTGCGATGCGGTCTGCATACCTCCTTCGACTTATTATAGCTGCATCGACTGTAGTCAAATCAGGCTATTATCAGTACAGCATGATGCATCGCAAAATTGTTGGCTGACAGCGGACTTGCTTTCAGTTCCCTGAGGTCATTAGCTGATGGCGTCGTGCTGCGGCTGGCAAGGCGGTTGCCGGCGACGATGTACGGGGTGATCCCGCCGACGGTCGATAACTCCGGCGACCGCAACGGCGACGGCGGAGACGGTCGGGCGGGTCTTGGCGGCAACTGCGTTAATAGGGACCCTTGGTCAAGTAAATTTCTGGCGAACTAACCCTCATGGGTTACACCAACTCCGCGAACGACGGGAGGTATCTTATGCCATTTTCACGATCACCCGCTGGTTGTTAATGCTGTGGGTCCGCGCCCTGGGCGGCTATGATCTGGCCTCCGTAACCCGCTCAACCTTCTGAACGATCCGCTTGACCCGGCAAGACGGGGCAAGCTCCGCGACCCGACCGGTAGAAGTCGATGCCTTGACATTTCAGAACCTCACGATAGCGCATCGCCGATCGACGCAGATCCGCAGAGAAACAGCGATGCGCATTCCTGTGTCCCCGGCGACGGCTCCGCCGGCGTGCACCGCCGGGCGGGAAGCGCCAGCGGGAGATGGTCTCGCGGGCGGCCTCGTCCAGCAGGTCCGAACACGCCGCTCGCCGCGAGCATGACGATGCGATCGCAGAAGCGGCCGGCAAGCCCGAGATCATGCAGCGTGACGATGACGCCCATGCCCGCCTCGGCCCGTAGCCGCAACAGCGCCATCACCCGCAGCTGATGCGCCGGATCGAGACCCACTACTGGCTCGTCGGCAAGAAGAAAGCGGGGCGCAGCAGCGCGTGCACGAGCCAGCATCACCCGCGCCCGCTCGCCGCCGGACAACGTCAGCACATTGCGCTCGCCGAGGTGCAGCACACCGGCCTGCAGCAGGGCGCCATCGATAGCCTGCTGGTCCGCCCGGGCGGGCCGCCTGCCACGGCGACAGGTGCGGCAGGCGGCCCAGCGCGACGATGCGGCGCACCGTCATCGGCCAGGAGCACGGTGCGTCCTGTGCAAGGTAGGTGACGGCTCGCGCCCGCTCCCACCGCGGCCAGTCGGCGAGATTGCGGCCGTCGAGCCGGGATGCTGCCCGACCGGGCGGGAATAACGCCAGCCACCGCGCGCGCAGCGCCGTCTTGCCGGCGCCGTTGGGTCCGATCAGCCCGGTAACCCTGCCGCCGGGCAGCGGAGAGGTCGACGCTGCTCACCACCGTCCGGTTGCCCAGCGCCACCGTCAGTTGCCGGACCGAGAGCATCACGGCATCTCCTGCCGTAGCCGCAGCAGCAGAAGAAGGAAGAACGGGGCGCCGAACAGCGCCGTGAGCACACCGATCTTCAGTCAGGCCCTGTCGACAGCAGGGGGACGGCGATAACGGTGACGGTCAGGGGCAGCGCGCCGCCCAGCGCGCCGCCCCCAGCAGCCGCCTGGGTCGGTGACCGACCAGCGGCCGCGGCAGATGCGGCACGACACGGCCGATGAAGCTGATGGTGCCGCTCACCGACACCGACGATCCGACTGCCAGTGCGGTGCCGAACACGGCGGCGAGGCGGACGGCCCTGATGCTGAAGCCGAGGCTG
>JADJRE010000039.1 GCA_016712375.1 Rhodospirillales bacterium
TGCTGCTGACCGCCAAGAGCACGCTCACCGGCGACCTGATCGCGGCGCTGACCCGGCAGTACGAGCATGCTCGACGCGGTCGACGCATTCCGCAAGCTCGACAACAAGCCGCTGTTGCAGCCGCCGTTTTACGCGTGCAGCATCCCGCTTGGCCCCGGCCAGGAGGTCGCGCGCGGCTCGGGCGGGCAGACCAAAGAGATCACGCCGCCGATCGCGCATGTGCCCGCGCCAATCACCAAGGAGTATATTCGGGCGCACTGGATCAAACGCGAGTGGGCCGCGCTGATCGAGGATGGGCGCGGCGGGCCGTCGCTGATCGATCAGACCGTCGCCTGGTCGATCGCGGCCAGCAAACAGATTGCCGCCGGCGACGAGCCGACTGCGCAGGAGAGCTGAGATGCAGACGATCGCCTGGGACGCACCGATCGAGGAGGATGCACGTCAGCGTACGCGGCGGCGACTCCAGCAACGGCGCTGCCTGGTGTGCAGCAGTCGCGCGCTGGCCAACCGCGCGACCAGTTACTTTTGTGTCTCGCACATCGCCACTCATCGTTATTGTGGCGTGTGCGAGACACTGCGCACAGCCACCGAGCACGGAAACGATCTTGCGCTGCCGTACGTGCGGCGGCACGGGCGCTGGCGTACTACTACGCCAACGCTGAGCGGAACATGTATCGCGTCCGACCCGGCAGTTCAGTACACGCCGGCGCAGTCGGGCGGATCAAATCTTCGACGGCATCCGCCGGCGCATCGCGCTGGCCGATCCGTCGCATCGACGCCGGGCGCGAGCTGGCAGCAGCGAGCCGCGCACACCACGTACTCATATCAGCAGCTCGCGGCGGCGTATCGCGAGCAGTGCGCAGGACTCGTGCATGATGCCGATTATCCTGAGCGTCTGCGAGGCGCATGATGAATGACGATCAACGCCGGCGACTGCTGGCCGCGATCGGGCCGGACGTTGACCCGATCGCGCGGGCCCGCATCCTGCGCTGGGCCGAGCACATTCTGCTCAACGCCCAGCTGCTCAGTGACGCACTGGACGGCACGATCGTGTTGACCGGGTTCGCCCCAGGCGGCGACGAGCCGACATGGGACGTGCCGGGCGGGCAGCGCGAACGGTTCCGCTGGTTCAGACGATAGGAGGGCGCATGCATCTGTTCACGTTCGAGCCGGGTGATGGGCTTTCGTACCGCGTGCTGTTCGGCCGGCTGCCGAGCGCCACCCAGCTCATTCCGTATTACACCGTCTTCGGCATCGCCGAGGGCAGCGGCGACGTTGGCGCGTGGTACGCGTTCGACACCGATCGAATGAGTGAGGAAACGTTCAGCCGGTACATCGCGCCCGCGCTTCGCAACGCCTACGTGTACTGTGTGGCGTGGCGGCTGTGGCTGGCGCTGACTGGCCAGGCCGACGACGACAACGCCGCCGAAATCTGCGAATGGCGCGACGACTGGCGCCGGCAGCTACCCGCCGGCGCGATGGGGTAGACAATGCAGATTCGGAAAATAGCCGCCGAAGAGGTGGCACGCTGGGAAGAGCCGCCGGCCAGGCCCACCCCGGCCGAGCTGGCGGCGCTGCTCGCCGATCTCGCCGATCGGCGCGGCATCACGCGAATCGACCGGCCAGGCCCGGCTGGCGGCGAGCACGCCTGGCGCGGGCGGGTCTACACGCGCGGCGTCGAGCTGCACAAGCAGTTCGCCGACGCACTCTACGTAGGAGGCACAGTGGCCGCGCTCGATGCGGCGGTGGCTTGGCGAAATAGTATGCGCAGGTTCGCCGGCGGCCGACCCGCGCGCAAGGGCTACACGCCCAGGGTCGTGCGGGCCGAGTATCGCCGGCAGTGCGGCTGGCTGGCTTACGCGCCACACCGCAAGCGCTACTTCGCCGACAGCGCCCACGGCGGCCGCGATGCCGGCCACGCAACCGCCAGCGCCTGGCTGGCGGAACAACTGGAGTGTCTGCCACCGTAGACAAAGAATTTTGGCGAGTCAAGGCTATGGCCAAAGATCTGAACAAGGTCATGATCATTGGGAGAGTTGGGGCGGAGCCCGAGCTGCGCTACACCCCACAGGGATCGGCGGTCTGCTCGTTTCGGGTGGCCAGTGGGCGCAGCTGGCGCGACCAAAGCGGTAACAGCCACGACGAAACGGAGTGGTTCCGCGTGGCGGCCTGGAACAAGCTGGGCGAGGTCTGCAACCAGTACCTCACCAAGGGCGCCCGCGTGTATGTCGAGGGCCGCCTGCAAACCCGTAAGTGGCAGGATAAGGACGGGCAAGATCGCTACAGCACCGAGGTGGTCGCCAGCGACATGATCATGCTCGACGGCAAGCCCCGCCCCGAGCGTGACGCGGGTGTGCCCGACGACGAGCCAGGCGACGAGGATGCCGGGTGTCGCACGAAGATGAGGATCTGCCGTTCTAGGGGAGGTGGCGATGTATCTCGGGTGGTTCGACGACACCCCCAAGAAGCCGGCGCAGGCCAAGATCGCCGAGGCTTGCGCGGCCTACCTGGCGCGCTTCGGCGTGCGGCCGAACGTCGTGCTGGTGAACGCGGCCGACCTGGTCGCGGTCGAGGGCGTCACGCTGCGGGCGGTCGGGTATATACGGGTCAATAATTTCTGGATAGGATGGGAGGGCTAGATGCAGGACTGGAGAGTCGTCACGCTCACGCAGCCGTGGGCCACGCTCGTGGCGATCGGGGCGAAGCGGATCGAGACCCGCAGCTGGGAAACGCTGTATCGCGGGCCGCTGCTGATCCATGCAGGCGCGGGGCTGGCGCCGGTGGGCGGGATGCGAGGGTTGGTCGAGCTGATCGGCCGACCTGACTTTCAGCGCGTCCTTGCGCCCGCTGCGCACGGCGGCGGGTATTGGCAGGATATCGAAGATGCCGCCCGCGCGCTGCCACGCGGGGCGATTGTCGCTCGGTGCGAGCTGGTTGACTGTGTGCTGACGTGGCCGCACTGGGCGGCGGTTGAGCCGTGGTTCACGGCTACGCGCGGCGAACAGTACTGGCATGTGCCGCCGGCGGCGGGGAGCGACGAGCGTGCGTTCGGCGATTACACGCCCGGCCGCCATGCCTGGCTGTTGGCCGACGCCCGGCCGCTGGCTACGCCGATCCCGGCGCGCGGGCAGCTCGGGCTGTGGCGGTGGCGGGGCGAGGTGGTGTATGGCTGAGACGTGGAAGGACAAGGCCCGCGACGTGATCACAGCCGTGATGCGCGGGGCGCTCGCCGACGACGTCGACCGGGCCGAGCTACTGCGGCGGGTCGATGCCTCCTATCCGTTCGGCCCGCGTAAATACTACCCGTACCAGGCATGGCTGGCCGTACGCAAGGCGCTGCTGTTTGAAAGCAGCGACGATCGGGCCGAGCCGAACCGCGCGCAGCATCCGAGTGAGGCGCGGCGCATGCGGCAGGCGGGCTACGTCGATATGTTTGAAGGCGAGGGCTGGATGCAGGAGCAGAGCGACAGCGAGCCGCTGGCGTAGCGCCGGCGCAGCCCCGACGACAGAAGAGGAAAGATGGGCTAATCGGATTAGTACGTGGATCGCTCACTGAGTAAATTCCTTCCCGTTTCGGATTAGGACGTGGAATAGTACCTTAACAACTGGCTAAAAACTCGTGCCTCGATTGTCATTATTGCCTATTGACAATCGATTGTCATTCGTGTATAATGATAATCACAGAAGCAAGCAAGTACACGAAAGAGCACCGATATGATTACCGTCACGATTAAAGGCCGCATCAGCATGGTGTGAGTGGACTTCGCCAGAGCTTGAAGCCGAGATTGCGGCTGAACTGGCCGAAGATTGCCGCGAGCCGCTGTACGCAGGTTGGGCCAGCATTGCCGAGAAGCTCCAGTCCAAGGGCATGAAGGCGACGAACGAAGACTGCTACTTGGTCGTGCTGGATCAGCTCGAAGAACTGGAACGCAAGATGTACCGCAAACGCGCCGACACACGACGGGTACGCGCGATTATGCACGAGCTGAACGGCAAAAGCAGCGCAGCGGCTGCGGCCCACTACACCACTGTTCGTGACGAGATCAAATCGTTTGCTCAGAAGTATTGGTAGGAGGATGGCATGACAATCCAAATCGGAGATCGGGTCGATGTCGAAACGCGCGGCTGGGTCGTTTACGACGGGACGGTTGAGCAGATCGCGGATGGATGGATTGATGGATTTGCAGCGTGACGGTCGGGCATTTCGAGCAAAACTCGCCAACGCCCAGCCGCACAAAGACATCCCCCTGGTACTGGATTTCCGCATCCCGATCTACCCAGGCGGCTACCGGATGGACGCCGATGCGCTCCAAGAGGAGATTGATGAAGTTGTCGCGACCGCGATTAAAGCTATTCTGACCGAAGATGAGCGGCGAGAGACACACAATCGCCTGTATGCTCAGGAGCGATGGACAAGCCCCGAACTGGAAGAAGGTCAGCGGCAGGCCGCGCAGGCCAAAATCGAAGCTGACCCAGCAGCGCGCGAAATTGCTGCCGACTACATCTACACACTCGCGGTATTGCGTCGGCGCATGTCGGATGAGTTCGGCATTGTGGAGGAAGCATGCACAAGGTAAGCCGACCAGCGGCAACCGTTCAGGCGCGCGCGGGAGCCCACCCGCGTGCGCCGGCGTGTGAGCAAGGAAGCCGCAAAAGCGCCTCGATAGCGAACTAGCAGCCTCGGCCACCGAGAAGTAGGCAGGACGCGATCCTGAGTGAGTTTATCCCGCACGCGCCGCGTGATTTGTTCCATGCCGCTGCCGAGTGCGTGCGCGATATTGCCGACGAGCGGAACAGCGCGGCCAGCACCACCACCTCGGCCTGGCTGCGATACAGCAGGCGCGGCTCGCGCATGGCGTAGATGAAGAAGCCCAGCCTGCCAGAGTTCGTTCCAAAGCTTGTTGAGATGCCGGAAGGTGCCGAACACCTGACCTATCTCTACGAGTGCGTTCTATACGATCCAGAGAAAGAGACGAATCCGGCATTCAAGAAGGCGCTCGAAGAGTTTATTTCCACGCTGAACGACTTCGTTCCCAAATCAGGAATTTAGCCCTGATCCCACGTACTAATCCGAATAGCCGAAAGATGAACCGACGAAACCCGCCGCGCGCTTATTCGAGCCGGTGCTGGTCGCC
>JADJRE010000040.1 GCA_016712375.1 Rhodospirillales bacterium
GTCAACGGGTGCGCTGACGCCAACCTCGCGGGTATCTCGTAGCCAGGGGCAGGGAGGCAGGAGCAGGGAGATGCCGGCAGGCTGCCAGCCTGAAGCCGCTAGAACTTGTAGTCGACCATCACCCCGCCGAAGAACTGGTTCGGCGAGGACTGGCTCTGGCTCTCAGGCTCGTTCGCTCCCAGCATCCGCTGATAGCGTGCCTGCGTCTGGATGTTCCAGCTATCGGTGATCGAGTAGCCGAGCCCGAGGCCGATGCCGACGTCCTGGAAACCCGGGTCGCTCGGTCGCAGCGACGATGACCGCTCCACTCCCAGCGCCGAGACGTTGGAGCCGTCCGGCGAATAGGTGGAAAGACGGTGCTGAGTTGCCACGACGGCGCCAGTGCGGTCGAGTAATTGACGCCGGGCTGCACCAGCCAGCTGGTCGAGCCCTTGAATCGGTGGCAACCTGTGATTGAAACCCAGCGAACTGGGCGGCAGCCCGCTCGCTTCGTCGTGGAACAGGTAGCCGACAAAGCCGCCGACCTCGACCGGGTTGTTGAGGTTGTCGCGATTGACGGCGATCTGCGGCACTTCCGGGTGCGGCGTGTTCGGCCGGTAGTCGAATGTCGGGCCGGCCTGCAGCGTCTTGCCATCGAGCATATTGGAGCGCAGCTGGACACCGCGCCGACCGGTGGGCTGCGGTCGGTGGCAGCGCTTGCTCCGGGCTGCGCCCGCGGTGTCCCCGCGGTGTCGCCATCCTGCGACGTGGCACCCATTGAAAGGGGCAGACCGGTATCCACTCGCGGCGATTCTGCCCGCGCTGCCGACATCGCCAACACCACGGCGGCCCCGGCGAGGGCGCCATAACGCAACGAGCGGAGAATGCTTCCAAAATAATCAGACACGACTATCAACCGATTGAACAACGAATTTTTCGGTAGAAGCAGGCTATATAGCGCGGGAATAGTGCGGCGGCGGGAGGCACGCGGGTCCACAGCTTTTGCGATAGTTGAGGAGATCTGGGTGACGTGAGGGTGTTTGCGCGAGAGCAACGCTGCGCGCTGTTTTTTGCTTCCCCTGTCGCAGACCGCCATGCTGCGGGACGCGTCAAATTTTCGTCACCGGCGGAGAATCGGTCCGACCCTGCGCGGATATCGCCCGCCTGCCGGTAGGTGCTCCGGCCGCGGCTGCGGGCGGGGTGCGGGGGGGGGGTCCCCGTCGTCGTCCGACGCCGGCGGGGGCGAAACAGCGACAGTCGCTCATACCGGATGTCCACGGGTGCAACTGATAGGCATCCTCCAGTCCCGCAAGCCGCGCCCTTTTTTTTTTTTTTTTTTTTTTTTTTTTTTTTTTTTTTTTTTTTTTTTTTTTTTTTTTTTTTTTTTTTTTTTTTTTTTTTTTTTTTTTTTTTTTTTTTTTTTTTTTTGGGGGGCTGTATCCGCGCAGATCGCTTTTTTTTTTTTTTTTTTTTTTTTTTTTTTTTTTTTTTTTTTTTTTTTTTTTTTTTGCGGGGGCGAGGGCGCCCACGCTGGCGGGGGCGAAATGTTTCCAGAGCACCGCGACGGGGGGGGGGTGTAACTCTGCACGTGAGAAGCGGTCCTTAAAGGCGCCTGGTAAGCGACGACGCGCGGGCCTGTGTTTTTTTTTTTTTTTTTTGGGGGGGTGTTCACGGCCGCGTGGGCCGCAGCATGGGGCCGCCGGACCCGACGGCGAGAGGAAGAAGTTTTTTTTTTTTGGGCACAAGACCCCAGGAGTGGGGAGGGCCGTTTTCCCAGGCGCATGCGGGGGGTGGGGCAATCCTAGCGGTCCTGGGCCGGGCAAGGAAGCGGCAAGACCGGGGCAGCAGCATTTTTTTTTTTTTTTTTTAAAAAAAAAAAAAAAAAAAAAAAAAAAAAAAAAAAAAAAAAAGGGCGGCGGGTTGATCCGTGCAGGCTGCATTTGGGCGGACCGGGAAGCGTGCTGCATATGGGGCGCCGCCCGGCAGGCGGCAAGGGCGGAGATGCCAGGCGGGCAACTGGAGGCGCGCCGCCGGGGAAAATCGGAAGAGAAGCGATGGGCAAGCGGATCCTGATGCTGGTCGGCGATTTTGCCGGAGGATTATGAGACGATGGTCCCGTTTCAGGCCCTGCAGATGGTCGGTACACCGCGCATGCCGTCTGCCCCGGCAAGCGCGCCGGCGAGAAGATCCGGACGGCGGTACGACTTCGAGGGGACCAGACTTGGCAGCGAGAAGCCGGGTCACAACTTTCCGCTCAACGCCAGCTTTGACGAGGTGGACGAGGCGACCTACGATGCCCTGCTGATCCTGGGGTGGCCGGCGCCCGAATACCTGCGGGTTGAATGGGCGCGTGCTGGCGCTCGTCCGCGTCATTTTCGCCTACGAGGGCAAGCCGATCGCCGCGCGGTGTGCCACGGTGCGCAATTGCTGGCAGCGGCGGGCGTCATCAAGGGCCGGCGGATCTCCGCCTATCCGGCCTGCGCGCCCGAGGTCGAACTCGCCGGCGGCCAGTACTGCGACATTCCTGTCGACGATGCCGTCACCGACGCCAACATCGTCACCGCCCCGGCGTGGCCGGCACACCTGAAGTGGCTGGCGCAGTTCCTCGGCGTCCTTGCGAACGTCCGCAGCCGCGCCGCCTGATCCGGTCGGGTCACTTAAGCCATGCCGAAGCCGATCGCTGCGAGCCGATGCTGGCCTGCTGCGGCCCGGCATGACGGTCTACGCCCCGGACTGGCGGGGAATCGCCGGTGCTGGTGGCGGCGTTGCGGGCGGCGGCCGAAGCGTGCGCCGGCGTCCGCTTCGCTGGCGTCTGGCTGCCCGGCATCAACCGCGTCGATTATGCCGGCCTGCACCCGCAGGCGCGGGCGAGCGCGCGTCCTTCGTCACCCGCGACATGGCGTCATCGTTCGCCGCCGGCCGCATCGACTTCCGGCCGCTGTCGTACTTCGAGACGTTCCGCTGCCTGCGCGACCGGCTTCGCCGATCGATCTCGCGATCCTGCACACGGCGCCTCCGGATGCGGCGGGGAGTTCGTCGCTGGCGTCGCCAACGACTTCACCCCTTCGATCCTCGCCAACGCGCGGCGAAAGGTGGCGTTGGTCAATCCGGCAGATGCCATGTGACGCGCGGCGCCGCCCGCATCCCCGTGGCTGCGGTCGACTGGATGGTCGATGCCGATGCGCTGTTGCCGGACGACGGCGATGCCGCCGATCCGGTGTTCGATGCGATCGGCCGGCAGGTGGCTGGCTGATCGGCGACGGCGATACGCTGGAAGTGGGCGTCGGCCGGGTGCAGCGGGTGTTCGGCGCCCTCGCCGGCATCCGTGACCTGCGCATCCATTCGGGTGCGATCACCACGCCGCTGCTGCGGCTTGCGGCGGCGTCGGGGCTTGCCGGGAGGGCAGACGCGATCACCGCCGGTGTGGCGCTGGGCAGCGATGCGCTTTACCGCTTCGTCCGCGACGATCCGCGCGTGCGTTTCGCCCCGGTGGGCTGGACCCACGACATCGCCACCCTGGCGGCGATCCCTCGGTTCGTCGCCGTAAACTCGGTCATCGAGGTTGATCTGCTGGGGCAGGCCAACGCCGAGATGATCGGCGGCCGGCAGGTCGGCGCTGCCGGGAGGCCTTGTCGACTTCATGCGCGGCACGCGCCGCCGGGCGGCCGGGCGGTCGTAGCCCTTCCGGCCACGGCGAAAGGCGGCACCGTCTCCAAGATCGTCGCCGCGCTGCCCGCCCACTGCGGCGTCGGCGTCGCCCGCGGCGACATGGACGGCGTCGACCGAGTACGGCGTCGCCGACCTGCGCGAAGCAGATGTGGACGACCGCGCGCGGGCGCTGATCGCCATCGCTGCTCCCGACTTCCGCGACGAGCTGGCACGCGCCTGGGCGGAGCGCCGCAAGCGGATGTGAGCGGATCGCCCCAGCGGATCAGTTGACCTTGTTGCGCAACCGGTGGAGCAGGTCTTCCAGTTCGCTGCGGCCGCCGGTGGCCGTAGCGTCGGCTGCGCGAGGAAGCCCTCCAGCGTCGCGATCGCCGTCTTCAGGTTGCCGAGCCGGCTCTGCAGCACCGCCGTCTCCCTCCACATCCGCCCCGATCGGGCGCGATCAGCGTCATCGTGCGCAGCACGGCAAGCCCGCGCTCCAGGTCGTTGGCGGCGATGGCGCGCAGCTTGATGTTGTTCTGCAGGCGGATGAGCACGTCGCGGTTGCCGACGGCGCCGTAGTGGTGCGGCTCGATCTCCTTGTGGGCGCCTTGCGTTTCCTTCAGCAGCCGGCGCAGGTCGGCCGCAACCAGCGCCTGGCCGCCGCGGAAGACATCGAGAATGACCGCTGGCCGCGGGCGCCAGCCTGACCAGGAAGTGGGCGGGAAGGCAAGGCCGGTGATATCGGGCGCCGTAGGCGTGGCCGGCGTGAATCCACAAGATGCCGAGCGCCACCGGCAATCCACGCCGGCGGTCGAGCACGTGCATCAGGTTGGCGTTGCGCGGATCGTCATAGTTTTCTACGTCGCCGCGCAGGTCCCATTGCTCCACCAGCAGCCCCACCAGCGCCTTGACCTGCAATTCGACGCTGTGGGTACGCGAGGCGGCGGTGCGGGCGTGCTCGGCAAGCTCGGCAAGCTGCAACCGGTAGGGGTCCAATGGTTCACCCGGCCGGTCCACGGCCGCCAGCAGCAACGCCGTCTCGGCGATATCGATCTTGCCATCACTGGCGTGCCGATTTCGCGCAGTGCTTCCAGCACTTCCACCCGATCCGACACGTCCGTGTTCTCCTTGCGGAAGTCGCCGAGCATGTCTCACCTTCCGATCAATTAAGCGAACCGCGCCGCCGTACAAGCGGCGCCGGACGCAGCGGTTCCCGTCAGTGCCGCCCGGCGACGAAGCGCAAGGCGACACCGAGAGCGCCGGCGACCAGCCTGCGCGGCGCCACCACCGGAGCCAGCACCGCGCCGTTCAGCCGGCCGCCGACGCACAGCGTCCTGTGGCCCAGCGCCGCCAGCCCCGCCGCCGCGACACCGTCGGCATCCGCTGCGCCCGGCATGCTGGGCGCCGCGCCAGCCGGCGCGGGTCCGAAGCCGGTCCGGGTGACTGGGGCAGAGCGCCACGACGTCGATCGGCTCGTCATGCAACCCTCGGCCAACGCCTCGGTGAACCGCAGATCGAAGGCCTTGGAGGCGGCGTAGGTCGCGAACATCGGTACCGGCGCGAAGGCGGCGGCCGATGCGACGATGATCAGCCCGGCGCGATGCCGCCTGGCGCGCGCCTGCGCCAGCATGTCCGGCAGCAGCCGGCGGGTGAGATCGACGACGGCGACGACGTTCAGCAGCACCGTCTGCTGCTCGACCTCGCCGGGGCTGTCGATGAAGCGGCCGAAGCGGCTGGCGCCAGCGTTGTTGACCAGCAGGTCGATATCGAACGCCCGGGCGCATTCGACCAGCCGGTGCGATCCGCCTCGCGGGTCAGGTCGGCGGTCATCGCTTCGACCCGCCGGCCCTGCCGCGCGCCAGCCGCTTGGCCTGCTCGTCCAGCTGCTGGGCATCGCGGCCGGTGAGCAGCAGGTCCGTCTTCGG
>JADJRE010000041.1 GCA_016712375.1 Rhodospirillales bacterium
CAGTTCGCCCAGGATCAGCGACAGGAAGGTGATGGCGACGACGACGACGAAAAAGGCGAGGGTGTCGGCGAAGGCGGCGACCGGCGGAAACCGCGCCAGCCAGCCGGCGTTTATGCGCCAGCGTGGCACCGCTGAAGGCACCGGCGATAACGCCGATCAGCGTGATGCCGATCTGCGCCGCCGAGAGGAAGCGGCCGGGATCGTCGGCGAGGAGCAGCGCCGAGCTGGCGCCACGCCGTCCCTGGTCGACAAATTGCTTCAACCGGGCGCGCGGACGAGACCAGCGCCAGCTCCGACATGGCAAAGAAGCCATTGAGGAGTATCAGCAAAAAGGATAATGATCAGATCGATAAGGACGCTCATCCACATCTCGCGGCAGGCAATGCGCGACGGGCGCCGGGATCAGAGGTGACTGGTCAGCGCCTGTTCCTTTGGCGGCGCCATGTCGCCGATCTGCTGCGGCACCTCCTCCGGCGTACGGGCAACGGTGAACAGGTCGGTGGTGGCGGGATCGGCGAAGCCGGTGGTGATGACGGCATCAATCAGCCGCAGCAGCGGCGCCCAGTAGCCATCGACGTCGAGATGATGATCGGCGATCGTGCAGCCGCAGCTGCCGGTGATCAGCCTGAATATCTCGTCAAGGGTGCCCATCCGCCCGGCAGAACGACGAAGGCGTCCGCCATCTCGAACATCTGCCGCTTGCGGTCGTGCATGCTGTCGGTGACCACCAGATCGGTGAGCTGTCGGTGGCCGACTTCGTAGCGAATCAGAAAGTCCGGGATGACGTACCACCTGCCGCCGGCGGACAGCACCGCATCGGCAATAATCCCCATCAGCCCGATCGATCCGCCCCGTAAACCAGCCGCATGTTCCGCTCGGCGATCAGCCTGCCCAATTGAATGGCCACTGGCGATAGACCGGGTCGATGCCTTCACGCGAGCCGCATAGCACACAGAGCGAGCGGATATGTTCCATTCCTTGGCCTTCTCCTCGGCGCCTGCTGGACGCCGGTGGGTTTCTCGGGCACAGAATAAGCGATCGTCGGCTGGGATCGATACCCTGCCGTGCCAACGGCGGGGGTGGGCGGTTCGGCCACCCGGTGACAGCCGACGGCGCCGCTGCAACAGAACGAGGTGAATTCCGATGGCTGCCCCGTGTACCGCTACGCCCTGGTCGCCGTCGCGCTGACACTGGCCCCCCATGCGGCCGTGCCGATCAGGAACTGATCGACTACCGCAACGCCGTGATGGAATGATCGGCGGCCACACCACGGCGCTGGTGGCCATCGTCAAGGGTAACGTCCTCACACCCAGGACGCGCCTGGGCACGCCCGCGCCATCGAGCCACTGTCGAAGATGGCGGAGCACATCTTCCGCCTGACTCGAAGACCGGCAAGACCGATGCTCTGCCGGCGATCTGGGAGCAGCCGCAGAAGTTCCAGCAGGCGCTGGCGGCATTCCAGACGGCGGCGGCGGATCTGGCGAAAGCTGGCGACGGCAAGCTGCGATCTCGCCGCCCGGTCGGCGCGCTGGCCAAGGCGTGCAAGAGCTGTCACGACGACTTCCGCAAAAGGACCGAAGGCGGGCGCCCGCCGGCGCCCGCCCCGGCGGTCACCGCCTCAGCGTGTGACCACCAGCCAGACGGCGCCGGCCGCCACCGCCAGGATCATCGCTGCGACCCAGCTGCGAGCGTAGGCTCCATCCAGCCTTCAATCTCCGCCGTCGCGGGCCTTGCGGCCGGTCAACATCGGCTTAATCAGGTTGTTTTTCCGGAAGATCAGATATCCGAACACCGCCGCCAGGTGCAGGCCGATGAGAACGTAGAGGACGGTGGCGTTGAGCTCATGGATGGCCGTCAGCGTGCGGCTCGTCTCCTTGAGACGTACCTGACCAGCGGGCCCGCGGTGAGGATGTCGTCGCGCGCAAAGAGGCCGGTGACCGCCTGCAGCAGGAGGCTCACCAGCATCGCCACCACCGACCACCCCCCCATCGGGTTGTGACCGGCGAAGCCTTGATGTGCCTTGCCGAGCAGTGATCCGGCGGCAAGAACAGCCCGCGGTCCGCGAACGAAGTCGGCAAACCGCGAGCGCGGGCTGCCGGTGACGCCCCAGACCAGGCGGAACAGCACCAGCGCCAAGATCGCGTACCCCGACAGCTTGTGCAGGTCCATCTCCCGCAGGCCACCGACGTTGCCGGTATAGATGCTGAGCACAACCAGCAGCACCAGCGACCAGTGAAACAGCCGCGTTGGCAAATCCCAGACCCTGACCCAGCGTGCGCGCCCGGTTCTGGCGGCTTTGCAATCGTTTATCTGCATGAAAACTCCGTCCGCCTCCAGTCGCTCCAACCCTACCTTCGAAAATATGCCGGTCAAGAGCCCGACTGCGGGCGGCGTCGGCGACAAGGCCGCTGTTTCGCCATAACCCGAAGCGAGGATCGGGGATCGATCAGCCGTGGTCTGTTCGACCGGTTCAGCGGTGGCGCGGGGATGCCCGACATCGCAGGACCATTCGTCACTGCGAGGTCAAAAAGACTATCCTGGGCTGCCTTACGCGGCGATGGACAATAAACGGAAGCGGGATTCCCTGGTGCGCAATCGTACGGTCGTGGCCGGCACTGCTCTTGCGGCTATCACGCTGATCGCATTCTTCGTCTTGTGGCGCGATAGCACCAACGTAGGCGGTGCTGGCTCCTCATCGGCGGACGAGGTGATATCCGCAGCGGGACCGGACTCGCGCACGCCACCGCCTCTCCCAGCCGGTCTGTCCGGCCTCGACGAGCTCTCGCGCGGAGGGGGCGCGTCGCCGCCGCAGCAACAGCGGCACCCCGAGCCAGTGGTGCCACCGCCTCCTGCCGCTGTGGCACCGCCTCCTGCCGCTGTCGCAGCTCCCCCGGCTACCGCTGTGGCAGTGCCCCCGTTTGCCGCTCTTCCCGCACCCTCGCTGCCGGCAACGCCGGCACGAGCCTCCCGCGCAGCTGCGCCGGCGCCACCGCCTGAGGTCGCGGCAGAACCGCCGCCGAGGGTCGTCACAGCGCCACCGCCAAAGCCGGCGCCGCCGCCGGTCATGACGCCGACACCGAGCCCGCCGGCTAAGCCAGCGCCACCGCCGGTCATGGCGAGCCGCTCACCGCCGGATGCCGTCACGACCAAGTAACGTCGCCCGCATGCAGCTCACCGCCCGCATGGACGGACTGAGCCGGGGTGCCGCCCTGCCCGTCCGCCTCGGGCAGGGGGCAGGGCCGCACCATCTACTTCTTTACCGAGTTACGGGGACTGAGCGGCCGCACGGTGCTTCACCGGTGGGAGTTGAACGGCCGCGTCGTGCAGGAACGCCAGCTGAAGCCCACCTCCCAGTCCTGGCGCGCCTATACAGCCCTGTCCCTCACCAGCGGCATGTCCGGGAGCTGGCGGGTCGCCACCATCGATGCAGCAACCGGCAGGACCCTGGCCGAGCAGCGCTTCCGAGTGGAGTAACGGCGAGGCCCTGTCGGTCGTGGCCGCGCCCTATCAGGGCCGTGTCCAGCTGGCATTCACCGATGTCCTGCTGTCGCCGCGCGCCACCCTTGTCTTCAGCCTGCTGTTCCATGAACTGGCCACCAACGCCGCCAAGTACGGAGCCCTCGGTGGCGATCCCGGCTGCGCCGTGGTTGCCGGTCGAGCTGCGGCAGGATCCCGCCGACGACGCCCTGGCGATCCGCTGGTGCGAGCGGGGTGGTCCGCGGGTGAGCCGGCCGCAGCGCACCGGCTTCGGCATGAAGCTTATGGAGCAGCTCGTCACCCATGATCTGCGCGGCCAGTTCGAGCTGCGGTTCGATCCGGCGGGCATCGAATGCCTGGGCGCAGGTGCCGGTGGCCGAGGTATTGGCAAAGGCTCCAGGCTGCGCCCACCATGGCGCACATTGAGCAGCCGGAGTGCCGCTACGCACTGCTGGTCGAAGATGAGATCCCCGCTGCCCTCGACATCGAAGAGCAGCTGACGAGCCCTGGGTTTCACGGTGCCGGGTCCGGCGGCACGGGTCGCCGATGGACTGCGGCTGGCCGGTGAGGCCCGACTGCTGACGATCGCGGTCCTCGATGTCAACCTGGCGGGTGAGGCAAGCTGGCCGATCGATCGCCTGCTCAAGGCACGCGGTACGCCGTTTCTGGTCCTGACCGGCTATCATGCCGACCACCCTGGCCTGCCGGCGGATCTCGCGAGGCCGTGATCTGCTCGAAGCCGGTGGACGTCGCCTCCATGCGCGGAGCCATCGGCACCACCGCGGCACCAGCGGTCCCGCAGCAAGGGTAGAAAAGCCCGCGAGGCCGCAGCGGGCTGCTTCCCTAAGTCATAATCGGCAGACCCGGTTGCGCGTGACGGTGGCCTAACCCTGCGGCTGCAGACCCGGCATGCCGCCGCCGGAATTGGTACCCGGACGCTTCGACGCCCCGCCACCTGGGCACCGAGCCGCCGCGACGACCCTGCGGCTGATCCTCGGGATCGACGTGATCGGAACGGTCGATGGCCTCGCCACGCAGGATGTGGTTCGCCTCGTCCCCGACAGCGTTTCGTACTCCAGCAGGGCGCGGGCGAGCGCGTGCAGATCGTCAGGCCGGTCGCTCAGCACCGAACGGGCCTTCGCCTCCGCGCACCCGATGATCCGGTGAACCTCCGCATCGATCAGCCGGGCGGTGTCCTCGGAGACGTTGCGGGTGCGGGTGATTGAGCGGCCGAGGAAGATCTCCTCCTCGTTGTCGCTGCAGCGCAGGCGCCCCAGCGCATCACTCATCCCCCATTCGGTGACCATGCGGCGGGCCATGTTGGTCGCCTGCTGGATGTCGTTGGCGGCACCGGTGGTGACGTTGGCCATGCCGAAAATGAGCTGCTCGGCCACCCGGCCGCCGAACATCATCGCCAGCCGCGCCTCGATCTCGTTCTTGCGGAATGCATAGCGGTCGCGCTCGGGCAGGCTCATCGTCACGCCGAGCGCACGCCCGCGAGGGATGATCGTCACCTTGTGCAGCGGATCGTTGCCGGGCACGGCGAGGCCGACCAGCGCATGCCCGGCCTCGTGATATGCCGTGAGCTCCTTCTCGTGCTCGGTCATCACCATCGACCGGCGCTCGGCGCCCATCAGCACCTTGTCCTTGGCCGACTCGAAGTCGGCCATCATCACCAGCCGGCGGTTGGCGCGGGCAGCCAGCAGCGCCGCCTCGTTGACGAGGTTGGCGAGGTCGGCGCCGGAGAAGCCGGGGGTACCGCGGGCAATGACCCTTGCATCGACGTTGGCCGCCGCCGGCACCTTGCGCATGTGCACCTTGAGGATCTGCTCGCGCCCGAGGATATCGGGGTTGGGCACGACCACCTGCCGGTCGAACCTGCCGGGGCGCAGCAGCGCCGGATCGAGCACGTCCGGGCGGTTGGTGGCGGCGATGAGGATGACGCCCGAGTTGGCTTCGAAACCGTCCATCTCCACCAGCAGCTGGTTCAGGGTCTGCTCGCGCTCGTCCTGCCCGCCGCCGGCCATGCCGCCGCGCTGGCGCCCGATGGCGTCGATCTCGTCGATGAAGACGATGCAGGGCGCATTGCGCTTCGCCTGCTCGAACATATCGCGCACCCGCGAAGCGCCGACGCCGACGAACATCTCGACGAAGTCGGAGCCGGAGATGGTGAAGAACGGCACGTTCGCCTCGCCGGCGATGGCCCGCGCCAGCAGCGTCTTGCCGGTGCCGGGAGGGCCGACGAGCAGGCAGCCTTTCGGGATCTTGCCGCCCAGGCGCTGGAATTTTTGCGGATCCTTGAGGAACTCGACAATTTCCTGCAGTTCCTGCTTGGCTTCGTCGATGCCGGCCACGTCGGCGAAGGTGACCCGCCGCTGGTCCTGCTGCATCAGCCGGGCGCGGCTCTTGCCGAAGCCGAGCACCCCGCCGGGCCCGCCCTGCATGCGCCGCATGAAGTAGATCCAGACGCCGATCAGCAGCAGCACCGGGAACGAGGAGATCAGCAGCGACATCAGGAAGCTGGGCTGCGGCGGCGGGGAGGCCTGCACCCGCACCCCTTGCTGGTCAGGGCGTCGACGATGTCGGCGCCCTCCGGCAGAAAGGTGCGGAAGGCATGGCCATCCTGCGTCGTGCCGAGAACCTCCTGTCCGCGGATGTTCACCGACTTGATCTGACCCTGCTCGACGCTGGCCATGAAGTCGGAATAGGCCATCTGCGAGTCCGGGGCGCGATCGGACGGTGGGCGGCCTGCGTGAACAGACCGATCAGCACGACGCCGACCAGAATCCAGACGATGGTATTGCCCTGCAGCTTCATTGCTTCCGCTTCCGTTCCGATCCGTCGCGATCGGCGCGCCTCGCCGCTCCGCCTCTACGCGGCTACCGCTGCCGCCGACTGCGACAACGCCGCCTCGCCATCGAGCGTCGCCGCTACCAGCGTGCACAACGGCGGCGATCCGTACCGCTGCCTGCACCGCGTCCGCGCCCAGCCCGTGCTTGCGCAGGCTCCCGCTCGTGGGCGTCGATGCACTTGCCGCAGCCGTTGATGGCGGAAACCGCCAGAGACCACAGCTCGAAATCTACCTTCTCCACGCCCGGCTTGCCGATGACGTTCATCCGCAGCTTCGCCGGCAGTGTCTTGTAGTCTGCGGCCGACACCAGGTGAACGATCCGTAATATATGGTGTTCATCGCCATGATCGAGGCTGCCGCTTTGCCGCCTCCAGCGCGGCCGCCGACAGCTTCGGTCCGAACTCCGCCAGCAGCGCCTCGGTGACCACCGCGCTGCGCGACGCCAGAGCCGAGACGACGAAGGTGCCGGCGCGCTGCTGCTCGCTCAGCGACGGCTCGGCTGCAAGGCTGGAAAGGTTCAGCTTCAGGTCTTTAGCATAGTCCGGCAGTGCGCTCTTGAGAGTGTCGATCGACATTGCTTCGTCCTTGTTGGGTTGGAGAGGAACGAGCGCCGATGCGAGATCGGCGCTGTTCCGTGCATGCGGCGAGCGCTCAGGCAGCCTGGAGGACGGCCTCGCCCTTCTGCCAGTTGCAGGGGCACAGCTCGTCGGTCTGCAGGGCGTCGAGGACGCGCAGCACCTCGTTCGGGTTGCGGCCGACGCTCAAATCGTTGACCGAGACGAAGCGAATGACGCCCTCCGGGTCGACGATGAAGGTCGCACGCAGGCAGACGCCCTCGGTCTTGTCGAGGATGCCGAGCGCCGTGCTCAGCTCGCGCTTGATGTCGGCCAGCATGGGGAACGGCAGCCCGCGCAGGTCGTCATGGTTCTGCCGCCATGCCAGATGGACGAACTCGCTATCGGTCGATACGCCGTAGACGACGGTGTCGCGATCGGTGAACTCGCCATTCAGCTTGCCGAAGGCGGCAATCTCCGTCGGGCACACGAAGGTGAAATCCTTCGGCCAGAAAAGAATACCTTCCACTTCCCGGCATCGGTTTGCAGATCGAAGGTGGCAAACGCCGCCTTGGGATCGGCGGAGACGACGCCCTTTATGTCGAAAGCCGGAAACACGTCACCAATTGTAAGCATGTACAGAACTCCATTGTGGCTATTGCCCGTTGCGGCAGTGCTGATGTAAGCCACCAGCACGATTGCCGCACTCAAGAAATTTCTGACGGAACGATCGACTGCGTCGATCGAAGGGGGCCACGGAGGCCGCGCTTCCGTCTGGCGGTGTAAGGTGGCTAATGCCGCTGGCGGCTTTCAAACCGCCAGATCCTCCTGACGCCAAAGAGATATCAGGATGTCCGCCGCTGTCTTCAACCTGGCGGCGGGATACCGCTGCCGATGGCCGCCGCCAAAGGGGCCCGGGCGGCAGTTGGACAGCGGTCGTGGAGACTTGTGGCGGCGTCGCCGGGACCGCTACTATCGCCGCCGCAGCGCCGCCGCGCCGCCGCCCGTACGCCCAGGAACCAAGCCCGATGCAGCTTTCCGCGCAATGCCACCTCGACGCATCGAGGGAAGAGCTCTGGGCGGCCCTCAACGACGTGAGCATACTGAAACGCAGCATACCCAGTTGCGACAGGCTCGCCTGGCGCGATGCCCGGGTGCTCGACGCCGAGCTGTGCACCCGCATCGGGACCCGGGAGATCCGGTTGACAGGCCGGATCACCGTCAGCGAGCGCGACCCGCCGAACGGCTGCCGGCTGACCGGCGAAGGGCAGGACGACGCCGGTGGTATCGCCTCCGGCGGCGCGGTGGTCCGCCTGCTGCCGGACGACGGCGGCGGCACGAGGATATGCCTCGACGTCGATGCCACCATTGGCGGTGCGCTGGCGCATGCCGGCTCACGCCTGACCGACGCCACGGCACAGACGTTCGCCGAGGAGTTCCTCAAGCGCCTGGCGGCTCCGGTGGCGCCGGCCCTGGCACTGGCGGCGCCGTTGGTGCCGGCCGGCTCGCCAGCCGCCCACCCCGGACTGCGGCCCCTTATCTGGGTGCCGACGCTGATCGGGCTGGTTTTTCTCATGCTGGCGCTGTTCGCCCGGCTGGGGGCGGCATAGGCACGACGCCTGTCATCGGAAGGACCTTCACGGCGCCTCGGTTACCGCCACGTCTTCCGGCAGCACCGCCCAGTCCGGCGGTTCCGGCAGCAGCCGCGCCGATCCCACCACGACGCCGCCCGCGGCGCGGATCGCCAGGGAGAGCGTCCAGACGCAACACCGCCATCGCCCAGCCGTCGGCAGCGGACCGTACCTCGCCCACCTCCTTGTCGCCCACCACCACCGGCGTTCCGGGTGCCGGCGGCGGCCCCTCGACCCGCATCGGCAGCAGCCGGCGCTTCACCAGGCCGCGCCAGCGGGTGCGCGCCGTCAATTCCTGGCCAAGGTAGCAGCCCTTGTCCCAGTCGATGCCGCCGAGTTCGTTGAAACCCACCTCCAGCAGCAGCGACTTCTCGACCAGGATGTCGCGGCTGCCATCGGGCAGGCCGAGCGCGATGCGCTGCGCGTCGTAAGCCCCGGCATCGGCGGCGGCGAAACCGTGCTCCCGCAGGATCGCCTCGCCGGTCTGTGCCGGCAGCAGCGCGCGCAGGCCCATCGCTGCCAGCCGCGGATCGACGAATACCACGCCGCCGGCCACTGGCGCCGTGGTCCCCGCCTGCCCGCCGGCAAGCCCGAACGTCTCGGCAGCGCCATCGCCGTCGAGAGCCCATACGGCCATTGCCGGCCCGACCTCCTCGATGCTGACCCGCGAGCGCAGCCGGTACATCGACAGCCGCCGCTTCAGATCGGGAAGGCGCGCCGCCTCGCTTTCCAGTAAAGTGCCCCATCCAGCTCACAGACAAAGAAGTCGTGCAGATACCGCCCTTGCGGCGTGAGGAAAGCTGCCCAGATCGTCCGTTCCCGGCTCACATGGGTAATATCGTTGGAAATCAACCCCTGCAGAAAGGGGCGCGCGTCCTCACCGCTGATACGCAGCGCCCCGCGCCCGGCGAGAGGAACAAACGACTTGTCATTCATGTGGAAGAAACTCCCGCCCGGTTCTTGTCGGATCTCCAGCAAGAGAAGTGGCAGCCGCGCCACGAGGGCGCAAGGCGTTCGCCGCAACCGCTCCCGCGCCCATCGGCACCCCCTCCGCCTGGGGCCTGCCCTCTTCCTCAGAGATCTTGCGGGGAAGCCGCCGGCGCCGCCTATTCTCAGGATGATGGTGGGTGAAACGAGGAGGACAATCCCATGAGCCTGCAGGATCGGATCGAAGCATTAAAGGCGAAACACCATGCCCTCGACGAGGCGCTGGAAGCCGAAAACAACCGGCCTCGTCCCGACGAAGCAGAGATTTCCAGGCTGAAGAAGCAGAAGTTGCAGATCAAGGACGAGATCGCAGCTCTCAGCCATCCGCATTAGGTTGACCGCCGCCGTTGGCGCGCGCCTGCCAACAAGGTGCGCAGCCAGGGGTGAACATACTCCAAATGAGGAAGAGATGGCCCAGGCCACACCGGGTGCCGATGCCGCAGGGAAACCTCGTCGAAAACCGCTGCACTCATCCAGGATATGGCAATGAATGTCAACGGTCGATAGCAACGTCTCGCGCTGGCCAGTCACATCCCGGTCGAAATGGCTTTTCTTTCCGCAAATGGGCCAGATGAGCGGCGTGCCAGCATTCGTCCCCCGCACTCGGCCTTTGCAAAATGCAGCGATTTAGACCACACTCCGCCTCCTTGATGGCAGGAAGTCTGCTGCTATCAATCTAACCATCTGACAATCCTACCAAAAAAGGGGAGGATCATGACTGGACCATACGAGGAAGCGTTCTCCAGATCGATAAATGATCCGGAGGGGTTTTGGGGAGAGGCCGCTGAACAAATCCACTGGTATAAAAAGTGGGACAAGGTCCTCGACGATTCCAACAAGCCTTTCTACCGCTGGTTCAAGGGCGGCATTGTTAACACCTGCTACAACGCGCTTGACCGCCACGTCGAAGGCGGCCGGGCCGATCAGGCCGCGCTGATCTACGACAGCCCGCTCACCCAGACCAAGCGCACCTTCAGCTACCGTGAACTGCGCGACGAGGTCGCGAAGTTTGCCAGCGTGCTGCAGAGCCTTGGCGTCGGCAAGGGCGACGTGGTGATCATCTACATGCCGATGGTCGCCGAAGCCCCGATGGCGATGCTGGCGTGCGCCCGCATCGGTGCCGTGCATTCCGTGGTGTTCGGCGGCTTCGCCTCCAACGAGCTTGCGGTTCGCATCAACGATGCGCTGCCGAAGGTGATCGTCACCGCTTCCTGCGGCATCGAAGTCGGGCGTGTCATCGCCTATCAGCCGCTGATCGAGGCGGCCATCGAGCTTGCCGACCACAAGCCCAGCGCCGTCGTCATCAAGCAGCGCTCGCAGAAGCCGGGAACTGAAAGGCACCGACGTCGACTGGGACGCGGCGGTTGCGAAGGCGCAGCCGGCGGAGTGCGTCCCGGTCGCGGCGACCGATCCGCTCATCCTCTACACCTCCGGCACCACCGGCCAGCCGAAGGGCGTCGTCCGCGACAACGGTGGCCACATGGTGGCGCTGATGTGGACGATGAAGAGCATCTACGACGTCAATCCGGCCGAAGTATGGTGGGCATCCTCCGACGTCGGCTGGCTGGTCGGACACTCCTATATCGTCTATGCCCCCCTGCTCTACGGGGCGACGACCATCGTCTACGAAGGCAAGCCGGTCGGCACCCCCGATGCCGGCGCATTCTGGCGGGTGATCTCCCAGCATGGCGCGGTATCGCTGTTCACCGCACCGACCGCCTTCCGCGCCATCAAGCGCGACGACCCCAAAGCCGAGCTGATGGGCAAGTACGACCTCAGCAAGTTCCGCATCCTGTTCCTCGCCGGGGAACGGACCGATCCGGATACGCTGCATTGGGCCGAGAACGCCGTGCAGCGGCCGGTGATCGACCACTGGTGGCAGACCGAGACCGGCTGGTCGATCGCGGCCAACTGCATGGGGCTGGGTCAGCTGCCGGTGAAGCCCGGTTCGCCGAGAGCGGCACGATCTGCGTCAAGCTGCCACTGCCCCCGGGCTCGCTGCCGACGCTGTGGAACAACGACGAGCGCTTCGTCGCCTCCTATCTCACCGAGTTCCCGGGCTACTACATGACCGCCGACGCGGGCTTCATGGATGAAGACGGCTACGTCTACATCATGGCGCGCACCGACGACGTCATCAACGTCGCCGGTCACCGTCTCTCCACTGGCGGTATGGAAGAAGTGCTGGCCAAGCATCCGGACGTGGCCGAGTGCGCGGTCGTCGGCGTCGCCGACTCCTTCAAGGGCCAGCTGCCGGTCGGCTTCATGGTCCTGAAGTTGGGGTCACCAAGTCGCACGACCAGATCGTCAAGGAAGTGGTGCAAATGGTCCGCGATCAGATCGGGCCGGTCGCCGCCTTCAAGACGGCCACCGTGATCGACCGCCTGCCGAAGACCCGTTCGGGCAAGATCCTGCGCGGGACCATGCAGGAAGATCGCCGACAACCAGCCCTGGAAGATGCCGGCAACGATCGACGATCCGGCCATCCTTGACGAGATCAAGGATGCACTGGAAGACATCGGTTACGCCAGCGCCCGCAAAGGAGCCGGCGGAGCCAGCGGCCTCTTAGTCAGCAGTGCCACTCAAGACACCAAAGGGCGCGGTGCCGGGTCGGCCCGCGCCCAAAGTGTCTTTACGGGAGGATAGCGGCAGCACTGGCGCCGCCGCGGCAGCGACAAAGCAGGAGTGGCCGGACGGCGTCTTCGCTGCGAGAATGCGGGAGCGGCGTGTAGCGACCGCAAGAGAGGGCGGAACATGCTGACCATCGCGCTCGATAAAATCTGCTTCCTGATCATCAAGGCGCGAGAGTTCGACGCCAAGATGGAGCCCGAGGTTCCGGAACCGGGAGACAATCCCACGGACGATGCCGATCGGGAGGTGCTGTTCGATTATCCGGATGATCCGACGGTGGAAGAGATCCGCGGCTTCATCAGATCGCTCAACGAGGATGAACTGGTCGAGATCCTGGCGCTCGTGTGGATCGGCGAAGGCGACTACGACGTCGAGGAGTGGCAGAGCGCCGTTGCCGATGCCCGGGATAACCCCGACGAGCGCCGGGCGGAAGCGCTGCTCAGCATCCCCTTCTCGGCGATTTCCTGGAGGAGGGGCTGGAACTGGGCTACTCCTGTCGCGACGAGGAGATGGGCCGGCTATAGACTGCAGCGGGGCGCCAGCCCCGCTCAGGCACCGTGCACCGTGCCGGCACCGTGTACCGTGCCGGCGCGCGCCCGGGCAAGATCGACTTCCTTCTGCAGATCGGCCTCGCTGCACAGCCCGAGGCTGACGGGATTGCGTGGCTTGATGTCGGCTGAACGCCAGTGGGTGCGGTCGCGCACCTTGTCGATGGTCGGCTTGGTGGTTCCGATGAGCTTGCACACCTGCGCGTCACTCAATTCAGGATAGTTCTTGAGCAGCCAAGCGATGGCATCGGGACGGTCCTGGCGCTTCGCCACCGGCGTGTAGCGCGCACCCTTCTGCCGCGCCTCAGGCAGCGTCACCCGCCGGTCCGCCGGCCGCAGCCGCAAGTCCGGGTCGCGCTGACAGCGCTCGACCTCCGGCATCGTCAACTCGCCCGCCGCCACCGGATCGCGGCCTTGCATGCCGGCGGCGACTTCGCCGTCGGCGATCGCCTGCACTTCCAGTGAGTGGATGCCGCAAAAATCGGCGATCTGCTCGAATGTGAGCGACGTATTCTCGACGAGCCAGACGGCCGTCGCTTTCGGCATCAAGGGATGTGCCATCTCATTCACTCCACGTTTCTCGTTCATATCGGCG
>JADJRE010000042.1 GCA_016712375.1 Rhodospirillales bacterium
AAATGAAATCGTTGCTGGTCAGATTGTGCACGCCGGCAAGCGTCACCGTCGCCTCGAACAGACCATCGCCGTCGGCGTCAAGATCGAGATAGGTGCGGGAACCATCGTTGCTGACCGCAATCGACAGCGCCGGGCCAAGGGCCGACAGATCGATACGGTCCTCGCCCTGCACGAAGTCGGCGATGTGATCTCCGATCTCGGGGTCAATCAGGTCGGTCAGCGACGAAAACACGAATCGATCGCTGCCCGCGCCGCCAACCATGTAGTCGCCATGCGCGCCGCCGTTCAGCACGTCGTTCCCGTTGCCGCCGAGCATGACATCGCGACCGCCACGACCATGGATCGTGTCGTTGCCGTTGTTGCCGAGCAGATAGTCACCTCGGACGCCACCATCACCCGGCCCATCGCCAGGACCGCCGTCGATGTAGTCACTTGCCATCCCCGCCGGCGAGGTAGTCGATGCCGTGCTCGCCGAAAATCCGGTCGTTGCCGCGGTTGCCGCGCGCTAAGTCCTCGCCTTTCCCGCAGCGCAGCGTGTCGTTGCCGAACCCGCCGCGCAGATAGTCGTCGCCATCGAGGCCGAGGATCACGTCGGCGCCGGTCGTTCCGACGATCAGATCTGGCTGATTGGTGCCGCGCTTAATCGCCATAGCCGATGTCCTCTATCCACCACCCGCGTCCCATCCAGGCTGTCCGCGCGCGAAACCCCGCCATTTCTGCGGGATCGATCCAGCCGTGCGCCCGGCCGCAACGGATGCACCGCAGCGGGTCCGAGGCGCGGCTGTGGGTGTCGATCACGACCAGCCGCCGACACTTTCCGGTGAGGCACAGCAGCCGGTCGAGTAGCGCACCGCGCTGGAGACGGGAACGCGCGGACATACGCCGGCGCAGGCGCGTCAATCGCGGCGTCAGTCCCAGCCGAGCGAGTGCTTGACGCGCGGCTCGGGCCTGCTGCGTCAGCCGCGTCAGCACCCCGCCGATGAGCGTCATCATTGTGGTCAGCACCACGAAGTGGGCTCCGTCTCCCACCCTACCAGCCAGAACGCCGGAGCCAGCGGCAGCACCAGCGCCGCCCGTATCCAGAGCGTGAGCGGCGGAGCCAGGCCGAGCAGAGATTTGCGCATTACCATCCCTCATACCACATACACCTCCTCTTTCAAAAGCTTATCAAGGTCGAGCCCGAGCGACTTCAAGACGTCGTCGATCTGGCTGAACAACGCGCAGGCGCGCCTGTGAGCGAGGGTGTCGTAGGAGATCGACACAGCACGTTTGACCACCACGCTCAGTCCTTCGACCTCGACGAACAGATTGTCATCGCTCGCCGTGGCGAGCACTGCGGTCAGTACGGCGGTCAGCCGCTTCGGGTCGTCGGCTTGCTTGCAGATGATCGTCTTGACCACCTCGAAGTGGCCCGCCTCCTTTTCCAGCCAGTAGCGCAGGTGCTCCTTGTTGCGCGGCCGGAACTCCGACTGCGTCTCAGGCCGGTGGTTGAACGCGGCCTGCATCAGCGCATGGAACCGCTTGAGTTGCGGATGCGAGCGCGGCTTGCCGCTCGCCTTCGGCGGCTCAAATTCCGCTCCGCAATGGGGGCACGAGACGCTCATTCCGCCGCGAACTTGACGATCGATTGCAGCGAGTAGCCGGCGCACACGACCCACACCGGCGCCAGAATCACCGCCGCAATCCACTTGCGCCGGCCGACCGTCGCCAGCGGCCCGAGCGCCAGCATCGCGCTCGACACCAGCGCCCCGGCGACCAGCAGCCACGCCGACGGCGTTTCCGGCCAGATGCTGCCGGCCGAGGCAACAGTCCCATCGTCGCCGCCGCGCCGACAAACCCCGCCGTCAGCGCGAGCCCGGCGGCCCCCGCCGCCCACTGCTTGACCGCCGCCAGCGCCCCCGCTCCCCGTCCCATCATCCCGCTTCCCTCTGCTCCGCCGGCCGCTCCGGCCGGCACGCGGCTCTGACGACCGCATGGATCGCGGCCTCCGCCTTGGTCCTGTCGATCCCGCGCTTTTCGAGCGCCGCCACCAGCGCGGCGACGAACAGGATCGAGGTCTCTTTAATGCCGAGGCCGGCGGCCTCGAGATCCTCTGCCGCGAACCGCATCAGCCGCGCCGCCCGCGCCAGCGCCTTGTCCGTCGCCGCTGTCATGCTGCCGCCTCCAGCAGCTTGCGCGCCTTCCTCTGTGCAGGCTTCGGTAGCCGCGCGATCATGCCGGCGTTGGCGTCGGCGATCTCGGCCAGTTCCTCGGCGCTGTCGCAGAGCTTCACGTCGTCGGCGAGCTTAGCCAGATAGCCGTCGACGTCGGCGATCGGCGTGTCCGCCTCGCTGTCCTCGGGAATGTCCAAGAGATCAGCCGGTTGCGCGGCACCCGTGTCCGGTTGCTTGTCCGCTTGCGGCGCCGGGTCGGGAATGTCGTCGATCGACGGGGCGGCGATCTGCACCGCCTTCGGTGTCACGTCGACGATCTCGTTCTCCTCGTACTCCTCGCGCAGGTAGAGGCCGCGCGTCACGTCGGAGGCACCGTCCTTGACCGCGAAGCCGCGCGCGCGCATCGCCATCATGCGCTCGGGAAACCGATGCCACGGCGCATCGTTGTCGACCGTATAGGTCGACCCGCCGCGGCCCTTGCGGGTGATCTTCTCGCGCGCGTCCCCATAGCCGGGCCCGCTTGGCGTCGGCAACCGAGAACGCCCGCGCGATCGTCGCTCCGTGCGGGCGGGCGATCTCGCAGTGGGCGGTGCGCGCGTCGCCTCGCCGTCGACCCACTCCTAGGCGGAACCCGCCCGCCACAGCAGCGCCGGCACCGCGTCGCTCCATACCAGCGGGCGGCCGTTGATGATGGTGATCGTCTGCAGCGCCTGCATCGGCGGCAGGCCAACCTCCATGCCGTGCAGGATGGTCATCGTCGCGACCGCGATCAGCCGGTTCTCCTCGCTCGCCTCTGCCGCCTGCTCGTCCTCCTCGTCGTCGCCCTTGCGACGCCGCTTCGGCACGATCACCAGCCCGGCCATCACTGCCAGCTTGGCCAGCCGCGCCACGTCGTCGAGACTGGTCGGCATGATCGAGGCGAGCGGCTTGCCCACCTGCATCGTGCTCGCCTTACCCATGGTCGTGTCCTCACTCACGCTGCCACCTGCTCTTTGACCATCTCCGCGCCCGGCACCTTGGCGCCGGCCTTGATCGCTCGCTCGGCCAGCTTGGCGACGAGGGCGTGCACCTCCTCGTGGTCGGCGAAGTAGGCGAGCGCCGCGGCGTGATCGGTGACGACGCAGCGCGTCACCGTGCGCAGTCCGGCCGCCCGCCCGCGCTGGCCGCCGACGTTGACCTTGACCGGCGCGGGCGGCGCCGGCAGCACGACCTCGACCTCCGGCTCGGGATCGGTCAGGGCGGCGATCGGGTCGTCCGCCATGAGCTGCGCCTGCTCGGCGGCGAGCCGCGCCCGCTCCGCTTCCGCCGCCTTGCGCTCGGCCTCGTACTTGGCGCGCTGCTCGGCTTCGAGGCGGGCCTGCTCGGCGCGCATCCATACCGTCAGCGCATCCCTGATCTGATTGGCCGCCGCCTCCGCCTCGGCGATCAGCGGCTTGAACTCGGCGTTGATCTCGCGCTGGGCGTCGAGGTGCGGGCGCACCTGGTCCTCCCGCGCGGAGTCGGCCTGCTTCTTGAAGTCGAGCAGCTTGGCGCGGTAGTTGCCGGCCATGTCGGCCGATGTCTTATCCTTGATGCCCGTGGTGGTGAGCCACCCGAGCGCCATGTGAGCATACTCGCTGATCTGCTCGGCGAGCGAGAGTTCCTTGACGTTGTGGCCGATGCTGGGGGCTGCTTCCGGCACGTCGCCGGGCCAGTTGCCGGTGGCCTTGTAATGAGCGGCGTCGGCCTTGCTGACGGCCTTCATCCACATCCAGCGGTCGACGATCTGCTCCGCCGTTGCTGGCTGGCCATTGATCGAGCCGGCGAGTTTCAGACTATCACCCCAAGTGTGCACCACGGCACCGTTGGCGTCGGTCAGCCAGATCTGTGCCAGCACATGATCGGCACCCTTGGCCGGGCGCAGCTTGTAGAGCCCCGGCTGCGGGTTCTCGTGGTGGTTCTCGATCGCGTGATAGGTCGGCAGGTAGGGGCCGGAGCCGCCGTTCTGCGCCGCGCGCCAGTGTCCGTAAATGTCGGTCATGTCAGCCTCCCATCTTGAGCAACGCGATCTCCGCGCGTGCGTTGTCGAGCGCCGCCAGCGCTTCTTCCACGCTGCCGACCGCCACGATCAGCCGCGCCGTCGTCGTCAGCCGCGCCCGGAGATCCGCGACGTGAAACCCCGCCTCGCCCTGGCAGTCGCTGAGCCGCCGCGCCGAGCGCGGGAATATCGTCACGTCCCCCACCGTCTCTCTCCCTCTCCCGCTCCGCCTGCATCGCGGCCCGCGCCGCCCGTGCCCCGTCCTCGATCACCCGCGCCGCATCGATGAAAATGATCGCCATCCGCGCCCGGTCGGAGCGCGGCCGATACAGCAGCGTCGCCTGGGCGATGGCCTTGCGCAGCTTGGTCAGCGCGCCGTGGTAGCCGTCGGTCCTCATGACCGTGTCTCCAACGCCTGCTGTCGGTAGCGCCAAATCTCGGCCCGCGTCACGGCGACCAGCCCCTCGTGCAGGGCCTTGTCGTAGGCCCAGTGCCGGGCGAGCCCGCGCTGCTGATAGCCCTTGCAGGCTTGCTCCAGATGCTCGATGAGCGCCTCGTCGGAGCGGGTGAACTCTGCGTAGGAGAGGTTCCAGAAGAAGGTCCGGTGCACCCAATCGAGCAGCGGGTCGCGGTCGCGCTCGGCGCTGTAGCGCCATGCCTTGACGCCCACGTCCTCCAGCCCTCTTACCAGGGCAAGGATGCGGTCGCGTCCAAGGGGCGTCCTGCTCGCGCTGCCGCCCATCCCGCCGCCATCTCGTCCGCTTGCAAGCCCATCCATGATCCGCCTCATTGACGCGCACTGTTGTTCGCTACAGGGACGGCACGGGGTTGCGTGGTCCGTGCCGTCCCTGCCCCCGCTACGCCCGCACCCCGCTGCGGAGGTTCGATTTCATTCGGACGGGGCTTGCGGCCGATCGGGAGGATGAGCCGCCTTGCCAAGCTAGGGAGAGAAGCCCGCCCCGTCCGATGCAAATCATCCTATTGGGCGCGGAGCCAACCGTCAAATGAAAAGTTGGGGCTTGTCCCAAAAAGACCATTGCATCGGGGGTAGTGTTGCGGTTATGCCTCACAAGGCGGTTAGCGGTTGACGGGTGGCCCGAAGCCCAATAGGATGCTGAGCCCATGACGACGATCAAAGATCAGTTCCTTTCCGAGGTGGATGCGTTTCTGGCGCGCCACCCGGAGATCGCCGAAACGACGCTGGGCTTGCGTGCGGTCAACAGCGGCAAGGTGATCGGCCGGCTGCGCGAAGGCGGCGATGTCGAGACGGGGACGGTCGATCGTATCCGGGCGTATATGCGGGCCTGCGGGAAGCGGTGCGATTGCGCAAAGCGCTAGCTCGGCCGGCGGCGTAACCCAGCGTAGAGTTGCAGCGTCAGCGTAGAGGGCTCGACCCTTCCGCCTCTGCCTCGGCTGCTTTGATGGCTGAGCGATGGGGAGACGGCGGGACGCCAGACGCCAACGATGGCCGCGCGTGGCCATTGATGGCTGCCGAGCTTTCTACCCTGACGCCGAGAGGCGGTCAGGGGGCATTTCCTCCCTAGACTGATCGGGGACTGGTCTCGCGTCCCCGCTTTTCTCGGTGTCAAGCGTGCGTTCCCCGGCGCCTCGGCGGCTGTGGTGAGGGGCCATCCGAGCATACCAAGGGGCGATGGCGTCCGGCTGGGGGCCGCCTGCGGGCGGCAGGTATTCGGCAATCGCCCCGAGCCCCGAGCGTTTCAAGTTGCATTGCGTACCAAATGGCTTTGGGTCCGGCCCCCGCACTGGCCGGGTCCGAGGCCGGCGTTGAGCGCGGCGGTCGGCTTCTCCGGGCTCGCCGCCGCGCTCCGCCACAGATCGCTGGCACCGAAGAGGACGCGCATGTTGTTGGAAAAATTCATAGGTTTGCTGGCGATCGGTGTCGTGCTGCCGGCGCTCCGTTGGCAGCCGCGAGTCATCGATGGCGGCATCCTGACAGCGATGCCGGGGCACGAGCCGCCCGCCCTGCCGCCGCCTGCACCGTTGCCGGCAGCCGTGCCGCAAGCGTCGCCGGAGAGCGTCGATCCGATCGGCAAGGGGGCTGCGGTCGCCGCCTTTGCTTATTCGATCCACGAGTGGATCGAGGGCAACGAGATCCACCTCCGCCACCTAATGCGCAACTACCATCAGATGCGCGCCTCAGCCCATCCCGAATGGCCCGAGTTGTCATCCAAGAAATTGAGCCAGGAGCTGGTCAAGCTCGGCTGCAAGCGCTCGCAGGACGATCGCCGCAAGGCCGGCGGCGGCCGGCTGACAACGATGACGTTCCCGGCTCGGCTCCGGAGGCGGGCATGCTGACCCACCGCCAGCAGCAGACATTACTGGCGATCCAGGCCTACCAGCGGGACAACGGCGGCGTTTCCCCGACCGTGCGGGACGTGGCCGAGGCGATCGGCGCGGCGGGCCAGATGAACCGCACGCTCGGTCTGCGCGCCGGCCTCGAGGAGCGCGGTTTCATCCGCCGCCATCCCGGTCGCCACCGGGCGATCGAGGTGCTCCGCCCGATCCCGATCGCGCGCGTGTTCCGCTTCAACGACGCCACCAAATCCCTGAAGCCGCTGCCATGAGGAAAGCCAAGAGCCCCTACCAGCGCCACGAGAAGGCGCCGACCCGCTACTCGGCCGAATACTACGCGTGGCGCGAGGCGGTCCGGCGCAACGACGACCGGGCGGTCGAGGAGGCGATCGGCTGGCGGCGCCGGCACGCGATCACGATGGCATCGTTGCCGAGCGAGAAGATGCGCCCACGCTGGGGCCGGCAGGCGGCAGGACGGCTCGCCGAGGCGGCCGAGACGTGCAAAGAGCCCGGTTGGCGCCGGGCTCTTGGATGGTTTGCAATGGGGAAGATCAATGGCTCGGGGATCGTTGGCGCGATCGAGAGCCGAGCAGGCACAGAAGGAACTGCAACGTGAGGCCGAACAAAGGACGCTACGGCGTCAACGCAACAGACGCAGAAGGACTTACAACGTGAGCGCTCTATACACACGTTCTCAACAGTATGTCAAGGACGAAGCAGGGGAACACATCTCCATCGCTGCCGCGCTGCAAGACATGGAGTGGTGGGCAGGTCGCCTTGCTCTGAACAGAGAGCGTCTGACGGATGATTTAATCCGGGCCAGCCAAGCGGGCATCGATGGCGTGCTGGTGTCGTGGACGAACGCCGTTGTCGACGCGCGTGACATTGCCGAGTGGCGTATCGAGGCCATCCGCGCCCTCGTGTGCCCGCACTTCACGGGCAGCGAGAGTGGGGCAGCGTTCGGTGCCGATTGCAGCATCATCATCATGGCGCTCAAGGCCATTCTTGCTCATCCCGATCTGGATGACAGGGACCGCGTGCAACTGATCCTTATCGCCGTCGCAGAGGAGGGCTGCGCATGAGCGAGATAGGGCACAACGGCGGTCCGGCGCTGCGGGATGGCAACTGGATCGCGATCAGTCGCGACATGATCGACCACCACATCGTCGGCGCTGGGCAAGTCGTCACCCCTGCGGATCGCAACCGGGGCGCGTTCTCGCGGCTGGAAAGTTGGCTCGACCTTCTCATGCTGGCGAATTTCGCCGAGCGCAGAATTTCCGCCAAGGGCGTGACCACGATCCTCGGCCCCGGACAGACCATCGCTGGCCGCGCTTTCTCGCCCGGCGATGGAACTGGTCAGAGAAAACCGTGCGCGGATGGCTTGATCGTCTGCAAAAGGAATTGATGATTTCGCTCGCCTGCGAGACGCTGAAACAGGGCCACACTCAGGGCCACACTCCGAACGTGCTAACCATTTGTAATTGGAGCAAATATCAGATTGCAGAAGTGGCCGCAGGGCCACCTATTGGGTGGCCCGAGGGCCACCCAGGGGCCACCCAAGGGCCAAACTATAACAAGGGAACAAGGGAACAAGTAAGTGAAAGTGATAGCGCACGGGTGAGCGCGAGCGCTGGCGAGGAGATGGCCGGGCATGGGGTGCTCGTCAACTGCGAGACGATCCGGCACGCCAGCGGTGCCTTCACGATCAGCCTGCCGGCGATCCACCTCGGCATCGCCGGGCGCATGGATCGCGAGGAGGTCAAGCAGCGGTGCCTGGCGCACGCGCTCCAGTGGGGTGCCGAGATCGAGGGCGGCAAGAGCCAGCGCGAGGTCGTTCCGCAGAAGATCGCCAATTTCCTGACCGCCTCGCTGATGGGCGAGATCAATCGCGGCGCCACGCAGTCGGTGCGCATGGAGCGCGCAAAAAGCGAGGGTGGGGGGCGGGCATCCGTATCCGGCCGCGCCAGCATCCTCGAAGCCATCGATCGCATCAACGCGGGGGGCAGCAA
>JADJRE010000043.1 GCA_016712375.1 Rhodospirillales bacterium
TCCGGGCCACTGTGGCGGAGTAAAAAGCAGGCCATTTGGGCGAAAGCGGCGCAGCACAGCAGGGGCCCGATCGGGCCCCCCTTGCCTGTCGTCCGGTTTGCCTCGAGGATCGGGCTTGCCGAGTTCGCCGGTCTCGATTGACGGTGTCGGCGGTGCCTGGTTTTGCTCCGCCCGATCGGCCGGGTGGCGGGACGACGGCGTCCGGCGGATTGCTTCAAACGGCTAGCTGTCGCCAGTTCATGGTGAGGATATGGACGGGTGGGTCAGCCGGTCGAGCGCCGGTGAGCCGTTCCGATGCCAGCACCGAGGTCCAGTCCTCGAACGGCAGATTGGACGTGACGAGGGGTCGAGCCGCGCTCGTAGCGCTGGGAGAACACCTCCGAACAGAAGTTCCGCCCCGGTCGGGGACAGCGGCACGTAACCGAGTTCGTCGATGATCAGGAGCTTCACCGCCTGCAGATCACGCTGGAGCTTCAGAAGCCGTCGTTCGTCGCGCGCTTCCATCAGCTGATGCACGAGGGCGGCGGCGGTGAAGGCGACGCTAACCCGCTGGCAGGCGGCAAGACCGAGAGCCAGGGCGCTATGCGTCTTGCCGGTGCCGGATTGCCGAGCGCGATGACGTTCTCGCGGCGCAGGACGAACTCGCATCGAGCGAGCTCGAGCACCAGCATCTTGTTGAGGCTCGGAATGGCGGTGAAGTCGAAGGTGTCGAGGCTTTTGACCGCCGGGAAGCGTGCCGCCTTGATCCGCCGCTCGACCATTCGGCGTTCCCGGTCGATCAGCTCCAGCCCCACCAGGCGCAGCAGGTAGCGGGGATGGTCGACGCCGTCGCCGGCGCATTCGCGCGCGACCTTGTCGTACTCCGCAGAATGGTCGGCAGCTTCGGCTCGCTTGAGGTGATGCGCCAGCAGAACCTGCGGGGTGCCGGTCGTTCCCGCCGGTATCGCCTCGACGCCCGCCTTGCCGGTCATGCCGCTGTCAGGAACGAGGGGAACGGCGTAGTCGGCCGCCGTCGTCGTCCTGACGTCCGTTCTCGCAGATGTGGATAGCCGTCCCGGGCCGGTCGCCGCTCGATGCGCGCCAGCGCGATCTGCTCGACCGCATCAAAGCCGATGGCGCCGAGCCGGATCGCTTCGGTGACCGCGCTCGCCACGATCTCCATCGGATCGCCTCCATCGGCCGCAGGACCTGGATGAACGCCCGCCTGCCGCGGTTGCCCATGCGCGCTTCGAGGAGATGGCGCAGGTGCTGGAACGCCTCCGGCAGATCCCAGTCTTTCAGCGCCGCCGCCTGGTCCAGGGCATTTGGCTTCGTCTCGATCAGCGCGAGGTAGTGCAGCGGCTCGAACACGAAGGTCCCGGTGCCGTAGGCGCGGCGATGTCGGGCGATCTGCTCGCCGGCACACAGGATCACCACCTCGTCGACGAAGCCCTTCACCACAACATCCCGGAAGCCGTATGCCGTCGGCACCGAGTAGTCGTTGCAGCGGTAGCGGACCAGGGCGGTTGACGAGACCCGCGCCGCCCGCTTCTCGCACGCCTCCAGCGGCACGGCGGGCAGATCCCGAAAGGACTCCAGGTCGGCGACGAGACGCTCGCCGATGGTCTCGCTGTGGCGACCGGCGCGCGTTCGCCCTGTCGGCGCCGGCAGCGCTCTTCCAGCATCACATTGAGATCGTCGTAGCTTGCTGCCTGGGGATCGGCGTCAGGAAGTTCAATCGGGCATACTTCACCAGCCCCTCGACCTTGCCCTTGTCGTTGCCCCCCTTGCGGGACGGCCAAAACGGTCGCGGAACAGGTAGTGGCTCTGAAGTTGGTGAAGGCCCGGGTCCGCTCCCGCCTGCCGTCACCGCAGATCTTCGCCACCGCGATCGTCGTGTTGTCGTAAGCACCGACAGCGGCACGCCGCCAAAGAAGGCGAACGCCGACACATGACCGTCGAGAAACGCTTCCGTCGTCTCCGCCGGGTAGGCCCTTCACGAACGGCGCGTCCGACTGTGTGCACGTCCATGCAGAAGAAGTGGATCTTCTGCCGGACGCCGCCGATCACGCCAATGGCCTCGCCGAAGTCGACCTGCGCGTGCCGGGGGGATGCGCCAGCGGCACGAAGGTCTCCCGGCCTTTGGCGCGAGCGACCCGGACGTAGTCCTCACCACCGTCACACCGCCGGCATAGCCGTGCTCGTCGCGCAGCCGCTCGAAGATCCGCTTGGCAGAATGCCGCTGCTTCGGAAGGCGCCGTCCCGTCGGCCTCGCGAGAATGGCGTCGATCACCGGCAGAAGCGCCCAAGCTTCGGCTTTTTCACCGGCTTCGTTCGCAGCCGGGCGGCAACGAGAACCGGCACATCTTCGAAACCGTCTCACGGCTCAGCCCGAAAACCCGCGCCGCCTCGCGCCGGCTGTTACCCTCAATGAAAACAAAATGCCGAACGGCGGCGTAGACTTCCACGGCAAACATCCCCGGCCGCCCCCTGACAAAGGAGACAGCCTAACCACTGGCGGGATTTGCTCCCGGCGCGGCAGCACCAACCGCCGCCGCTACGTGGCCTAATTTGTCACCGCCCTACACAGATGGGTGGCGAAGCTGTGCCGCAGGGTATGCACCGTCACCCGCTTCGCAAGCCCGGCCGCGGCGCAGGCGGAGCGGCAGGCCGAATGCAGCACCTGGACGTCGATCGGCTTCGTCGTCCGGCCGGGAAACAGCTCTGGCTAGTTTCGGATCAGGCGCCAGTAGGTGCGCAGATGCCCAGGAGCTGGGACGAGAGCATGACGAACCGATCCTTGCCGCCCTTGCCGTGCTCGACCCGGATCACCATCCGGACGCTGTCGATGTCGCCGACCTTCAGGCCGACCGCCTGACGCCCGCAGCCCCGCCGCATAGGCGGTCGTCAGCGCGGCGCGGCTCTTCAGGCCCGGCACCGCCTCGAGAAAGCGCACCACCTCGTCGGCGTTCAGGACCACCGGCAGCTTGCCGGGCTCGCGCGCGTAGGGAATACGCTCCGGGATCTCGCCGCGCCCAAGCGTGACGCCGTAAAAGAACCGCAGCGCGCAGACCGTCTGGTTCAGCGCCGGCCACGAAATGCCGGTCGACACCAGATGAACCTGAAAGGCGCGGACGTCCTCCAGTCCAAGCCGGTCCGGCGACCGGCCGAAGTACCGGCTGAACTTGCTGACCGCGTGCAGATAGGATCGTTGCGTTGCCGGCGACAGATTGCGGACGGTCATGTCCTCGGTCATGCGCTGGCGCAGAGGGCTCGTCTCGGCCATCGGGGGGCTCCTGCCTTCAGGATTGGGCTTCCACAGCCGCAATCCTGTCAGACGAAGCCCTCCCCGCTAACCGCTCACCTCTCTCCCGCGACAGCGGGTTCGTTCAATCCTAAATCTCAACAGGCCTTAGCCTGGGGCTAGCCTCCGTCGCCCGCCCGACTCTTGGCTTTGGGCGTTCGCTTTTCCTGCGCCTCCTCCACTGGCCGGTCGGTCTGCTTCAGGATGTTCTCCAGGCTGGCCACTTCGCTCTTCCAGCGCTCGACCCGGCGCTCGGCCATCCGCAGTCCCTCATCCCGGTCACGAATGGCCGCCTCCAGGCTCGCTCGAGCTCGCTCGATCAGCACCTGCGGGTCCTCGGGCATCATACCGGCGCCCCCCCCTGCCTGCCTTTCCTGGCGATACCGGCCGACCTGCTCGCTCATCTGCTGTTGCAGCTTCTCGATGTCTTTCGCCGTCTTGACGACCATGGAATCTCTCCTCAGACCTTGACATTGAAGCTGGTGTGCGGACTGGGCACGACCGTGAGGGTGTCGAGATTGATGAAGTCGCCGGTGGTGACGTTGCCCATAAGGACCACCCGGGGCTGGTTATCCAGGCTCACGGAGTTGAACCCGGAGCCCTGAGCTTCGATGTGGTTTCCCATGGCGATCAGGTAGTCCCCGCTGAGCATCACGGTGGCGTCGATGGCACTGGGCGTGGAATCGCGATGATGGCAGATGTTGTTGCTGAAAGTCACCCTCCCAAAACGCCGCGAGGGGGCCTGTTGCCCGATCGTCACCAGGTTGCCGTGGCCGCGCCCGGAGAAGGTGTTGTCGGACACCAGCGCGTGCCCGACGCCACGCTCGCCGCTCGGAGCGGGTCCGAGCAGACAAATCGCCGAGTGTCGCCTGTTGGGATCGAGCAGATCCCGGTTCGTGTAACTGACGCGATTGCCGACGAGCTGACAGGTGAACAGGTTGCCGCTGATGCCGATGGTGTTTCCTGGCGCCTTGAAAGTGCCACCGGGGCTAATTCCGGTATCGACGACCTCGCAGTCCTCGAGCAGCAGGTTCGAATCCGCGGCCCATGCATCCGCGAAGATGGCATGTCCCACCTCGGCCTTGAAGCCACAGTTGGCCACGCGGTTCCCACAGATGGCCGCGCTGCCGTAGAAGAGGGCCCAGATCCCCACTTCGCCTGCGCCCTCGACGCAGTTGCGGCTGACCTCGACGTCGGCCTCATGCCCCGCGAGGATTCCCACCCGGCATTCCCGGACGCGGTTGCCTTCGAAGCGGTTGCGGTCACCGTCGGTGGCGAATACGGCGACGTGAAGGGCGATTTCGGACATCGACATCTGGCTGATCTGATTGTCCCTGACCACCGCGCCGGAGACGTCATTCATGCGCACGCCGTACCAGGCCGCCCCCGCCCCATCGATGTGATTGCGGCTGACCTCCACTTCGTTGCAGCGGGAGATGGTGATGCCGGCCTGCGACCCCCTCAGGACGTTGTCGCGCACCAGCGCGTGGTGCGCCCCCTCGAAGTCACTTTGCGCCCTGCAGTAGATGCCCGCTGGCCGACCGGCCTCCTCCTCGGGGTCGACTGCAGCCTCGATAACGTTCACATCCACCGCAGTATGGAGGCCGCTGGTTCGAATTCCTCCCCACTGCGCTGACCGCAGATCGATCCGGTTGGCCCGGATCGCGCAATGGTCCGAGGCGCAGTCGATGCCGTAGTTATGCCCGTCCAGGTAGGCCATTAGCCCTATCGCATCCAAGATATCTCGGGGGATGGAACCGGTCGTCGCCGCGCGGGCCCTGCTTCGACGGATCGTGTTCGCCACGATCGAGGAGCCGTCCAGGTTCGGCCCCAGGATGATCCCGGTCATGAAATGCTCGATCTGGTTGTGCTCGATGCGGGACGAAGCAACCGTCGAGGCGTTGACGAGGAGGATGCCGGCGAACGACAGTGAGAACTCGGCGGCGCGCGCGGGCGTGAGCTGGAGCGTCATGGTCAAGCCACGGATGGCGTTGCGTTGGACCTCCACGTGGCCGGTGCACTGCATGACCAGCAGCCCGAAGTACATCCCTTCCATGACGTTCTCCGCCACCGTGAGGTCTCTGCATTCGTGGGCGAGGATCGCACCAAAAAGCGGAAAGCTGGCGGCGGCAGTGGCCGCGGTGAAAAGGCACCGATGGATCCGGGCGCGCGCGCATCGCTCGATCTGCACGAATGTCCTGACCACCCCGGTGGCTACATCATTCCAGGCGAAATGGATGTCCCTCACCGCGACGTCGGCTAGGGGCTTCTCGCGGTTTCCAATGTCGAGCATCAACGGTCCCGCCGTTGCCGGCGGCGCCGATTCCACGACGGTCCCTGGGCTCTCCCCGTGCAGGGTCACGCGGGACTTGTCGAGACGGATGGCGGCACGAATACGGTGGGTGCCCGCCTTCAGGCAGACGGAGCCGCCCTCCGCGGGCAGGGAGTCGATCGCTTTCTGGATGTCCTCGCCGGGCGCGACCGAAAGCTCGCAACATTCCGACTTCCTGCGGGTCAGCTCGACCAGATCGAGGAAGGGCGGGCGGCAATCGGTCACGTCCGCTGTCTTGAGATCGCCGTGCCAGGCGATCACGGCCAGCGGCGTCACCCATCGCTTCGGCCCGTCGGGCGGCTGGAACTGTGCCAGACGCGCCGGGAGAATCGACTGTGGCGTGCTCGGCCGCACGCCGATCATCCAGTAGTCGCCCGTTACGGAGGCGTCGCCCTTCGCGTACACGCGGACGCCGGTGCCGGTGCCGTTCGATCCGACCAGCTCCACGGGCGTCGTCCCATCGGGAACGAAGGTGATCCGGTTTTCCCAGACCCGTAGGAACAACGGCAGCGGGTGGGTGGTGAGGAAGTCGGCGGGAACCGCCGTCTTCAGCGTCACTGTTCGGTCGTCCGGATCGTAGGCTTCGACCTGCATGGCAGTGCCGACCGGGCCGGCCATCCGCGCCTTGTCGCCGAGGTTGACGACGGTGCCCAGGAGCTCGACCCATTGGTTCACCCTTGGGTGGTGATGAACGTCGACGGGGATGCCTTGCAGCCTGAGCGTCTTCGGGCTCGTCAGGACGGCGCGATACAGGAAGGAGGCGTTGTCCCAGCCCCAGAGCATCGTGTCGGCGCCGATCACCTGGACACGGATGAGCTGGTTCTCCGGCCCCAGGAAGCCGCTCTGCGCGGTGGGCTGACAGGCGTCGGTTGTGGCCGGCTCGGGGATAAAGTTGACGCGCAGCCGCATGTTCGAGTCGAGCCGCATGGTCGCCGGATCGAACACAGCCCCCGCCGCGTAGACCTTCTTGAGCACGGCGGCGAACGCGCTCTCGCAGTCGGGGCCGGTCACCTGCATCCGCTGGACCCGCTGGATCAGGCGTGTCCGAGCCGCGGTGTCGGGCCCTCCCAGCGCGACCTCGCGCAACGCCTCATCCTCGACCGCGCCGATCTCCTGCTCGGTGACGCTCAGGTAGACGGCCTCGGTGAAGGGTGACGTGTTCGCCGGATATCCGGCCGGGGCCCCGGCCGGATAATCGATCCACTCTGTCTGCTGCTGTCCGAGGTAGGTAGCCTTGTGGTCGTCCTGGCGGACGCGCACGCCACCGAGGTAGAGCGTGCCCTTGCCTATGGAGAAATCGAAGGGTTGGAGGCCCGCGCCCGGAACCGTGACCTTGAACCCGTCGTCAGGCACCCCCGTCGGCCCGATGATGTCGATCAGCTCGGCGCGTGACTCGTCCGCGCGGATCTCCTCCGCCTCGTTGGCGTCCGCCTCCAGCGTGACCCGCCCCTGCTGAGAAACGACCGACCGGTACATCCGGCTAGCGTCGTGGGGACCGGCGCGCTCTATCGCTGGCCATTCGACCTCCTTGTCAGGTTACGTGGACGACCACCGGCTCGAGCCCAAGCGGCAGGTACTCCTGGTACTTGATGAGGAGGCTGCGCTCCTTGACGGCGTTCATCTCACGCCAGAAGGCGCCCATCTCGGAGCCGTTTTCGGCGCCCTCCGAGATCTCGCCGCCCGCAATGGCGAGGAGCTGCGCGTACTCGGGGCGCCCGAACTCGCGCGACGCGAACAACGGCGCGCGCGGCGGCACCTTCACGCTCTCGTATTGCCGCGGCAGCTGGCTGCCCTCGGACCAGGCGCTGAAACGCACACAGCCGTGCTGGCGGTCGTTCACCGTCACCACGTCATGGAGGATGCATTCGCTCGCGTCCAACCTATGAACGTCCGCGACGCCGAGGAGGGTGCAGCGCGAGAGCGCGACGTCGCCGCCGGTCAGGGAGATCGCGGCGGCCTCGGGATCCGCGGCCTGGACGATGCTCTCCCGCAGCGTGAGTGACTCGATCCGACCCCAGGATCCGTCGGAGGCTCGCTCCGTGAAGATCGGCCCCGTGATGCAGCGGTCGATGACGAGCTCCCGCACCTTGCCCTGGATCCGCAAGCGGGTCGCCCCCAGCTCCCGGCGATCTGCCGCGGGTCGCCACCCGGGCGGGTTGGCATCGGGTTTCCACGTCCCCGGGTCGAGCGTGCAGCACGAGAGGTCACCCGCTCGAACGAGCCGCGGAGCACGAGGTCCCCGCCGCCGCTGATGAAGAGGCCGTCGAGCAGGAGCGTCGCGTCGCCGGCTCCGGTGAACGCCCACTCGGCGACGGGAGGCTCGGGCCGGACGACCGGGCGCTGCTTGTCTTCCGCTCGCAGCTCGGCCCTCGCGATGGGGCCGACGTCGGTGACTTTCGGGTAGGTGAGCGAGTCGCCGATGACCAGGGCGCCCACCACCGTCCCGCCAGGGTCGGGAGCCATCTGGACCAGGGCTCCGTCTCGCACGTGGCTGATTGGCAGTAGCGGCTCGTGCGGGACAGGGCGGCCGTAGGCGCCCGCGCCGATCTCAGACGAAAAGCCGTAGTGGTAGTTGACACGGAAGGGCCCGCTGGTGGGCGCAGCGAGCCAGACGATCCTCCCGCGTTCCGCATCGATCCACGGCTTGCCCGCCATCTGGCGCGGGTCGGATGCGACGTCCCCGGGCGGGACCAGGTCGTACCCGGGGCCAAAGGCGTGATAGATGCCCAGCGAGCTCGGGGGAGCGTCGGGACGAGGAACGCGATAGAGCTCGGGGAGTGCGGTCTTGATCAGGTCCGCGGTGATCGCTCCCGGGAGCTCGTGCGGCTGGGGTGAGATCCAGTAGTCGCCGAAGGCGCGTACACCGGCCGCGAAGAGCGGGACGTCCCGCCCCGTCGGGTCGAACGTGTACTGGTTGGGACACGTGGCGTCAGGGACGGGGATGGCCTGCGTGACGGGCAAGCTCTTCAGCCTCCACACGAACACGCCGAGGCGCGGTATGTCGTGCCAGCCCGTCATCCCCCGGCCCCGCCGAACGTCGGCCGTGTGGAAGAACTCGTCGTAGGCGGTGTTGGTCAGGGCCGCTCCGTGCACGTTGCGGAGGTCGGCCAGGCCACCCGCCCCGGTGAGCGTGCGGGCGCCGATGAGCCCCTGGGCCTGCTGCAACCGGAAGCCCGCATCGGCGGGGGGCACCGGGAAGCCGATGGCGGGGTCGAGTCCGTGCCGCGTGCGTGCCAACCACCGGAAGAACTCGACGACGCGCGCGCTCCAACCTGTGATGTCGGTGGCCAGCTCCTCAAGGAGGCCGACGGTGCCCTTGCGACGGCGATAGTAGATGGTCTTGGCCACCTCCACTCGCCGGCCGCGCGCGTCGAGGCTGGCCACGAGGTTGGTGGCGAGGAGGTCTCCCAGGTAAGCGATGACCCAGTCGTCGCAGGTCTCGATCGACTGGTCCTCCCAGAGGCGGTCGACGCTCCGGCGCACGACGGCGGCCTGTGCCCCGATGCGTTCGACCAGCTCGCGTATCGGGCCCTTCCGGTCGAAATCCGGGGAGTCCTCAGCGCGATAAATCGCCGGTAGCAGGTTCCACAGCTTCTGGGCGTACCAGGCTTCGTAGCGATCCGGATCATTCGCCATGGCGAGCAACTTCCGCAGTTATGTGGAGGCGGTCTCCACGGAGCAGATAGAAGCCCCCCTCGCCGGGCGAGTGGCGTTCTCCCGACTCCAGGCGCAGCACGTCCTGCAAGATAATTCTGGGTCCGAGGCTGGGCGGATCGACGCGGTCCGCCAGCCAGCCGGGGCCCAGCGCGACACCTTCCGGGTCGAGGAGGTCCAGCGTGTCCAACGCGATGCGGCGGGCGGCGATGTCGGACGCCGGCGCACCCGTGCCGGGGCTGGTGCCGAGGCGGGGGCGAGCGCGCGGAGCTCCTGCGTCCAGATCCCGAATCCGCAGCGCGCGCACCGCGCGGACACCATCGATGTGCAGGCAGGCTTCATGGATGTGGCTGTCATAGACGGTGTGGCCGATCCGGACGGTCTCGATCCCGAAGATGTCGTTCCGCAAGTCGAGCAGCGCCGCCGAGACCGCGGTCCGGACGGAATCCGCCTCGTAGGCGGGATCGACCTCCAGCGTGAAGCTGATGTCGGCATACATGGGCGCCGCCAGCGCGACGAGGACCGGCCGATTCGGGTCGGCGAACGCGTGGAGCGCGGCGGTCGCCGCCACCACCGCAGCGTCATCGTCGCCCACGAAGACCTTGACCAGTGTGCGCTGGGAGCCGCCGTCCCAGCTCCAGTAGGCGCGAGCCCGCCTGACCCCGGGTGTCTGCGCCGCCAGCGTCTCGTAGTCATCGCCGGAGACCGCCCGGCCGAACGTGAGCACCGAGCGCGGGGCGTACCGGCGAATCTGTGAGGATCGACGTGAGCGTCCCCACGGGAGGTACCGCGGCGCCGCTGCCGTAGCGGTATTGCGCGACAACGTTATCGGTGCCGGTTGGCAGTCGCGCACCGTTCTCGCCGTCGCCGAAGCGGACGTGGGTCTTCTGCTCGTCGTCCTCGCGGGTCACGAACACGCGCGCGTCGGATGGCACGCCATGAAGGCTCGGGACCTCGTGCCACTCAATCCCGTCGACGCGGATCCGCAGCGTGCTCCGGTATCCGTCTACGGAGCGCGGGCCGGTGTCGGCCAGGTAGGTGAGCGGCGATCGCTGGAGGACGAACTCCTGCTGGATGAGGATCGAGTTCCCGCTGCCGAGGACTTCCCCCTCGACGGTGCGGCCGCGCGAGATCGGCAGAAGGTGGAGCAGGGCCTCGAGCGGCGGCACGAGCTCCTCCCCCTCGTCGGTGCCCGTCTGTCCGAGCCGCCCGAGCTTGCCCTTGCCGGTCGCATCCTTGATCAGCACCGGCAAGGGATTGTCGGGGGCAGCACGTCGGGTACGACGGGGACCTCGACGGCCTTCGTCGGCTTACCGGAGGACGCGTCAATCTGCTCTCCCACCTCTTCCCAGCCGTAGTGGACCACGATCTTGTCGATGTCCACGCCATCCATCGACATCCCGTCGAGGAACGGATTGACGTCGAAGGTGATCTTGGAGTGAGGAATGGGGATGGGCGCCGCTGCGCCACCGCCGACCAGACCGGCCAGCGCCCCACGGCTCCCCGGTGGACCGATGGGCGGTCCCTGGCCGATCCGGTCGATCTCGGGGGCGTTTGCGTACGAGATCTCTTCGGAATACCCGGTGACCTTGACGAGTTGCGCACGGAACGGCCCCCCGAGGGCTCCTCCCTCCCTCTTCTCGAACAGCACGGGATCGCCCGGGTTGATCCCGCGCGTGATCGCCTCGAGGTGGGCTGCTCCCTGAGGACGGCCTTCGGGGAAGGCGGGCAGGGGCACCGACAACCCCGCGAGGACGCGGGGATCCTCGGGCGGCTGGGAGGGAGGGCCGCTGGAGACGAGGTGCAGCGGATCGAAGATGGCCTGCACGACCTGCATGACTCCGCTGACGTTCGACAGCGACAGGTTGGAGGAGCCGGGATATCGCTTGTGGTACAGCCAGAGATGCGCTTGTTTGGTGGCGCGGAGGACGCGGTAGTCCTTGTGCGGTGCGGACAGGGAATGGGCCAAGAGAGATGTCATCCGCGTGATCGCGTGTCCCGTCGCATCCCAGACCGGTTCGACCTCGGTGACCGTCGCCATCGCGAAGCCGGTGGGGTCGTCGAGGTGACCGCGCCAATCGCGTTTAAGGAAGAGGATGGTGTCGCCGGGCTCCACCGTCATGACAACCCCGTCGAGCGCCATCGGGAACGACTCGCCCTTCTCGGCCGGGACGTCCGGCTTCTCCGCCGCCCCCGCAGGAACGGAGTTTCGGAAGCGCCCGTTCGCATCCTTGGGAGCGCGGATCTTCGCTTTGACCGGAAGGGCGCTCGAGGCGATCCCATCGACCGAGGGGATGTGCGCCGAGAACGGCAGCGGTTGCCCGAGCGTACCGATCTCGATGTCGTCGTCGAGCTCGAAGATCTGCGCCGGTTGGCCCGGCGCGGACACGCCCTCTATCGCGAAGCCGCGCGGCAGCACGAAGGGCAGCGGGCTGTCGGTCAGCGCTGCAACGACGCCCGTCGCGCCGATGCCGGGACGCGCGCGGTAACCGAGCAGGGAGATGATCCGCCTGACGTCCTGGGGGACGGCCGCCGTGCGGAGCAGCACCTCCTGGATCGCCTGCTCGTTGTAGGATGTAAGCAAGTCGGCGAGGTAGGCCCACCACTCCAGCATCTGCAGGGCCAGGTCGCCTCCTGCCGCGGGGTGCCAGTCGTCGAGCGCCGCCTCGTCCGGACGCGCGCGCAGGAGCGCATGACGGAACGTCTGCAGTTGCCGACGCGATAGTCAACGAAGGTGCGCCCCGGCGGATTGGCGATGATCCGCGGGTGGGTAAAGACCTCGCAGGGACAAGCGGTGGTCGAATTCACTTGCCACCTATCACATCAATCCGCAGCGAGCCGCGCTCAGGCCGGCTGGGATCGTTGTCGACCCGCACGATTTCGTCCTTGGCCACCGGGACAAAATCGGGCATCGCGATGAACTCGGGCGTGTAGCCGCGGCGGCGGTAGCGGACCTCGATCACGCCATCCACGCCGGGCACCTCCTGCACGGCCGCCTCGACGGCGCTGCGCTCGAGCGCCACACCGAAGGTGAACCGATCCGGGTGGAAGAATCCACTGCTCCCGTCGACGTGCTTCAGGGCGTCGAGGGCGGAGAGGATTCCCCGCTTCACGTCGCCCCGGAAAGCATCGGGACGCGCGCACACGGTGACTGCGAGATCGAGCGATGCGTACCGGGGATCGAGTGCGAACGACTCGTATCCGGCGAGCCGATAGCGGTTGAGGAGATCGGTAAGCTCGGCGGTCCGGCTGGGCGGCAGCGACTCGCTGCCCACGGGATCGACACTGGTGAAGACGGTCAGCCAGCTGCCGGTGCAGCGGAAGGTGGTGCCCGCCCGCTGCACCCACGGCAACGTCATGGCCGCCTTTTCGTAGTCCTCGGAGCGGACAGCCCGGTATTGCTGCGCGCGGAATTCCTGCGGCGCCCTCTCACGCACTTGATCCGCCGACTCCGGGTCTCGGCCGCCGGAGGCGGGCAGAGGGTTCCTGACGGAGACGACTTGCAGCGCGAGCGGGTGGGTGGCGTCGACACGGTTGACGGCGTCGGCCGCGACATTGCTGCGCGCGCCGCCGCCGGAACGGTAGGTCACCTCGAAGACTGCGTCGGCGACGGGAATGGCGCCGAAGACGCCGTCCCCGAAGCGGATGGTTTCACCGTCGTCGCCGTCGTAGTCCACCATTCCCTCGGCGGCGTCGATGACGCGGTACCGAACCGGATCCAGGGTGACGATCTCCTTAATCGGAGTCGGCTCGAGCAGGCTCCGGAACCACCGCCACACCTTCCCGCCGTTGCTGGTCTCGGTGACGCGGATCTCGGGTCGGGGCCGCTCGCGGGGATCGTCCGGCGCCAGCCAAGCTAAAGGCGCCTCGTGCAGGGTGTGGAGGAACTGCACGGTGCCGTTGGCGCCGGTGCGCACGATGGCTCGTGGCACCCCGCCCGAATGTGTCCATCCCGTTGGCGAGGTCACGAAGCGCTCGGTGCAGCGACGGCCCTGTGTCGCCGGCACCAGGTTGCCCCCCACACGCGTCCGCGTCAGGTCGTGCTCGAACTTCAGCGCGTCCTCCGCGCGCCAGGCCACCTTGACCACCGGCACGCCGTAGAGCGGATCGGTGGTTGGCGCGCTGTCGGCGGGGACGAGCTTCACGATCTCGCGTACGGGTGGGTCGGCCGCCGACTCGGCGGCGGTGTCGATCAGAAGCAGTTGGCCTGGCGGGAGCGGGAACCCAGGATCTTCGATCCACATCTCCACCGCCTCGGACAGGAGGCACCGCTGCCAGTCGTCCCACCAGTGAGGCTGCAGCGCGTTCCACTCGGGCCGGACTTGGTAGGTGTGCTCGTCGTCGAGCCCCGTGCCAGTCTCGAATTCGATCAAAGCCCCATCGGGCGCCAAGGCGCTCGCCATCAGGCCCGCCGGGATGGGGCCGCTCGCCCCCGCGGCCATCTCGAACTCGAGCATCACGCGCGCGGCCGTGGCCACTCGCGGCTCGCAATCCACCAGCCGGGCAAGTCGAACCAGCGACCGCCGCTCGGTGGCGGTCTCGATCCACGCCTCGGCCGCGATGCGGTCCTGCTGGTAGCTGAGGTCGTCGGCTAAGCTGGCCAGGGCCTCCATGAACATCACGCCGAAGTCCGCTTCGGAGCGCTCCTTCCACGCCGGGTACCGCAGCGCAGAGAACTCGAAGAGCGCCGTGCGGAAGCTCTGGAAGTCCTTCGCCAGGTAGTCAATGCGAGGCGCGGACTCGGCCAGCGGCGGGCACTCCGGTTCTGGAGCCCGGCAGTCCAGCGTCGAAGGGCAACCCGCCTTGAACGAGAACTCGACGTGGTCGAAGAAGGGATCGAGCAGCCGGGGCTCGGTATCGAGTCTCAGCGTGTAGGTGGAGAAGTCGCCGGGCGCGGCCACGGCCAGCTCCAGGATGGGCCGTCCCGCAGCATCCGTTCCCCAGGACATTGCCGGCAGCACGGCAACCTCCGGGATGGTCTCTCCTCCGGTGATGCTCACTGCCTTGAGGCGGGCGACCAGGGCCGCTCGATCCGGCGACGCGTTCATGAAGTGCACCCGGAGCCGCGTCTGCTCGGGGTTGACGACCTCGACGAAGTCGATGCCGTTCACCGACGTCTGCGCCGCCAGCTTTCCGCGTCGGTCGCGTGCGGGAGCCATGTCAGGCCACCTGCACGTCTACGCGCTCGGCCGCGCCCGTCGACACCAGCACGTACTCCACCCGCACCACGACCTCGTTCTCCTCCGGCGCCGCCTCGGGGGGGAGCACCTCGACCTTGTGCACCGTGAGATGCTCCGACAGCCAACGCGCGAGTGCCTGCTGCACGAGCATCTGTGCGGTCGCCGACAGGGCATCCGAGTTACCCGCGAAGATGAGCGCGCGCAGGCCACAGCCGAACTCGGGCAGGTCCGCGCGCTCGCCCGGCGAGGTCAGGAGCAGCTGGATCACCATCTGCTTCACGTGCGTCTCGTAGCCCACGCGCGCGGCCTGGCGCGACGCCGGGTCGATCCGGAATGGGAACGCGTAGTCATGGCGCTCGGCGGCCATCTTCAGCTCCCCGACGCCCGCGACTGCGTCGACGTGATCACCACCGTCCCCTGCGTGCCGCCGTCACCGGCCAGGCACAGGCCGACGCTGTCCTCGGTCAGCGACGGATCTCCCTGCGAGGTGTGCCGCTCCGCATGTACGTCCCAGCGCACGCTCACGCACGGGTGGGGCACGTTGCCGATGGTATACGAGCAGCCTCCGATGGTGAACGTATCGGTCGAGCGCAGGACGAACTGGCGGTCCGCCTTCACCCGCGTGTTCGACGTCGATGGCGTGACGATTCCCCCGTGAGGGCACGACATCGAGCTGGTCATGGTCAGGAAGGGCGACGCCATCAGGTCACCTCCATGGCGCCGTCGTTGGCGGCGACCTTGCCGGAGGTGACGACCAGCTTGCCAGCCTTGGGTTGGGCGTCGCGGAGGATGGTGATGCCGTCGCGATCGAGCTTCACACTGTTGTTGCTGGAGTCGGTGATGGTGATTACGTGATCCTTGTCATCGAGAACGATCTGCTGGTTGCCCTTAGTCTTGATCACCTTAACCTCGGGCGCGACGCGGCTCGGCACCTCGTCCAGATGCCAGTAACACCCGACCCAGATTGGATAGGAGACGTTGCCGCCCTCGAACTCGATCCAGACACCAGCGCCCTCTTCGGGCAGGAACGCGATGCCGGCCTTGTCGCCGGCGTAAGGGATGCACGGCATGCACCAGCCGGTCTCCTGGTGCTTGCCGAGCACTGCCGGAACCTTCGCCTTGATGCGTCCCAGGTCGCTGCCGACCCCGACCTCGGTGACCGTGCCCCGGTACTTGCCGTAGAACCGGCTCCGGGTGCGCTCGACGGATCCATCAAGATACGGTCGTTCATAGTGTCGCTCCCTGCCTGGTCATGCCTCCCACCGCGTTGCGAACCAGCACGAAGCGCATGCTGTGCGACTCGGCGGTGATGGTGTGGCGTACGCTCCACACGAAGTAGTTCCCCGAGTGGAGCTGCCCGGCGCCGTCGACCTGGGCAATCGTGCCCACGCGCAGCGCCTTTGAGGCGCGTCAGGAAGGTCTCGCCTTCGCACCTCACGAACCAGCCGGCTTCGCGCAGGAGGGACGCCGCTCGCTGCTTCAGCTCCTCGGCGCCGCCGGCGGCAGTGGTCAGCCGCGCCTCCATGACGTGGTCGCTGCCAGCGAAGGCACTTAGCGACTGGCTGTCCAGCGGCTTCAGACCAGAGGCGTTGGTGTCCCCCTCCTCTGGGTCCTTGGCGTCGACCAGCACCTGGGCCAGGACCTCAGTGGGCCGCGCGATATCCCACTCGAAGTCGAGGGCATCCACGTTGGGAGCGTCCGGCGGGTTGAGGATCAAGGGTACGCTCGGGTTGAGGATCAAGGTGACGCAGGGAGTGGCGTCAAGGTCGGGCTTAATGAAGTAGCCGGTGTTCTTGCCGGCAACATCGTCGAAGCAGACGCGGAAGAGCTTGCCGCTGCGTAACGCGCGGTCACGCAGGAACTGGGCATCAGTGGCGCGCTGCATCAGCGCGTGTCGGCTTTCGGTGTGCCGCGGCGAGTCGTCATCCGTATTCGCCTCTGCCTGGGCGAATCCGTATTGCTTGAAGATGGCGTTGGCGACTTCGCCGTCGGTCTTCTCATTCCAGGGCTTGACCACTTCCTTGAGGTTCATGAGGCACGAGGCGTCCTGGCCCCAAACGCGCAGCGTGGCCGCGGTCTTGCCACGATCGAGGTGGATGCGGTGCGACAAGACATGACCGTCGAAGATGCGCGTGCCCGACTTGCCCTCGGGCGTCGCCACCACGGCGATGTGCGCGTACGGCGGAAGCGATCGTCTCCCACCAGGGTGAGGTCCTCCGACCCGGGCGCGCCCTCGGTGGCGATCGGCATCGTGAGTTGGATGGCGCCGGGGAGGTCCGCGTTCTCTTCTACCTCCACCTCAAGAGAGGTGACCCGCTCGTAGAACTCCGGCGGCGCGTCCTCCCCACCGAACAGCACCTTGAACGTGTCCGCCATGCTCAGCCCGCCCTCTTCCCAATGGGGCCGGGGATAGCGACGAGTTCGCGCGCGGCCAGCGCATCCGGGGCTAGTGCGTCGCCGACGTCGCACAGCCGCCAGAAGGCGGTGGCGTCGCCGAGGTAGTGCGCGGCGATCAGATCCGGCCGCTGGGTGTCGCTGCGCTGGTGAAAGCCGCGCACGGCCGGCCGTGCGCGGATCGGCAGCCGGGTAGCGGTGACGGTCGCGCCGCTCGACATGCGGGCGCTGTATGTCCCGGCGCTCGCGTAGCGGCTATTGGCGGAGAACATGACGTCTCATCCCCTTAGGAGTCCCTTGTCGCTGAGCATGCCGATGACGGCTCGGGCCGACGCACCGAGTTTGGAGGCGGCGCGAGCCTTGCGCAGGTCGTGCGAGTATTTGTATGCGGCGACGGCGATCCGGCCGAGCGCGGTGGTGACGGCATCGAGCTCGGTGGGGGGTCAGCACGCGCAGCTCGAGCTGCGCCTCCGCGTGCGTGGGGTTAAGGTCCGCGTCGTAGAGCTTCTCGGTGATAGTCAGGCTGGTCACCCGCACCGGCAGGATCCGGCCCGTCCCCCAAACGAACAGCACCGGCGGCACCTGGGCTGCCGGGGTCGAACGGCCCCCCCCGGTGTTCGGCCCGCCCGGGTCGACGGGGTAGAGCAACATCTCCAGGGCGGCGAGCCGGGTGTAGATCCCGTAGCTTTTCGCCTCCAGCCTCACGGCCGCGTCGTCGTCGGCGAACTGGTCGATCACGTCCATCGACAGGCTGAAGGAGAACGTCTCGCTGGGCAGCCCCGACACAGCGAACGGGCTCGACGTGAGCTGCCCCGCTTGCCCCGTCTGGGGTAGCGGCTGCGACCACGAGTGGCGCAGCGTCTCGGGGTTGTACTGGAAGATGATGACGTTCGGCACCGCGGTGCCGAACGCCGACATGAACTCGACGAGCGCGCCCTTCTTCATGGCGACCTTGCCAGCGCGTACAGCATCTCGGTGGCCAGCCGTTGTGCTGTCGCTTCGAGCGGTTCACCGGGACGAAGGATGACGCTGAGGCGCAGGCGGTCGATGTCCGCGGCCGCGCCCGGTGTATTTGACGCCGCCGCCAGGCGCTCCGCCACCAGCCGCGGAAGGTGGCGGGCGTCCGCGTCGGAGAGGTCCCCAGCACGTAGCGTCAGGCGATCGATGTGCAGGTTCATCGCCTCACGCCTCCAAGCCGCCGGGGCGCACCACCACGCCGCGCTTGGCCAGCTCGCGTCGCGCCGCGCGCACCGCGTGCGCCATACCGATGCGGGCGCCCTCGCTCCGCGCCAGGAAGGCAGCGCTCATGGCGGCGGACTTGATCTCAGCGCCCGTCATATCCAGACGCTCCGCCAGGACGTCCCAGTCAATCGAGTCGAGCAGCTCTTCGTTGTCCGGCGTGAGCGCAGGCAGGGCCAGCTTCCAGAGCGTCCGGCGCTCGTCTACGTCCGGCGCCAGGAAGTCCACGATGAACCGGATCCGGCGCAGGAAGGCGGTATCGATGTGGGCGCGGCGATTGGTGGCCAACACGGCTATGCCGTCGAACTGTTCCATGCGTTGCAGGAGGTAGTCGATCTCGATGTTGGCGAAACGATCGTGCGCATCCTTGACCTGCATGCGCTGGCCGAACAGCGCGTCGGCCTCGTCGAAGAAGAGCAGCACGTTGGCCCGCTCGCAGGCGTCGAAGAGCTCCCGCAGGTGCTTCTCCGTATCGCCGATGTATTTGCTCATCACGCCGGCGAGGTCGACGCGGTAGATCTCCATTCCCAGCGAGCGGGCCATCACCTGGGCGGCCATGGTCTTGCCGGTGCCGCTCGGTCCGGCGAAGAGCGCGGCGATGCCCCGGCCCATGGGGCAGAGCTGCCCGAAGCCCCAATCCCCGTAGACGGCCCATCGGAGCCTGGCCTGTGCCTCGAACTCGTCGAGGTGGCGCCGCACGGACGGGGGTAGCACGAGGTCGTCCCAGACGTAGGGCCGAGGCAGCCGCGTCGCGAGCGGGGCCGAATCCACGCGAATGTTCGAGCGGCAGGCCTCGATCACCGCCTCCGGCCCTGCCGGCGCGCTGGCCGCGGCGCGCGCGATGTCCGACGGCAGCAGGGGCCAGTCGAGCACCGGGGGCGGCACGGTGCGGTCGGACAGCCTGGACCACAGCGCGGAGCGCGTCGCCCGCGTTAGCGAGGGCAGGCGCACCGTGCGGCGGGCGGCGGCGGCGTCCACGGCGTGAGTGGCGCACCCGGTGCTACACGTTCCGAAGAGAGACAGGGACGCGCGCCCGGCGGCATCGCGCCAGGCGCCGGCCGGCGCCATGTCGGCGTCGTGCCAGTAGACGGCGGCGCGCATCAGGCGTGCGGATCGCGTCACCTGGACCAGCGCCTCCCCGGCCGCCGCCGGGTCCACGCCGGAGCCCATCAACCTGCCCGCGTCGGCGACCAGCAGCGGGATCTGGAGCTCGGCGCACAGTTGCCTGGCGAGGCTTCGCCGGCCTGCTCCCGCTGGCCCCGACATCACGACTTCGATCGGGGATTACCGTCCCGCCAGAGCGCACGCACAAAGGACGTCATCGTTTCCAGCTCCGGCGGGATAGAGGCAGTCATTCGCCTCCGGCGTCGAAGCGAATACGAGCCGGACGGCGCCGGCGAGACGCGGGTCGAGAGAGATCCCGTGCATAAGACAGCTGGCCACGTGGGGGTCGACCGTCCAGGAGGCCGTGACCGACCAGAGACTGGCTTGTGCGTCCGAGGGGCGCGCCATCCGCCAGCGCACGAGGTTGGAGTTGGGTCCGACCTGCGTTCCTGCCGGCCACTGAAAGAGCTGGCGCGCGAGCCAGGGCGTCGGCAGCGCCATCGTCGCGTCGTCGTGGATGTAGCCGAAGACGCGTCGGAACGAGGGGTCCGCCTCGATGGCAACCGTCAGCGTCAGCAGGTCCACCTCGGCGTCGCCCAGGGCGAACTCGCGGCGCGTCCGCCCGATCTGATCGTCGCCCGCGGTGGCGAGATCGGCGGCGAGGATCGGCGCGATCAGGTCGTGCGCCGCCGGGTCGTTTTCGTAGAACGTCAGCTCGGCCCGCGCGCTCTCGTCGGCGTCCGCCAGGATCCGGTCGACCTCGCCGTGCGAGATCGCCAGGCCGTTGGCCCCCGCGGCGTCGCTCGCCCATTGCGTGCGGAGCCACAACACGAGGCGGCGGGCGCGCAGTCGGATCCGGGTCAGGAAGGCGGGCTCGGGCGCCGGCTCCCCGGCAGTGGTGGTCAGGAGGTCGAGCGCTTCGCCGAATCTTGACTCGCGCAGGCTGTTCATGGACCCGATACTCCCGAGGTCATTCCCGTACTTGTTAGTCAAGCACGAACAGCATTGGGGTCTTCACCAGCTCATCAAGTCTCCTGGTGTCGATCCGAATCGACTTCTCCCACTCGGCTTGTCGACCAGGACCCAGAGCGCGCGGTCCAGCGACACCGACGCTACGGCACGATCGGGTTCGCAATCCAACCCGAGTCATAGACAATTGCATTGCTAGATTCGACAAAGATGCGAGTTTCCGCTGGTACTCCATTCACGAAGCCTCGAGCCTCCGCCACGACCCTGAATGGCTGCGCCGACTGCTTCAGTTGGAGTGCCGTGGCCAGCGCTATGCGCTCGGCGTTGTACCACAGGGCCGGTGCGACACCGAGCGGTCGGTTGACGGACGACGCCTGCCGGAAGCCGCCGTACCTGCCAATCACCGCATCGATATTGCCGAAATCGGCCCCGAGGAGGTGGCCGTAGTCTTCTCCGGCTTGCATTCCCGGAACGCCCGCGTACATCACCGGGTCACGAGCACCGAGACTGATATCCGTTGTCGACGCCCTCACGAGGTTCAGATTTTCATCCCATGTGTAGGTAAATGTTCCGAAGGTAATTGTCTGACCGGGCTGTGGCGTAAAACGATACGGCGCACGCCAAGGCGCTCTCGGATTTACATCGGGGCTGAACTGCACATGCAACTGTTGCTCCCAGAACCTGAGAAGGGCACGAGGATCGGTGCTAAACGGTGCGGTGACGGGCTGATTAACCGCAGGGTACTGGGTAGGCTCTACCGGAACCTTTGACTCTGACGCCGGTACGTCGAAACGTATCACGGATCCCGGGGTGAGGTTTCCTTCGATCACTTGCTCTATCGGCTCGGCTTCGGGCAGAACTTCGAAGTTCGAAGCTAGCGCCACCCCTTCGGTGGCCGCTACCGGGGCTGCGGCCGTCGTTGTGGGTCGGCTGCGGCGCCGTGGTTGACACCGCCGTCATCCAGTTCGTGGACGTCGGCGCGAGCGACGCGGCGTACGCCAGAGACATGAGTTCTGGTGTCGTCAGCGCGCCCGCGACCGGCGCCGCAACCGCGGAAGCCTCAGCTACCGGCGCCACGAGCGGAGCAGTCGCAGCCGTCCCCGCGAGCGGGGCAGCGGCAGCTACCGGCGTCGCAACTGGCGCCGCCACAGCTAGCGGAACGGTCGATGCGGGCGCCACGGCGAGGATCTGCGCCTCGACCCGTGCGACGGACATTGGCAGTGCCACCGTGAGCGCCCGTCCCGCCGAAGTGCTGAGTAGTGCCCGGCCGCCGGCCACCACGGTGCGCGCTGCTCCGACCCCGGCGAACAGCGCTGCGACGACTTCGGGCAGGAGCCGGCCGAGCATTGCCGCTTTGAGCTCGGGTGGGGCCGCTCTGTAGCGCGCCTGCCACGCCTCGATGGAAGCCCGGATCGTAGCGGGCAGGTTTTCCAGAGCGGCCCACGCCTTCAGGGCAAACTCGCGACCGGACTCGCCCGGGAGGTGAATGTCGACGCCGACCTGCTGAAGCAGGAAAGCGATCAGGTCAGACAGGAACCGGCCCAGCAGCTCCACCACGAACAAGACGAGCTTGGCCAAGCCAACAATCGTGTCGACGATGAGTTCAACGGCCCCGGCTTGGGTGCCGATCAAGAACATGAAGATGCTCTGGAAGGTGTCGATGATCGCGTCGACGACACCGATCGCCGCGTCGACTTGGGCGAACTGAGCCGGCGGAAGGCCCGCGGCCAGGTTTCTGATGGACTGGCTGAATCGGGCCTGGGCGTCGTCCAGCTGCCGGAGATACCAAGCAAAGAACCGATCAGACAAGACGTTCGCCAGGGATCGTTCCAGCGCCGTAACTCTGGCGCGGGCCGCAAGGTTCCCGCGAAGCACGCCGAGGTATATCTGGACATCGACGCGCTCGGTGCTGCTCACGCTCGGGTCGAGGAGCGATTGCTCGAGTAGCCGGATTTCCTGCTCGAGTTCCTCGATGGACATCGCAGCCGGGTCGCGACTGCGCGCGGACGCGACCGGCTGACGCGTGATGCCGACGCCCGAAGGCCTCGAGCTAAGCGGCTGGGCCTTGCCGAGATCGTCCAGTCGCGCGAGCCTCGCCACATGGAGCGGCGCGTCCGACGTGACGACCGCGGACTGCCCTAGGGCCACGGCACGGCTGCCACGGTGCGCCTCCGCCTCATGTCGGTCGGAGCTGGCAGCGAGAGGCACGTGTGTGCCGTCGGGCGACTGCGCCGCACGCCGCTGCTGCAAGACGTGGGCGATCTCGTGCGCCAGGATGCGGTCCCCGACGTGGGTCCCGGGCTTGTATTGCCCCTCCGCGAACACGATGTGATTTCCGACCGTGTAGGCAAGCGCGCTCAGCGAGCGGGCCGACCGCGCGGCGAGGCCATCCGCGTGAACTCGGACACCGCCGAGATCCTGGCCGAAGCGCGGCTCGAAGCGGCTCCGCAAGTCGGGCGGAAGTGGATGGCCACCATGCTGCTCCCCGAGCAGACGCAGCACGCCCTGGTTTCCGATCGTGCGGTGCAGGCCCGGCAGCGGACCGAACTGGCGGGCGGCGGCGCCCGAACCCTGCCGCGCCGGCAGCGGAACATGCTGATGCTCGGCGGTTGCGGCTCTCATGGCACGTCCAGCCAGATCTCCATGGTCGGCTTCCCCGCTGCGGGCTGTACCTGGAGGAGATAGCGTCGCGCCGGTGTCGCCGCCGTGAGCCGGAGTTCGAGCGTGTCCAGGTCCACGACCCGAAACTGACCGGGCGCCGGCGGGCCGGTCGTGGTCTCCACCAGCGGCACGGCCTCAAACATCACCCTAACTGCGCCGGCGTCGGTTCCGGCACGATCAGGTCGATCTCCAGCGTGCGCCTGTCGGCCGTGGGTTGCACCGTGAGGAGGTAGTGCCCCTTTGGCGTGTGGAGCGGAACCCGCAGGTGGAGTGTGTCCTGGGCCGCGACGCGGAAATGACGGCCGACGAGAGCGGCCGTCGCGCTCGTGGTCTCCACCAGCGGCAGAGCGCGCAGTCGCACCGCGGTCACGCCGGTGGCGAAGATCGCGTTGGCGATCGTGATGGCGACGAAGCCCGTTTCGTCGGTGTTCGCGCTGGCGACCACCGGCCCCGGCACGGCTTCGAAGACCTTGATCTCGTAGGGAGGCTCGAAGGCGGGCGCATGCCGCACCACGTCCGGAGTCCGCGGGGGCGGGGGTTCGAGGAAGACCACGCTGGCCCGGTACATCGCCGAGAGGCGCATCGGGCTGCTGATCGCCTGCCAAAGCCGTCCGATGTCGTCGACGGTCTGCGGCTCGATGGTGAGCGTGAACTCCTCCTCGCGGTCGTGGGTCGCGTCTATGGGGACCTTCGCCCTCACCGTGGGATGCTCGTGGAAGCACTTGAGGGCGATGCTCATCGCCCGCTGTTCCTGGATGTAGTCCGACGCAGAATGGGCCGTCAGCAGGTAATAGAGCGTGAGCGCGAGCGGATGCTCGGGGATCGTCTGCGCGGTGCCGCCCGTCGGGAACGTGTTGCGATGGAACTTGTCCACGGTGACGTGGAACAGGTAGACGCTCACCTGGCAGCCTTCGCCCTGGCGCGCCGCGTCCGGCGCGAGGCCCGTGTACTTGATCTCGAACTTCGTGGCGTTGAGCCAGAGCTGGGACGCAGATGTGCAGCCGTTCAACTGCTCGATCAGGCGATCGGTCACGATGGAGAGGTCGAGCATTCCCAGCGCCATGGTCGTCAGCTCTGGAGCAGACCGATGGCCGAGGTGAGCCCACGTGCCAGCGGGGGGGCTGGTGCGGCGCTCGGCACGGCCGGCGGGCGGGCGACCGGCGGCTGCACCGGCGTCGGCGAGAGAATCTGGACTTCGACGGACCCGATGTGGACCCCGGCGAATCGCTCGGCTGCCGGCGCGGGAGCCGGTCGGTGGTCAGGTTTGGCCGCGACCACCTCGGCGCGCGGAGCTCGCACCACGCGCGGGGGCGCGTCGCCCGGCGGCGCCGGGGCCTCGCGCCTGTGCGTCTCACGTGGGGGAACGAAGGCCGGCGCGCCGGGGCGTTCGCGCTGGCGAGGAGCCACAGCGTTCGGGTCGGGCCGCTCGTCGTCGGACGAGGTCCATCGCACCGCGGCTGCGAGCGCGACGGCGAGCGGATCGGGGGCGACCGCGATGTTGCGCCGGGGCGCCATCGGCCGGCGCGGCTCGATCGGCGGCGTCGCCATTGGCTCCGTCCCGGAAGCGGAAGCGACCGCGAGCGGCTCGCTTCCCGGCCGCTGCTGCATCCTGTCGATCGGCCGCGTCTCCGACGCGGCGTCGGGCGCGGGTGACGCATCGCCTGGAATGACACCGGCACCGGCACCGGATGGCGACGAGGAGGTCTCGATCACGGCGAGTGCGGCCGGTTCTGGCTGGGTTTCGGGCTCCACGCTCACGGACGGGGGCGCGCCGATCGGCGTGGGCACGTGTGGCGGAATGGGATCGGCAGCCGGGGCTCCAGACGACGCCGCGACTGGCACTCGCGGCGGCGACACCGGTCGGTCCATAGGCGTAGCGGGGAGCGCGCGCACGAGCCGCCGCGGCGGTAAGAGCCCCGGGGTGCCCTGCACCGCCCGGCGCGCGATCTGCCCGAGATAGGAATCTTGCGTCATTTACGCGGTCGTCCTTTCAGGTGCGGCCCGCGGGGCCGCCAGCTCCGCGTAGCGGGCCCGGCGCGCCGCGGGGAGCGAGAGGATCTCCGCCTCGGACCAGTGGTAGTGGTGCGCGATCGCGCAGACCTCTTCGTAAACGAATGCCGCCTGGTCACGCAGCTCGCGCAAGGTGTACTGGATGGGATCGAAGCTCGCCTCGACCCTCGCCCCGCACTCCGGGCATATCCCCTCGAGCTCGGCGCAGAGGCTCGGCGCCATTGCCTCCATCGCCGCCTCGACCTTTCGTCGGGCCGGGTCGGCGATCTCGGCCGGGCGGAGACATCGCAGGAGCAGCGCCTGCTCGGGCCATTCGGCGCGCGCGATGGCCAGCTGATCGGCGGCGCGCGGAAGCCGGAACTCGACGGCATCGTCCGACAGCCGGTACCAGCCTTCTTCTGCGGGCAGGATGGGGGGCGCATCTCCGGGCCGGTGGTGCTCGAGATACGCGTCGATGGAGAACGTGATGTCGACGCGCGCGCGGCAACCGGGGCCGGCGCAGACCTCTTCCGCGCTCACGACCTCGCCGATCACCCGCTGGCGGAGGCGGAGGAGGAGGACGTCGACGTCGCCGATCGGCAGCGCCGTCGGGTCAAGCGGCGCTCCGTCCACTCGGTGAACGACGCGGGCGATAAGAGAGAGAGCGAGGCCCAGGTCCGGCGGACCCGCCTCAAGCAGCAGGATGTCGTCGGCGCCGTCCGGCAACCGCAGATCGACGTCCATCCCTGCCACCGGCAGCCGAACGACGGCCACGTCAGCTCCTCTTTTCTTCCGGCTCGACTATGGTCAGGTCGCGCTCCCATCCCTCGTTCTCGAGCTTGACGTGCTCCAGAGCGACCGCGTTGCCGCCCGCGTCGAGGTCGGGCAGCGCCTGGTACTCCGAGACCCAGCAGCGGTGGACGATATACTGCTGCACCGGCTGGCCGGCCTCGTTCTGGAGCACGATCCGCACTTGCTTGCAGGGCGCCCAGCGTCGTCGGATTGGGGGCCCCCTTTGTCCAGCACCTGAGCCGCGTTAGCCCAATCCTCGAAGTCCAGGTCGTGGGTCACGCCACGCTCGAGCGTGATCGGTTCGTACTTGGTTCGACCGATCCCCTTCAGGGTGATGGCGTTGCCACCCTCCTTGTACTCGATGACGTCCGAGGTGCGCTTCAATCCGGTCACCTTGCTGACGCCGGCCACGGGTGAGACGGATTCGCCCAGAAAGACGAGGAAGCGGAAGTTCTTGTAAGGATCGAAGCGGTTGATGTTGACGGAAAACGGTGTGCCCATCGTGCCTCCTACGCCTGGACCTGGCCGGCGAGTTGCGCGATCTTGATGATCACGAACTCGGCGGGCTTGAGCGGCCGGAACCCAACCAGGATGTTCACGATCCCGAGGTCGATGTCCGTCTGGAGGGTGGTGGTCTTGTCGCACTTGACCAGGAACGCCTGGCTCGGCGTGGCGCCCTGGAAGGCGCCCTGACGGAAGAGCGACAGCATGAAGTTCTCGACGCTGAGGCGGATCGCGGACCACAGCGGCTCGTCGTTGGGCTCGAACACCACCCAGCCCAGGTTGCGGAGCAGCGACTGTTCGATGAAGAGCGCGGTGCGCCGGACCGGGACGTACCACCACTGCTGGAACGCCGTGTTTTCTCGTGCAGAGACAGTGGTCCTGGCGCCCCAGACCACGGTGCCACTGCCGGGGAACGACCTGAGCACGTTGACACCGAGTCGGTTCAGGGTGCCCTGGCGCATGTCGGTCATCCGTCCCCGCTCGACGACGCCGGTCGTGTTGAGGATGGACGTCTCGAGGCCGGCCGGCGCCTTCCAGACGCCTCGCTTGGTGTCGGTGCGGGCGTAGATGCCGGCCACCGACCCGCTCGGTGGCAGCTCCATCACCTTGCTGGTCACGGGATCGATCGACTTGAGGTGGGGGAAGTACAGGGCGCCGTTGGGCACGGCGGTGGGCACGGTGTTGCCGTTGGCCACGTCCTCGATCGTTCCGAGCCCTGCCGCCGCTCCCGAACCGTCGGCGGAGACGCTTTCCGGCGGATCCAGGATGAAGAAGGCCAGCTTGCGCTCACAGAAGCCGAGCGCTGCACTCCAGACGCCCGCGTCGGCAACCCCGGGAACGACGAGCAGGTTGAAGATGTCGACCTTGTCGAGCGAGCTGTTTGCCTGGAACACCTCCAGGAAGTCCGACTGCCGGAAGGTCGTGAAAGCGACCGTGGCGAACCCGGGGGCGGGGGGCGGCATCTTGGACAGCTCGATGGACTGGGACGTCCCGGTGATGCTGAAGGTCGTCGGATAAGCGCCGGGAGGCTGCGGAGCGACCTTCACCAGCCGCGACGACGCGAGACGTTTGGCGATGAAGTCAGGGCCCGTGGTCCCGAGCTTCACCCCTCGGAGCGACTCCACCTGAGAGCCGTAGATGATGAGGATGTCCGCCGTGTCGTTCACGCCGGCGGTCCCGCCCGCGCGGACGTTGCCGATCGTGACCGTCATATTGTGGGTGGCGTCGGTCAGCTGCTTGGCCGTGAACGCGATGCCGCTGAGGTAGCGGGTGGCGCCGTCGATCGGCCTTTCTTGGCTCAGGTTCGCTTTCTCGAAGTACTTCGGCTGGAGTGCGACCACGTAGGCGTCCGAGCCGCCGTTGAGGAAAAACTGGTTCACCGCGTAGGCGACGGTGGAGTCGATGAAGGTGCTGCGATAGAGGCCGCCGAAGATGCGCTCGTAGTCGGTGAAGTTGAAGATGCGGATCGCCTCGCCCCATAAGCCCTCTTTCGCACACTCGCCCTGGAACGGGTGCGTGTAGCCCACGAAGGCCGTGATCGAGGTGGGCGCGGCGGTGATGGCGTGGGACGAGCTCGGAAGCTCTTCGATGTAGAGACCGGGATACGACGGCGTGACCGGCATGAAGTCTCCTTACCCTGGGCGCGAGACGACCTCGCGAGGGGCCGCTACGCGTTGGCCAGGAGTGTCGCTTTTGCCTTGGTTGCTTCTGCGGCCTCGGCGCCACCGCGGAGGGTGACAGCGCCCGGCCTTGGGAGTTTGAGGTTGGTGCCGTCCGGCTTGGTGATGGTGGTCGCGAACGCCAGCGGGAAGAGCTTCGAACCGGAAGTGTCGGGGTCGACGCCGAGGTCACCGGCCTCGACGGTGACGGTGTTCGTCCACTCGACCTTGAGCGTGAAGGTCTTTTTGCCGGTAGGCGGCTGAACGACGTCGTCGACCTTGATCGTCCACTTCGGTTGATGGGGCGGCTGGCCGAGGTCCGAGCCGGGTCCCCGCGCCTCCAGGGTAAACGACGTGGTCCCGGCCGCGACGCCGGCGACCGTCCAGGTCGGAGTGTGGTTGGCCACCGGAAGCACGGGATTCGCGTCTTCTTCGTCTTCGTCGGGATCGGGCGGACTGCCGGTGATCGGTTTGACGCGGACGAGGCCCGGCCTGGTCCGGAGAGTCCCCGGCGTCCCGGTGACCTGAGCACCTTGGCAGGTAGTTGGGGGAGATGGAGTCGAGCGTCAGGCCCTCGTAGGTATCCGCCTCGGTGACCGTTATGTCGACCGTCGTTGCGCCGTTCGCCGTCACCGTCACCACGATGTTGTTGCCGGTCGAGCCGGCGCCCACGGCGGTGAAGACCATCGCCGGGCCGGGCGCCAGAGTAGGGGCGGCGGAAGTCGTCCCTGCGCGACCAGATACTTCAACCACTTGCCGAGCGGGTCCGATGGAGAGGAAGGCTCGGTCTTCGAACCGACGGCGGCGCCGTCAAAGAAGATGTCGTCCACTGGAAGGAAGATCTGCCGGCCGTCACCGGTGAAGAACACGATCGGTTCATCCCCGACTGCCTCAGTTCGCGCCATTACTACCCCCGCAGAGCAGATCCGCCGTACCCCGGAACTTCAACTCAGCCGGAAGTTTCTACTCAACTTCTGGATAGGCATATATAATCATTGCTCCGCTCAGGATTGATTTCAAGAGGATTCTGGCGGGCCACCTTCAATACCGCGTACGGAGCGGGATCGCGGGTTGGAGAAGACCCGTGTCGCTGCGTCAAGGAGAGGACTCGTGAGGCATCGACCGACGGCGAAGAAGAGCCCAGAGGCGGCGCCCCCCGCTCACGACCTGCTACCAAGACGTGCGGTGGGCGCGGTACGGAACGGAGCCCGGCTCCAAGCCACCATAGGCAACCAGGCCGTGCTGCGACTCCAGGCGTTGGAGCGCCTCGTGCAGGGCAAGGCCGGGGAGACTCTCGAAGGTCGATCGCCAACCCCGGTCCCCGACGGCGGAGATGGCGAGCCCTTTCCGGAGGCGACGCGCGGGTGGATGGAGGCGTCATTCGGCCAGGACTTCGCGGACGTACGCATCCATACCGATTCAACTGCGGCACGCGCCGCGTCCGCCCTGCACACACAGGCGTTCACGGCGGGACGACATATCTACTTTGGCGAGGGCCGGTACCAGCCACATACCCGCGAGGGTCGGCGCCTTCTCGCCCACGAGCTGACCCACGTCGTTCAGCAGAGGGCTGGTGGCTACTTGGCCGTGGCAGGCAGCACGGGCACGGCCGGCGCCCGGCACGACCGCGATGAAGAGGAAGCGGACCGAGTGGCGGAAAGCGCCAGCCGTCCCGTCGATCCTGGCATCGGCGAGGGGCTTGACGTGACGTTCATCCTCGCGATGCGGCCCCAGGATCCTCCGAACCTCAGGCCGTTCGCACCCAACGTAACGTGGTACGTCAAGAACGTCCTCAAGTCCGCCGAAGTCTACGAAGTCAACGACCTCGAAGACATCATACAACAGCTCTGGGTCATCCGCGAGAACGGCGACAAGGTGCGTCGTATACGGATCGTAGGTCACGGCAATTTCGGCGAGGAGAGCGGTGGAACCGTCTACATGCACGACCCCGACGACCCTACGACCAAGGGGTTCTGGATCACGCCCAGCCAGGTGCGGGAGTTTGCCGGGACAAGGAGCGGCGAGAGATCATCCAAGGCGCCATGGCCCCCAACGCCGTGGTCGAGTTCTGGGGGTGCAATCTCGGCCGCTATCCGGCCGCCGGAGCGGCCTGGGCCACGCTCTTCCAGTCGCGCTTCATCGCACCCAAGGAGAAGTTCAAGGATCTTTTTTTTCAGTTCCTCATTTGGGATGCGGAGAAACGGACGCCGGCCCGCAGCACCCGCGAGGTCGCCCCGGGGAAGCAGACGGACAACCTCAATCGCGATCTGCGGAAGCTCTACAACGATCTGGTCTCCAGCGGCGAGATGGAGCCCGTCGACGGCGGCGACCAAACCGTCCTCGCCCACATGCGAAATCTGTTCAATCGCGGCCAGGGCACCATCTGGTTCGTCGGCGCGGGTCCCAAAAAAGGGCCCATCGTCATGCCCGGCTCCAAAGAATGGAGTACAAAAGGAGAAGGAAGAGTGTGGGAATTGTTCCCCCCGGAGCCGTTGGACGATGTCGTGAAAGAAGCGGCGACGGGGTCTGCAAGGCCAGCGCCGCCACCGAAGTCGCCCCTCGGTGGTGCCTCCTCCATCCGAGCGCGAGTCTCCTGCGGCTCCGCCATCCGCGCCGGAGGCGGAGGTCGTGACGGCGACGGACACACCCCCCCCAACGGCGCCGATGCTCACGCCGGAGGCGCTGTCCGCATCGCCTGCGCCAACAGCAGCCCCGCCAGCGCCTACGGCCTTGCCGGAGACGGAGGTGGCGGCGCCGGAAACACCAGCTCCACTGGCGCACCCGCCGATGCCGCAGGCGCAACCCCTTGAGACGAAGCCGACGCCACCCATCGAGTCGATCCCGACAAAGCCGGAGCCGAAGACCCCCGAACAACCTGCGCCAGTCCCCGCGCCGCAGGGTGCACTGACACCGGACCGGCCGGCCGCACCCGAGCAGAGACGCCCACGCGTCGAAAAGGTAGGCCCAGGGTCCGAGCACTGGGTACTTTGGGACTTCCCGATCGGTGGATCGGCGCTCCTTCCGGAGCACGCGAAAATGCTGGACCGGCTCGCCATCCTCCTCCGTTCCGCCGGACCCGGGGCTCCGCTCAGGATCCACGTCGACGGCCACGCGAGCCACAGCGGTTCGGCACGATTCAACCAGGCGCTCGCCAAGCAGCGCGCCGAGAGGACCGTCGCTCACCTGCAAGCGCAGGGGATCGAAGCGCGAGCGATCGATGTCCGCTACTTGGGTTACGAGCGCCCGTGGTATCTCGGAGAGACGGCGGAGAGCTCGCACAACCGGCGCGTCGAGGTCGAGCTCACGGGGCCACTCGGCGCGGTCGGGCGCCTGCCCGAGTTGGGGGAGGCGGCGGGCGGACCCCGGCGAGATCCCCTGCCTCGGCCGCTGCTGCCGGGCTCCATCCAGTGGTCGACGCCGGCGCCGGGACGGCCCGGATCGGGCCAGGTGGCGGACTACCTGCCCGGTTTTTCGGTGGAGGGCAAGATCCCGATCCGTATTCCCGACGTCCCGCTCGGAACGGACTGGATCCTGAGCCCCGAAGCGGAGCTCGGTCTCAAGCTCGAGTTCACAACCAAGGTGCCGGCCACGGTCGCCATGGCGCTCAAGAGCGGTACCTGGGACCGTCAGATCAAATGGGCTCTGGGGCGCGAATTCCTGGTCGCCGGCAGCTTGACCGAGGGCAAGGTGTCCGTGCAGTTCAAGAAGGCATACCTGCGCCCGGAATTCGAACTCGGCATCGCCAACCTGCTCAAAGACCCCGAACCAATGGCCGGGCAGCTGCGGAAAGACCCGACGAAACTCTTCAAGGTGGCGAGCGTCAAGTTCACGATCGAGCCCCTCGTATATGAGTCCGCTCCCGTTGACTTCGGCCTCCGAATTCCCGAGCTGGCCGGGATCGCTGCGCAACTGAAGTTCACACCGAAGGTCATCGTGAGCATCGCCCCGAGCCCCGTCCTGATCGGCAAGCTGGGGGTTCGGCTGGCTGCCCACCTCGGACCAGGAGCCGCGATCGCCGGGACCGCGGTCGTCCTGACCGGCGCGCTGACGCTGCTCACGCTGTACTTGATCAGCGAGGCCAGGAAGCGGGGCCAGCACTGGGGGGAGGTCATCAATTTCCGTCGAGGCTACGCATGGCGCTTGGCCGCCGAGGCGGCCGACTGGCGAACCGGACGCGGCATCGTGGAAAGCCGTAGTTGGGACCGTGCGCGCGAGGAGATTCTGCGCGCGCGCTTCCAGGGCGTTGCGAGGTCGGAGCTCGAGCGGGAATGGGCCGCGATCACGGAGCAGACTTATTCCGAAGGCGACGACGGTTGGCAAGCGGCCGATGTCATGCTCAAACGACTGTCGGCCGAGCAGTACGAGGCGGCCATGCTCATGCTCCGATCAAGGTTCGGAGGTGATGCTGCAACACTGGAGAGTGAGATCTTTTGGCGGATCGGCGGCCACTCCAAGGACGACATCGCGCTGCCGGCGGATCCGACTCTATTGGAGTAGCCGAGGTCGGCGGCGCTCGGAACTTCCCCGGTGGCGAAATCAATCCGGCCGTTGTACCCTAGGCGCTATGCCTGCCAACTCTTTTGACGATGCCATCGAGGTCGTCCGCAAGTACGCGCTCCAGCAGTTCAACAACGCGTTCGGTCAGATAACCTCCTCGGCAATTCACCACCTCCGGCCTCGACGCCAGAGCAGAAGAGGAAGCACGCCGCCGACCTGGCCAAAGCGCAAAACGAGATGGCGGCCGCCCTCCAGCAGCTCGGACACGTGGAGGACATGATCTCGGAGAAGAGGGGCCGGGTGGGCTACGACGCCCTGGTGACCCTGATGGTGAATACCCAACTGGCCGCTACCGACGCGTACGACAAGCTTGAGGATTTGACAAAAGCTGTCACCCCGAGCGCGGAGGAGCAGCAGCGCATCACCATGCTCACCAACCTGCTGCGCGCCCTGGCGCGCCTTTCTCCCGCTCCGATCTGGCAGAAGACTGCGACGCCCACCGGCACGGCCGGTTGAGCCGGCCCGACTCTGTGCATTAACAGCCCGTGGTGGAAGTCGTTCTCAGTGGACGTAGGACCCTCCTGAGAACGACTCGCCGGTGGTCGGAATCCGTCCACCGCACGCGAGCGATGCTGCCAGTGCGGGGCCTGAGCGGGTGCATGAGCTCCAGACAGCACCAACTGCAATGAACCATTCCACAACGCGTTGAAATAATAGCAAAAAAACAGCGAAGGTTAGATCCGGGTTCCCGCCGCTCCGCCAATATCCCTACCCGGAACGCTCTCCCACCCGATCCGCCGGCCGGAAAAACGCGTGGTTTCAAAGGCGTTTGCTGCCGCGCTTGGCAACCACGCCGCCCGGTCGAGGCTCCTCACGTTCTCTCTTTAGACCGGCTTCTCCGGAACCTGGGAACTGCGCCAGTTTAGTACCCAGCTTGCGATCTCATTGTTCTCAATGGCTTGGAGGACCGCTGGCTGAGTACCATTTCGAAAGCGCGATTGCTATGTGGAACCGTCTGGAAACGTCCATCGGGAGGCGTGCCACACACTCCATATTTCCCTCGCCGAGGCGCGAATGAAAGAAGCGGACGTCGGCGGCGGCGGGAAGCGACGGTCATTGGGGCCCATCGACCATGCTTGGAGTCTTTTATCGGTCGACCCGATGCGGCGCCGACGATGAAGCGGTGTCCAGCCAACTTCCACAGGAGCCGAAAGCAACTGCGCCCGATCTCCATCCGTCAGGTCGGTTATCTCGCCCGCAGAAGGCACGCTTTGACTTGTGGCCATGATGTTGCCTTTCCATGGCGGAAACACAGGCGATTCCCCATCCCGAGGGTCAAGGGGAAGCGGCATGTTCAAGCCTCGCCATCGGCACGGAACAGTCCCAGCGCGAAGTGGCAGCCCCAGCCAATCGCGATCGGGCCGGCAACCGGCTGTGAAAAAGTGAGCTTGAAGAAGCCTCCTGCGGCATCGGGCTGGCGACCGCCCCGGTTGCCGCGGGTGCGCGCGAAATCCAGCGGGCTGCGCCGCCGACCGTCCGTGCCAAGCTGCGTCGCAAAGCGATAAGGACTGTCCGGGTCCGTCAAGGAGGAGACTTCAGGAGCCAGCATGCCGGGAAAGCGTCGCTGCCATTCCGTCGCGATCTGCTGGTCGTAGCTCTCGACCAGTGCCTCGAACGAAGCCGGGCTGCGTTTGTCGAAGCGCGGCTTCAGGTAGGGAGTGACCGACTGCCATATCCGGGCAGGCCGCATCAGGGCGCTGTCGAAGAAGGCTTCCGGCGCCGCAATATCCTCCAGTGCCACCCGCCACTCTTTGCGGCCCCGCTCGCCGTCGTCGTCCGCTCTGCCGTGAGCCAGCCACAGCTGGGTCAGACCGTCGAGGCGAAATCGGGCCGCATCGGAGAACCCCGTCCGGCAGTACACTACCAGATGATCGATGAGACCGTCGCCATCGGCGTCTTCCGGCAGGTAGAACGCGTGCGCGTGCTCCGGATCCTCGCGCAGCGGCCCGTTTTCGTCCCGTCCAAGCAGCTCCACCGGCGTCTCGGCCGCCGCACCCCTGATCAGCGCCCAGCGGGCGATCTCCGCGATCCTCAGCGTCTCCTCGATGCGGGGTCGCGGCCGGCCAGCGAGCACGAAGCGCGCTGCTTCCGGTGAGCCCAACTGGCGGCGATCGGCACGTGGTTTCCGGACTCCCACCCTGGGTAGCGGACCGACGCGCGGCCGGTCGTAGACGATCTGACGAAGCGGTGGCGGGCTCGACCAGCCGGCCTGTTGCCACTGACCGGTGTCGATCGCCAGCGCGTCGGCGAGTCGCTCCGGCAATGTCATCTCCAGGCGGGCGCGCTTACCTTTCGGCACAGTGGCCAAGTCAGCCAGCAGTCGGGACCGCTGGTCGCTCCACTCCTCTGGGGACCACGCGGCGGCGAGGTCCACCGACACCACCTCTTGTCCGGTACACAGCCTGCTCGACCGGGGGTAGGCATTGACCTCGCCGTCCCAGTCGTCAGCAATGCGACCTTCCGCCCAGCTCTCGGCCCGCCCCAGGTAGCCGATCCGGGGCAGCAGGTGCGCCACCAGCCCTCGCTGATCCGCGCTCAGGTCCATCTCCGGCCACGCACACACCACCTCCGCGTCGCGTTCCAGCCGCAGAAACCCATCGTAAATCAGCTTCTTGTCGACCGGCGCCGGCATATACGCGCGCACGTGTGAATGAACGCCCTCCGGTAGGTGATACACCGGCGGCGTGGCGGCGAGTGCGTCGATCAGCGCATCGAGCACGGGCTTCGGATATCGCTCTTGATCCGCCTTCCGCCACCAGGTGGCGAGCAGCGTCCGCAGAACACGTACCGGTTCCGGTGGCCACGCGACGTCCGCCTCGTTGGCGTGCCGGCCCCACGGCGTCGCGTGATAGCGCCCCGTGGGGAACCGGAAGGCGAAGGCGATCATGTCGTCTTCTTGCCTTTCGTCCAAGTAACGGTGGTCACCCGCGGGTCGGCGAACTGTCCGGCCTTGCCGACAGCCTCGATCAGTGCCGGGAGCTCCTCCTCCAGCTCCGCGAGCGACGGCAGGACGAACTTCTCTTTCGGACGGGTGACCCCGAGTCCCAGGAGTTCGAGATCGCAGGCCGTCCGCAGCCGCAGACCGACCGCGAGGAAGCGCCGGATCTTGAACAGCGCGAGCGCGGTCAGCAACCGCTCCGCCGGCTCGCCCAGCCCGAAGCAGCGGATCTGTGCGAGATCGAGGTTGAAGTAGGCGGTAATCCTGTCGGCGGTGAACTCGTCGCGGGAGAACGGGACGTTGCCGTAGCCTTCCTTTGATCCACCACCTTCCGACTTACCCGACGCATCGACCCGGTCGTTCTTGACACCACCGCTGGACACCACGCCAACCTTTTCGGCTTCCACGAATGCCGATAAGGCGCGGGGCGAACGGATCACGCCTGCGATGCTTTCCAGGAAGAAACCGTGAAGAAGCGAGTTCGGGTCGAATTTCAGCATCGCGGGGTAGACTTTGTGCCGCATGTCGATCGGGCGCTTTACCTTCTCGTCATAGGCGATCGCACCTTTGAGACTTGGGAACCATTCCGAGTTCTCGATGTAAGGCGAGTTTAAGCGGTGTGCCTCGAGCACGGAATTGGTCAGTCTGGTGCCGCTACCATCCTGCACCTTCACCAGTGGTAAGCTCTTGAGGGGGGCGACCCAGTCGTCGGCGACCTCGTCCCAGCAGACGGCTTCCAGCCGGTTAGCGACGCTCTGAGCCGATTCGACGAGCAACATCTCCGTCCCGTCCGGCGCCTTGTAAGTGGCGGCACCGAGGTTGGGAAAGCCCGTCGGCTGAAAGCGGTGGCCCTGGATCGGCTGCAGCGCCGCTTCGAGAAGCAGGCGCGGGGCGGTCGCGAGCGGCGAAAAATCAAGCGGCATCGGAGTCCTGTTCATCTGTGCGCAGGTTGGGATAGGCACGGTCGAGAAGGCAGTCGCACGCTTTCGGCGCGATCCGGGAACAGCAGCGCTGCCGCCAGTCGGAGCGGGTCGGAAGGTGGCGCCGGGGACAGCCGCTCAAACGGTGCCGGCAGCCCGGCGCCCCGCGCCTGCTGCTGCGCCTGCGCCACCGCCTCCGCGGCGCGACCGGCGCGCAGCAGGCGGACCAGCGGCAGCGGATCGACGAGCTTCTTTCCCTTCTTGTCCCTGCCGACACCGTCGGGCGCGAACAGCGGCTTTAGCGCCGCGTAGGCGAAGGGGATCGCGTCGTTACGCAAAGGGTTGGAAGGCGCGCCGCCCCGCGGCTGGACCCAGGCGAGGCCGCTGATCAGCGCGGCGATCCGGTCATCGTCGGTTCTCCGCGCCAGGAACGCGGCGACGGCAGCGAGCGGGGCGCTGCGCCGGCCCCGCAGCGGCAATTGCTCGGCGTCGTCACCACCATGGCGCTGCGCCTCGATCAGTCGCCGCTCCAGCACCGCCGCCATGTCACGCAACAGATCGCGCCCGGACCAGACGGCGAACGCCTTTGCTTCCGTCGTGTCCTCCCACTCATCGCTGAAGCGGTTGGCGGCCAGCGCCGCGAGATGCCTACGGAACGGCAGGCGGAACGTCTGACCTTCGGACCCGGTCCAGGTCGCGTCGAGGCTGGCCAGCGCTTCCGCCAGCAGGAACTCGGGTGTCCCGTCATTCGCCGCTTCCGCCCACGCCTTCGACAAGTGCGGCGGCGGCGGCAGGCCGTCCTTCTTCCCCCGCAGCTTCGGCCGCCGGCCGATCTCCAGCGCTAGCGCCCCCAGCGCGATCAGCGCCTCCTGCACGGACTTTTTCGAATCATCGCTGGCAAGCCGGAACAGCGCTTCATCGAGGTCGCGCTCGAATTTGCATAGACTGGGCGGGAGGTTGGAGTCGCGAACGGTCGTGCGGGCGTGCGACAGCCATCCACGAGCATCCAGTTCGGAAACAAGAGAGGCGCGCGGATTCTCGCGGACGTGCACGCGGCCGAGCGGCGTGGCCTTTTTCGGGTTCCTAGGTTCCCGTTGCAGCAGCGCGAAACGCTGATACTCGGGAATGCCGCGCTGCGATCCGAGCGTGCCCACGGCCACGGCAAATTCAAGCCCATCCTTTGCAGTCTTGCCGTTGACCGATGTCCGCCCCTCGGCGAGGAACGCCTTGAGTTCGCTCACTCGCGCTGGCCGGGACCAGAGCGGCGCCCAGAACTCGGTGAAGCTCTGGTCGTCAACGCTCCCTGCTGCGCCGCTACCAGCGGTCAACGCACTTACGGTAAATGGAAAGCTCAGTCGCGCCTCGGTGCTTCCCAGCCGTCGTGTGGCCGCACCGGAGAACAGGACCGATCCCTCCAGCAGAAACACGAGATCTGCGGGGTTGAATGGGTGCTGCCCCGAGAATCCTGAGGTGGTGTTCTCTCCGCCCCGCCGGGATCGTATTGTCAAGGTTTTCCAGCGAAAGTCCGGCGAGAGCGCCCCAGCCGAGGCTCGCTCGGATGAGCGCCGCTGTGCCTGGTTGAGCCTTTCCACTGTCGAAGTCGAACATTTCCTTCAATGCGGCACCAAAGTTCATACCGAAGTCGCGGCTGCCGTCGTTGCCACCAGAACCGAGCAGGGGCATCTTCATGTCCACACTGCCGATGCGCTGGCAGGCATCGAACCACTGAAGTGCCCAATCCGGCGCCTCGGATCGCAAGGTGGCGATCACCGAATCTTTGCAAGTCTTGATCAAGGACAACAGCTCTTTGAGGCGAAGTTTTTCGTCCGCGGTTAACGTAGTCTTTTTCCGCTCCTTCTCCTGGAGCGGTTTGGCTTCGGCGCGTGCGCGATCTAAGTTAGTGATCACACTGATGCGGCGGTAACTCTCTACGGAGCGGCGGATCTTCTGAAAACGCGGTCCGGCTGTTTCATAACAGCGCACCAGTTCGGCACCCTGACGAGAAGATTGCTCACCGGACTCCTCGTCCTCCCCCTCCAGAAAACCTGCCCGGCCGCTCCACGGAGAGATGATCGGGCTCGGTTCGTACCTCTCGACGAAGAAGTTGACCAACTCGTCCTCGCCGAGCGTCGTCTGCAGGACGAAGCGTTCGTCGCGCCAGAAGCCGCGCGCGATGGGGTCGGCCTGTTCGGCAACCAGCCGGAATACGCCGAGCGCCTTCAGATAGCTGCCGAGCGGAACCGGCGCGCAGCCGTGCAGCACATGCTCAGACATCGTCATCGCCCGCTCGCTCCTCCGCGTCCGAGGCGCGCCAGTCGGCGATGCGCACCAGCGCTTCCAGCCATGCCAGCCGGAACGGGCCGTGCTCTTCCAGCAGCGCCTGCGTCCGCGCCGACCAGCTTGCCCCGCACGGGCCGTCGCCGAGGCGCATCAGGTCGAGATCGAGCCGCGTTTCCGGCACCACCAGGCCGTCGAGGCGGGTTTCCGGCAGCAGGTCGCCGTGATGAACGCCGCGGGCGAACAATCCGTCCGTTCCGGCTGGGCCCTGCTCCTTCGGCAGCGCCCGCAACCGCATTCGCACCTTGCCGTGGTGGGCGGCGATCAGGTAGGCGGCGAGGCTGGCCTGCTCCGACCAGCCCTGCTGCGCGAGGTAGCCCAGCGACGAGGCGAGTTCGTGTCGGAAGTAGCGGCGCTCATCCGGTGCCCGCGCCTTTGCCTGGATCGCCGAGGGCCACTTGGCCAGCGGCGGCTCGATGCCGTTGCCGAGGGCGTCGCGGGTCTTGGCCACGAACGCCGGATGTGCCTTGCCAAGATCGTGCCATAAGGCCGCCTCAACGACGGTTTCACGGTCCCGCTTGGGCACGGCCAGCCCCGCGCAGAGCGCTGCGGCGTTGTCGCGGACGTGGGCGCTGTGCTTGGCCAGGCTGACGCGGACACCCCGCTTTCCTGCGGCGCCGGTCAAACTGTCCGGATCGTCACCAGGCCCGTCTTGGGCCGCCGTCGGCAACACCGTCTCGCAGACGACCGTCGCTTTCGAATCGGGATCGAACCCCTTCTCGGTGTCGTACCCGCCCGATACGGCGTCGATCCAGATCACCATGCCGGGGAAGACCTCGTCCTTGCCGATCCGCCGCCACTGCCTGGCAAGCGGATCGCGCCGCCAGGCACGTGCGCCCCTTCCGAGCAGTCTCTTGGCACCCGCGATCGGCGCCGGGCACAGCTCGTCGCGGCCCGGCTCCGGCGCGTCCTCGGCTGGATCTTCGCGTTCCGGCAAATGGCGCCAGAACAGCCGGACGTCGGTATCGTCGGCATCGCGGACATAAAGCGAGATGTCAATGTCGAAGCCTGAAAGGTCGGGGTCGGTGTCGAACAGGTCGAGCAGATCCCGCCTGCGAATGACGTGGCCGCGGCACGGCGCCGACGGTGCGATCGCCGCCAGATCGGCCGGTCCGCAAGCCTCCAAGCCGGTCAGCTTCTCCCGCGAAAGGCGGAAATCGTCCGAAGTATAAGGTGGCGCGTACGCGTCGTCGAGGTCGATCCACAGCACGTCCGCCCCGTCCTCGCCGCATTCGCCATAGCGGTTGCAGCGGCCGAAGCGCTGCACCAGCGATGACCAGGGCGCGATCTCGGTTATCATCAGCGCCGAAGAGACGTCGACGCCGGCTTCCAGCGCCTGCGTCGTCACCAGGATGCGGCCGCCGTTGGCAGGGTCGCCGCGTAGGCGCTTTGTCAGTCGATCGCGGTCGACCTTGCGGAAGCGGGAGTGCATCAGCAGCCGCTTCACCCCGCCAGCCGCCTGGCCCAGAGCCTCGTACACCGCCTGCGCCCGCGCCACCGTGTTTAGGAACACGATTGTGTTCTTGCCCGACTTCGCGCGGTCGCGCGCCGCCGCCGCCAGCGCCGAAGTATAGGCCTTCAGCCCTTCCTTTTTTGCGAGATCATTTGTCGAAACATCGAGGCGACAAAGCCGCTTGCGCGCCCTCCACAAATGGCGCGCCTGCGATAGGTCCGCCTCGGAAAGATCATGTGGGCGCGCGGAGTCGGCCGGTGCGAAATCGACCGTCCGCAGCCAGACCGGATCAAGCGTCGCCGACATCCACAGCGTTCCGCAGGGCCGGCAGCTGTTGAACCGGCGGCGGAAGGCTTCGAGCTGCGCCGACGTCGCCAGGGCTGCGCCGGTCAGCTGAACCTCATCGAACACCCACAGCACGTCGTTGTTGAGCAGCGCGAAGTCCACCGGCCAGCGATAGCGGGGCGCGCCGTAGCCGCGCATCAGCGCGGCGGAGACGAGTAGATCCTGCGTGCCGATCAGGATCGTCGGACGGTCCGGCGCAAGCATCCAGGGTGGAATACTCCGCCGGCCGCCGGTCCGCCCACCCATTAGCACGTCGAGCTGGACGGAAATGTTGAGGTGCGACTTGGCGGCCTGTATCCAATCACGTGCGACCTCCTCGGTCTGCTCTACGAGCGTCCGCATCGGCAGGCAGTAGACCAGCCGGCGCGGTGTCTTCGGGTCCTGCCGCGCGGTCTTCCACAGCCAAGCCGCCAGCACCGCTGCTGTTTTGCCGAAGCCGGTCGGGACGATCAGGGTTTCCGGCCATGGCTCCTCCGCCAGCCGCTGCTGATAGGGGAACGGGACCTGTTCCTTGTCTGGGACTGTCGTGAAAAACGTCTGAAAGCTCAAAGCGCCTGCTCCCCTTCAGGCTGCAGCCCGTCCGCTGGCAGCAGCAGCCAACGCCGGTGTCTCCTCATCCTCGTATACAGGAATGACCCACACGGAGGAAAGCGTGACCGGCTTCACAACACGAGGACGTTGTTGAGGCCGGCCGCGCTCACGTTGTCAATGAGCCCGCAGCATTGCTGCCGCGGAATATCTTCAGGTTCGATGCGGGTTTCCTCCCGCACTCATACTTCAATGAGGTCGGAACGTTACTGCGATGGCTTCTCGGCCATTTTCTGGGCTCCCTTTCGGAGAGCTGCCCGAGCTTGATTGAAGAGCGGCTTTTGTTGGACACTTTACCATGCCGGTATTCTGCTACGTGATCTGATAACAGACTAGCGGCGTTGTCAGCCCTATAGGTTAGCCTTTAGGGGAGCGCGCACCAGCGCCGCCGTGGCACCGCGCGCCGGGGGACAACGCATCATGGCGGACGACCAGCCCGAACTGCCTTTGTCGGCGCCGCCGTTGCCGGCTGGTCTGCCGCATCTGCCGGTGCGGATGTTGAACGAGTTTGTCTATTGCCCGCGGCTGGCCTACCTGGAGTGGGTTCAGGGGGAATGGGCGGAGAGCGCGGATACCGCCGAAGGCAGCCTGCGGCATCGCCGCGTCGACAAGCCATCGGGCGAACTGCCGGCGCCGGGGGAGCTGGGCGAGGACGAACGCATTCACGCCCGTTCGCTGACCATCGCCTCGGACCGGCTGGGGCTGATCGCGCGCATCGATCTGATCGAGAGCGAAGACGGCGCGGTGATCCCCATCGACTACAAGCGCGGCAGGCGGCCGCACGTGGTGACCGGCGCCTGGGAGCCGGAGCGGGTGCAGGTGTGCGTGCAGGGCCTGATCCTGGAGGACCACGGCTTCCGTTGCGACGAGGGTGTGCTGTACTTTTGCGAAAGCCGCGAGCGAGTCCGTGTGCCGTTCGATGACCAGCTGCGGGCGACGGCTCGCGACGCCATCACCGGCCTGCGCCTCGTCTCCGCCGGCCGGCATATCCCGCCGCCGCTGCAGGACAGCCCGAAGTGCCCCCGTTGCTCGCTGGTCGGCATCTGCCTGCCGGACGAGGTGAACTACCTGAAGCGTGGCACCGTCAACCCGCGCCCGCTCGCCGTCGGCCGCGACGACGCGCTGCCGCTGTACGTTCAGGCGCAGCGTGCGCGGATCGGCAAGCAGGCGGAGACGCTGAAGATCGAGGTTGAGGACGAACCTGCAACGACGGCGCGGCTGATCGACGTCTCGCAGGTCGTTCTGATCGGCAACATCTCGATCACCACGCCCGTGGTGCATGAGCTGATGCGCCGCGAGATCCCCGTCAGCTGGTATTCCTACGGCGGCTGGTTTCTGGGCCACACCACCGGCACCGGTCACCGCAACGTCGAGCTGCGCACCGCTCAATACCGCGCCAGCTTCGATTCGGCGATGTGCCTGGCACTGGCGCGCGGCTTGGTTGGGGCGAAGCTGAAGAACGCGCGCACGCTGCTGCGCCGCAACTGGCGCGATGGCGAGCCGCCGGCCGCCCTGCTCGACGATCTGAAGCGCCAGGCGGAGCACGCGCTGCGCGCCCGTGGCCTGCCCGAGCTGCTCGGCATCGAAGGCTCGGGCGCCGCCGTCTATTTCCGCCACCTGGCGGGGGCGCTGAAGCGGGACGGCAGCGAGCCGGCGTTCGACTTCGAGACCCGCAACCGCCGGCCGCCGGCCGACCCGGTCAACGCGCTGCTGTCGTTCGCCTATGCGCTGCTGACCCGCACCTTCACGGTGACGCTGTCGGCGGTGGGCTTCGATCCCTACCGCGGCTTCTACCACCAGCCGCGCTACGGCCGGCCGGCGCTGGCGCTCGACCTGATGGAGCCGTTCCGCCCGCTCATCGCCGATTCAGCGGTGCTTCAGGCAATCAACAACGCCGAGGTGCAGGCGTCGGATTTCGTCCGGTCGGGCCCCGCTGTGGCGCTGAAGCCGGACGGACGCAAGCGCTTCATCGCTGCCTTCGAGCGCAGGCTGAGCCATGAGATCACCCATCCTCTCTTCGGCTACCGGCTCAGCTACCGCCGCCTCCTGGAGGTGCAGGCCCGCCTGCTCGGCCGCTGGCTGCTGGGCGAGATCCCGGAGTACCCGCAGTTCGTGACGCGGTGACGGGTAAGCCGGCGCCCCGGATCTCTCCCTCTCCCGCCCGCGGGAGAGGGCGGGGTCAGGGCCTTCGCGCGCTGGGAAAGGGGAGCACAGCAAGCGTGAGATAACCACCAACACCGGAGCCGCCAGCATGCACGACGAGGAACGCCTCTACATCGTCACCTACGACATCGCCGAGCCGCGGCGCTGGCGGCGTGTCTTCAAGCTGATGAACGGCTACGGCGAATGGCTGCAGCTCTCGGTCTTCCAGTGCCGGATGACGCGCAAGCGGAAAGTGGAACTGCAGGCGGCACTGGGCGAACTGATCAATCACAACGCCGATCACGTGCTGTTGCTCGACCTCGGCCACGCGGATAAAGTGGAGCTGCGGGTGAACAGCCTCGGCAAGGTGTTCGCCGCGGTGGAGCGCCAGTCAATCATCGTCTGACCGGCGCTCTCGCACCTGCATCATCGGCCCGTCCGTGGGCCGTCGTCGCCGCATCGGCGCGAGCGCTGCGGTGGCGCGAAAACCCCGGGGAGCGCTCGCGAGCCGTCAAAGCGTTGAAACAGTTATGATCTTGGACATCGTCAACCAGAACGAACGCAGACCGCAGCGGCGGCGCCGCCCCGCCATTCTGGCAGCGCTCGCAAACCGCCGTACCAGCCCTTCTCCGGCAAGGGGTTACCCGCCGGCTGTCTTCCGCGGCAGCAATGCCGCGGCCTCATTGAAGCTTGCCGCATCGAAACACCCCCCATCGTCACCGAGTGTCTTCCGCGGCAGCAATGCCGCGGCCTCATTGAAGCACCGCAGCCGAGAGGGCGTTGCGCCTGAAGCCGTGCGTCTTCCGCGGCAGCAATGCCGCGGCCTCATTGAAGCTGGCGTGCCGATCCGCCGATCACCGCTTCCGAACCACCCGGTCTTCCGCGGCAGCAATGCCGCGGCCTCATTGAAGCGACATATGCTTGGCGCAAACTGCGGCATCAGATTTGGTCTTCCGCGGCATCACTGCCGCGGCCTCATTGAAGCTCCGGGTCGGCGAGAGGCTTCAGATCGAGGTCTACCGGTCTTCCGCGGCAGCAATGCCGCGGCCTCATTGAAGCCATCTGGTCGACCACGCCGAGCGCCACGACGTAGAGTCTTCCGCGGCAGCAATGCCGCGGCCTCATTGAAGCTCTGATGGGCGCTGCGTCGGCTCGTTGCGCTCCAGGTAGTCTTCCGCGGCAGCAATGCCGCGGCCTCATTGAAGCGAGGAGGCGTTCCGGCTGGCCGGGATAGCGATCGATTGTCTTCCGCGGCAGCAATGCCGCGGCCTCATTGAAGCATCTCCGTTCTGCATCATTGCTCGCATCTCTCCCGGCACCGTCTTCCGCGGCAGCAATGCCGCGGCCTCATTGAAGCGGGCGCGGCTTGGTTGGCACTCTGTGCAGCCTGGGCAGTCTTCCGCGGCAGCAATGCCGCGGCCTCATTGAAGCGTGACGCAGGACCGCGCCGCGCTAGATGCAACCCAAGTCTTCCGCGGCAGCAATGCCGCGGCCTCATTGAAGCTAGCCCAATAAGCTTGCATGAGTAATGGACTATCGGTTGTCTTCCGCGGCAGCAATGCCGCGGCCTCATTGAAGCCTGGCGCACGGCGACGACGATGCGGCTCGCGCCGAGGGTCTTCCGCGGCAGCAATGCCGCGGCCTCATTGAAGCCGCACCTACGCGCGGACGTTGGGGACAACCTGGGGCAGGTCTTCCGCGGCAGCAATGCCGCGGCCTCATTGAAGCCAGACCGACGACGGCAAGACCTGGTGCAGTACGCACGTCTTCCGCGGCAGCAATGCCGCGGCCTCATTGAAGCGAACTTGCCGCCCGTCTCGCCGGCTGGCCCGATGGCGGTCTTCCGCGGCAGCAATGCCGCGGCCTCATTGAAGCGCGGTCATCGAAATCGGCTACGATCTTGGGCTTGAGTCTTCCGCGGCAGCAATGCCGCGGCCTCATTGAAGCGGCGTCGGCCGAAGGAGGCCTGAGCAGGTCCGCGTCAGGTCTTCCGCGGCAGCAATGCCGCGGCCTCATTCAATCCGCACGAGCCCGCCAACTGCTTCCGCGCCGCCGCCGGCTTCTCCCTTAGGCTTCTTCCGCAGCCGAAGGTCGATCACCATGGCGGTTGATAGAGTTTTCGATGGACGGCAGCGATATTTGCTTCCTCGTGAAGTGGAGGGCGGACCCGAACCGACGCTGCCAACCTATTTCGCCGGCTAACGTTGGAAGACGCGCTGCCTCTGCTCGTCCCATCCGCTCGGCATCGACCCCGTCACCTCTTCCAGCTGCATGCCCTTCGGCTGTCGCCCATCGAGGATGGCTTCAACGATGTCGGGGGCCAAAAGCGTGATCTGGACAATGCGGTTAACGTAGCGGCGACTGACTTTCTCTGCTTCCGCCAGTTCTGTCGATGAATTATGCGTCCCCTCTTCCAGCATCCGTTTCCACCGATGCGCCCGCGCCAGCGCGCGGATCAGCGTCTCGTCCGGCCGTGCTTTCGCCGGCGCCCAGGCGTCGCCGCCGTCCGGGGCGATGATCACCTTGCGGCCGCCGCGGCGTTTCCAGGTCATCGGGATGAAGACGGTGATGGTGTCGCCGTCGAGTTGCCAGTTCTCGCGGGCAATCCTTGGCTTCGCTTTCATGCTGCCACCTTCAGCCGGAGTTCCTCGACCAGCGTCTGCAGCCCCTCGGCGCACAATCTCACCCGCATGCCGTCCGGCGACAGATCGACCCGCTCGACCAGGAGGCGGACGATGCGCGCCTGCTCCGCCGGGAATAGCTCATCCCACAGCGGCGCCAGCTCGCTGATGGCCTTGACCACATCGCGCTCGGGAACGGCATTGTCGCCGTCCCGCTTCGCCGCCGCCCAGGTCCGGGCGATGATCTCCGGCGTGCACAGCAGGTGGCGCACCTGGGCGACGACGGCCTCTTCGATCTCGGCGGCCGGCACGCTGCGCACCGGGCAGTCGGCGTAGCCCTGGCGGATGGCGTCGCTGGCGACGTAGTAGCGGTAGAGCCTGCCGGCCTTCCGCGTGTGCGACGGCGTCATCGCATGCCCACCCGGGGCGAAGATCAGGCCGCGCAGCAACGCCGGCGTCTGAGCGCGCGTACCGTTGGCGCGCGCGACCCGATTGGCGGCGAGAACGGCCTGCACCTTGTCCCAGGTCGCCGCGTCGATGATCGCCTCGTGCTCGCCGGGGTGGCTCGTGCCTTTGTGCACCGCCTCGCCCAGGTAGGTGCGATTGCCGAGGATCTTGTAGATCGCGCCCTTGTCGACCGGCTTGCCCGGCCGACGCTTGCCGTCCTGCGTCGTCCAGCTCTTGGTGGTGTGGCCGGTGCGCCGGAGTTCCTGCGCCAGCCTGGTCTGTGTAGGGCGGTGACAAATTAGGCCACGTAGCGGCGGCGGTTGGTGCTGCCGCGCCGGAGCAAAATCCGGCCAGTGGTTAGGCTGTCTCCTTTGTCAGGGGGCGGCCGGGGATGTTTGCCGTGGAAGTCTACGCCGCCGTTCGGCATTTTGTTTTCATTGAGGGTAACAGCCGGCGCGAGGCGGCGCGGGTTTTCGGGCTGAGCCGTGGGACGGTTTCGAAGATGTGCCGGTTCTCGTTGCCGCCCGGCTACACGCGAACGAAGCCGGTGAAAAAGCCGAAGCTTGGGGCGCTTCTGCCGGTGATCGACGCCATTCTCGAGGCCGACAGGACGGCGCCTTCGAAGCAGCGGCATTCTGCCAAGCGGATCTTCGAGCGGCTGCGCGACGAGCACGGCTATGCCGGCGGTGTGACGGTGGTGAGGGACTACGTCCGGGTCGCTCGCGCCAAAGGCCAGGAGACCTTCATGCCGCTGGCGCATCCCCCGGGCACGCGCAGGTCGACTTCGGCGAGGCCATTGGCGTGATCGGCGGCGTCCGGCAGAAGATCCACTTCTTCTGCATGGACGTGCCACAGTCGGACGCGCCGTTCGTGAAGGCCTACCCGGCGGAGACGACGGAAGCGTTTCTCGACGGTCATGTGTCGGCGTTCGCCTTCTTTGGCGGCGTGCCGCTGTCGGTGCTTTACGACAACACGACGATCGCGGTGGCGAAGATCTGCGGTGACGGCAGGCGGGAGCGGACCCGGGCCTTCACCGAACTTCAGAGCCACTACCTGTTCCACGACCGTTTTGGCCGTCCCGGCAAAGGGCAACGACAAGGGCAGGTCGAGGGGCTGGTGAAGTATGCCCGATTGAACTTCATGACGCCGATCCCCCAGGCAGCAAGCTACGACGATCTCAATGTGATGCTGGAAGAGCGCTGCCGGCGCCGACAGGGCGAACGCGCCGGTCGCCACAGCGAGACCATCGGCGAGCGTCTCGTCGCCGACCTGGAGTCCTTTCGGGATCTGCCCGCCGTGCCGCTGGAGGCGTGCGAGAAGCGGGCGGCGCGGGTCTCGTCAACCGCCCTGGTCCGCTACCGCTGCAACGACTACTCGGTGCCGACGGCATACGGCTTCCGGGATGTTGTGGTGAAGGGCTTCGTCGACGAGGTGGTGATCCTGTGTGCCGGCGAGCAGATCGCCCGACATCGCCGCGCCTACGGCACCGGGACCTTCGTGTTCGACCCGCTGCACTACCTCGCGCTGATCGAGACGAAGCCAAATGCCCTGGACCAGGCGGCGGCGCTGAAAGACTGGGATCTGCCGGAGGCGTTCCAGCACCTGCGCCATCTCCTCAGAAGCGCGCATGGGCAACCGCGGCAGGCGGGAGTTCATCCAGGTCCTGCGGCTGATGGAGGCGATCCCGATGGAGATCGTGGCGAGCGCGGTCACCGAAGCGATCCGGCTCGGCGCCATCGGCTTTGATGCGGTCAAGCAGATCGCGCTGGCGCGCATCGAGCGGCGACCGGCCCGGCTCGACCTGACGGCCTATCCACATCTGCCGAGAACGGACGTCAGGATGACGACGGCGGCCGACTACGCCGTTCTCGTTCCCGGGACAGCGGCATGACCGGCAAGGCGGGCGTCGAGGCGATACCGGCGGGAACGACGAGCGGCACCCGCAGGTTCTGCTGGCGCATCACCTCAAGCGGCTGAAGCTGCCGACCATTCTGCGGGAGTACGACAAGGTCGCGCGCGAATGCGCCGGCGACGGCGTCGATCATCCCCGCCACCTGCTGCGCCTGGTGGAGCTGGAGCTGATCGACCGGGAACGCCGAATGGTCGAGCGGCGGATCAAGGCGGCACGCTTCCCGGCGGTCAAAAGCCTCGACACCTTCGACTTCACCGCCATTCGAGCCTCAACAAGATGCTGGTGCTCGAGCTCGCTCGATGCGAGTTCGTCCTGCGCCGCGAGAACGTCATCGCGCTCAGCAATTCCGGCACCGGCAAGACGCATGCAGCCCTGGCTCTCGGTCTTGCCGCCTGCCAGAAAGGGTTCAGCGTCGCCTTCACCACCGCCGCCGCCCTCGTGCATCAGAACGATGGAAGCGCGCGACGAACGACGGCTTCTGAAGCTGCAGCGTGATCTGCAGGCCGTGAAGTTGCTCATCATCGACGAACTCGGTTACGTGCCGCTGTCCCCGACCGGGGCGGAACTTCTGTTCGAGGTCTTCTCCCAGCGCTACGAGCGCGGCTCGACCCTCGTCACGTCAATCTGCCGTTCGAGGACTGGACCTCGGTGCTGGGATCGAAACGGCTCACCGGCGCGCTGCTCGACCGGCTGACCCACCACGTCCATATCCTCACCATGAACGGCGACAGCTACCGGTTGAAGCAATCCGCCGGACGCCGTCGTCCCGCCACCCCGGCCGATCGGGCGGAGCAAAACCAGGCCACCGCCGACACCGTCAATCCCGAGACCGGCGAAATCGGCAAGCCCTGATCCTCGAGGCAAACCGACGACACAGCAAGGGGCCCGATCGGGCCCCTTGCTGTGCTGCGCCGCTTTCGCCCAAATGGCCTGCTTTTACTCCGCCACAGTGGCCCGGAATTGCTCCGCCGTTGACAGACCGGGTTGGCGGTCGCCACGGCGACGACCAGCGGCAGGGCTCCGCCCGGCATCTTGCCGCTACCGGCCTGCACGTCGCCGGAGCCCAGCGCCTGCAGTCCCCGCTCGGTCACCAGGTAGCCGCGCGCCACCGTCTTCAGCTCCGCGCCGCCGGCCCCGAAGCCGAGCACGACGCGCTCGGTGGCGTTGCCTGGATCGACGGTGACGAAGTAGCCGACCAGTAGGCCGTCGCCCGGCCGCGGCGGGCGCGCGGCCGCCGCGCGAACGCCGGGCAGCCGGCACTGTCACGGGAAAGTTGGCCTGCGTCGTCGCGGTGGGTAGCCTACGTGGATGCAGCCGCTCTCCTACGCCCGTCACCAATTCCCGCCGAGCGTGATCCAGCACGCGGTGTGGCTCTATCTGCGTTTTCAGCTCAGCCTCAGGGACGTCGAAGACCTGTTGGCCGAGCGTGGACTGGACGTCAGCTACGAGACGATCCGCCGCCGGATTGCAAAGTTCGGCATCCTCTACGCAAAGCGGCTCAGGGCCGGGCGTCCCAAACCGGACGGTCGTTGGCACCTCGACGAAATGTTCGTCTCAATTGGCGGTCGGCCGATGGATCTGTGGCGCGCCGTCGATGCCGAAGGCGAGGTTCTCGACGTCCTGGTGCAACAGCGCCATGACAAGCGCGCGGCGCTCAAGCTTCTTCGCAAGCTGCTGAAAAAGCAGGAGATGAGCCCTGAAGCAATCGTGACCGACAAGTTGAGGTCCTACCGGGCAGCACTTCGTTCGCTCGGCATGCAGCGACGGCACGTAACCGGTGGCCGTTCAAATAATCGAGCCGAAATTCGCATCAGCCTGTGCGACGACGAGAGCGAGCGTGGCTGAGGTTCAAGAATCCAGGATCGACGCAGCGCTTCCTGTCTGCTCACGCCGCTGTCTACAACACCTTCAACGTCCAACGCCATCTGATCTCGCGTCGAACCCTGAGAACCTTCCGCTCCGCGGCATTTGATCGATGGAACGCCGCTGCCGGCGTCGCGTGAGCAATCGCCAGCAGCCTAACTGGCGCAAGCGTCCCCTGAAGATGTGATGGTATGGACGCCCCCTGTCACGGCGTTGGATACGCCAAAATTGAGATGTCGCGCACTCCAGACAGAGGGGACGTCCATGACAGAGATGATGACGATTGGTTTAGACTTGGCCAAGTCGGTGTTCCACGTTCACGGGGCGGACGGAACGGGCCGACCGGTCCTGCGCAAACGGCTTCGGCGAGGTCAGGTTCTGTCGTTCTTTGGCTCACTGCCACGGTGTCTGGTTGGCTTGGAAGCCTGCGCGAGCGCCCATCACTGGGCTCGGGAGCTACGGGCTCTGGGGCATGACGTGCGTTTGATCCCGCCGCAATACGTCAAGCCGTATGTAAAGACGAACAAGAATGATGCGGCGGACGCCGAAGCCATCTGCGAGGCGCTGATGCGGCCGACCATGCGCTTTGCTGCGGTGAAAAGCGCCGATCAGCAAGCCGTGCTGATGCTGCACCGGTCACGGGAGTTGCTGGTGCGCCAACGCACGATGTTGATCAACGCCCTCAGAGGTCATTGTGGCGAGTTCGGCATCGTCGCCGCGCAGGGCCCCCACAAGGTGGCGGCCTTGATGGCGGTAATCGCTGATCCTGACAATCACCGCCTTCCGCCGCTGGCCCGACAAGCGCTGATCCTTCTGGTGTCCCAATTGTGCGCAACGCAGGAGCGGATCGCAGAGCTGGAGAAGGAGCTTACGGGCTGGCATCGTTGCTGTGAGGCGAGCCGGCGGCTGGTCACCATTCCCGGTGTTGGCATCATCACGGCGACGGCTCTTGTGGCGACAGTAGGCGATGCAACGGCGTTTCGCTCGGCGCGCCAGTTCGCCGCCTGGCTGGGGTTGGTCCCCCGCCAGCAATCGAGTGGCGGAAAGGACAGGCTCGGCCGCATTTCCAGCGCGGCGACGGCTACCTCCGACGGCTTCTCGTCCACGGCGCCCGGGCGGTATTGGCCTGGTCCCGGCGCCGCAAACAGACGCTCTCGGACTGGCTCACGGCTCTCCTTGCGCGCCGGCCGACCAATGTTGTGCTGGTTGCCATGGCCAACAAGACTGCCCGCGTCGTCTGGGCCATGCTCAGCCGACACCAAGACTATATGCCGGACCGGTTGCCAGCCACTTGAACTGCCTCCCGGCTGATCACGAATTGCGAAGGTGACGATGATGTGATGGCGAGAAAGGGTGACACCGGGATCGATCAAACCCGAGGCATTGTCCGAGCGCCAGCTCGAAGATGTGATGGGGCCTCGATCCTCGGATTCCATCAGGGCCCGCGGCCAACAGACGCCGCAAACAAAGGCCGGATAGATGACTGCAAACCTTAAACCCGCCTCAGATCAAAAATCTCTTGGCAATCGGGGGGCGTCCATAGATGACAATGCCCGCGACGGGTCTCAGCCGCGCTCAGGTCCGCCACGCTGGCGATGCGGCTGCCGTCCGCCGGATTGCCGACGGCCCAACTTCCCCCGTCGTCGGCGGCGGTCCACTGCCCGTCGATGTAGGCCCTGTCGCGGAGCAGGGATGGATCCTTCAATGCGCAACCGTCCACCATGGACGCCTCCTCTCTCTCATTGCCCGTGTTCGCGGCCTTCCGTGCCCGCTATCCTAGGCCGGCGGCCGATGCCGGGCCAAACCGCACCTCGCGGGCGCCTTCTGTGAAGTGGGAAAACGACTGCCGCCAGGAGATATGCGGCCAGAGATAATCGACCTCGCCCGTGGCCGGCCGATACACCGCCGTATACAGGGTTCCGAACCCGCGGCCGTAGGCGGTGGCATAGATCGGCGGGCCCAGGAACAGCGCCGCGATCTCGTCGGCGCCCATGAGGCGCTCCGCCAAGCGCTGCGACAGGTAGTGCTCGCGCTCCAATGTCTGCGTCGCGCGCGCGTGGTGGTGCCACTCGACCGAGCCCTGGTGATTGGTGGCGACGGCCGATCGCCGGATCACCGGCGGCCGGTCCGGCGACAGCTCGGCGGTCTGGAAGTCCCCGTCCCGATCCAGCACGGTGACGTTGTAGGACATGTGCGTCGGCACCCGGCGCAGCACGTCCACCGCTTCTGCGGCATTCGCGCACGTCTCCAGAACGTAACGCTGCACGATCGGGATGCCGAAGCCGTCACCCACCACCTTGCGGCCGCCGAAGGCGAGGCTGATGGCGAGTCCCCGGTCGTTCATCCCGTCCAGGCAGCCCCACAGGCAGTCGGTCATCGCGATTACGCGCCGGTCGCGCCAGCGGGTGTGCAGCACCAGGGCATCGCACAGGTAGGGGCTGTAGTCGTAGTTGCGGATCAGGACCGGCTCGCCGGCGATCGAAACGGCCTGTGTGCAGGCGGAATGGAACGGCGGCGGGCAATAGAGCGACAGGAAGCGCGCCGCCAGGTCGGAGCCGCCGGCGAGCCTGCACAGCGCTTCGTAGGTCGGCACCAGTTCGGGCATGTGCCGGCGCAGCATCGCCAGCGAACGGGCGTAGGTGGGACGCGCGGCGACGCCTTCGGACAGGAACCAGTCGCGGTAGTAGGGCCACAGCCGGCGGAACAGCCCCGCCCACATCTCTCCCGGTTGCTCTTCCTCGACCGCCTGGAAGACGAGCTTCATCGCCTGGACGTCGGCGCGCTCAGAGCAGCTTGAAGGTGCCGCTCGCAGGCACTGGCGCCGGAACTGCGTTGAGCGGCCGGCCGACGTAGTGTGCGCGCAGCCCCGCGACCCACTTCTGCGCCCGGTCGTTGAGCGTAAAGCGCGACGTCATCAGCCGGCCGCGGGTGATCAGGATGCCCAGGTCCGCGCCTTCGTAGCGGTAGTCGCCGGGGCCGCTGATCCGCAGGAACAGCGCCTCGCGCTCCGAGGCGACGGCGCGGCGGTGATAGTCGAAGCGGGAATAGACGAGCGAGCCGTCGTCGTTCATGTGCCAGATGCCGCTCTGCGGCGCGTGGGTGAGCTGATCGACGGATGCCTCCACGTGCTTGATCACCAGCTGGCTCCAGCAGTCGATGTTCTCCGGATCGGCCCAACGCTGGTTCAGCTCCGCTACGTCCAGCTCGAACTCGATGCCCGAGAACTCCAGCAGGTGGAAGAGGAACAACGGCGCGTCGGCGTGGGCGAAGGCGGCGTGGTTGGTCATCGAGCTGGCGCCGGTGATGCGCGGGTTGAGTTCGCCCAGGTACACTTCCCCATCATCGAGATCGACCAGGAAGTCCAGCTCGAAGTAGCCGCGATAACCTTCCGCGCGCAGCTGCTCGCCGAAACGGAAGGTGAGCTCGCGTGCCTTCTGCCGAATCTCGACGGTAAACGCGGTGGCGAAGATCTCGTTCCCGCACCAGCCGCCACGGTAGGGCGAAAGTTCCCGGAACCCCACCAGCTCGGTCATCAGCGGGCCGACGATGGTGCCGTTGCGCGTCGCACACGCCTCGATCGCCGAGCCGCGGCAACGGATGCGCTTCATGATCTTCACCTCGCCCGCGGCCGCGATTTCGTCACCGTGCGCCGCCCAGTCCCTTTCCGTCGAGATGAAGAAGGTGGTGTGTCCGGAATCGCCGAACGCCGTCTGCACCACCAGGTCGGGGCCGAGATCGCGGGAAACGCGGCGCAGCTCCTCGTAGCTGCCGACGCGGGCGAGCACGTTGGGCACGCTCTTAACGCCCGCCTTGTCGCCGATGCGTACCGTGTTGACCTTGTTGTCGACCCGTGTGCGCAGCTTCGCCCGCGGAAACCAGATCTGCAGGCCCGCGTCCCGGCACAGGGCTTCGGTCTTTTCGTCGAACATCAGGAAGACGGCCTTGCCGCCTCGGCCGTGCGCACCGATGAAATCGAGCACTTCCTTGTGCTGCAGCAGGTAGTTGTTGATGTCCTCGATGCTGGAGAACTCGCGGTGCGGCGCCTCGTCGGGCACGAAGGTGTTCGGGTGGCGGCCGTCGTAGCAGTCGATGTAGTTGATGAACTTGAAGTTCCGGCACCACTCGTCCATGCCCAGCAGGTTGAAGTTGGTGGCGCTGATGAAGAAGATCGGGGTTTCGTTGCGATGGAAATAGCGCCGGATGCTGGACATTCCGTCGAGGCGCTTGCGTGCCCTGCCCATTCGGTCGTCGTCCTTCAGGTTGCCGGGTCGAGCGGTCACGGGTGACGGCCGGCGCAGCCGGCCGGTGCCGTCTCGGCCGGCGCATCTGGGGTTGCGGCGCCGGAGCGCCGCGTCGGAACGCGCAACGGGCCGAGGCCGTCGAGGTAGGCAGTATCGAAGCCGGCCCGCTGGTAGACGGCGAAGTCGGCGCGGCGGTCGCGGAAGCTCTTCAGCGTCTGGCCGAGGCCCAGCAGCCCCACGGCGCGCTCGCGGCGCACCCGGTCCAGGTCGATCTCCACCGGCATCGTCTCCTCGTCGCTGCCGGCCGCGTAGACCACGTGGCCGGAGGGATCGACGATGATCGACCGGCCGATGCCGCCGTCGCCCACGCCGTTGATGTCGAAGACGTAGCACTGGTTTATCGCCGCCGTCGCTCGGACGATCGAAAGCTCGATGTCCCGGTCGATGGTATCCGTCAGCGACGGATGCAGGATGACCTCCGCACCCATCGCCGCCAGCGTCCGCGACGTCTCCGGGAACCACATGTCGTAGCAGATCGACACCCCGAAGCGGCCGACGCCCGGGACGTCGAACACCAGCGGGTCCCGGCCCGAGCCCACGGCGGCCTCGTACGGCTCGAACGGAAACATCTTGCGGTAGCGGCCGACCACGTGCCCGGCGGGATCGATGACGCTCGCCGTGTTGAAGACTTGGCCCTCGGCATGCTCGAACATCGAGCCGGGGATCAGCCAGATGTCGTGCCGGCGGGCCAGCTCGCAGAACGCCAGCTCGGCGGGGCTGGGCAGCGACTGAGCGAACTGCGGCAGCGGGCCGTGGGCGCACAGCTCGCTGAACAACACCATCTGCACCCACGGGAACCGGCGCATGACGACCGCGAGCCGGTGCGCCATCCCGTCCACGTTGCTCTCGGTGGCCGAGACCCGCATCTGGATCCCGGCGATGGCGAATGGCACCATGAGTGTCCTCCCCGAACCCGCCGCTCCGTTCCGTCGCCGGTCAGGCCAGTGCGGCCTGCGGCGCGACCGCTTCCAGCGCGTCCTCGAGGATGTCGAGGCCCTCCTCGAGCAGCGGCTCCGGGATGGTGAGCGGCGCCATGATGCGGATGACGTTGCCCCAGACGCCGCAGGAGAGCAGCAGCAGCCCCCGCTTCGCCGCCTCGGTGACCAGCGCCCGGGCGAGCTCGGGCGCCGGCTTCCGGAGCGCGCTGTCGTGGAAGAACTCGATCGCCACCATCATCCCCAGGCCGCGCACGTCGCCGATCGCCGGCTGGAGACCGGCCAGCGTCCGCAGCCGCGCCTGCATGTGCTCGCCCAGCCGGGCGCTGCGCCCCAGCAGCTGCTCGTGCTCGATCACGTCGAGGACCGCGAGGGCCGCGGCACACGCCATCGGACTGCCGGCATAGGTGCCGCCGAGGCCGCCGGGGTTGACCGCGTCCATCACCTCGGCCCGTCCGACGATCGCCGAGATCGGGAAGCCGCCGCCCAGGCCCTTCGCCAGCGTGATCATATCCGGCACCACGCCCGAATGTTCGACGGCGAACATCCGCCCCGTGCGCCCGATGCCGGTCTGGATCTCGTCGGCGATCAGCAGGATGCCGTGCCGGTCGCACAACGCGCGCAGGCGCGGCAGGAAGTCGGCCGGAGCCGGGTAGTAGCCGCCCTCGCCCTGCACCGGCTCGACGACGATCGCGGCGACGCGGCGGGGATCGATGTCGTTCTTAAACAGCTTCTCGATGCCGGCGAACGCGTCGTCCACACTAACGCCGTGCAGCGGGCAGGGATAGGGCGCGTGGAAGACCTCGTTCGGGAACGGGCCGAAGCCGAGCTTGTAGGGATCCACCTTGCCGGTGAGCGCCAGCGTCATCATCGTCCGGCCGTGGAAGGCGCCGGTAAACGCGATGATGCCCGACCGGCCCGTCGCAGCACGCGCGATCTTGACTGCGTTCTCTATCGCCTCGGCGCCGGTGGACATGAAGAAGGTGCGCTTCGGCTCGTCGCCGGGGGCGAGCGCGTTCAGCCGCTCGGCCAGCGCCACGTAGGGCTCGTAGGCGATGACCTGGAAGCAGGTGTGCGTGTACGCCTCGATCTGGCGCGCGGCAGCAGCGATCACGTCCGGGTGACAGTGGCCGGTGTTGACCACCGCGATGCCGGCGCAGAAGTCGATGTAGCGCCGGCCGTCCACATCCCAGAGCTCGGCGTTCAGGGCGCGCGCGACGGCGATCGGGTGGGCCTGGGATACGCCGCGGGGGACGGCCGCCGTGCGCCGGGCGAGAAGTTCGGCGTTGAGGTTGGGCGGGCTGGCTACGGTCATCGACTCCTCACAGGCCAGAAAGGAAAGGGGGATGGGCGTGGTTCCGGGGGGACGCGGGCGGCTGCGTGCAGGGCTCAGCCCTCGAACATGCGCCGGCGCAGCAAGCCCCGCCGGGGCGGGCGCACGGCCGAACCCGCCGTGCCGCGCATCTGCTCGGTGCGCCGGCGCTGCCATTCCAAGACCAGCAGCAGGGCGGTGGCCAGCAGCACCAGTATGGTGGCGGCCGCCGCGATCGTCGGGCTGATGTTGTCGCGGATGCCGCTGAACATCTTGCGCGGCAGCGTCTGCTGTTCCGGGCTCGCGAGGAACAGGGTGACCACCACCTCGTCGAAGGAGGTGGCGAAGGCGAACAGAGCGCCGGAGACGATCCCCGGCCCGACGATCGGCAGGGTGACCTTGAAGAAGGCGCCGACCGGGCCGACGCCGAGGCTGGAGGCGGCGCGCGCCAGGTTGAAGTCGAAGCCCTGCAGCGTCGCCGTCACCGTGGTGATGACGAACGGCACCCCCAGCATGGCATGCGCCAGGACCAGACCCAAATAGCTGCCGGACAGCCCCAGCGGCGAGAAGAACAGGTAGATGGCGACGCCCGAGATCACCACCGGGACAACCATGGGCGAGATCAGGATGCTGACCAGCAGCGCCTTGCCGGGGAAGCTGGCGCGGGTGAGCCCGATGGCCGCCAGGGTGCCGAGCACAACTGCCAGCAGGGTCGCCAGCGGCGAGATTATCAGGCTGTTCTTCAGCGCGTCCGTCCAGGTGGTCGAACCGAAGAACTCCTCGTACCAGCGTAGTGAGAACCCGGACATCGGGTACAGCAGGAAGGTCCGCGTTGAACGACAGCGGCATGATTACGAGCACGGGTGCGATCAGGAACAGCAGGATCAGGGCGCAGAGGAAGCGCAGCGCGTAGTACCAGATGCGCTCCAGCGGGGAGGCATAGGGCTGCAGCATGGCGTCTCGTCCCTCCCCGGCGCCTAGCGTGGCGTGATCTGGTTGGCGCGCGCCGGGCCGAAGTGGCGCGCGTAGATGACGTAGAGGATCATGGTCGCGCTCAGCAGAACCGCCGAGAGGGCCGCCGCCATACCCCAGTTGATCGTCTCGTTGGTGTAGAAGGCAACGAAGTAGCTGGCCATCTGCTCGCGCGGGCTGCCGAGCAGCGCCGGCGTGATGTAGTAGCCCATGCACAGGATGAAGACGAGCAGGCCGCCCGCGCCCACGCCGGGCAGGCTCAGCGGAAAGTAGATTTTCCAGAACGCGCTGAACGGCGGTGCGCCCAGCGAAATCGCGGCGCGCACGTACGCCGGCTTGATGCTCTTCATCACCGCGTAGAGCGGCAGGACGACGAAGGGCAGCAGGATGTGCACCATTGCGATGTAGACGCCGAACCGGTTGAAGACGAGCTGCAGCGGCTCGGTGATCAGGCCCAGTGCCAGCATGGCCTTGTTGATCGGCCCTTCCTTCTGCAGCAGCACGATCCAGGCGGCGACGCGCACCAGCACCGACGTCCAGAACGGCAGCAGGACGAGGATCATCAAGAGGTTGCCGGTGCCGGTGGAAACCTGCGCCAGCAGGTAGGCCAGCGGGTAGCCCAGCAGCATGCAGAGTGCGGTGACGACGACGCTCATCCACAGGGTGCGCAGCAGGATTTCGACGTAGATCGCCTGGTCGTCTGGCGCGCGGACGATTGCGCCGTCGTCGGTGATCCGCAGGTCGAGGGCCGAGAGGATGTAGAACGGTGTGACCAACTGCCCGTTGCGGGCGACGAGCCGCCAGGCGCTCACGTCGCCCCAGCGGGGCTCGACGGCGAGGATCGCGTCCTTCGCCGACTGCCCCGGCTGCCGGTCCAGCTTGCGGGCGGTGTTGATCAGCACCGAGCGGAAGCCCGGTTCCTCCATGTTGAGTCGCTTCGCCGCACCGGCCAGCACGGGCGACCGCCGGTTGCCGTCCAGGTCCCCGGCGAAGGCATCGAACACGTCGTCCCCCGGCAGCGTCTCGCCGTCCCAGCCGCGCAGCGCCTGCGTCGTCCGCGGTAGCGCTTCGATCACCTCCGGATTGGCGACGGCGCGATAGAGCAGCGAGCCGATCGGCCACAGGAACGTCACCAGCAGGAACAGCGCGAGCGGGATGATCAGGCCGATGTACTTCAGCTTCGTCAGCCGCTCGGCACGCCGGAGCCGCGCCTTCAGGTTCGGAACGCCTCCGTCCATCTCGATCGCCACACTCACGCCGGCACTCTCCTCGACCTGCAGTCCGACGTCGTCACGTGGACGTCACTTGGCAGCCCAGGCGTTGAAGCGTTGTTCCAGCTCCTCGCCGTGCTCGACCCAGAACTGGGTGTTGCTGGCAACCGCGCCCTCCAGGTTTTTCGGCGCCGTCGGCAGGTCGGCGACCCGCTTCGGGTCGAGTGCTTCGACCGCCTTCAGGTTGGTGGGACCGTAGGCGATCTCGGACGAGTAGACCTTCTGCGGCCCGGGCGAGCTGGCAAAGGCGATGAACTTGTAGGCCAAAGCCTGCTTCGGCGTGCCGGTGGGGATCGCCCAGTGATCGGCATCGTAGATGGAGCCGCTCCAGACGATCTTCAGGTTCTTGCCTTCCTTCTGCGCGGTGGCGATGCGGCCGTTGTAGGCGGAGCTCATCACCAGGTCGCCGGCGGCCAGCATCTGCGGCGGCTGGGCGCCCGCCTCCCACCACTGGAGGTTCGGCTTGATCTGGTCGAGCTTGGCGAAAGCGCGCTCCACGCCCTCCTTGGTGCCGAGCACCGTGTAGACGTCGGCGGGCTTCACGCCGTCGGCGAGCAGCGCGATCTCGAGGGTGAACTTAGCTCCCTTGCGCAGGCCGCGCTTTCCGGGGAATTTCCTGACGTCCCAGAAGTCCTGCCACGAGGCGGGCCGCGTGGTCAGCTTGTCGGCGTCGTAGGCCAGCACGGTGGACCAGACGAAGGTGCCGATGCCGCACTCGCTCACCGCCTTCGGCACGAAGTTCTTAGTATCGCCGATCTTCGCGAAGTCGAGCTGTTCGTACAAGCCCTCCTCGCAACCGCGATACAGCTCGGCGGACTCGAGCTCGACCACGTCCCAGGTGACGTTCTTGGTGTCGACCATCGCCTTGATCTTGGCCTGCTCACCGTTGTACTCGCCGGCGACGATCTTGATGCCGGTCTCCTTGCTGAACGGCTCGTAGTAGGCCTTCTCCTGCGCCTTCTGCACGGCGCCGCCGAACGAGATCACCGTCAGCTCTTCGGCGTTGGCCCGGGCGGCGACGAACGCGGTGGTCGAGAGCGCCAGGGCGAGGATCACGAGGGTCTTGGGGGTCTGCATCGCGGTTTGCCTTTTCTGCGAGAGGTCGGGGTTGGCAGGCCCCTCCCTGGTTTCATCGGAAAGGAGTGGGGGGATCAGCCGACCGGCGCGGCAAAGGCGCGCACGTGATCGGCCTTGACGCCGATCGTCATCCGGTCGCCGGGCTTCATGTGCCCGTGAACCTCGGAGATCGGCAACTTCGCGATGAAGTTGGCGTTGTTTGCCACCTGCATGCGGATGCGCACGTGGTCGCCGAGATAGATCAGCTCCTCGACCGCCGCCGTCAGCCGGTTCTCGGCGCCGGCCGCGGCGCCATTCAAGTGGACCCGCTCCGGGCGGATCGACAGCATGGCGGGGCTGCCCACCTCGCGCACGTCGGCGGCCCTGGCCTCGATGCAGCTGCCGTCGTCAAGCCGCACCCGGCAACGGCCGTCGGCCGCCACCTCGACCCGTCCGTCGAGCGCGTTGTTCTCGCCGATGAAGCTGGCGACGAAGGCGTTCGCCGGTTCCTCGTAGAGCGTCGCCGGCGCGTCGCACTGCTGGATCACGCCGTGGTTGAACACGGCGATCCGGTCCGACATGGTCAGCGCCTCGCCCTGGTCGTGGGTGACGTAGACGACGGTCACCCCCAGGCGTTCGTGGATCTGGCGAATCTCCAGCTGCATGTGCTCGCGCAGCTGCTTGTCGAGCGCGCCCAGCGGCTCGTCCATCAGCACCAGCTTCGGCTCGAAGACGAGCGCGCGGGCGAGCGCGATACGCTGCTGCTGGCCGCCGGAGAGCTGTTGCGGGTAGCGGGCGCCGAACGTGTCCATCCGCACCATGGCGAGCGCGCCCGCGACCCGCTCCTCGATTTCCGCCTTCGGCCGTTTGCGCGCCTGCAGCGGGAAGCGCAGGTTGTCGGCCACCGTCATGTGCGGGAACAGGGCGTAGTTCTGGAAGACGATGCCGATGTTGCGCTGATGCGGCGGCACCCGGTTGATGACCTTGCCGTCCAGCCGGATCTCGCCCGAGGTCGGCGTCTCGAAGCCGGCAAGCATCATCAGGCAGGTGGTCTTGCCCGACCCGGACGGGCCCAGCAGCGTCAGGAATTCGCCGCGTTGCACGTCGATCGTCAAATCCCGGACGATCAGCGTCTCGCCGTCGTAGGTCTTCTGAACATTGCGAAAGCGGATCAGCGGCTCCGCCTGGTCAAGTTGCGTGTCTTCCCGCACCGGTTCCTCCCACGCGCGTCCCTGGCGTCGCGCCCACCCATGTCCGGTGGCGCGGCTCCTGTCCGGTTGCCGCGGCGGCTTGGTGCTGCCCTCGTTTTCACCGCGATTGTTTGCGGCTGTGAGACCCTGCTTTCTCGTTCAGTCAACAGCAGCGGCACCGTGAGTGCACGTTATCAGGGCTTTGGCTTGATTGAAAAGAGCCACTTCACAAATTCTGATGGAGCCATTGCCCGATTCGTGTGCGGATGCGCCGATAGGGCGCAGGATGTTCGTAGTTATTCGCCCTTTTGGAGAGATGCCGGATGCAGGTGCGGACATGAATGGCGCGCTGGTCGGCGATCTGATCCAGGAAATCTCCGAACTGCATCGCGGCCGTGACGTGCCGCTCAACCGCCAGGTTTACGGCGTACTCCGGCAGCTGATCCTGGAGAACCGGATCCCCATCGGCACCAAGCTTCCGGCCACCCGGGACCTGGCCCGGCTGCTCGGGGTCGGCCGCAACACCGTGCTGCGCGCGTACGAGCAGCTGGTGACGGAAGGCTACGTCGGCGGGCATGTGGGCTCCGGAACCTTCGTCGCCGATACCCTGCCGGACGGCTCTCCCGAGGGCGCGTGGCGCCCGCTTGCGGCCGACGTTCCGGCGCGGTGGATGCTCTCGGCACGCGGCGCGGAGATCGCCCGGCATCGGGACAGCGGGCCGATCCAAAGCGGCGCCTTCGTGCCGGGCATCCCGGACGTGGAGCTGTTCCCCCACGACGTCTGGCGGCGGTTGGTGGCCAAGTACCTGCACCGCCGGCACGCAGCCCTGCTGCAGTACGCCGTGGGCGGCCACCCGCGGCTGAAGACGACGCTGGCCGACTACCTGCGGGCGACGCGCTACATCGACTGCGACCCGGGCCAGATTCTGATCCTCAACGGCTCGCACGAGGCGCTCGATCTGTGCGCGCGGATGCTGGCGGATCCCGGCGACGGCGTACTGATGGAGGACCCCGGCTACTGGGGGGCGCGCAACGTCTTCCGCGCCGCCGGGCTGACGGCGCATCCGGTGCCCGTGGACGAGAACGGCATGGCGCCGCGGGAAGCGGACTGGGCCCGGTCTCCGCGCCTCGTCTTCCTCTCGCCCTCCTGCCAGTATCCGACCGGCGCGGTCCTAAGCCTGGCGCGGCGTCGCGCGATCCTGGAGGATGCGGCCCGGCGCGGGGCCTGCATCATCGAGGACGACTACGACAACGAACTGCGCTACCACAAGCACCCCGTCGCCCCCCTCTTCGGCCTGTCGAACGCCAACCGGGTGATCTACCTGGGGACGTTCACCAAGGTGATGTTTCCGGGCCTGCGCCTGGCCTACCTGGTGGTGCCGCCGGATCTGGTCGATACGCTCGCGGCCGGCGTCGCCGAACTCTACCGCGAAGGCCGCCTCGCCGAACAGGCAGCGCTGGCCGACTTCATCGCGGAAGGCTACCTCGGCTCGCACATCCGTCGGATGCGGGTCGTCTACGCCGAGCGGCAGGCGGCGCTGCGATCGGCCCTGGGAGGATTGCTGGGCGACCGGATGTCCGTCTCCGGCGGACACGCCGGCATTCACCTGCTCTACGTGTTCGACGAGCCGATCGACGACGCCGCGGTTGCGGCCGACGCGCTGGCCGAGGGCATCGTCGCCCGTCCGCTCTCCCGCTACCAAATGGATCAGGCGCGCGGCGGCCGCGGCCTGCTGCTGGGCTACGCGGGCGTTCCGGTCGAGGGGATCCGGCCTGCGGCGGAGACGCTGGCGCGCGTCGTCGAGCGGCACGCGCCGACGGGCGCACGGCGGGCGAGCCGGCAGCTGGGGTAAGTCTGCGCGTGGAAAGCGTGTGAATCAGCATCGAAGTCGGACCCCGCTCCACAGCGCCATAACATCATGAAACTGCGCAAAAAGAACTATTTATGGCGGGGTTCCGACCGGCCCCCGATGGGACCCCGGCCAATGCCAGCATTCTGAGGACGAATGACAGCGGTAGGTGGTATTCTCACGGGCGCACGCTTCGATGCCTTTTCACAGCCCGGATTTCAACCCGATCGAAAAGGCGCTCGCGAAGCTGAAGGCCCTGCTCCGCAAACCCGTCGGACGTACCGTCGACGGCCTTTGGCTCACCTTCGCCGGGCCCCGCTCAGTATGCTACGCGGCCAGATGGTACCACTCGGCCAAAGCCGCCGAGCGGTTCTGCTTGAAGATGTGACGCCGGTTGAGATGACGCTCGAGATTGAAGAGGTTGTGGACCGAAGCATGAACGGAGACGAATTTCTGCCCGTCTCGGCGCCAAGCGAAATTGGTCAGCTTACTGGTTCCGGCCCAGGCTCGCTGCAACTGGGCGCACGCTGATTGCAAACAGGATCGCAAACATCGGCGCCGTGCGCACGCTGATTGCAAGTGGGCTGCGGGTTGACGGGCTCGGTTTCGTGGCCGCTGGTCACACCGGCAGGCCGGCGGCAAGCATCTGCTCCTTCAGCTCACGGGCGCGGTCCGGTTCGAGCGTCTGGTTGAACAAGGCGTAGCCGTTTACGCGGCGGCGCGTTCGACGTCCTTGGCGGCCTGCCAGGCCCAGGGGGTGAAGTTCGGCGAGGCGTCTGTTCGGCCAGCCACCGACCAGGGTCAACACGTCGGTGAGCCAGGCTTCCGGCTTCACATCGTGCTACTTGGCTACTTGCAGGCTTGGACCAGCGACACGAGCACCGACCAGTTCTCGGCGCTGAGCGGACTGGATCATGGGAGCTTCTACTCAAGTCAAGGAAGCCGCTACCAATTAATAGAACCACCGCCTCTCGCCGATCATTTGAGTTCTGGATTGCATAGCATAGCTGCTCGTGGAACCATCAAGTTTGGTCTAAGATGACCAAAGGGGGAAGGAAATGCCTCGTGTTCGGCGGAGCGTATGGCAGCTTAGTAACCCAAGTCCGGAACTCGAATGGTACGCCAGGGCGGTTGCAGAGATGCGCCGGCGGCCGTTCCAGGATCCGACGAGCTGGGCTTTCCAGGGAGCGGTGCATGGCTACAGTCAGAACAGGGCGCCGTGGCCATCGTTGGTAAGTCCACCAAGACCGAATTTTCCGGATTGGGAACGGTGCCAGCACCAAACGTGGTTCTTCCTGCCATGGCACCGGGGTTATCTCGCCGCCTTCGAGGCAATTGTCGCGAGCATCGTCGAGGCCCTGGGCGGGCCCGGCGAGTGGGCGTTGCCCTACTGGAACTATAGCGATGGCAGTGCCAATGCGCGCAGGATGCCGCGCGCGTTTATCGGGCGCCGCCGTCCGGACGGGAGTAACAATCCGCTCTGGTCACCGCGGCGGCCGAATTTCGACAACGATTTCAATTACCAGATCCCGGCAGGAATCGTCGATACCGGTCCGGCACTGTCGACTCCCCAGGTTCACGAGCGGACGCACGGGGGTTCCGCCAGGGTTCGGAGGGCCGGAGACAGGATCCGTACACTTTGGCGCAGCATCAGGCTTTGCCAACGGTGAACTTGAGAGTCAGCCGCACAACCTCGTTCATGACGCCATCGGCGGACTGATGGGCGATCCCAACACGGCCGGGCTGGATCCAATCTTCTGGCTGCACCACGCCAATGTCGATCGGCTCTGGCAGGTGTGGGTAGAGCAGCCTGCTGCAGCCGGCAATCCGAATACGCCGATGTGGCTTAATAATGTCGCCTTCTCTCTCTACGATGCCAGCGGAATGCAATGGACCTTCACCTCGAGCGACGTGCTTGACACGCGCACGGTGCTGCACGGTTACGAATACGACGACCAGGCGCCGGCGGGCCCCGGCGGCCATCGCACTGGAGGCAATCGAGACGGCAATGGCGGCGGAAGGATCGGGCGAGCCCGAACTGATCGGGGCAAGCACAACCGGCATCAGCCTGGTATCCGGTAGTGCACGCACCACGGTGCGCATCGATGCTGCGACGCTTGGCGCGCGCGATCTACTCGAAAGCGTTGGGCCCCCGCCTCGCACCTATCTGAACATCGAGAATGTCACCGGGCTTGGCGTCGGCACCATCTACCGCGTGCTGGTGAGGTCACCCGGCGGCGAGCCTGTGCATACGGGCTATCTCTCGGCGTTCGGCTCGTTCGGCCGCGGCGATTTGGGTGATCAGGCAGGCGGCGGCAACAGCGCCTTCGATGTCACCGAAGCGCTGGCACGGGCGGGCAACGTGGCGGCTCAATCGCCGCAGGTCGATCTCGAAGTGCTTTTCGAGCAGGAGTTGCCGCCGACGGAGGAGGAGGCGCCGGAAGCAGCGGGTCTCGAAGCAATCGAACCTGCAAGAGAGCCGCGGATCGGCCGGGTCAGCCTCTATCAAACGCGATAGCGGGGCCGCGTGCCGCAGGCGAGGGCCACACACGCGCTTGGCCTGTCGATGATCGCGCGGCAGCGCCTGTGGCTGTTCGGCGCGGCGGGCGCCGCGTGGGGCGTATTGCTGCTGCAGAGCGGCGGTTGGCTGCCGCCAGCGCTTTGCCTGTCACCGCTGTCGGGCGGCTCCTCCCGCTTCATCCGCGAATGGGAGGCAGTCGTCGGCTCGTCGCTGTTCCTCACCACCGTGCAGGCCTGGGGCCTGATGCTGGTAGCGATGATGCTACCGCTGCTCGCCGGTCCTTTGCTGCAGCTAAATGTGCAAAGCTTCCCGCGTCGCCGCAATGAGGCGCGGATGCTGTTCCTGGCGGGCTATGCGCTGACCTGGGCTGCTGCGCTGACCGTGATACTGGCACTACTCCTCGGCATTCGCAGCCTCGGCATGAGCGGGCCGGTGCGGCTGGCGCAGCCGGCGTTGTTCGCGGTGGCTGCCTTGTGGCAGGGAACATTCTGGAAGCGCCGCGCGCTTGCCGCCTGCCATCGACCAGGACTGATTCGAGCCTTCGGCTGGCAGGCGAGCTGGGACAGCTTCCGCTTCGGGTTGAGCCATGGCTCTGCATGTGTCGCGAACTGCTGGTTCGCGATGGCCGCGATGAGCTTTGGCGACCATAGCACAGTCCCCGCGCTCGCCCTCGCCATGGTTCTTTTTGCCGAACGTAACGACATGCGCCCGCAGATCAGAGCCTCGCAGGTCATTCTGCTGTTGCTCGGGGTCAGCGCATCGCTGCCGGGCTGACCTGCAACAGTATGTCGTCAAGGCTCCGGATCAGGATGCCTCCGTCTTCAATCGCTTCCCCTGGCCGTGCAGCCGCCAGAAGGTCCCAATCCTTGACGCGACCGAAATCGACATCGACCATGGCCTCAATGTCGTCGATCCGGCGCTGGCGGATTTCGAAGCGGCCAGGATCGATCGCTTCTTCCGGAAGCGCCACAACGAGATCGTCCTGGTGCAAGACGAAGCCGACGGCACCTGGGTCGGCTCCTGCATCTCGCCAGACGACAATCTTGTAAAAGCTGAGCGGGACGAGAGCGTCGAGCAGAGGCTTGTCCTCGTCGCCGAAGATACAGCCATTGAAAATGGTCAGACGTCGCCCGCCGGCTTGCTGGGAAATGTAGTTCTCCAGGTCGCCCCACAGGTCAAGACCGGCGTGGGTGAACTCGTCGGACTGATTGAGCAGGTAGTGCTGCGGTGCTGCGTTCGGATAGAGGAAGGTATCGTTGTTGGCGGCGATCGCTTCGGCGACCGCCCTGCCCCATGCGGCGTCGTCACGGCGCGTCAAGTGGCCCTTGTCATAGTCGTTATGATCGTAGAAGCGGCCTGAAAGCTGCTGACGTCCGTCGATCCGCGGATCGTTGCGCCAACTGCTCGTGCCCTGAGAACGGCTTGCGTTCACCGCTGCTCCGAAATCGGCATTGCACGCAGATATGTAGGCCAGCCGGCGTTCGGCGCACAGGATCACGCTGTAGTGGTGATAGCGGAGCTCGTGGGTGTCCCCGGCGCGAGCAGGGCGGAGCACACGCAATGCGCCACCGAAACGGGGCTGAGGCTTGATCGCCGGCAGGGGCACGGTGACGCCGAGAAACGAGGGGTCATAGCCATTGCGATCAGCGAAATCCTCGGGCTCGAGCGCCTCCTGGACTGTCGGCCGATCGATCTGCGCGCTGCCGAGCGCGGTGGCCTGTCGGAGCAGTCGCTCACCATCGAGGCTGATGGTAATGCGCAGGGGCAGTTCGATGGTCGCCGACGCCGCAGGGGTGGGCGGTCGGTCATTAGCTTTCCCGGGCCGGGCAGCGGCCAACGGCCGGCGCGTCCGCTCCGCTTCCCGCGGCCGTACAGCAGGAATGGGCTGCCGTTCTCCGATCGCTTCTTGCGCTCGACTGCGATCACCGATCCTTGCCGGCGGCTGCGCCGAAAGCAGCTGGTTGAGGAAATCCTGTTCCTGCGGCGCCACTGGCGCATTACTGATCGCCGCGATGAGACTCGAAACCCTGATCGCCTCATTAGCGACCCATTGGATTTCCGCGATGGATTGCTCCTCGCGCCGCCAGACGTGGCCCTCCTTGTCCAGCCAGTTGCCCTGCTCGTCGCGCTTGGGCACGCCAGAGTGATGCAGCGCCACGACGGCCCATTGGTCATTGAGGACTGGTGAGCCCGACGATCCCTTCTCGGTGTCGCCTTCATAGTGAAGGAAGGGGCCAAGTGTATCGGCAGCAGCATCGTTCGCCGTTCGTAAGTCCAGAACGCGGTTGTTGCGGACAACCACCTCCTTCTCACGGCCTAGAGGATGCTGGATGATGTTCAGATAGTCCTGATCCGAAACGACGATCTTGCCTTGCGCAGGATTCAATGCCAGCCAACTGTAGTCCGCCAGGGCAGCGCCGTGATCGCTGGTCGCGGCGACCGCAACGAGCGCGTAATCGAGGGCAGCATCGTTCAGGAAGAAGCGGTCAGGCTCGAAGGCAAAGACTTGAGGCTGCCTGGGAGGTCCCAACCGGTTCAGCTCGTAGTCCATCTCGATGGAACAGATGGCGGCAAGGTCACGGCTGGTAAGGACATGATGATTGGTCAGCAGCAGGCCTGGGGCGACCAGAAAGCCGGTGCCACGGGCCCTCAGGCCGCCGCCTGAGCTGATGAGCACCCGACCGACGCTGTGCGACGCAAGCAGGCCCCTCTCGAGGAACTCGATCGACAGAAAGTCGCGGGCACCCACGACGACTTCCTGCACGATCGACTCATCGATCTCCTCCGGAGTGACAGGCGTCGGACGCTCGACCAACGCTTTGAGGGCCAGATTGCTTGGCGGCCGGCGCCCTCGCGACGCGAGCCTGACATCCGCGAGCAGGTTGTTGACGCGGGCCGCCAGCCGTGTGCGAGTATCCGCTTCCATCGGGCGACCACCGGCCAGCGCCTCGCTCCGTGCCTTACGAGCTTCCGCCCGCGCGTCCCACCGGGCGATGACCTCCTTGGCTTTTGCCAGCATCGCCTCATCGATGTCGGTGTCCATCTCGATGGTCATGCCCCGCCCCCTTCACCTTTCGCCACGGAGAGACAATCAGCCTATCACGTTAGTTGGACCGACGTCGCTATTGCCAATTTAATCAGATATGACCAAGAATTCTCGGTTGCTGATGGCTATTGATAGTCGCGAAGACCCGTCGCGTTCTGTGCTCATCCTCTGTCTTCCTGTTAAGTCCCGCCCTTGCGTATGTCGCGGTTCTAATGATTGTCCGGACTTAAGACTTGCATCGGCGACAGCCGGCAGCGCCTTCCGGCCCTGGAGAAGGTTGGATTCGTGGTCCGTTCCCTCCGCCAGTCACCGCTCGCGAACCGCTCTCCCCGCCGATCCGCCAGCCGGAGAAACGCGTGGTTTCAAAGGCGTTTGCCGCCGCGCTGGAAACCGCGCCGCCCCGGTCGAGGCCCCTGGCGTTCTCTCTTTAGCCCCCTTTCTCTGAAACCTGGGAACTGCTCGAGTTTAGTACCCAGCTTGCGATTGCAATGCTCTCAATGGGTTGCGGGACTGCTGGCCGGGTACTGTTTCGAGCGAGCGATTGCTATGCGAAGCGTTCCGTAAAGGTTCCAACGACGGGCGATCCGATCGCTTGTTCGATGAGGGCCTTGGCCGCCGGCCGTCTGGTCGGGCCGTTTGGTCGGGCCGCCCGGCGCAGCCGGCCCTGATCTGCCGCCGTCGACCTTGATCACGACGAGCCGGTCGGGTCGAAGCGGCAGAAAGCCTCGCGAAGCTTGCTCTCTTGGACCGTGCGGATGGCGCCGAGGCGGCCGGCCTGTCGAGGCTGACGACCCTCCGCACGTGTCGAGCGCGCTCTCGTGCTATTCTCATGACGCCATGGACATCGACGACAACCGCATCGACGACGCCGTCCTGGCGCTGCTGCTGTTGGGCCTGGACGACGGGCGGCGCGCCTGGAAGTCGTTCGACTGGGACGCCCTCGACCGGCTCCATGCCAAAGGCTTGATCTCCGATCCGGTTGGCAAGGCGAAGTCGGTGATGTTTACCGACGAGGGGCTGGAGCGCGCCCGTTCGCTGTTTCGGGAGATGTTCGCATCATCGCCCGCGTCGTCAGAGCCGTGACGCGGCATGGCGAAGGCGAAGACACTCAACCCGGCGGCGGTAGCGGCACTAGGGGCGGAGCGGCTGGCGGCGCTGCTGCTGGAGGCGGCGGAGTATGACCCCGCGCTGATGCGCAGCGTGCGCTTCGCGGTCGCAAGCCGAATCGACGCCGCGGCGGCCGCGGCCGAGATCGACCTGCAGATCCGCCGTTTTCGGCGCAGCACCGCGTTCGTCGACTATCGCCAACGGGTGGCGTTCGCCCGTGATCTCGGCGTGCTCGTGGATGCCATTGCCGGACAGCTGGCCGATCTCGACCCGGTTGGAGCACTCACGCGCATGCTCGACTTCATCGCCCTCGCGCCGTCGGTCTCCGAGCGAAGCGACGACGACGGCACCATCGGCGATCAATTCCAGGCAGCCTGCGGACGGTGGCAACGCTGATCGAGCGAACCCCGCCGGGTGCGGCGATCGAGGAGCTGGTGCGGCGAGGATATGCGCTCTACCTCGCCGACGATTACGGTGTCGCCGATCGCCTCGTCGCCGCGCTTGCCAAAGGCTGCGACTCGCAGCGACGTGCGACGCTGAAATCGTGGATCGAAGCCGATCTCGCGCGCCTGCCGCCGGACGCGACGCAAGACGAGACGTCGGCCCGCGGTCGCCTCGACGCCTGGCGGTTGGCCCGCGCGCTCGCCGACGTGGCCGACGCGGCAGGCGACGTCGACGGATACTGCGCGGCCCAGCAGCGGATGGGTCCCCGCGTCTGCGACGATGCCGGAATGGCGCGACGGCTGCTCGACGCAGGTCGCCCCGCGGACGCTCTTGCCGCCCTCACTGCGGCCGAGCCCAACCCGGCGAAGAACGCCACCGAGCTCGCCGACCTGCGGATCATCGTTCTCGACGCGCTCGGCCGCGGCGAGGAGGCGCAGGCGCTGCGCTGGAGCGAATTCGAGCGCGGACTGCACGTCGAACCGCTGCGAGCGTACCTGAAGCGGCTCTCGGACTTCGCCGACGTAGACAAGGAGGAAGAAGCGCTCGATCTGGTCGCCACCCACCCGGACGTTCAGGGGGCGCTCGCTTTTCTGACGGCCTGGCCCGACCTGCGACGGGCGGGCGCGGTGGTGCGGGTCAGGTTCGACGGCGTCGACGGCAACGGCTGGTGGACGCTGACGCCGGCAGCCGAACGGCTGGAGAACAAAGAGCCGCTGGCGGCGTCCCTACTTTATCGCCGCATGATCGACTTCACCCTCGATCGCGGACGCTCGCAACGCTACGGCCACGCCTCGCGACATCTGCTGTCGTGCGCAGCGCTCGCGCCCCTGGTCATCGACTGGCAGGGGCACCAACCGCATGCCGAGTACGCAGCCGGCCTGCGCCAGCGACATCCGCGAAAGTCCATCTTCTGGTCGCGCGTCGATGTCCCCGCAAGGAAGTAGCGAGGCGTGGAAACAGAGTATCTCCCGATGTCGCACCCGACAGGAGCCGCCCGCTTCCGCTTTGCGACGGACTGGTCGGCACGCCTACCGACGCTCAATCCACAGGAGCGACAAAGCTGCGCGTTCCATAGCAGACGCTGCAAGCGGTGAACTCGGTGGTACAGCGGACCTTGAAGGGAGCGCCGTGGCAGACGAGAGTGCGCTCGACCGTCGCCAGGCCGCCTGTGGGCTTTCGCCTATATGCTTTTCCTATGCGGAGGCTCGCCCTCCCTTCTCGCTTCCTTATCGCCCGCCGGTCAACTCTGCATCGACTGCACAACGGCAAGAGGAAGACTCGATGATGCTGGATGTCCTCGTGGTTGCGGGCGTGATCGCTGCGTTTGCCGCGGCCGTCGCCTACGCGCTCGTCTGCGAACGGCTGTGAGGCGGCAATGCTGATCGACTACGTGCTGGGCGCGGGCGTCGCGCTTATCGTGCTCGGCTACCTCGTCTACGCCCTGGTCCGCCCCGAGCGGTTCTGAAGGAGCAGCCCCGATGACCCTGCTCGGCTGGGTGCAGATCATCCTCTATGTCGCCCTGATCCTGCTGCTTACGCGGCCGCTGGGCGCTTTTCTCACGCGCGTGGTGACCGGGGAGCGCACCTTCCTGTCGCCGGTGCTGCTGCCGGTGGAGCGCGGGCTCTACCGAGCCGCGGGAGTCGACCCGCGCGCCGAGCAGCACTGGCTGACCTATGTCACAGCCATGCTGCTGTTCAACGCCGCGGGGCTCGTCCTGCTCTACGCGCTGCAGCGGCTGCAGGCAGGCCTGCCGCTCAACCCGCAGGGGATGGCGGCGGTGCCGCCCGACCTTGCGCTGAACACAGCCGTCAGCTTCGTCACCAACACCAACTGGCAGTCGTACTCCGGCGAGGCGGCACGATGAGCTACACCGCGCAGGCGGCCGGGCTCGCCGTGCAGAACTTCCTCTCGGCGGCGACCGGCATCGCACTCGCGGTGGCGCTGATCCGCGGTTTCGCGCGGAAACGGGCGGGCACGATCGGCAACTTTTGGGTCGACCTCACCCGGATTACCCTTTACGTGCTGCTGCCGCTGTCCTTCGTCATCGCTCTCGCACTCGTCTGGCAGGGGGTGCCGCAGAACTTCAGCCCTTACGTGCAGGCGACCACGCTGGAAGGGGCGCAGCAGACGATCGCGCAGGGGCCGGCCGCCAGCCAGATTGCGATCAAGATGCTGGGCACCAACGGCGGCGGCTTCTTCAACGCCAATTCGGCGCATCCTTACGAGAACCCGACCGCGCTCTCCAACCTGATCGAGATGCTGGCGATCTTCGTGCTGGGGGCGGCGCTGACCAATACCTTCGGGCGGATGGTCGGCAGCGAGCGGCAGGGCTGGGCGATCCTCGGCACCATGCTGATCCTGTTCGTGGCGGGGATCGCCGTCGCCTACTGGGCGGAGGCGCAAGGCAACCCAGCACTGGCGGCGCTGGGCGTCGATCCATCGGCCGGCAATATGGAAGGCAAGGAGGTACGCTTCGGCATCGCCCTGTCGGTGCTGTTCGCGACCATCACCACCGCCGCCTCGTGCGGCGCGGTCAACGCCATGCACGACAGCTTCATGCCGCTGGGCGGCATGATCCCGTTGCTCAACATGCAGCTCGGCGAGGTGATCATTGGCGGCGTCGGTGCCGGCCTGTACGGCATGCTGCTGTTCGTCATCCTCGCGGTTTTCATCGCCGGATTGATGGTCGGTCGCACGCCGGAGTACCTCGGCAAGAAGATCGAGGCGCGCGAGGTGAAGCTGACGATGCTGGCGATCCTCTGCCTGCCGCTGATGATGCTGGGGTTCACCGCGATCGCGGTGGTTATCCCCGCCGGCACCGCTAGCATCCAGGACGCCGGCCCGCATGGTTTCTCGGAAGTCCTCTACGCGTTCACTTCAGCCGCCGCCAACAACGGCAGCGCGTTCGGTGGGCTTTCCGGTAACACGCCGTTCTACAACCTGACGCTGGCGCTGGGCATGTTCGTCGGCCGCTTCTTCGTGATCGTGCCGATGCTGGCGATCGCGGGCTCGCTCGCCCGCAAGACGACGCTGCACGCGTCGCAGGGAACGTTTCCAACCGACGGGCCGCTGTTCATGGGCCTGCTGACCGGCGTCGTGCTGATCGTGGGCGGCCTCACCTTTTTCCCCGCGCTGGCCCTAGGGCCCGTCGTCGAGCACCTCTCGATGACGGCCGGCCTCACGTTCTGAAAGGCAATAAGAGCATGAACAAGATACTTGCCGCCGGCCGCGGCGCCGCAGCCGGTACTTCAGACGCCGCGCAGGGCCCGGACCGGCGCGGCGGCACGTCGATCTTCGACCGGTCGCTCCTAGGCCCGGCCGCCGTCGAGGCGTTACGCAAGCTGTATCCGCGACGCCTCGCCCGCAACCCGGTGATGTTCGTCGTCGCCCTCGTCGCCCTGCTGGCGACGGTGCTGCTCGCCCGCGACCTCGCGACGGGGAGCGCCGACCTCGGCTTCTCCGCGCAGATCGTCGGCTGGCTGTGGGTCACCGTGCTGTTCGCCAACTTCGCCGAAGCGGTTGCCGAAGGCCGCGGCAAGGCGCAGGCGGCGAGCCTGCGCAAGACCCGCACCGAGACGTCGGCCAAGCTTCTGCGCGAGGCAGCGGGCACGCAGTGGAACAGCGTCTCGGCGCTCGACCTGAAGCCGGGCGACCTGGTGCTGGTCGAGGCGGGGGACATCATCCCCGGCGACGGCGAGGTGATTGATGGCGTTGCCAGCGTCAACGAGGCGGCGATCACCGGCGAGTCGGCCCCGTCATCCGCGAAAGCGGCGGCGACCGCTCGGCGGTCACCGGCGGCACGCAGGTGATCTCCGACCGGATCAAGGTCAGGATCACGGCCGCTGCCGGCTCGACCTTCCTCGATCGGATGATCGCGCTGGTCGAAGGCGCGGAGCGGCGCAAGACCCCCAACGAGATCGCGCTCAACATCCTGCTTGCCGGGATGACCATCATCTTCGTCCTCGCGGTGGTCTCCATCCCCGGCTTCGCCGCCTACGCCGGCGGCGCGGTGCCGGTGATCGTGCTGGTGGCGCTATTCGTCACCCTGATCCCGACCACCATCGGTGCCTTGCTGTCGGCGATCGGCATTGCCGGCATGGACCGGCTGGTGCGCTTCAACGTGCTGGCGATGTCCGGCCGGGCGGTCGAGGCGGCGGGCGACGTTGATACGCTGCTGCTCGACAAGACCGGGACGATCACGCTCGGTAACCGGCAGGCGACCGAGTTCGTTCCGCTGCCCGGCGTCAGCGAGCGCGCACTCGCCGACGCGGCGCAGCTCTCCTCGCTCGCGGACGAGACGCCGGAGGGTCGCTCGATCGTCGTCCTCGCGAAGGAGAAGTACGGCATCCGCGGCCGCGAGATGGCGCCGCTACACGCGCATCTGGTGCCGTTCTCGGCGCAGACCCGGATGAGCGGCATCGACATCGACGGCCACCAAATTCGCAAGGGTGCCACCGACGCGGTGGTCGACTGCGTGCGCACCGTCACCGGCAACCGCAACATGCCGACGCCGCGCGCGCTGTCGGAGATCGTCGAGCGAATCGCCAAGGAGGGCGGCACGCCGCTCGCCGTCGCCCGCGATGGCCAGCTGCTGGGCGTCGTGCACCTCAAGGACATCGTCAAGGGCGGCATCCGCGAGCGCTTCGGCGAGCTCCGCCGGATGGGCATCCGCACGGTGATGATCACCGGCGACAACCCGCTCACCGCCGCCGCGATCGCCGCCGAGGCGGGGGTCGACGACTTCCTTGCCGAGGCGACGCCCGAGGCCAAGCTGAAGCTGATCCGCGACGAGCAGGCGAAGGGCAAGCTGGTCGCGATGTGCGGCGACGGCACCAACGACGCTCCGGCGCTGGCGCAGGCCGACGTCGGCGTTGCGATGAACACCGGTACGATGGCGGCGCGCGAGGCCGGCAACATGGTCGATCTCGACAGCGATCCGACCAAGCTCATCGAGATCGTTGCCATCGGCAAGCAGCTGCTGATGACCCGCGGCGCGCTCACCACGTTCTCGATCGCCAACGACGTCGCCAAGTACTTCGCCATCATCCCGGCGATGTTCGTCGCCTTCTATCCGCAGTTGCAGGCGCTGAATGTCATGGGACTCGCGAGCCCGCAGAGCGCCATCCTATCGGCGATCATCTTCAACGCGCTGATCATCGTGGCCCTGATCCCGCTGGCACTGCGCGGCGTGCGCTACCGGCCGAGCGGAGCGGCGGCGCTGCTCCGGCGCAACCTCCTGGTTTATGGTCTGGGCGGCGTGATCGTGCCGTTCGTAGGTATCAAGCTGATCGACCTCGCCGTCTCGTCCATCGGCCTTGCATAAGGAGCCCCGCCATGCTCAAGCAGCTTCGCCCCGCCCTGGTGCTGATCGTCGTGTTCACCGTGATCACCGGCATCGCCTATCCGCTGGCCGTCACCGGCGTGGCGCAGCTCGTGTTCGGCGACCAGGCGCAGGGTAGCCTGATCGTCCGCACCGACGGCACAGTCGCCGGCTCGCGCCTGATCGGCCAGGCATTTAGCAGCGACCGCTATTTCCACGGCCGGCCGTCGGCGGCAGGCGCCGACGGCTACGACGGTGCCGCGTCCAGCGGCTCCAATCTCGGACCGACCAGCAAGGTCCTCATCGAGCGTGTGCGGGCCGATGCGGCGGCGCTCCATGTGAAGCAGGGCGTCGAGGTTCCCGCCGACCTGGTCACCGCGTCGGGCAGCGGGCTCGATCCGCATATCTCGCCGGCGGCGGCGGACCTGCAGGTCGCCCGCGTCGCCGCCGCCCGCAAGCTCCCGGTCGAGCGCGTCCGGCGCTTGGTGCGGGACAACACCGGCGGCCGGCTGCTGGGCCTCATCGGCGAGCCGCGGGTAAACGTCCTCGAGCTCAACCTCGCCCTCGACGCGGCAAAGTCCTAAGCTGGAGCGGAGGCTAAAGTTCAGCAGGAACGCGACTGACGATCCTCATGGCGAATACGGAAAACGGCAACGACCGGCGTCCCTCACCGGACGAACTGCTGAAGGCGGCGCAACGCGAACAGCGCGGGCGCCTCAAGATCTTCCTCGGCTCGGCCCCCGGCGTCGGCAAGACCTTCGAGATGCTGCTCACCGCGCAGGCCCGGCGGCGCGAGGGGGTGGATCTGGTCGTCGGCGTCGTGGAAACGCACGGAAGACGCGAGACCGAGCAGCTGTTGATCGGGCTGGAAGCAACGCCGCGTCGCCGGGTCGAGTATCGCGGGATCACGCTGTACGAGATGGACTTGGACGCCGTGCTGGCGCGACGACCGAAGCTGGTGCTGGTCGATGAGCTGGCCCACACCAATGCTCCCGGCTCGCGCCACCCGAAGCGCTACCTCGACGTAGAGGAGCTGCTGGTCGCCGGCATCGACGTCTACACCACGCTGAACATCCAGCACGTCGAGAGCCTGAACGACGTCGTTGCCCGCATTACCCGCATCCGCGTCCGCGAGACGGTGCCCGACAGCATTCTCCATGCCGCCGACGACATCGAGGTGATCGACATTGCGCCTGAGGACCTGATCCAGCGGCTGCGCGACGGCAAGGTATACGTGCCGAAGACGGCGCAGCGGGCGATCGATCACTACTTCGCGCCAGGAAATCTGACGGCGCTACGCGAACTGGCGCTGCGCCGGACCGCGCAGCGGGTCGACGAGCAGCTGCTGTCGCACATGCGCACCCACGCCATCCGCGGCCCGTGGGCCGCTGGCGAGCGGCTGCTGGTCTGCGTCAGCGAGAACGTTCGCTGTGCCGCGCTGGTCCGCCAGACGAAGCGAATGGCGGACCGGCTACATGCGCCGTGGACTGCCCTTTACGTCGAGACGGCGCGCACGCAGCGGCTAAGTGAAGTCGAGCGCGATCGGATCGCCGATTGTCAGCGCCTTGCCGAGCGCTTGGGCGGTGAGGCGATCACCGTGCCCGGCCACGACATCGCCGGCGAGATCCTCCGCTACGCCCTCGACAACAACGTCACCCAGATCGTCATCGGCAAGTCGCAGCGTTCGCGCTGGTTCGAGATGCTGCACGGCTCGGTCGTGCACGACCTGGTCCGCCAGACAGGCAGCATCAGCGTGCATGTCACTGGTGGTGACGAGAGCGAAGGCGAGCCGATCGCGCCGAAGACGCTGCGCACCGAGCGGCGGCGGCCGGATCCCGACCTAGCCGCCTACGCTATCACATTCTTCGCGGTGGGCGCGGCATTGGTAGCGGGCCTGCTGGTTGAGCCGCTGCTCGGCGTCGAGAACGTTGATCTGATCTTTCTCATCGCCGTGATATGCATCGCCGCCGCCTACGGACTCTGGCCGTCGATCTCAGCTTCGATCGCCAGCGTGCTGGCCTACAACTTCTTCTTTTTGCCCCCTGTGCACACGTTCACGATCGGCAATCCAGCCCACATCGTCGCCCTCGTCTTCTTCCTCGCTGCGGCGCTGATCGCGAGCAACCTCGCCGGGCGCGTCCGCGATCAGGCGGTAACGGCGCGGGCGAGGGCGCGGGCGACGGAGGCTCTCTACGCCTTCAGCCGCAAGCTGGCCGGCGTGGCGACGCTCGACGACCTGGGCTGGGCGGCGGCCTTCCAGATCGCCTCGATGCTGAAACTGAACGTCGTCCTGCTGCTCCCCAGGGACGGTGCGCTGGAGGTGCGGGTCGGCTACCCGCCGGAGGACCGGCTGGACGCCGCAGACCTCGCCGCCGCGCACTGGAGCTGGAAGAACAATCGTGCCGCCGGCCGCGGAGCCGAAACACTGCCGGGGGGCAAGCGGCTGTTCATGCCGATTCGCACCAACCGCGGTCCGGTGGGCGTCATCGGCCTCGATCGCGAGCAGGCGGGGCCGCTGTTCACGCCTGACGAGCGCCGGCTGCTGGATGCGCTGCTCGACCAGACGGCGGTTGCGCTCGACCGTGTCCGCCTCGCCCAGGAGATCGACGACACCCGCGTGCTGGCGGAAACGGAGCGGCTCCGCTCGGCCCTGCTCACCTCGATCTCGCACGACCTCGCGACGCCGTTGGCCGGCATACTCGGCGCCGCCTCCTCGCTGCAGCATTACGATGAGCTCTACGACCGCGCCACCCGGCAGGAGCTGCTGGGCACGATCCGCGACGAAGGCGAGCGGCTGAGCCGCTACGTGCGCAACCTGCTCGACATCACCCGGCTCGAGGCGGGCGCGCTCGAGCTCAACCGGGAGATGATCGATCTCGGCGAGGCGATCGGTGCCGCGCTCGAGCGGTCGAGCCGCGTACTCGCCCCGCACCGGGTGGTGCTCGACCTGGAGGCCGAGCTGCCGATGCTGCCGCTCGACGCGGTGCTGTTCGAACAGGTGCTGGTCAACCTGCTCGACAACGCCGCCAAGTACGCGCCCGCGGGCTCGGCGGTGGAGATCAGCGCGCGGCGGCAGGCGGCCAGCGTCGTGCTCAAGGTGCGTGACGAGGGACCGGGGATCCCGATGGCCGACCTGGAGCGGGTGTTCGCCAGATTCCACCGTGTCGAGTCCGGGGACCGCAAGCCGCCCGGCACCGGTCTCGGGCTCGCCGTCTGCCGCGGCTTCGTCGATGCGCTGGGCGGCACGATCACCGCCGGCAACCGCTCCGACCGATCCGGCGCCGTGTTCACCCTCACTTTCCCCCTGCGGCTCGCAGACAAGCCGCCTGACCTGGGTGCCGAAGAGGCGGGCGCCGCTCGGAGTGGCGAGGAGGTCGGCGCAGGGTGAGCGGCGATGGTCCGTTGATCCTCGTCATCGACGACGAGCCGCCCATCCTCCGGCTGCTGCGCACCAGCCTTTCAGCGCAGCGCTACCGGGTGGCCGAGGCGGAGACGGCGGCCGAGGGCGAGCGGCGGGTGCGTGCCGAGCGGCCGGACGCGGTGATCCTTGATCTCGGCCTTCCGGACGCCGACGGCCTCGAGCTGATCAACCGGCTGCGCGCCTTCTCCAAGGTCCCGATCATCGTACTGTCCAGCCGCGGCGACGAACGCGGCAAGATCGAGGCGCTCGACCGGGGCGCCGACGACTACGTCACGAAGCCGTTCGGAATGGGCGAACTCGTCGCGCGCATCCGCGCCGCCCTGCGCCACCGCATCCACGACGAGGGCGGTGAGCCTGTGTTCGAGAGCGGCGATCTTCGCGTCGACCTGGTGCACCGGGTGGTACGGGTACGCTGCGCCGAGGTGAAGCTGTCGCCGAAGGAGTACGACATCCTCCGCCTGCTCGTTGTCCACGCGGGCAAAGTGCTCACCCATCGAATGATCATGCAGGAGGTCTGGGGGGCTGCGGGCGACGTCCAGTACCTGCGCATCTACATCCGCCAGCTTCGCCAAGCTTCAGCGAGACCCGCAGCGCCCGGTGCACATCATCACCGAAACCGGCGTGGGTTACCGCTTGCGCCTGCCGGACTAAGCGATCGCACTGTACCGGCATCCGGGTCGGCCCCCGCTGGCGGGAGCGGAACCGACCGGTGCCGTGGCATCCGCAACCACGACCATTCTGCCATACGCGCTTGGCGTCGCGACGAGTGGAAAGCAGACGTAAGCGGGCCCTGAAGCCTCCATGTCGCAAATGGCGAGCTTTGCCGGTTCGACGCCGTCGCTTTTCTGCCCAACAGGTAGTCACGCCGATGCGCCGGCTGCGACACTTCCACCTGCCGGAGGGCACCGACTGCCGACCCGACCGATGACGACCAACCCGTGCCGAGGCGCCCTGGTCTGCCCGCATTTGACTTCCGGGGATGTGGCCGCCGCGACGTCCTTCTACACTGCCGGGGCGCGCGATTCCCGGCAGCAGGTGGTACAGACCATGCTCATCGATATCGGCGAGATCCGGCTGAACTATGCGGAGTGGGGAGCTGGTGAAGAGACCGTCGTGTTCATTCACGGGAATCTCGCTTGCGGCATGTGGTTCGACCTGGTCGCACCGCGTGTCGCGCAGAACTTCCGGGTCATCGCCGTCGACTGGCGCGGCTGCGGCGCCTCGGACAAGCCGGCGTCCCTGTCTGACTATTCCAACTATACGATCCGACAGCATGCCCTGGACATGCTCGCGGCGATTCGCTGCCTCGGCATCGATCGCTGTCATCTCGCCACCCATTCCACCGGTGGTCTGATCAGCAGCTACATGCTGCTGATGGAGCCGGAGCGCTTCGGCAAGGTGCTGGCCCTTAACCCGGTCGGCCCCATGGGGCTGCGCTTTCCAGCCGAACTCTTCGCGCTCTTCGAGGCGATGAAGGCGTCACGGGAGACGACACGCGCGACATTGGCGCTGACGGCGTCGACGCTGTTCCGTCCGGAGACCCTGGCTACCGCTTCGCAGCCGATATTCGCCGACCACGCTACTCTTGCTCAGAAGCAGTTGTTCGAGCGGCTCGTCGATCGGACGCTTCAGGTTTCCGACGGCATCTGGTTCGGAACCGCGACCGATCTCGATCGCCAGTGGCGAACCGGCGGCCTGGGCGATCAACAAGGGATGATTGAACATCGGCACTTGGTGCTTTGGGGAGCCCTCGATCCGTTTATCCCGAAGCAGGACATGGAGGAGATGGCGGCGCGGATGCCGCACTGCCGCCTCACGGTCGTGCCCGGCGTCGGTCATTCGATGATCGTCGAACGTCCGGAGATGTACGCGCAGTACTTCGTCGAGTTCTTTCACAGTGGTGAAGGGTAGAGATCAGATGTATAAGTCTAGACCTGATCGGACAGTTGTCAGATTTGGACGGTGTGTCTCCGAGGCCTGACAGGTCCGCTCAGCTGGCGGCCAATGAGGATTGGCTCTGCTGACTGATCAGCTTCTCTCTCGCCATGGGCAAGCTGTCAACGAAGGTCTGCATGGGTGTCTTGCCGTAGCACCATCGGCCCTGGTGGGTGCGGCGGTCATTGTACTGGCGGAGCCATTCGTTCAGGTCGGCCTGTAGCTCGGGGATCGTCCGATAGAGCTTCTTGCGAAAGGCGACGCGGTAGAACTCGTCCAGCATCGTCTTGTGGAAGCGCTCGCAGATGCCATTGGTTTGCGGGCTCTTTGTCTCGTCCGGCTGTGGTCGATGTTCTCGATGGCGAGATAGGCTCGTACTCGTGCCGCTCGGGATTGCACAGTATTCGCTGCCGCGATCGGTCAGCACGCGGCAGAGGGGAATGCCCTGCTCCTCATAGAATGGCAGCACCCGATCATTCAGCAGATCGGCCGCGGTGATCGCCGTCCTGACGTCGTACAGCTTGGCAAAGCCAACCTTGGCGTAGGTGTCTATGAAGGTTTGCTGGTAAATGCGACCCACTCCCTTCAACGTGCCGACGTAGAAAGTGTCCTGGGCGCCGCAGTAGCCGGGGCATTCGCTGGCGAACTCGCCGTGCGCTTCCTTGTCCGCCTTCGCCTTTCCAGCGCCGCCAGCGATCCTCGGTGAGGATCAGGCCATCTTGCGCTACCTTCGCCTCCAGCGCCTTCAACCGTTTCGCCATGGTGTTGCGGTCGTGGCGAACGAGGACGCCGCGAACGCCGGTGGGCGAGACCCGGATGCCCTCCTTCGCCAGTTCGTTGGCGATCCGGGTGTGGCCCCAGGCCGGCTGCTCCAGCGTCGCCTCGAGAATGCGCCGCTCGATCGTCTCCGCCACCCGGTTCTTCGGGTTCGGCACCCGGCGTGACAGCTCGATCAGCGCTGCCTCGCCGCCCTTCTCGTACAGATCCTTGAACCGGTAAAAGCTGTCGGGGGGAAAACCCCATGATCCGGCAGGCCTGGCTGACGCTGCCCAGTTGCTTCGACAGCTCCAGCACGCCCACCTTGTTGCGGATGATCTTCTCGTCCCTCGTCATCGTGTCGTCTCCTCGCTCCGATACTCCAATGTCTACGCTCGGAGACGACACCCCCACCACTCCAACCTGTCAGATTTGATCTAAACAAATACAGATCATGCGCGGCCGGTCGTGCGCAGCAGCCACGCCGCAGAAAGTCCCCAGATCACGTTTGCCGCGACCACGAACAGCGGCGTCAGCGCACCCAGGCCGAGGCCGAGAAAGCCTTCTCCCGTCTCATGCGGAAACACGTACAGCAGTTGGAATGCCGACGGCGCGAGACCGAGAACGATGCCGCGCACCCCGCATGCGACAGTTCCTCGACCGCGCGTCCATGAGTTTCGCTGCCGGCGCTTTCGGCGCCCTGGTCGCCAGCCTGGCGATCTGGGCGGCCGGTGCCTATCACCTCACCGCACGAGTCGGCATCGACATCGCCCCCGGTTTGACGCCGAACTGGCTCTACCCGCGCATCCACTGGGGCGGCTTATGGGGCTTCTTGTTCATGCTGCCGATGGTGCGAGGACACTGCGGCTAGGGCTGGATGCCGAGATCGAGGTGACGCTTCCGCCACGCTACCGCAATCCGCCCAGCCCTCAAATCGCCGAACGACTGGCGGACGGGCGATCTCCGGAGTGGTCTCCCGGTGCTTCATCCGGGGCGGCCGATCGCAGTGCTCTCCCGCTGCTCGTCCCACGTGCTCGGCATCACCCGCGTCAACTCCTCGATCTGCATCCCCTTCGGCTGCCGACCATCGAGGATGGCTTCGACGATGTCCGGCGCCAGCAACGTCAGTCGCAACAGCCGGTTGACGAAGCTCCGGGTGACACTTTCAGCTTCGGCCAGTTCGCCGGCCGACCGGTACGCTTTGTCCTCCAGCATCCCCTTCCAGCGATGCGCCCGCGCCAGGGCGCGGATCAGCGTTTCGTCCGGCCGTGGCTTTGCCGGCGCCCAGGCGTCGCTGCCATCCGGCGCGATGATCGCCTTGCGGCCACCGAGCCGCTTCCAGGTCATCGGGATGCGGACGATAATCGTCGAGCCGTCGAGTTCCCAGTTATCACCGGCAATCCTTGGTTTCGCTTTCATGCTGCCACCCTCAATCGAAGCTCCTCAACCAGCGTCTGCAGCCCCTCGGCACGGAGCCGGACCTGCATGCCCCCGGGCGCGAGATCGATCCTCTCGACCAGCAGCCGGACGATGCGCGCCTGCTCGGCAGGAAACAGCTCGTCCCACAGCGGCGCCAGCTCGGTGATAGCCTTGACGACGTCGCGCTCGGCAATGGCCTCGTCGCCGTCGCCCTTCGCTGCCGCCCAGGTCCGGGCAATGATCTCGGGCGTGCGCAGCAGGTGCCGCACCTGGGCGAGCACCGCTTCTTCGACCTCAGCTGCCGGCACGCTGCGCACCGGGCAGTCGGCGTAGCCCTGGCGGATGGCGTCGCTGGCGACGTAGTAGCGGTAGAGCCTGCCGGCCTTCCGCGTGTGCGACGGCGTCATCGCATGCCCACCCGGGGCGAAGATCAGGCCGCGCAGCAACGCCGGCGTCTGAGCGCGCGTACCGTTGGCGCGCGCGACCCGATTGGCGGCGAGAACGGCCTGCACCTTGTCCCAGGTCGCCGCGTCGATGATCGCCTCGTGCTCGCCGGGATGGCTCGTGCCTTTGTGCACCGCCTCGCCCAGGTAGGTGCGATTGCCGAGGATCTTGTAGATCGCGCCCTTGTCGACCGGCTTGCCCAGTCGCTGCTTGCCGTCCTGCGTCGTCCAGCATTTCGTGGTGTGGCCGGCGCGGCGGAGTTCCTGCGCCAACTTCGTCGCCGAGCCCAGCCGCAGGAAGCGGGTGAAGACCAGGCGGACGAGCTCCGCCTCGGCCTCGTTCACCACCAGCTTGCGCTCGACGACGTCGTAGCCGAGCGGCGGGATACCGCCCATCCACATGCCGCGCGCGCGCGACGCGGCGATCTTGTCGCGGATGCGCTCGCCGATCACCTCGCGCTCGAACTGCGCGAAGCTGAGCAGGATGTTGAGCGTCAGCCGACCCATCGACGTCGTGGTGTTGAACGCTTGCGTGATGCTGACGAACGAGACGGTGTGCTTGTCGAAGATCTCGACGATGCGGGCGAAGTCGGTCAGCGAGCGCGACAGCCGGTCGACCTTGTAGACGACGATGACGTCGATCCGCCCGGCCTCGACATCGCGCAGCAGCCGCTGCAGTCCCGGGCGCTCCATGCTGCCGCCGGAGAACCCGCCGTCATCATAGCGGTCCCCGACCAGCATCCAGCCCTCGCTCTTCTGGCTGGTGATATAGGCCAGCCCCGCCTCGCGCTGCGCGTCGAGCGAGTTGAACGCCATCTCCAGGCCCTCTTCCGAGGACTTCCGCGTGTAGATGGCGCAGCGCCGCTTGCGGACCGGTGTCTTCACTTGCCACTCCGGTGATTGCGCAGACCCCAGAAGAGGGGACCACTCCAGCGCGTGCCGGTGATCGCGCGTGCGATGGCGGACAGCGACTTGTAGCGCCGCCCCTGATACTCGTAGCCGTCGTCGAGCACGGTGGCGGTGTGCTCGACGCCCTGCCACGCGCGGATCAGCCGCGTGCCGCTGATCGGCCGGTCACCCTTGCGCACCGGCAGCTTGCCCTTCAGCCGCCGGTCTTCCTCCTCGACCAGCGCCTTCAGCTTTGCCTCCGCGCGTGCCGAGAGACCACCGAAAGCCAGCTCCTGAATGCGGTAGGCGAGACGCTTGACCAGGAACGGCTTGTTGAACGGCGGCGGCTCGCGACCGTAGAGCTCGCGCCACAGCTGCTTCAGCTCCGCCGCCGATTTCTCCGGCAGCGCCACCACCTGGGCCAAGACGCTGTCATGCATGGCGTTTTCTTCGTCCACCAAGGGTTCGGCCATGCACGCTCTGCCGGGCGGTGAAGTCCAGGGAAACGTCTCCGGTGCCGGCGGCCTGCGCTTCGCGTCGTCGCGCGCGCAAGCGGATCAGCCCGGCAGCCAGGATCTCGCCAATCTCGCGCAGCCGCTCGTCGGTGCTCATGCGGTAACCGTGGCCGCAAAAATACAATACGGCGAGGTTGTCCTTGTGAGAGGCCAGCCGCCCCGTCCAGTTTTTTGCCGCCGCTTCTACTTTATCAAAAGTCGCCTCCGGAGGTATGACCGGTGCGGCGCCGGCCGGACGCGGCGGAGCGTAGGAATGCGGCTCGTCCTCGGAGAGCAGAAGAGACACGCTCACCAGCGGCTTCTGCCGGTTTTGAAACTCCTTAATGAACCAGTCCGACACGGCCCTTGCTGAAATGGGCGGCGAAGTGAGTTGCGGCAGATCGCCGGCGACGAGGCTCGCCCCGGGACCCTTGCCGAATTTGTACCTGCCGACCCCTATAATCATCACGTGCGTGCCTGGCTCATCGATGCGGTGGGTGTCGTCGAAAAAGACCAGGGCGGGGTCGGTAATCATGCCGCAGCTACTGCACCATGTAGTCGATGAACAGACCGCCGGGGTCGATATGGACCGATGTCCGGAACTGCGCCCACTCATCATCGCCCGGTCCCGGGGCCGGCGGTGGGTCGTCCGGCTGCGGCCATGCCACGTCGGCGCGCAATATGCGGCCTTTCGTCAGCACCGTGAGCCGACGCAGCAGGGGATCCGCCGGCATCCGCCACTTCTTCGTATCGTTGGCAAAGGTCTGATCGACCGGAATAGCCGCGACCAGGCGGCCATCGGTCATCGACTCGAGCCCGTCTTCCTTGCGGGTGGCGTTCTCGCTGCCGTGGTGCCCCACCTTGTAGAAGACGGTGCGCTGCAGCAGATCCCGCGCGGTTACCGCGGCCGACCGACCCGCCTGTTCCGCGCTCCACTGCAAGCCGAGCCACGACCTCCAGCTACCGATCTGCGCGTCGGCCGGGAACAGCAGGACACGCTCGTCGTCCAGCTCGAAGGCGAGCACTAGGCTCGTATTGTTGGTGGCGCTGTCGAGCTGCAGCGCCATGCGCGCCGACGAGACCAGCCATTCGTTATCGATGCGCCGCCAGGCGGCGTCCTCGTCGTTGTAGGACTTGTAGAGGTGCGCGAGGGCGTCGTTCTTAAGGATTTTATCCGTGTGTTCGCTCAGCCAGCGTAGCGACGGGTGGAACGGGAAGGACTTGTCGTCGGGCTCCTCGCCGGCTGTTTGCGTAAGGGCCGCCAAGTACAGGCTATCGATCCCGGCGATCTTGTAGATATCGGTGCCGGCTTTGCCGCGCAGATCGCGGAGCGCCGCCGGATCCCGCGGCGGCCCGAGAACATAGACCCTGAGCCCGCCACCCCACTCCGGCTTGAGAACGTCGCCCGGCTTGCAAAAGGTCGGCGACGGGCCGTTCTTTCGTTCGGTGACCGCCTTCATCGCGAACCCGGTATTCTCGGAGAACGCCGCCAGCGAGGCGCCCTCCGCCGGCCCGCCATAAAATCCCAGCAGTTGCGCGATCGCGCTCCCGTAGTCCTCGGCCTCCGGCGAGCGGATCCGCGCCAGTTGGTTCAGCGCCATATGCACCGCTTGTAGCCGCATCCGCTTTTCTTCCTTGAACCGTTGCGCGACCGGATCATTGGTATCCTCGGTCCAGGCCACCCAGATGCGGTCCACCCTCAGCGCATCGAAGATGTCGCCGGCTTGCTGGAACCCGGAGACATGGTCCCAGTGCTCGTGGGTCGCCACCAGGACGTCGAGGTGACCTCCCGTCTCGTCGCGAATGCTTTCGGCGACGCGTTCGATTTTCTGCTTTCCGTTGGCGGTGCCCTGCAGCACGCCGCAATCGATCAGCACGTGGCGGGGGCTCCCGCCGCCGACGAACGTCAGAAGGAAACAATCGCCGATACCGAGCCGGTACATCCGGATGCGCGCAAACGCACCGCTCGGACAGTTCGCGCTGAAGGTATCACCCATTGATCTCGTCCCCCTCGTCCGCGTGCAGCATGGCAAAGCGCTGCCCCAGTCCGTTGAGCCCAGTGTCATCGAAGTAGGTGGCGAACAAAGATGTGGCCGGACGGGAATAAAACGCTATTTGCCGATCCCGGCGCGCTTGGCTTAATATGTTCTTACAAATAATATAGTTGATCTTGCTCTGCTCAAGATCCGCGATGATCGTACAGCCGCCGCCAAATGCGAAAAGCGCACCGTCGCCGGCCTTGCCGCTGCTCACTTTTTTCTCCTGAACCAGCGACATGACGATCTGCCCTTGCGTGGTGTTGTAGGGGCCGCGTTTTCTAGCCAGCCGGAGCGAATGCACCTCAAACTTTTCATCGCCCGCAGAAAAATCGAGGCCCAAGGGGATCGTGACGCGCGCCCGCACCGCCTTATCTTTGATCTTCTTGATCTCACGCTTGATTTGATCGTGGATAATGGCGCGCCAGCGCCACGCGTGCCGGAAAATAGCTTCCCGCTCGTCGCCCTTTCTTGTTCTGCTTCGCCGCCCACTGTTCAAATACTCGGACTCGGTGGCGAAGGTGCGAAGCTTACGCAGCACCGGCGCGAAGAAATTGGAAACTTCGCGCCCCTCGCTTTCGGCCGGCTTCCAGCACAGGGTGTCGACGGAAAGCGTGGCCAGGTCCATTGGATAGATCCCTTGTCGGCGGAACGCATCGACGAATGCGACGCGGTAGCAGAGCGGGTCGTAGGGAACGAGGTCCAAGTCTGCGGTGATCAGGGCCCGCAGATAGTCGCCGAACGTGAGGTCGAGCGGAGGACAGTAGTCCAAGGCGCGGATGCACATTGAGAGAACGTGCTGCGCCGCTTTTGCCGCCTCTTCGCTGAGCCTGCCGACCAGATCGGGATGGATGGCTCCCGACGGCAAGACGCCGGTGCCGCTGGTGGCGATCCGGATCAGATCGGCCGATCTGCGTTCGTAAATGCCGAGGAACGCATCGAAGACGGCGGCCACCAGTAACGCGCCGCGGTAGTGCGGTTCGGTGACGGTTTGGTAGGCGGTGGGGTCGGGCTGCAAGGCTCGCCACTGACCAGTCTTCGAGTCGGTTTCGCCGATGTAGCTGCGCAGCGCTCCGCGCAGGCCGGTGGCTTCCCCGAACTGCGTGGCGAGTTCTCCCAGCATGTTGCGCGCGCGGAGATCGCCGCGAGTCTTGGCGATCTGATGGTTCAGAACCGCCGGCTTCGAGAAGTGCTGGAACAGCGCCACAATGTCGGCGAACGCCTCATGAAACGCCAACTGATCCTCGTTGCTCGGGCGCTGGAAGGCGCGATGCATGCCGTCAAGCAGGGCATGGGTGGTCTCGTGGGCAACGATGTCGTGGGCGAGACAGGTGAAGACCATGCCCTGCGGGTAGAGCCGGCCGGGGTCACGCGCCGCGGCCGGGAAGTAGCCGAACAGGAGCGCCTTCTTTTCCGGATGATAATAGGCGTTTGCCTCGCGCAGCGCGTGCGGATAAATGCGCAATTGCGCCACATAATCGTAATCCTTGCGGCCGTGCATGCGGGGTGACCACAGCGCCTTGCGGCCGAGAGCCGACTCGAACGTCTCGATGGTCTTCATCGCCACCGCGTAGACGAACTGCTGATGAAACTTGGGATTGCTTTCTGTCGGCGGCAGCCCGTCGGTCGCAAGAATGTTGGGATTGTCGAGATCTATCGGCGCGTAATACCCGCCGCTCGCCGGGTCGTAGTCGATTACCTCCAGGTACTCACCGACCGGGCCGGGCCTGAGGTCGTCTTCCCAACGGACGTCGAAGACAATTTGGCTGATGTCCGTCGCCTCCAGCCGCGTCGCGAGGTCGGGATCGAAGGCGTACCCCCGCAAGCGCCGGCAGGTGGGCCTCATCAGCAAAACCTCCCCTTCCGTCTTGCCGTAAGGCAGGGACTTGTCTGGAAGGGCGCGCAGGTCGGGTCCGGCGAACCGGCTCGTATAAACCCTCTTCAGATACGTACGCAGTGTTGCCGAGGCGTGCTCGCTAGCGATGGTTGCCTCAAGAAACCGTTTAACCTCCTGCACCGGCAGCTCCGCCGCCGGCAGGTCAGGATCGGAGATGGTCTGCTCGATCTCCTCGTCGCGCTGCAGCAACTGCAGGGCCTCCACCTCCAGCATATCGCGCGGAGCCGGAGCAGCGACGCCTTGGCCCGTCAGGATGTGGAGGATGGGAAAGCTTGCGGCATCCTCAGGGGTCTTGACCAGCTCCTGGGCCGCGGCCGGCCGTTCCTCCAGCGCCCTCGCCGCTTGCAGGACCCCCTGACCGAGGAACGTGCGTGAATTGGGCAAAGACTTATCCGCTGAGGCGAACAGCGCCCGCCGCACCGCCTCGACGACCATCCACGGCTCGTTGTAGGATAGGTTGCCCTTGTGCTTCTGCAGCCACAGCGCGGCGGCTGCGGCGATTTGCGGGGTCGCCGAGGAAGTGCCGCCGCCGTCCATGTCGATGATGCCGGGACAGTTGATCTCAGCCCATGGCGTGTTCGGCGTGAACGCCGCGAGCGCCGTATCCATCTTGCTGTCGGGACCAAAGTTGCCGGCCATTTGTCCGAACCCGACATTGGCGCGAATGTACGGCCGGCGGTTCGCCATGATGCCGCAGGCGGCGATGACCCGACGGAAACGAGCGGGATAAACGATCGATTGCGGCGAGCCGAGCTTGTTGTTGCCGGCGGCGGTTACAAGGCAAATGCCGGCCTCATAGGCGCGGTTGACCACCTCTGCCCACGCTTTCGAGGCAACGCCCCCCATGCTCATCGATACCACATCGGCGCGCAGCGCGCCGTTGGCGTTCGGCGCGATCAGGTAGTCGATTGCTTCGACGAAGGCGCTGGTCGCCAACAGGATCACCGACGTGGCGATACGCACCGGGATGACTTCAGCGAGCGGAGCACCGCCCAAAAATCTCCGGTGGTTGCGATCATGCCGCCGGCGAGGATGCCGATGGTACCGGTGCCGTGCCCGGGGTTGTTGAACAGGCCGCGCTCGAATGGATCGGAGGCGTCATCGGCGGGCTGGTTGTCGTGGACGAAGTTGCGCTGCAGATCGAGCCGCAAGACGGCGGGCTTGGCCTGGTGAGAGAAATCAAAGCCGGTGTCGAGGATGCCGAGGCGAACCGGGCCCGGATGATCACCGTTGACCTCGTCGCGGGCCACTTTCAGCTGCGAGAAGTCATCGCGCAAATGCCAAGCGAATCCCGGTCCCTGCGGATATTCGCCGTCCTGATCGTTAAACTCGCAGGTCTCGCCCGGCCCCGCGGCAAAACCCTTCTTCGGACGCACGAGGTTCTCGTAGAGCCACGGATTCAAGAAGTCAGGCTCCGCGTAGAGGCCGGGTGCACCCGGCACCCCCCGTTCAGACGCCGCCTTGTACGCGAGTTCCCACAGGTCGGCGCTGGAGACGGCGGCGGGACTGGCTTCGGCCAGGTACCAGCGGGATGCCGCGGCGGCTCCCAGCGTGGTGGTCGCCTCGTTAGGGCAGAGCGGCCGCAGGCGGAAGGTGGTTCCGTCGAGACCGAAGGGACGCCGCTCCAAATCCGCGCCGACCTGCCGCGGCATTTTGATGAGCAAACGCGGTGGAAAAGCCTCCTTGACGTCCACGTCCGTCCCCCCCCCGCCCGCCTTCAAGTAGCGCAAAAAGGCAGGCGAATTATAGACCCGCACAAATGGGTGGGCAACTGTTGTCCTGTAGACAGCGCGTTGGGTTGTCCGGTTCAGGTATCGCACGAAGTGCGGTCGTGGATGGGTGGCGTCACTGGCTCCAGCTAAATTATAGCAAGCTGCCCTCCGGCGCGCCAAATCTTCTGCTGCAGGCATCCAATACATCGCTAACGCAATTGCCGCGCACGCCGGTCATCCGGAAAACGAGCGCGCGGATGCGCTGGCATCGGCCGCCGCCCGCGAGGCGCGCGCCTGTGCAGAATCGCTGGCTCCTACGGCCAGGCGAACCGATCGCTGATCGACCGGCAGAGGCCGGCCCGGACTTGCTCGCTGCGTGCCGCGAGCCGCTGGACTTGCCGCCGCAATCAACCCTAAACTTTCAATTTGGCACGAGCGGAATGTGCCGGGGCGTCGGCTGGGGGCGGGCGATGTACGAGACGAGCCGGTATTACGTGGCTGTCCTTGATCCGCAAGATTCGGGACTGCGCGACAACCTTGAACGGGAACTGCAGCAGCGGGTATGCGAGCTGGGGCTCGATCCGCAGCAGGCGCTGAGTATCATCGGAGCCGACGAGGTGGCGGCGCGGATCGGCCGGAATCCTGTGGTCGGGGTTTACCGCGGCGGGCGGCGATCCGATTCGGCGTGCATCGAGGCGCTGAAGTTGCTGCGCTCCGCCGGCGCGCACCTGCTGCCGCTGGTCGACACCCTCGACACCTATGCGCAGTCGGTTCCGGCGGTGCTGCACCCGATCAACGGCCTGGTCATCGGCCCCTCCGACCCGGACCTGCACGAGGCTGTTGGCCGCATCCTGGAAATGCTGCGGCTGTTGCGGACGAAGCGGCGGCTGTTCATCAGCTACCGCCGCATCGAGTCACGCGAAGCGGCGCTGCAGCTGTACGACACGCTGCAAAGCAGGCGCTTCGACGTGTTCCTTGATACGCACGGCGTTCAGGCGGGCGACCGGGTGCAGGACGAACTGGGGCAGCGCCTGCTCGATGCCGACGTCATGGTGTTCCTGGACACCACGGGTGCGATCGCCAGCACCTGGATCCAGCATGAGATCGAGGTGGCCAACAGCCTCGCAATCGGCGTGCTGCAGGTCATCTTTCCGCGGCCAATGCCTTCGGCAGTCCAGCTCGACCGTGCGCTGTTTACCGAGTTGTGCGATCCGCTGGAGCTGTTTGACACGGACTTTGAAGGCACCGCGTACGCCCGCGAGGGCGGCGAGCGGCTGAAGCCGGAGACGCTGGAGCGGATCGCCATCGAGGTGGAGGGGCTCCGCGCCCGCAGCATGGCGGCGCGCCGCAATCGCCCTGACCTCGCGGCTGCTCGCCGCCCTCGACGACCGGCCGCAGCCGCGGGCCTACACGGTGGAGCCGGGCCGCTCCATCACCGTGCGCACGGGCAGCGGCGGTGACGTCGTCATCTGCCCGCAGATCGGCGTCGTCGACTCGTCGTGCCTGTTCGCCGCCGAGAGCGACGCCAAGAGTGCGCGAGCGGTGGTGCTGTACGATCCGACGGGGTTGCGCCACAAGTCACGCCAGCACTTGGATTGGCTTTGCCGGCACCAAGATCGATCCCGTCTCGCTGCTGGAGACGGAACAGTGGGTCAGCCGGCAATGAAGACGGTGTTTCTCTCGGCGAGCATCCCCGACCCGAAACGCGATCCGCGCTTCTTCAAGACGGCGGACGTGGTCGCCATTGCCGAGGCGGTTCACGCGCTGTGTACGGTGGTGCTACCGGAAGACCGGCTGGTCTTCGGCGGCCATCCCGCGATCACGCCGATCGTCCAGCGGATCGCAGTGCTGCTCGACCGGCAACGCTCCGTCGCCATCTTTCAGTCGGCGTTCTTCGTCGGCGAATTTCCGGAGGAAGCGAAGAAGTTCCCGAACATCGTGGTCACCGAGCGGGGGCGGGATCGCGGCGACAGCCTACGGATCATGCGGGAGGCGATGCTGAAAGCCCGCCCCTTCGCCGGGGTGTTCGTCGGCGGCATGGAAGGGGTGATCGACGAGTGGCGGCTGCTGCAGGAGCTGCATTCCGGAACGCCGGCGTGGCCGATCCCCACCACCGGCGCCGCCGCCCGCATCCTGTTCGACAGCCGCGAGTTCGACCGGGACCGGCGGTTTGACGAGACGTTGCGGACCGACCCAGTCTACGCCCGCCTGTTCCGGCGCCTGCTTGCGCCCTGACTCTCAGCCTCAACATGCCAAGGCCACCGCGCATCTTCGTCAGCCACAGTGCACACGACTCCGCCACCGCTGAGTTCCTCGACGCGTTGCATAAGCAACTGGACGAGGGGGGCTTCGAGCCGCTGGTGGATCGATACGAGTTGCGAAAGCAGCTTGGGACGAAGTGGCGCGATGCGCTGCATACCTGGATGGAGCTGTGCGACGCCGCCGTCATCCTGATCAACGAGCGCGCGGTGACGGGACCATCGTGGGTGCCGCACGAAGCGACGGTCTTCTATATGCGCCAGCGCCACGACAGGTCGTTCCCGATTATTCCGGTGCTGCTGCCACCCGTCACACTTGAGCAGGCAGTCAAGCGTTTCCATGCCCAGGACCTCGACGAAATCCAAGCGGAAATTGTCGTCACGGAGATGCAGGAGGCCGGGAAGAAACAAGCCATCGCCGATATTATCAATCGATTGCGGCCGCTTTGCAATCGTGAGTTGCCGGACAGCAAGGCCGCTAAGGTTGAGGATTATGTCGCCGAGTTCCTAAGCCGCGTGACCCCTCACAACCTTCGCAGGATTGCGCGCGAAAAGCGGGCGACGAGATTGACTTCATCTTCCCAACACGAAATTCGGCCCGCAGCTTTGCGCGCCTGCTAATGAAGTCGGAGCTGCCGCAGATCGTCGAGGCGCTGATCGAATTGAAGGGCATCATTGACAAGAGCGCGCCGTTAAAGATCCTGAACCTGCTGGCCGGCAACTGGATCGACTCAAACGCGATCGGCCCGATCGATACAGTGGCGCAGGCGCCGGCGGAACACCGGGCGCTCGCCATCAATGCGCAAAGCACTGAGATATGGCGTATGTACGTGCAGCGGGCGCACGGCCTGCCGGACGAAGGCTTGCCCATGATGCTGTCGCTCGTCGACAGCTGCGCGGAATCGCCCACCCACGAAATTGTAGAACAGCTGGTCGTTGATCTCGCACGAAAGTTCAATGACGACACAGCGGATCTCGCCCAGGGGAATCGCATTTGAGAAAATGAGCTTGCGCGAGGGGTCGTGGAGGGATTCTACGGAGTGGCATCGACGGCCGGGGAGGCGGTGCCATGGAGGATTTCGCGGAGCTGTTCGAGGATTTGGACGATCCGCGGACGGGGAACGCCAAGCGTCACGTGCTGCACGAGATGGTGTTGATCGCGCTGTGCACGGTGCTGAGCGGCGGCGAGACGTGCGCCGACATGGCGTTGTTCGGCCGGCTGAAGCAGAGCTTTCTGAAGGAGTTTCTGGCGCTGGAGCACGGCATCCCGAGCCACGACACGTTCAGCCGGCTGTTCCGGCTGCTCGATCCGGCGGCCTTCCGCACCTGGTTCATCGCCTTCATGCAGAGATTTGCCGAGACCTGCGAAGGCGTTGTGGCGGTCGACGGGAAGACGTTGCGGCGCTCCTTCGACCGCGCCTCGGCCGCCTCGCCGTTGCATCTGGTGAGTGCCTGGGCGGCGGATCAGCGCCTCGTGCTGGGCCAACTCGCGGTCGGCGACAAGTCGAACGAGATCGTGGCGGTGCCGAAGCTGCTGGAACTGCTGTCGCTGAAGGGAATGATCGTCACCGCCGACGCGCTCAACTGCCAGCGGCAGATCGCCGCCCAGGTGATCGGGCAAGGCGGGGATTACGCCCTCGCCCTGAAGGGCAACCATCCGGCGTTGCTCGACGACGTGCGCCGCTTTCTCGACGATGCCGCGACGCCGCTGGCCAGCGCCAGCGAGACCGACGCCGGGCACGGCCGCATCGAGACGCACCGCCAGCCTCAGCGACGACATCGCCTGGCTGCAGGACAGCCACGCCTGGCCGGGTCTCGCGGCGATCGGCAAAGTCACGGCGACGCGCGAGATCGACGGCAGGACCACGACCCAAGCTCGTTACTACCTGCTCAGCCAAGTCTTTGATCCAGCGCGCTTGAATGCCATCGTCCGCAGTCATTGGAGTATCGAGAACAGCCTCCACTGGGTGCTCGACGTGATCATGGACGAGGACAATGCCCGCAATCGCAAAGACCACGGTCCCGAGAACCTGGCGTTGCTCCGCCGCCTCGCCCTCAACCTCGCCAAGCTCGAACCCTCCAAAGGCTCGATGCGCGGCAAACTCAAGCGCGCCGCATGGGACACCGCCTTCCTCTTCGACCTCCTCGCCCAATTCGCCTGTCCCCAAATGCGATAGCCCTGGGATCTCGCCAGGGACTACTTGACAAAATCCGGCGAAGCTCCGGATACGATCCTTGTGCCAATGCGAGAACCGGAGCAGCTAAAACTGGCCGAACTTCGCAAGTCACTGCCGGACGTTGTCTTCCTGATATTGACCGGAGCGGTTGTCCCCGAAGCGGGTTCAACGGTATCTGCCCGATCAGGAGCGCAGTTTCTTTCGCCGAAAATCTCAGCGGGAAAAGAAGAGGTTGTCGTTGAGCAGCACAAGAAGGGTCGCGGGAAGCTCGCGTTCCGTGGCCGATAGGGAGAGAGCGAAGCATGCCGTACACGCCGATCTTCAACCCCAATCCTGTGCAAACCTACCGCACGGATTTTCAAGCGGCCATCGACATGCCGGCGGACAAGCGCGATGGCGACGTCTACGTCTACGCCGGGTCGGTGGAGCGGAACGCAACGGTGCTGGCAGTGAACGTGGCGATCGCCACCCGCCGGCCGCTGCTGGTGCGTGGTGAGGCGGGCAGCGGCAAGTCGTCGCTGGCATCGAGCATCGCCAAGTGGTTCGGCCGCCGCTACTACGAGCATGTCATCACCTCCCGCACCCAGGCGCAGGACCTGCTGTGGCAGTTCGACGCCGTCCGCCGCCTCGGCGACGCGCAGGTGCAGGCGCGGGGCAGGAGCCGCACGAACCGCCAACCTTTCGCACAAACCGCCGTGGGACTTGCATCGCTACGTCGAGCCAGGGGTGCTGTGGTGGGCGCTCGACCCCGCCTCGGCGGAGCGTCGCGGTTGTCCGCCCGAGCGTGCGAAGCTGGTCCGGCCGGCGCGCGATCCGGCACTTGATCCCGGGCGCGGGACGGCGGCCGCAACCGCCGTCGTGCTGATCGACGAGATCGACAAGGCCGATCCGGACGTCCCCAACAACCTGCTGGTGCCGCTGGGCTCGCTGCAGTTCACGGTCCCCGAGGTACCGAAGCCGATCACCGCCGATCCCGATCCTGAGCGCTATCCGCTGATCGTCATCACCACCAACGAGGAACGGTAGCTGCCGTCCGCCTTTCTGCGCCGCTGTGTGCAGGTGATGCTGCCGGAACCAGCGCTGGAGGATCTGATCCGCATCGCCACCGCCCACTTCGGTCCTGAGAAAGCCGGCGACAAGACCTCCGAGCTGTATGAGCCGCTGGCCGAGCAAACGATGCTACTCAAGGATGAGCACCGGAAGAAAGGCATCCGGCCGCCAAGCACCGCCGAGTACCTGGACGCCGTTCGTGCCTGCCTGAAGCTGCGGATCGATCCGAAGGACGACGAGTACAGCGAACTGCTTGGCGTAACCCTGGAGAAGTCGGAGAAGCGAGCCGGCAGCGTCGGCGGTCCGCGGTGAACCGATGAGCAGGGGTGACCTGTTCCTCGGCGACATCGCCCGGGCGTTCGCGGTGCTGAGGCCGACCAATTCCGAGGGCCGGCGCGCGATCATCCGGGCCCTGGGGTTCGAGCCGGGCGAACCCGAGGCCGGGCAGCGCTCCGAGGCGCACAAGGCTCCGGCGGAAGGAGCGCCGGTCATCCTTACAAAGGAGCAGCCTCGCGACGAGCCGCGCCCCAACGTCCCGGCGCCGCGCCCCGTCGGCGACGACTCTGCCACGCTGCCACATCTGGTGGCGCGCGATGACCCGCAGCGTCCGGCTTGGATGGCCAAGGACAGCCCGGTTCTGGAGGAGCAGCGGGAGGAGTCCATCCGTGCGCGCCTGCCGCTGGAGCCGCTGTTCAAGCCCTCGTGGACGCGCGGCATTCTCGGCGCGGCGCTGGCGACCGCGGCGGAAGAGGGTGCCATCGACGTCGAGCGAATGATCGATAATCTGGCGCGCGGTCGGCCGATCCGCCAGGTGCCGCGGGCCCGCGTTCCGACGCTGCGCAACGGCCTGCATATCGTCCTCGACAAGCGCGAGGCGATGAACCCCTTCCTGCGCGACCAGGCGCAGCTGCTGGAGAGCGTGCGCCGCATCGTCGGCCGGGAAGCGACCCTGGTGTTCGACATGGCGCGTACGCCGCTGCGCGTCCGCCGCGGCGGGACGTTGCGGGGCTGGTTCGACTACCGGCCGCCGCCCGCCGGCACGCCGGTGCTGCTGGTCACTGACCTGGGCATTGGCCAGCCGGCGTTCGCCTCCGACATCGTTCCGCACCGCGACTGGCACGCCTTCGCGCAGTTGCTGCGGCAGGCCGGCTGCCCGGCGCTCGCCTTCGTTCCGTACCCCGAGCCCGCTGGCCGGAAGACCTGATCGGCCACTATCGGATGCTTGCGTGGGACCGCCGGACGACCGCGGCGATGGCGGCGCGCGCATTGCGCGGGCGTGCTGGAGCGCCGGCATGACCAGCGAGGACGCCGCCCGCGACGACATCGCATGGATGCAATGCGAGTTCCCCGACGCCTTGCGGCTGGCGGAGGCGGCCAGCCTCGCCGCCCGCGTCGAACCGGAACTGCTGCGCGCGCTGCGGCTGCTGTTCCCGGCGATGGGCGCCGATGCCGAGGCGGACCTGTGGTTCAGCCCGCTGGTGCAGCAGCAGAACGCGGTGATGATGGTGCTGGTGCCGGCCGCTGCGCACCTGCTGCAGCAACGGCTGAAGGCGGACGCGTGGCTGCTGGACAAGGCCTGGAAGACGATCACCGAGATACACGCGCCGCTGCCGCCGGCGCTGCGGACGCAGGAGGAGCTGGCCTGGCTGGCGCTGCAAGGCGAGGCGGCCCGCCCGGAGGCGGAAAAGAAGCTGGCCGAGATCCTGACGGCGCTGGTGCGCGACGGCCGATCCGGCCTCGCCAACTGGGGCTCGCAGGCGCTGCCGCGGCTGCCTCCCACGCTGCACGCCTACAATCACTTCAGCACGCTGGCCTGGGCGGTGCAGCTGCGCACGCCGGTGCCAGGGCTGGGCAGCCGCACCGGGATGACGCTGTCGTCATCCGATGGTCTGGGCTGGCTGCTGCCGAAGGATCTTCCGGAGGTGCGCCTCGGAGTGGACCTGCGAGATGGCGTGCTCCACCTCAGCCAGCCAGCAGCCGATGCGACCTACGCCATCACCGTCCCGGCGACGGAACCGGCGGCGGTGGAGGTGATCGAGCGGGTCGGAGACGCGGACCATCGCCGCTGGATTCAGACCATGCCGAGGTCCGGCCTTATCTCGACCGGCGTTGCAGAGACTCGCATCGACCTGCGCACCGCCGACGGCCGGCTGTATACGGTGCCGCGGCCGGACCCGGCGGTCGAGCTGAAGCGGCGTGAGGAAATCGCCGAGGTGCAGCGGCTGCTGAACGCGCTCGGCTTCGCCAGCCCGCCGCTGCCGCCGGACGGCGTCGCCAGCCCCGCGACGCGCGTCGCCGTGCAGACGTTCCAGCTGGATCAGGACCTGCCGCTGGACGGGCTGCTGACCGACAACCTGCTGCAGCGGCTGCGCGAGCAGTTCCGGCAGCGCGCGGGGCAGCAGAGCGTCGCCGTACCCTTCGAATACCGCACGGGGCTACGGCAGGCGTTTCTCAGTAGTGCGCTGCTGCAAGGTTCGTGGGACAGCCTCGGCCGGCCTTCGCAGCGGTGGAGCGAAGTATTGATGCAGTCGTTCACTGCCGACGATGGCTGCCCTGCCTTCTTCGCCACGCTGCAGTTCCCGCATGACCTTGTGGGCGAGACGCTGCGCTGGCGGGTCATGGTGACGACGACTGCCGGGGTGGAAGCGAACGGCGTGACGAGCGAAATCGACGAGGCCGAATCCCGGGATCGCCACCGCGTCTTCACATTGGGGGGAGGCCGAGCAGACTGAGCGTTATCATCTGACCGACTGCCGGCGGCTGGGCGCCAACAAACTATATCGCGATTCTCATCCGAGTCTTGACCCGGTCGAAAGCGTCGACTCGCTCGAAAGCTGGGACAACGTGACCCCCATGCCTGGAATCCGCTTCAGCGTCTGGGCGCCGAACGCCCAGAATGTCGAGTTGGTGCGGGGCGACCCCGTCAGCGGCTACATTTGGAACGACGGCCGCGGCGTCGTCGAGGCACTGCCGATGCACCGCGGCGACGTCGGGATCTGGTCCACCGACGTCGCCGAGTCCCCGACGCTGCGCAACTTCGGCTCCTGGGACTTTGTGCCGTACATGTTTCGCATCACTCGCGACGACGGCTCCGTCGCCTACCGCACCGACCTGTATTCCCGCTGCCAGGTGGGAACCGGCGGCCAGAATCCGGATGCGCCGGTTGCGAAATTGCCGCAGTGGGACGGCACCCGGCAGGACCTGGAGGGCTCGAAGAGCTGCTCGGCGGTGACCGATCCGGAACGGGTTTCCGAACTCTTGGAACAGATCATGTGGCTGGAAACCCGCTGGTTGTCCGGAGAAAACTTCTGGCGCGACGAGTTCCGCCCGGAGCGGCCGGTCCCGGCGCGAATTGACGACCTGGTGATCTACGAGCTGCACGTAGAGGGCCTCGGGCTGGACCGCAGCGCGGCGCGCGGCACCTTGTTGGATGCGATCAACCTCATCCCGTATCTGCGCGACCTGGGGATCAACGCCGTCGAGCTGATGCCGATCACCGAATACCAGGGCTGGTTTGGCTGGGGATACGCGCCCTCGCATCACATGGCGATCAAGAGCAGCGCTGGCGGCCGCGACCAGCTCAAGCACTTCGTGCGCGAGTGCCACCGCAACGGCATCGCCGTGATTCTCGACGTCGTCTACAGCCACTTCACGTTCGATGCCGAGCGCGTGCAATGGATGTATGATTCCGCCGATCCGGAACGGAACGTCTGGTACTGGTATGATGGCAAGGCTGCCGATTATCGGACACCTGATGGCGGCTATGTAGACAACGGCTCCTCGGGCTGGGCGCCTCGATACTCGCAGGCGATCGTCCGCCGGCTGTTCATCTCCAGCGCCGCCGCCCTGCTCGCCGAGTTCCACATCGACGGCTTTCGCGTGGAGATGACCCAGGCGATCTACCGCGACAACGCCCGGCATGCCGACGGCCAGCCGGTCCCCGCCGCCAACGCCTTCGGCGCGAAGTTCCTCCGCGAGTGGTCGAACACGCTGAAGCTCATTCGCCCCAACGTCTTCCTGATCGCCGAGAACCACAGCGGCTGGCGCGGCGTTCGCCAACCCACGGACCAGGCCGGCCTGGGGTTCGACGCAACCTGGGAGATGAGTTTCTATCTCCATCTTATCGGAACCGCGCAGGCCGAGCCGCGTCAAGCCCGCCTGTTACGAGAAGCGGGTATGGGCCATGACCAGCCGCTGAACATGCGCTTGTTCGCCGACAGTCTGGCCGGCACGGCCGATGGCAAAGTCGTCTACATTTCGTCGCATGACGAAGCAGGAAACGCGCAAGACTCAGCGCGATCGATTCAGGTGGCGGTGAACAACGCAGCTTTGCTGGGTGAGACGCGCCGCTTCGCCGAAGCGCGGGTGCGCTTCGACCCGGGGGTGACGCTGCTTGGCCCCGGCATTCCGCTGTTCTTCATGGGGGAGGAGGTCGGCGCGACCCGCCCCTACCGCTACAACGATTTCCTGGAGAATCGGGAAGACTATGCAGCGCTGCGCTCAAGCTCCGGCGCCCGGCTGTTCCGCTTCCATGCCGACGTCATCCGCCTTCGCCTGGCGCACCCGGCGTTCCGCTCGCGCAACGTCGCGATCCTCTACACGCACGACAACAACCGCATCATCGCCTTCCGCCGCTGGATTGACGACGAGGACTTCATCGTCGTCGCCAGCCTCGGCAACCGCGGGTGGCCCAGCTACACCATCGACAGCCGCCACATCCGCGACGGCAGCTGGCGGGAGGTGATGAACAGCGACGCGGAGGAATACGGCGGCGGGGGCTTCACGAATAAGGGTGGCGTGATCGCCAGCTTGGGTCGCCACCTGACCCTGCGCCTCGCAGGACCTGGGGTCCTCGTGCTGCAGCGGCTTCCCCACGCACCGGCCTTGCAGCCGGTGTAGGTTCGGCGCAACAGGCGTCGCATTTTCTTCTAGGGCAGCAGTGGTCGGGCGTCGCTCCAGAGGCTGCGAACGACCTCAGCTGCGGGTTCCGCACGGGCGAGTGCGGCAGGCCGATCCGCCCAGGTCTGCGTGCGCTGGACGTCCCCGGCCTCTCCCGCGGCCTTGCGCATCGGCGCGGTCGAGCCCCGCTCTACGGGATAGGGGGCGGGAGCGGGTCCTCCGGGCGCCAGAGTGGCCATCACGTAGTCGGTGCGGATCGAGCGGCCGGGCCGGCCGCTGAAGGCGCGCGAGATCACCGTGTCGTCGGGCCGTGTCTGGGCCAGCGCCGAAAGACGGTGCCGACCTGTACCGCGCTCGCGCCGAGGCCCAGAATAGCCCGACGATCCCATAATTTCGTGCCGTTCTCCATGACCAGCCAGGCCACGCGCATCGTTGGGGTCGCTCTTGTTGATGCGCACTGGAAGAGCGGCGTGCGCATGCCGCGCATCGATGCACACGACAGGAAGGTCGAGCCGCTTCAGCTCATGCCAAAGCCAACTCGCCATGGCGCCGGTCTCGAAACCAATCCGCGCGGTGCCAGGCGCATGCTTGCGAATAGCTTTGGCCAGCACCCCTGGCTGAGACCGCGCCTTACCTTCGAACACAATGTGACCGGCATCATCGATAACGCACGCTGCCGTCTCCCTCTGCGAGACGTCCAATCCAAGGTATTGCTGCATAACTGCTCCCTCCGTGGCCATAATTTCTGAGACCGAACCTATCGAACCTCATCAGCGAGGGCAGCCACCTGCAAATACGCAATGTACGGAAACAGGACCCCCGATCGGCGTGCCAGTTTTGATGAAGTTGAGGCGCTGTTGCGCATCGGTTGCAAAGGAGATCGATGCGATGCAGCAAGCCCTTCAAGTCTCGGCCTCGTTCCGCCCGGCTTTGAGGTGATGAGCTCCGTCTGTGATGGCGCGATGACGATAATCACCGTCCGCCACAGTGGCAAAGCCAGCTCGTGTCCCGGCTGTCGCGCGCAGTCGGGGCGTATCCACAGTCGATACCTGGCGGACTTGCCCTTGGCGGGCCGGTCGGTTCGGCTGGTGGTTGTTGCACGGCGCTTCCGCTGCGACCCGGCTCTGTGTTCGTGCCGCATCTTCACCGAGCGCTTTGATGACGGTGTGCTGGCGCCATGGGGGCGACGAACGGCGCGGCTCGACGTTGTGGTCCACCACCTCGGACTTGCCCTGGGCGGGCGTCCGGCGGCGTGTTTCGCGCAGCGGCTGATGCTGCCGGTAAGCAATGATACTTTGCTGAGGGTCGTCCGAAGGCGTGGGCGCTCTACTTTTACTCCGCCGAAGGTGATCGGCATCGACGACTGGGCGTGGCGGCGCAACCAGCGCTACGGAACGATCATCTGTGACCTCGAGCGACGCCGGCCGATCAGTCTCCTGCCCGACCGAGAACCCGCCACGGCGCAGGCCTGGCTGGCCGACCAGCCACAGATCGCCATCTTCGCGCGCGACCGCGGCGGCGGTTACGCCTTGGCGGCGGCCAGGGCGCTGCCGCATGCCACCCAGTCGCCGATCGTTGGCATCTGATGGAGAACGCCAGCCAGGCCTTCCTCGACGCGGTGCGCACATCGATGCGTCAGATCCGATCGGTGGTCGGCACCGCGACGATCAATCCCGACCTGCTGGCTGCCGCCGAGCGCATCCAGTATGAAGGCTATTTGCGGCGCGAGGACACCAACGCCGCCATTTTCAAGCAGGCTGAGAAAGGAGCCTCGATCAAGCAGATCGTGCGCCTCACGGGACATAGTCGCGGCCTCGTCCGCAGGGTGCTGCGAGGTCAGCAGTCGGATGTCTTCAGGGCTCGCGAAAGCTCGCTCGAACCCCACCTTCCATGGCTCGACGCGCAATGGGCGGCCGGACAACGCAACGGCGCCGACCTATGGCGGCGCCTCAGGGCCCCTGGTTTTCGCGGGTCGCTCCGGGTCGTCACCAAATGGGCCACCCGTCGCCGCCGCGTCGACAAGGCGGACGCCGAGAGCCTGCACCGCGTTCCATTCGCGAGAACCATCGCGCGGCTCATGACCACGGGCCGCGATACGCTCACAAAGTCAGAAACCGTCACCATCGCCGCCATCGAGGGCGGCGTTCCCCTGCTCGTCGCGGCGCGGGAGATCATCGCCGCCTTTCATGCCATGATCCGCAAGAGGGCCGAGGCGGATCTTGATCCATGGCTCGATCGGGCCCGGGCAAGCCTCGTCGCGTCCTTCGCCAACGCGGTCACGAAGGACAAGGCCGCTGTCACCGCCGCCATCGCGTCAGCTTGGTCAAACGGCCAGACTGAAGGGCAGATCACCAAGCTCAAGCTCGTCAAACGCCAGATGTACGGCCGTGCAAAGCTCGACCTGCTCGAAGCCCGCCCCATCGGCGCCGGCTGACCTTCTGCTGCACCAAAATTGCGTCAGAGCCGCGTTTCCGCGCCGATTGACATCCGCGCCCTCTCCGAGCTGGAGGCGGTATCATGAACGGCAAAGCTGCCCCGATCGTCGCCCTTTCAGTCTCGGACGGCCCCGACCTCGGTCGCTTCGGCTACCTGGAGAGCCATCTCCGCCAGGTGCTGGGCGAACAGATGGTGGCGCTGCTGAGGGACGGCTGGCGCATCGGCTATGGCGGCGACCTGCGCCAGGCGGCTACACGCGCGAGCTGTTCGAGGCGCTATCCGCCGCCTACGACCGAAACCGCCTGGTTCCGGGCGCGCGGCCGGCGATCGTGCACTACTTCGCGTTTTCGTCCTGGCGGACCGCCGAGCCGGGGGCGCTCGTGCGCCACTTAGAAGAGCTGGGCACGATCGCGGAGACCCGGTTCTGCGATACTGCCGGGGAGTATCTGGCGATCTTTGCGACCGAAGATGGCTTGCGCCGTGTCGATCCGTCCTCCGGCGAGACTTGGTCGGCGGGCCGTGCCGCTGTCATCGCGCAGCTCGCATCGGTGCGCGAGGAGCGAGGGTCGCTGACCCCGGCCGAGGCGCTCAGCGGGATGCGGCGAACGATAGCGGAGGAAACGGTTCTGCGCGTCGTCGCCTGCGGCAGGGTGGCCGGAGATACGGGCCGGATGCCCGGCATCGTCGAAGAAGCGCTGCTGCATGCCGCGGCCGGCCGGATCGTCGTCGCGCTGGTCGCCTTCGGCGGCGCCAGCCGTGACGTGGCGGTGGCCCTGGGCGTGTTGCCGGAATCGGCCCGGGTCCGGATACGCCGAAACCGGCGAGAGCTATTACCCGGCGCTCTCCGAGCTTGCCGGGCTGGCCGAGGCCCACCGGCGGAGGACGGAGATGGCTGGCCTCTGGCCGGAGCTGCAGATGCTGGCCGAAGCGGACGACCCCATGGCGATCGCCGCAGGAGTTCTTCGTATCGCGCGGAGCGCTGCGAAGGCCGGCGGTCTTTCCAGCGGCTGAGACTAACCGCTCCCGCTTGGCGCCTCCTTCTGCCCGGAGCCATGAGCAGTCGGAACGGAACGATCGACTCCAGGCCTGTACAGTCGGAACGTCTGGTCGGGATCGTCACCCGGCTCGTCCCGGTCGGTCCAGCGCCGACATCTCGGCTTCGGCGACGTTTCGAGCTGCAGCGGGACGTCAGCCACGGCCGCTGTCCTGCGCGGAGGAGTTGCCGCCAAAGGCATCCGGAATGGGCGACCGGGTGATGCCGCAAACCCTTTCGAACAGGTGGGCAGGTTCTGTCACGTTAACGCCGTGGGCCGGAGACGAACCGGTCGATAGGCGCCTCAAGCCGCGACCACCTTGCGCCAACCAGCGAATGCCTCAGCTCGGAGGGGTTTCAGCGTTCGGCGGGAGATGAGATGGCGCTGGATGTTGAACTGGTTGTAGACGGCATTGTGGATCGCGAGGAACTGTTGTGCTGAGCTTGGCGATCGAAAACCGCGACGCTGGCGTTCCCGTCGTCGGGTTGGTTGGTGAGAGATTTCGGCTCGATTGTTCGATCTCCCGCCGGTGACGTGGCGTCCGGCGAAACCAAGATCGCGCAAGGCGGCACCATAGGATCTAAGTCGATCGGTGGCGTCGGGCACATATCTCTGTCGCTTCAAAAGGTACCGCAGGAGCTTGAGGGCCGCCGTCCGGTCGCGACGCGGCTGGACCATGGCATCGAGGACTTCGCCCTCGTCGTCGACTGCGCGCCAGAGATAGTGGAGCTTACCGCCGATCCGGACGAAGATTTCGTCCAGATGCCACCGATCCGACGGTCTCGGACGAGCCCGGCGGATCTGGCCGGCGTAGGCGCGACCGAACTTAAACGCCCAACGGCGCACCGTCTCGTAAGAGACATCGATGACGCGTTCGGCGAGCAGGTCCTCAACATCGCGATAGCTCAGCGCGAACCGGAAATACAGCCAGACGGCGTGTTGGATGATCACGGGCGGAAAGCGGTGACGGGCGTAGGACAGGCGGGTCATGCCGACTGCTACCGCACCGGCATGACGAAGGCGTTCCGTTGACAAAACCATCAAGAGGCCAGCGATCGATAGAGCTATGACCACGAGTGCCGATGCCGGCTTTTGCAGGAGGTTCGAACTGTTCAACAGCGTTAGCGCTCCCGCGCTGTAATCCCGGCGCCGGTCGGAACGAAGCTGAGAAGTCTAAAGCTGATGTCATCTCTCGCGCGAATGTCCATCAGGAGCTGCGTGTAGAGATCAAGCAAGTTTTTCTGAAACCAACTATCGTCTTGCATTTGCGCCCCCACTTTCGCGTTCCCCACTCCATCGGTCATCTTGGACCGCTCTGTCGGCCAGCGCACGTCTGTTCGGTCTTCGCCTCATAGCCATGGCAGAGAAAATTGATCATCAAGGTCGGAGCGACCCATTTACCCTCGTCGTCACCATAACACGCCGGATGCCCTTTCGCAGAAGCTAGGGAGAAGATCGCCATCGAGGCGGCGCGCCAGCGACCGGCGCACGCTGTGCGAGGACATCGACGAGCGGGTGAACGGCTTCCTGACGAAGGCGAATGGCCGTACCTGTAGCTCGATGCCACCTACCTGAAGGTCGGGGCCCCAGCCGGATCGTCTCAGTCGCGGCGATAATCCCCGTTGCCGTCACGGCCTGCGCTAAATCGTCGACCTGCACGTCTGCTCTCGGAGGCCGAGGTATTCTGGCCTCCCCGGCATCAGGCTGGTGAATTCCGATGCCCACGAGGGACTGACTACAGCGATCGTCTGCGTCCTCGGCGCCACATCCATCGCCTCAATCACCGCGCTTTGATTGATAGACAACTGCATGTGTCTGTAGCACAATTATGACGGATCGGGGCGGTCCAACACTGTCCGTTCTAGTATGCAGAAGGATCGGCCCGAGGGGGTTGGCCGTGGGCTTTTTGTCGTCCGATAGGTACGATGTTTTCTGCAGTTACGGTCGCGACGACAACGAACGCGGGCGTGTAAAGGAGTTTCACGATACGCTGCGCGAGTGGCTGATGCCGGGCTTGCGCAATCTCAAGAGAAGGTATCCCGACCTGAGTTCACTCGATCTAGAGAAGTCCGCTGATTTCTTTTGGGACGAGACGTGCTTTCCGGTAACCGGCGAACCGACTGACAGGCTGAAGAGAGAGGTCCAGAAAAGCGAATTCCTGTTCTTATTCGTCGGCCCGGGTTACCTGGGCTCGGGCTGGTGCTTCAACGAAATTGAGTTTTTTCTTGAAGCACACAAATCGGAGCCTGAAGAGGAGGTTTGGAAACGGCTTTTCATCTTCGTGCTGGACGAGGAGTCTAAGAAAGCCGACTGGAAGTGGACTGCGAAGAGCGGCCAAAAACCAATCTTTCATGAGCTTTACGATGGTGATGGGCCAATAAAGCGCAGAAGGCAGGGCTTTGAAGACGATAGATACACAAGGCTACTCGATCGTGTGATAGAGGGGATCGCCAAATGCAGCGTCGATATCATCCGCCACGGCGGCGGCTCCGTGCCCGCGGATCGGCAGGATGCACAGCCAGCGCCGCCGCCGAGGAGCGGCGTCACCGTCGGCATCGTCACGCCAGATCTGAAGGAGGCTCAGGCAGAGCTTGTCGCGCACCTGAATGCCTGCAAGATCGATGTTCGTGAACTGGACCCCGACACCGTTACCGACGCCGATCCGGCACACCCTCCCAAGGAGATCACCGACGCGATCAACCGCAGCCTCGCGTTCGTGCAACCCTACAGCTTCCACAGGGTGCGCATCCCCTATTTCGGCCCCGGAGGGCACCTAGGGCTGCAGCAGAAACTGGTGGGCGAAGGGGTTCCCACCCTTTGGTTGAAACTCGATCGCGGTATCGCACTGAGCGAGGTCAGGGAGACGGATACCCATCACCTGAAGTATCTGCAGTCGATAAAGCCCAGCGCAACGGATTTCCGAGACTTGCCGGGCCTTGTCCCAGTCTTGGCGAATGGCGGCTCCCACTCGAAGCGCAAGAGGCGGGAGATCCTCGTCGAAAGTAGTGCCAAGGACGAGAAAATTTTGGATAGCCTAATCGACCGCTTAGATCAGTTATGGAAAGATGAGTACAGGGATATACCCAGACCTATTTATAAGCCTCTGCCATTGCCTAGTTTGCTAGGAATGGGGGACGATCTGGTCGAAAACGCTGGCGTGCTTTTCTTGTTCGGCAATAAGGACGAGATAGCATTATTAAGACAAGTGTCTAAAATTTACGAGATGATCGAAGAATGCAAGGATAAGAAGGGACTGGGAGATGCCTCTGTACTTATAGCAGTAGCGGTGGTTCACCCAAAATTATGGGATGGTCCTATTGGTTCACGTTATAGTTTTCCATTCGGGGTGGAACCCGATGATGAGTTTAAGCGTCTGGGTCTGAGATTCCTGACCGCTATTCGTAAGTACATGGATAGCGACGTCGGGACAGGCGGCAACTGACGATGAACGATGTGGTGGACGCGCCATCCGCAGCGCCGGGAACGGAAGACGCTTTCAGCGTCGCCCGGCACCCGTGCCCGTTTCCGGGGCTGCGCCCTTACCGGCAGCACGAGCGCGACCTATTCTTTGGCCGCGACAAGCAGATCCAGGAAATCATAGAGCGATTGTGCACGCATCGCTTTGCCGTGGTTCTCGGCGGCTCGGGGTGCGGCAAGTCCTCGCTGATCCTCGCGGGGCTGATCTCCGATCTGCGGCTGTACGCGGTGCCGGGACGCTCTGACACCTGGGTCCCGGTCGTCTTCACCCCGGGCGACAGACCCGTCAATCGCTTCGCCGAGGCGCTTCATAAGCAGCTCACGGCATCCCGTGGGCAACAGGATGTCCGCGATATCGAAGGCATGTTGGAGCAACCGCGAACGGCGGAAGACCCTGGGGCGATCGAGGAGTTCCTGCAAAAATATCAGGATCGGCTGCAGATCGACGACAAGCCCCTGACCGGCTTCGGGGATCAGGCCAGCCTTCTCATCGTCGTCGATCAGTTCGAAGAGGTCTTTCACGAGCAGGCGCTCGAGGAGCAGGCGAACAAACTCGTGGAGTTGCTCATCCACGCTTACGATCGGCGGAACGAGCGGATCTACGTCGTGCTCACCATGCGCAGCGAATACCTTGACCGGTGCGCCGGCTACGACCGCCTACCGGACATCCTCAACGAGGTCTTTTACATCACGCGAAAGCTGAAACGGGAAGAGCTGGAAGAGGTGATCGTCAAGCCCGCCCGGCGCTGGTTCGCTAAGAAGTGGTTCAAGCCGGGAGAGAAATACCCGCCCCATCCGTGGCCGTTCGACGAAGAGGTCAAGGGAGCGCGTGCTGAGCGAGGTGGAGGCGATCGCCAGGATGCCGACCATCTGCCGCTCCTGCAGCATCTTCTGTTCTGGCTGTGGGCGGTGGCGTGCCAGCGGTGGGGGAGCGACAGGAACACGCACTCCCGCATCACCCGACAGGATCTCGACGCTGCAGTCGGCGACGGCGCGATTCCCGCCGAGGCGCCTGTAACACCCGCGGAATCTCCCGTATGGTATGCACGCGTCGCCTCGGCCGTCACCCTCCTGCTCCAGCCGGCGCGCAGTTCTGCCGAGTGCGTTGCCGATGGCCCTCCGGATGCCAGGCAGACGTCGATGCTGCGCAGGTGTCTCGAGTTCCATGCCGATCAACTGTTCGCCAAGCAGAAGCTCCGGCCGCAGGGGGAGAAAATTGCCAAGTCCCTCTTCGTGCGCCTGGCCGAAGCCGACGATCGGGGCATGTACAAGCGGCGCTGGACCAACCGTTTGGCGGTGGCTCGGGCCGCCGGCGACGTGCCCGATGCGGAGGTGGAGAGCACCGTCCGACTCTTCCGCGAGCCGCACCCCTATCTGCGCTACCGGGGCTCTGAAGACATGAAGGACCTCATCGACGTCTCGCACGAGTCCTTCATCCGCAACTGGCCGCGCTTTTGCACATGGCTCGACCACGAGAGGGACGGCGGCAAGGTCTGCGCCACGATCCTCGAACAATACCTGCAGTGGCGCAAGAAACGCAGCGATGCCGGCAAGCTGATACGCGCCTGGATCTGGCTGACCGACCTCATCGGGCCAAACACGCGCAAGAAGGCGCAGGCGTCGAAAGTCGACGTAAAGGGAATACTGACGGACTGGGCAGACGGGGAGCGACTTCCCGCAGAGATGAAAAGGCGGTCTGTTCAGCCGCAGGATTGCCGGGAGGCGATCGCCTACTATACCCGATCCCGCAGGTTGCGTATCGGTTGGTTAGCGCTCGGGGGGGGTGTCGGGGGCTTTATTGTTTTGGGCAGTGGGATCTTCCTGATCCTCCGCGACCAGGAACGTCTCGCCAGCCTGGAGGCGAGGGCCTATACGGCCTCTACGATTGCCGCCAGCGTTGCGCAGAGCCGAGGCTCCCTCGACAGCGACCAGAATGCGTCGCATCTCAGGCAGACAGCAGTGTCCCTGAACATCCTGGACCACTTGGAAAAAGACGCCCCGGCTTGGGAAGCCGGGGAGAAGGGCCTCAAGTTTGAGGCGGCCCGTCGATTTGCCTTCAAGTCGGTGGACACCGCGCTCAACGGCATCGGTCGATCCTCGCTATGGCCGACACCCGACCAGCCCGAGGGGAAATACTCGGAGGCGCAGCAGCAGAATGACCCCGAGTGCATCCAGCAATTACTGAACGGCACTTCCTCCTCAATGGGCGAGGAGCGTTTACATAAGGACCGTTTATATCAAGGCGGCAACTCACTCGATGGCGGCGTCTTTCCACTGCTGCTGGTTCGCCATTTAGACACCAACACTTGGTTCTACCCAGGCTGGCGCCAGGATCGGAATGGGCGGTGTGCGCGTCGTCTTGAGCAGGAGCCTATAAAACTGCAAAAGCTCGCCCAAGTCTGGATCCACTCCGATCTAGAAAGCATTGTTGGTCTGGTCGATCCTAGCCAAACGGGAGAAACAGCGCCGACATATTTCGTGCAGCGACTGCGGTGGTATTTCGGGAAAAACTCCTTGGAACTCATGGGCGACGCGCCGAAATGGCTGAAGATGAAGTCGGAAAACGCCGAGACAGAGCCCAGGTTGCAAGTCAGTAAAGACAACACTATATGTATTGAAGGTCAATGCTACTGGATTCCGACGTTCGATTGGCCGCGCAAGATTGACAAACCCAATGACATCAACTTTGAGCACGATCTGAGCTGCCCTACTGACCCGGCGATCAATCAACTGTGCCTGTCAAAGGAAAAAGATCGGATCGTGGCAGCAGCTAATACGCAACTAACAATCGCCGAGATACCACCAAGCGACAACTCCGAGATTGTCGACTTCCAGCTCATCTCGTCTTATGGAGTGCCCGCGCAAACTGATCAGTACTATGTCATGGCGTATCAACCAAAAAATGCCGGCGCAGATGGTGTTCAGGATACAAGCGCAGAATCCAAGACTACGATTGCTGTATTTAGAATACCTAAAAAGAAGTTGCAGGAATGTCAAGAGTATTGCGATTCCGTTGCAACAGTCAGTGGCACCGGCATTTTGACCTTCACACCGAAGGTTCCGCCGATCGACAAGATCGTCGCTCGCCAGGTTGAGAGCGGAGACATAAAACTTTTTATACGATCGAACTTGGGCGGCGCAATGTCCTACTACGAGATACTCTACGGAATGAAGCGGGCGAAGGACAAAATCTGCCACGCATTGCATTCAGTAGTTCAATCCGATGCAAGGCCAGACGCCGACAAGTGGACAACGTCGAGCTATCGAACGCTCCAGAAGCTCGCCAAGGGCAACCAATCGTGGTGGACGGACTGGATGCCCGGTAGCGGCAGCGGCATCGAAGGATTTGACGTGGACCCCTGTCCGCAGCCGGGGGCCCCTGAGCAATAATCACGGCACGCAACAAACAAATTCAGCGGCTTGCGCACGATGACATGCCTAGGGTCAAAGAGGAAGAAATGGACCGTGAAGCGGATGCTTCGATGGGTGGTAGTGGCGCTGCCACTGCTGCAGGTCGCCTCGCCGGCCCTGGCGCGGCTGGCCCAGCCGGACGAGCTGGCGATCGAGCGGCTCGATGCCATCCGCGCCCAGCTTCTGCGACTGGACGGCGAGGCGGTACCCAACCACGAGGAGCAGACGGCGCAATGGTACAATTTCCCTAATTGGGGTAACTGGCCTAATTGGCCGAACTGGCGAAACTTCTGGCGAAACTGGTAGGGCCGGGGTCTGGTGGACGAGCCAGCGAAGCAATCAAAGACAACGATGACACTGTCGCTACTGGTTCTGCAGCCGACGCCGTTCTGCAACATCGACTGCGATTACTGCTACCTGCCGGCGCGCACTGACAAGAGCCATATGTCCATGGCAACCCTGCGGGCAGCGATACACTGGGTGATCGACGCGGGGTTAGTGGGCAAGGAGTTGTCGATCGTCTGGCATGCCGGCGAGCCGATGGTGCTTCCACCGGCGTGGTACCGCGAAGCGTTCACCGTCGTTGGCGAAGCCTGCCCGCCGGGAATCGGGGTGCGGCACAGCATTCAAACCAACGGCACGCTGGTGGACGACGCCTGGTGCGCGTTGATCCGCGAGGCCGGCATCAATGTCGGCCTCAGCCTGGACGGTCCAGCCCAGCTCCACGACCGCCACCGCCGCACTCGCACCGGCCGCGGCACCCATGCGGCGGTGATGGACGGCCTCGGGAAGCTCAAGGCCCACGGCATCCCCGTCCACGCCATATGCCTGCTGACCCGCGAGTCCCTGCGGTGCGCCGACGAAATCCTCGATTTCTTTATCGGCTGCGACATCCGCAACGTGGGCTTCAACATTGAGGAGATCGAAGCGGCACACGCCATCTCGAGCCTGCAGGCCGTGGGAATTGAGGCAGAGTTCGCCGCCTTCTTCGATCGTATCCTTGAGCGGCTGCGCGCCGCGCCGGGCCAGCTGCGCATCCGGGAGGTGGAGGACGTGCTGAGTGCACTCCGACACCCCCGGTTTGGTTCGCTGACGTCGAACTGCCAGAATACGCCGTTCGAGATTGTCAGTGTTTCCTGGGACGGCCGGATCAGCACCTTCTCCCCGGAGCTGCTGGGAACCGAACATCCTCGCTATGGAGCCTTCGCCTTTGCCAGTGTCCATACGGACTGCTTCGAAGACGCAATCTACAGCCCCCGTTATCGCCTCGTCGCCGCCGAAATTGCCGCCGGTCGGGAAGCCTGCCGGCATGAATGCGCTTACTTTCCCTTCTGCCGCGGCGGCGCGCCCGCCAACAAGCTGGCCGAGAACGGCTCATTTGCTGGGACCGAGACCCTCTACTGCCGGATCACTCAGAAGGTGGTGAACGAACGCGTGCTGCGCGCCCTTGAGCACGACCTGATCCGCGCGTCCTGATGGCACAAAGCTGTACCATCAGGTACGAGCTTGGGACTGCACGTATGATCGCATCCTAGTGGTTCCATCCTAACGCACGAGTCCCTTTGGGGATTCCCAGCGTCTGGCGGTCGTGCGAGTCTGCGCGATGCGCAAGGGGATCGTCGTTGATGTCGGTACCGAGGATCGTGTGCGGTTGGCCGCGATCATCGGCAATCGGAACAGCCCGCAAAAGCATGTTTGGCGGGCGCGGATCGTGCTGTTGACCGCCGACGGGCTGGGCACGTCCGCGATCATGCGGCAGACCGGCAAGAGCAAGTCGGTGGTCTGGCGCTGGCAGGAGCGCTTCATGCAGGCGGGCGTCGAAGGTCTGCTGCGCGACAAGACCTCGGCCGTCGCGCAAGCCGCCCTTGGCCAAGGCGGTGATCGCGCGGGTGCTGGAGCTGACGGCCGGCGAGCCGCCGGGCGAGGCCACCCACTGGACGGCGGCGGCGATGGCCAAGGCCACCGGCATCAGCGTTTCCTCCGTCCAGCGCATCTGGCACAGCCACGGTCTCGCGCCGCACCGGGTGCGGCAGTTCAAGCTCTCCAACGATCCGAAGTTCGCCAACAAGCTGCGGGACGTGGTCGGCCTTTACGTCGATCCGCCGGCGCACGCGGTGGTGCTGTCGGTGGACGAGAAGAGCCAGATCCAGGCGCTCGACCGCACCCAGCCCGGCCTGCCGATGAAGAAGGGACGCGCCGGCACCATGACCCACGATTACAAGCGCAACGGCACCACCACCCTGTTCGCGGCGCTGAACGTCCTGGAAGGCACGGTGATCGGCCGCTGCATGCAGCGTCACCGGCACCAGGAGTTCATCCACTTCCTCAATGCCGTCGAGGCGCAGGTGCCGGTCGGCAAGATCGTTCATCTCATCCTCGACAACTACGCGACGCACAAGCACCCGAAGGTGATGCAGTGGCTCGCCCGGCATCCCCGCTTCGTCTTCCACTTCACCCCGACCTCGGCGTCATGGCTCAACGCCGTCGAGGGGTTCTTCGCCAAACTCACCCGACGGCGGCTCAAACGCGGCGTGTTTCGATCCATCGTCGATCTCCAGGCCGCCATCAACCGCTTCATCGAAGAAGCCAATCATGAACCCAAGCCTTTCGTCTGGACCGCCGATCCCGATAAGATCATCGCCGCCGTCAAGCGAGGGCGCCAAACGTTAGAGTCGATCCACTAGCATTACAGTTGCATTCTTCTGATCAATGAGCTTTCGACCTCTATTACAGGAAACTTGGCCGGCGTGGCGGCGGGTAGCGTCAGCGGGTGCAGCCGATTTCGTACGCCCGTCACCAATTCCCGCCGACTGTGATCCAGCACGCAGTGTGGCTCTATCTGCGTTTTCAGTTCAGCCTCAGGGACGTTGAAGATCTGTTGGCCGAACGCGGTCTGGACGTCAGCTACGAGACGATCCGCCGCTGGGTGACGAAGTTCGGCACCGCATACGCGAAGTGGCTCAAGGTTTAGCGGTCGGCCGATGTATCTGTGGCGCTCCGTGGATGCCGAAGGGGAAGTGCTGGACATCCTGGTCCAACGACACCGCGATTGCTTCAGGCCTCTGCCGGAGCAGCTTCGTTCGCTCGGCATGCCGAAACGGCACTTGACAGGTGGCCGCCAAATAATCGACCCCCGGGTACCGCCCCTCCCGCCAAACCGCCCAAAATGTTCTCTTTTTGGACGGTTTCTCCGGAGGGTGGGAACCCCGCCAATTCAGTACTCACAGACGATGTTGAGCACTCTCAAAGGGTTAGCGGTCTCGCTGGGTGGGTACTTTCCGAAAAGAGCAACGGCCAGCCGTGGCATCCGATCCCAAAATGTTCCCCCAAGTAAGTGTCTGATTTGAACATGACATCCGCCCAGAGGCGAACCATTGTAAGCGGTGTTCTGCGACCGAATTCTCTGCGGCTGTTGAGAGCCTGACCCAAACGCCTCTTGTGCGCGGTTTGGTTGTGTGAATCACCGATTCCGAAGAACGGGAACGGTGACGGGGGATGTGGACGGACGAACATCGAGCGACCCATCGGCGGGGCGGCGGGGGCTTTCCGAGCGATGTGACGGATGCGGAATGGGAGCGGCTGCGGCCGTTGATTCCGGATGCGAAGCCGGATGGCCGGCCGCGGAAGACCGACATGCGGGCGGCGATGAATGCCATATTCTATGTGCTCCGCACCGGCTGTCCCTGGCGATATCTGCCGCGTGACGGGTTCCCGCCGCGCTCGACGGCCTACAACATCTTCCGCGCGTTTCAGCGCGCCGGCGTGTGGGAGGCGATCCGGGCGGAGCGGCACACGGCGCTGCGCGAGCGCCTCGGGCGCGAAGCAAGCCCGAGTGCGGCGGTTCTCGACAGCCCGTCGCTGAAATTGGCGGAAAAGGGGCGGCGCGGACGACGCCGTGGGTTACGACGCCGGCAAGAAGGTGAAGGGGCGCAAGATCCACGCCCTGGTCGATACGCTGGGCCTGCCGATGCGCGTCGTCGTCCACTCCGCCGGCCTCCCGGATCGCGATGGCGCCGCCCGCGTCCTCGACCGGATCCGCAGCCGCTGTCCCTGGCTCGAACTGGTCTGGGCCGACGGCGGCGACAACGCCCGCCCGGTTGATCGGGCCGTCGCCGGGGTGCCGGGGCCGCGGATCGAGATCGTCAAGCGGAGCGACGATGTGACCGGCTTCGTCCTGCTGCCGCGCCGATGGGTCGTCGAGCGGACCTTCTCCTGGTTCGGCCGCAACCGCCGCCTCGCAAAAGACCAACAAAACCTCGCCGATACCCTCCCCGCCTTCGTCACTCTCGCCTCCATCCAGCTCGCCCTCAGAAGACCCGGGCGGGAATGGGTTCTTTGAGTTAGGCTCTTAGCCTCCACACCATTAGTTGTACACGCTGGCCGAAACGCCACCGAGCCTCCAAACGTGCAAAGGCGTTCGAGCAACATTGATTGACGCGAATGATGCGTGTTACTCATACGCCACTCAGCATCCCGGGGGGGGCATGAAATCACTTGACAAGCTCGGAATCGACGATGACGCCTTTCTTGTGAGTAGCCTCATCGACCGATGCCCTCGCGTTATGATGCTCAGGGAGCTGTTCCAAAATGCGGTCGAGGCGGCGCAGCTTAGCACGGGCAAGCGTCTGATTAGGATTGGCGCTGCGGAGGTTGATGGGGTACGAAAGCTAAGGATATGGAATACAGGTCCCGGGATGGACCCGGATGCGCTCTTTCGCATGGGCGAGATTTCGTCATCGATCAACAAAGAAAAGGCGCTCGATCGGAACTTCGGCATTGGGGCGAAAGTAGCGTGCCTGCCGTCCAACCATCTGGGTGTCCGATACCGCTCTTGCGCCAATGGTCGCGACAACGAGATGATCCTCGGCAAACGAGGTGGCGTTTACGGGCGACTGCTTCTTCGCTCCCCAGGGCGGGGCTCCGAGACAAGCGTGTCCGCGATTCGGGACGTCATCGACGTGACGGATATTGCTGTTGCGGAGGGCCAGCCCCTCACCGAGGACTGGACAGAAGCTGTTCTTCTAGGCATGCGCCCCGACCAAGACACAGTGCTCGACCCTTACGACGGCAAGCCCGCCGTCGAACGGTATTGGATCCCCGAGACTCTGTATCACCGATATGCACGCATACCCGGCGATTTGCAGGTAATTATTAACGAACCGCTGCATTGGGCGGTGGGAGAGCGACCGTTTGTGCCGATCCTGGCCCGTGCCCTCAACGAGTTCGCTGGCTACGAAGCCGTTCGTTCACCCGAGGGCGTGACAGTTCATTTTCTTCACGACCCCGCTCATCCGCAACGCCGTTGGGAAAACGCCTCGAGCGAGGACGCCATCCAGACATCCATGACGTTCGTGGCGGTGATGTGGCGCAACGAGTTTTACGATCTACGTTCTGGATCTCCCTGGTACTACGAGGCTCCGATGTTCGGTGTCACCCATGGTGGTCGACATGTCTCAGTGATTGTGGAGCTTCCCGATGACTACGAGGTATTGCCGGATATGTATCGGCAATACCTATTATATAATGCTGAGAGGCAGGATCAGGTGCGCGTTGCTGAGTTCGCGGGCTTGGTGCGCCGGGTAAGGCCGAGTTGGATACAAGGCATCGTCCAACCGCAAGACAGCGGCGGAGCAGGTGTCGAAATGCTTGTGCCTGAGTTATCGACCCTTGCCGCCGCGTTACGGCTCGACGAATTGCCTATTGTATCTCGCGATGCTGCCGAGACGGATGCGACGGAATCGGAGCCCGGAGACGCTTTCGAAAAAGCGTCAGACTTATGCAAAGTTACGGCGGGCGTGCGGCGTCGAACCAGTGCTGCTTCGCGACCCACAGGACATTCGGGATCGTTGGCTTGAGGAACGGGCCGCCCGCTTTTTTCCCCGAGACAAAGCAGCTTTTCGTTAACATGTGCTACAAATCTATCCCCCGCTTTGCGCAGAAGCTCGAAGATGCTTTGACGAGGGAGGTGGATGACGAGATGATCAAGCAGGTTGCCCTCAATGTCGCGGAGGTACAGTTCGTTCGTCGCGTGACTCGTGCAGTCTTGTTCGGGCTATCAAAACATCTCGAACCGAATAACTGGCAATCCGGACACATTGAGAAGGCGATTAGTCCCGAAGCGCTTTCGCTCGTGGTGGAGGATCTCGACGATCTCCTCCCACCCGCTCTACTTCTCGCGCGCGACTTCATATCCGAAATGAGGGCGGCAGTTTGATTTGTAGAGACAAGACCGTGCAACCCTTGGGTCGATGATCAAAAAATGAAATCCAATTTTTCTCAGCTCTTCCTGGCTTCCGAGGATGCATTTTTCACATCGCTCGAATGCCGCATCGCCGAACTCGAAGGCCGGTTGTTCGAGTGCGAAGGGCAAATCGAGAACTACGCCGCCATCTGCGAGCGGCTTTCGGCACATGCGCTCGCTGCGATGACTAGGGGTCCGGCTCCGACGGCATGGTCATACGACGTGCGAATGCCGAACATCTATTTCGATGACGTTTTCGATATCGAGTGGTCCGACGGCGACGCCAAGCGCTGGGTCGGAGCGGGCAATGCGCTAAAAGGACAACTCCTGCTCGATCGCAGACACCAATACCGCGTTAATGTAGAGATTGTGAACTTCGTTTCAGCAGAAGCCGAGTCGTCTTTCAGCATAAGTGTCGGAAATACAGATTTGCCTTGGCTAGAAATGAGTGAGCGAATCTATTCAACGATAATTCCGGAGGCGGCTAATGAATCAATCTTGGCTTTCCGGATCGGAGTCAGCAATGAAAGTCGAAGCGCTGAAAAAGACGTCTCATTCTCATTCCGAAAACTCGAATTTATCCAGCTCCGTTAAGCATACTGGTCCGCGGCTGAGTGTGATTATTTGTACTTATGACCGTTACGAGGCGTTGAGTGAGACGTTGTCGGTTCTGCTGACGTCCGGGGGACTCGTTGATGCCGAGACGGAGGTGTTAGTTGTCGAGAACACCCCCCCCGACCGTCGGCTCCCGATAAGCGTCGGCCCACCGGGCAAGGCCAGGATTGAGGTGTGCGAGACCGTCGGTCTTTCTGCCGCGCGTAACTTCGGCATCGAACACACCACAGGCGACATCGTGGCCTTTCTCGACGATGACGCTGTCGTCTGCGACGATTGGTGTCACAAGGTTTTGCATGTGTTCGATGAGCACCCGAAGGTGATGGCGGCTGGTGGAAAAGTTGTTCCGCGCTACTCACTGACGCAAATGCCAGCTTGGTACAATGATGATCTCGCTGGATATCTGTCGTGCGTCGACTGGAGTCTGCGGCCTCGTTTCTTGCGCGACGGTGAGTGGATCGTTGGAGCGAATATGGCGTTCCGCCGCGAGGTTTTTCAGCGATACGGTAACTTTAACACCTCGCTCGGGCGCAAGGGCGCGTCGTCGTTGCTCAGCAACGACGAGACCGCGCTTTTCGAGCAGATCGGCATACGGAACGTCTATTACAGCCCTGATATGTTCGTGCACCATGTTATCCCGACGGGGCGGCTGACGCCGGACTGGTTCCGTCGGCGCGTGTTCTGGCAGGCGGTGTCGGACCTCGTCGCCGGGCTCGTGAAGCCGGGCGACCCCGGTCTGCGCAAAGAATACGGCGAGGTGATCGGCCGGCTTGAGGCATCACGTCGCAATCTCAACGCGCTGTGCGCGGAGCCGCGAGACTCCGAGGAATTCCGGCTGCAGCTGCGGGGCATCTATCTTGCCGCGGTGGCGCTCGGCGGCGGGTGCTGACGGTCGGGTTGGCCACTTTCGGCCTCGGTGAGGGGGGCGAGCGATACATGCGCGAGAGCATCCTTGGTCCGGCGCTCGGGGACCACGTTCGAAGTGAGGGGGCGACCGATGTCCGTTAGCACCGGGACGACCCATTTTTCGCGCAGAGCGCTCGTCCTTTCGCCGTTCGCCACGTGGCCGCTCGACGCCGGCCATCGACGCCGCACCTTCCAGATGACCCAGCTCCTGAAGGATGCCGGCTTCCACATCACCTTCCTGCTCTTCGCCTTCGAGGACATGTGGTACTGGCGCCACAACGAGCAGGTCGCGGATATCCTCCGCGAGCAGTGGGACGAGGTCCACATCGTCTATGCCGTGAGCGGGGTGGGACACGACCCGAAGAACAGCGTCCAGCACGAACTGGACGAATGGTGGGACGCCGATCTCGAGGCCGCACTGCGCAACCTGTCCGCCCGCCGCATCTTCGACGTCGCAGTGGTGCACAATGTCTGGCTGAGCAAGGCCTTCGACATGCTGCCGCGCCGCACGGTGCGGGTGCTCGAAACACACGACATCTTCTGGAAGAGGCCGGAGGCATTCCGCCGCATCGGCCTCGGCAAGGCGGAGTTCTTCGTCACCGACAGGGACTCCGAGATCTTTGGCATCCGGCGTTCCGATATCGCGGTGGCCATCCAGGAGAAGGAAGGGCGGGGAGCTGCTCGAGGCGACCGGCAAGGAGGTCATCACCGTCCCGTTCTACGATGCCGCCCTGGAGAAGGACGCGCCCTCGGTCCGGCGGCGCGACTACATTTCGCCGGACGTCGTGCGCTTCGGCTTCCTCGCCAGCCCCAACGCGTTCAACATCGCCGGCCTCAGCGCCATCGCCGATGCCCTGTCGGCGAGGATCGGGCAGACCTTTGCGCCGGTGGAACTCGTGATCGGCGGCCGTGTCGGCGAGCACGTCACCTCGACGCGCCACACGCCCACGCGCGGTTTCGTGCCCACCGAGGCCGAGTTTTACCAGCGGGTCGACTACGGCGTTGCGCCGGTGTTCGACGGCACCGGCTTCAAGGTCAAGACCGCCGATGCCCTCGCCCTGGACATGCCCTCGCTGTTCAGCTCCCACTCGGCCGAAGGCACGCGCCTCGACGCGAGCATCACCTTCGAGACGCCGGCCGAGATGGCCGACCGCATGGTCGAGATCGCCTTCACGCGGCCGCCGATCGGCGAGACGCGCAGCCACGTAACGCGGGCGCGCCTCGCCCTCAAGGCGAGCGCCGAGGCCGCGGCGCAGCTCTTCGTCAAGCGGATCGACCGGCGCATCCGGCCGATCGTCTTCGACCTTTCGTCTGCGTCGCCGGTGTCCGACCTGCTCGTCCTGCAGGGCTTTCTGAGCCAGGTCCGCGTCATGTCCGAGCAGCACGCGATCATGCTGCTCCTGTCGCCGCAGGCGCTGAAGGTGGTCGCACGGTTCCTGCCCGCCGGGATCGAGGCGGACACCTTCGAGGCGTTCCGTCCGATCCTGCAGTCCAGGTCGCGGCCGCGCCTCATGCTGGTCGACGTGTTCGGAACCGGCCGCCTGGGCGAGGTCGAGGGGATCGCCCACGACGTCCTGCTGTGGGACCAGCGCTGGGGCCGCGACCCCGGCAAGGACGCGAAGGGCGCGCTGGGCGAGCTTCCGATCTTCCATTCCTATGTGCGCTGGGAGCCGGCGCCGATGGCGCTGGTCAAGGCGCTGCCGAAGACGGTGTTCGATCCCTGGACGACCTTGTCCGGCGTGACGCGCATGGTGTTCTCGCCGATCGACTGCGGCGCCGAGGACCTCGGCAAGCACGCCGGCCAGCGCTTCGGGCGCACCCACCACGTGCGAACGACCAGTTGGCAGGACCTGCAGACCGCCTGTCTGGCCATCCCGATGATCAAGCCGAGCGAGGTGGCGTGGGCGGCGCCGACGAGCGGCGTCGACTTCCGGGCCGTGCTCCAGGCCTGCGCCATCGCCGGCGTGCCGATCTCAGGCCTGCGGGACAGCGCGTTCCTGGCCGAGCGCTCGCTGCCGCCGAACCTGGAGAAGGAGCTCGACGGGCAGGTGCGCCGGGTGCTGGAGAAGACCGTCGAGTGGCATTTCGGGTGAGGCGGATGCGGGGCACTCGGTAACATGTCAGCAGGTCAAGCGCCACGCCTGTAGCGCCTTTGAGCCGAGCGAAGGTGTGCCGAGCCACAATCTCCAACTAATCGATGGACTTCAGCTCCGCCGTCCAACAATTAACGTACACGGTGCTTGTTTGTCCAAACTCACGGTAGTATTCGCCAATCATAACTTCGTCTGCAATACCTTCAGGTAATAATATGGACCGCCTTTTTTGCGACTGGTACCAGCGTAAGGACGAAGAGTAAACAAGTTTTTGTCCCGAAATCCATGCACAAACCAACTAAGAGTAGAATCAACCTTACTCTCGCATTCTATGGTAACCCACGCGTGTCGGCGAGAAAACATTGCTCTGATGCCGGGTCTGATTTCCTTCATCGCAAGTTCATTGGGCGCGTTCTTGTGTATCACAATATCGAACTGATCAGGAAAGACCTTGTCATCGCGAAAAGCATACCTTCGATACCTATATGGTAACCCGCCTAAGACAGAATCAAGAAAGTCGACCGAACCGGGATTCCAAATGATAATCCTTCCGGCAACCTCATCAAAATTCCACCTATGAAATCCTGAATACGAAGCATTTTCTCCTTCATTCTGACATACATTGATGAATATCTTTGAATTCGGTTTTGCAAGTGTAATCATGTTGCGAATAACAACTCGAGGATCTTCGCAATGGTCTAACGCATTACGTGAATGTATAAAATCGACAGATTCCGCACTGAAAAATGTGTCAATCTGCTCACCCATACCAGCGATGCTTAGGTGAGGAGAAACGAGTCCATGGCGCTCTAGGATTTTTTGGTATGTACCACTTAAGGGATCAATGCCGACGAGATCTACTTCATAAGGCCCCGATTTTCCAATAACAGATAAGGGACCACAGCCGACATCTAAAACTTTAATCATATGACCATCAGGTCGCTGATAGCTCGCAATAATATCTATAAACTGCTGTTGAAGTGGCATACTTGGAGATAGTAGCACATCTAGATGCTTATTTCCTTTGCTGGCGTAGTTTGAAAAAACATTTTCCCAGTACGCAAGCTCATCCTCAGCGCCGTGCTCATCTATAACGAACTGCTCTTCCCTCATCGCTGTCACTCCCCCTCAGTGAAGTAGAACTAATTGCCGATTGCACACTAGGGTTAAGACTTCCACTCCATAATCCGCTGTTCGCCTTCCGTCGAAGCGAAGCGCATAAACCGAAATCCCGATCCGCTCTGGCGATTTAGCCAACTCGCTTCTTACATAAGGGATTTGAAGCCATACGGCTCAACAAATAGCACCCGTTGTTGTATCGGGCAAGGAGCAAACCAATGTCTGTGGCTGTCGCAGGGTACAAGTCATGTGCTACCTGAAGCGGGGAAATAGGCGTGGTGGCTAAACCTGATCCGGCCATTGAAGCGAGAAGAGGTTGGAGTAAAACGGCGGTGCGTCCGGGGGTGCTGGGGGAGCGCACCAGAATTACGTTCATCGTGGGGGTTCACAGTGCTCGTCAGGGCCTCTCGCTCGCCGCTCTCGTCCTGGTTTTCAGCCTCGCGGGGGCCCGCGCCCGCGAGGCCTGGCCGGAGCCGGGGCAGGCGGGTGACGTCCCGGCCGTCATCATCGGCACATCAACCGGCGGTTCCGCGGCGCGGAGGTATGGCGACATGCGCAATGTCGTTGACGACTTCGGTGCCAAGGGAAACGTCCAGGTGGTCGGCGTAACGGCGGCGATCGCTTCGGGCTCGACTGCGCTGACCGCGATCGGGGCGAGGTTCGACTGTGCCCAGCTGAATGGGCTCGCGGCCGCTGGCACGCCCGCGCTCGTCGAGGTTCCGGGCGCGGGCGGATCGCCCTGGATCTCCCTGAAGACGACGATTTCCGCCTGCGCGGAGGCGTCGCGTATCACGCTCGCGACCCCCGCCGTCCGCGCGCTCCGCGCGGTACCGATTACGCTGGTCTGGGGCGTAGACGACAGCGCCGCCTTCGCGGCCTGCGCGGGCGCCCCGCGGATGTGCTTCGTGCCCGCGGCGACTTATTTCGTCCGCGACGCACGCATTGCGAGCGGCGCGTCGCTGTTCGGGGATGCCGGCCTAGCGTACGGCGAGGCGCTGCCGAACGGCAAGGCTTCTCCGCAGATCCTCGCCGCGCCCGGCGCGACGAACGTATTGGACGTCGCCGGATCCCGGAACATTTCGCTCCGGGGCATAGTCATCAATTGCAATTCGGAGCCGGGGGTAAACGGCATCTCCGGCGGATCGACCCTGATGGAGTTGCGGCGTGTGACTGTGCAGTCGTGCCCGGGTAAAGGGCTGGGTGGTGGAACACGAGACACGTACACGCATATCGCCACCATCATTGGATCGGAATTCATTCACAACGGCACGGGCATATCGAACCTCGTCGACAGCACGGTCTTCGGTGGAGCGGTCACGTCGTCGTCCGGCAATGGTATCGACATGGCAGCGGGGAGCGCCAAGAACAATTTCATCGGCCTGAGAGTAGAGTGGAATCGGATGGATGGATACCATTTCTACAAAGCCAACTTCCAGCAGACTATCGGCGGCGCACTCGATCACAATTTCCGCAACGGGGCCTCCGTGAAGAACTCTATTGTTTTGCTTTCCGGTGTTGCTTTCCACAGGAACGGCGCGGCCGACACGGGCGAGCCTCTCGCCGACGCGCATGTTGCAGTGGCGGGACCCGCATCCAAGGTCGTCATCACCGGAGGAATGAGTGAAGTTGGTCGCAATCACGACGGGACAGGAAATGTGTCGCCCAAATATTTCCTGTACTTGGGCGAGTCTACCGAGTCGCCCGCGAGCGTTACCATAACCGGGACCGACGCGACCGGCTTCAAGACAGCGTTCAGCGTCGGCGGAACGCCCAGGCGCTATCACGTAGACGGGGTCGCCGGCGCCATGAGCGTCTCCAACGTGTCGCAGCCTCAGGTAATTGGCGGCAAGTCGCTATGGGGAAGAGGCACCGTCCGCATCCTCGCAGGGGCGACGGAAACGGTGACGGTGCCGTGCTATTCCCCGCTCGCCGCGGTAGGACCCCATGCCCCCTATGCTTTCACACTGTTCGTATATGCCAGTGACAACACCATTGGTGAGGTTCACTCGGCCAGCTTCGACCTGGTCGTCGACAGCGGCGCTGTCGGTGGAGGCAGCGCGATTCCGCTCGCCTCGCGGGCCTATGGAGAGACAAACGGCTCAGGCTATTTCACGTTCTCGAAGGACACCGGGACCCTTCGTCTCTCGATCTTGGATTACAGGACCGACGGCGACAGCTTCACACTCGCGATACGGAACGCCGGCGCTAACCCGGTCGGGGTCGGTTGGGAACTTAAATAGACTGGACGGATCCGGCGGGCGGCGGTAGTACCCTTAGCAACGGTGTGCATGGACGCAGGACTCTTCGGGATTTATGGATGCGAGGGACTGCTCTCAGTCCATAGGGTGGTCAAGCACATCAGCCCGGTGAACAAAATCGCGACAGCGTGAGCTGTTGGTTTGTTGTTTGCCTACATTGGGCGAGCATTGTCACGAAACGGGGGGGGGGGGGGGGTCAAGACTATGTCGATAGACAATAACAATGCTGTTATGATTGGACTTCACATTACAAAATGCGCCGGCACAAGCCTTATTAGCACCATTCGACAGCATCTTTCTGAAGATAACTACTTTTTCTGTTCCTCATTTGTCGAAAACCTCGAGGCGTCGCGACCTTTATACGAACTTATTATTAATAAGAATAGACTAAAAATAGTCTTTGGTCACTTTGTGAATGAAAGTATTCTTGTGCAAAAAAATAAAACAAAGTTTTTTTATTTACTGGATTACGTGATCCATTTACACGACCCCTCTCATTTTCGGCAGGTCAATGCAGTGCGGGAAGCGGCTGGGGTAAAGCTTGTCACTGCAGGAGAATTTTTGGAATTGCATGGTAACGGTATGTGCAAGGAGATTCTTCGCGCATTTCCAAGCTTTCAAACAACTGGCTCGATCGGAGAAGACGCGATTCAGGCGCTTCGTTTGTTTGATTATATTTATGATACTGACATGGCAAATGCGCAATACGCCCCCATTTTCGACCGCCTCGGACTCCAAGGAATAACAGTACACGAAGATAATATCGGAAACGCTCCACACAATACATCTGCGGAGTGGATTACGGAACAGAAGGAGGTGTTGCGCCATCAATTCGGTCACCACTATGCTGGTGACATCCTTTTATATAATTCAACCAAAGATAATATGGGCATTGTTAATACTCCAGATGAGGAACTTCGGTGTAAATTTCTTGCCACCATTAAATCCTTGTATTCGGAAACTGATTTCAATTCATATATGCGTCGCCATTTGCTTTATGAATTCCGCATAACCAACAAACTTGCAGAGCTTGCTAAGCATGCGTCCGCGATGAAAGAACTGGCCGATTCACTGGAACGTGAGATTGGCAAGATGATGGCCCCGGCTCGGGCACCCTGAACGGGATTCCCGACGGCTTGCGAATCTCCTTCAAGCTTCCAAACGGTGGGAGCGACGGGGATGGCCGAGGAGTTCTGGTTGGGCGACGGGCAGTGGGCACAGCTGACGCCGCTGTTGCCGCGCGCGCAGCAGGCTTTAAATGAGCCCACAGCCTGGACTGACCGGAAGTAAGCCCCTATCAAGCTATCTGGGAACTGCTGCAAAGTGGCAGCAGTTGGAGGCTGGCTGTCAACCTTCGGCGTTCCGCGCGAGGGAGAGGACGAGGGGTCCTGCTTCGGTACTTCGGGGATTTCACGGCAACCAACATACCATCTCTGATTTCATGCGAAATCCGTGCGGGGTCCGCCGCCTCGGCTGCTGTGAACCCAAGGAGCGAATGAGATGTTTCGGTCAGCATCGCTTGCGGAATGAATGGACGAATTCCTATGGAAAAGACGGCTCATGACTCGGATGTTTCGACAATCATTGCTCGCTTCGATCGGAGCACGACGGAGTCTATTCCAACCTCGTTCGCTACGGAGATTTTTCGCCTGCAAAAAGCACTAGCGACGATGCAGGCAAGACTTACTGCATTGGAGATTGCCGCCGCCTTACGCGACAGCGTGCTCGGCGCGACGCATGGGAGTACTGATAACGATTTCCCAGAGTCTGTAACCATTGAAGCGTCGTTCGCATTATCGGCCGAAGCAGGTTTCTACTGCCTAGAGTATGACAATCAACGGCGGAGCAATTCCGGGCCACTGTGGCGGAGTAAAAGCAGGCCATTTGCGCGAGAGCGGCGCGAGACAGCAAGGGGCCCGATCGGGCCCCTTGCCGTGTCGTCGGTTTGCCTTGAGGGTCAGGGTTTGCTGATTTCGCCGGTCTCGGGATCGACGGTGTCGGCGGTGGCCTGGTTTTGCTCTGCCCGATCGGCCGGGGTGGCGGGACGACGGCGTCCGGCGGATTGCTTCAGGCGGTAGCTGTCGCCGTTCATGGTGAGGATATGGACGTGGTGGGTCAGCCGGTCGAGCAGCGCGCCGGTGAGCCGCTCGGAGCCCAGGACCGAGGTCCAGTCCTCGAAGGGCAGGTTTGAAGTGACGATGGTTGAGCCGCGCTCGTAGCGCTGGGAGAACACCTCGAACAGGAGTTCCGCCCCGGTCGGGGACAGCGGCACGTAACCGAGTTCGTCGATGATCAGGAGCTTCACCGCCTGCAGATCACGCTGCAGCTTCAGAAGGCGTCGTTCGTCGCGCGCTTCCATCAGCTGATGCACGAGGGCGGCCGCGGTGGTGAAGGCGACGCTGAACCCCTTCTGGCAGGCGGCAAGACCGAGAGCCAGGGCTGCATGCGTCTTGCCGGTGCCGGAATTGCCGAGCGCGATGACGTTCTCGCGGCGCAGGACGAACTCGCATCGAGCGAGCTCGAGCACCAGCATCTTGTTGAGGCTCGGAATGGCGGTGAAGTCGAAGGTGTCGAGGCTTTTGACCGCCGGGAAGCGTGCCGCCTTGATCCGCCGCTCGACCATTCGGCGTTCCCGGTCGATCAGTTCCAGCTCCACCAGGCGCAGCAGGTAGCGGGGATGATCGACGCCGTCGCCGGCGCATTCGCGCGCGACCTTGTCGTATTCCCGCAGAACGGTCGGCAGCTTCAGCTGCTTCAGGGTGATGCGCCAGCAGAACCTGCGGCGTGCCGCTCGTCGTTCCCGCCGGCATCGCCTCGACGCCCGCCTTGCCGGTCATGCCACCCTGCCGGGAACGAGAACGGCGTAGTCGGCCGCCGTCGTCATCCTGACGTCCGTTCTCGGCAGATGTGGATAGGCCGGCAGGTCGAGCCGGGCCGGTCGCCGCTCGATGCGCGCCAGAGCAATCTGCTTGACCGCATCAAAGCCGATCGCGCCGAGCCGGATCGCGTCGGTGACGGCATAGGTCACGACCTCCTTCGGGATCGCCTCCATCAGCCGCAGGACCTGGATGAACTCGCGCTTACCGCGATTGCCCATGCGCGCTTCGAGGAGATGGCGCAGGTGCTGGAACGCCTCCGGCAGATCCCAGTCCTTCAGCGGCGCCGCCTGGTCCAGGGCATTTGGCTTCGTCTCGATCAGCGCGAGGTAGTGCAGCGGCTCGAACACGAAGGTCCCGGTGCCGTAGGCGCGGCGATGTCGGGCGATCTGCTCGCCGGCACACAGGATCACCACCTCGTCGACGAAGCCCTTCACCACAACATCCCGGAAGCCGTATGCCGTCGGCACCGAGTAGTCGTTGCAGCGGTAGCGGACCAGGGCGGTCGACGAGACCCGCGCCGCCCGCTTCTCGCACGCCTCCAGCGGCACGGCGGGCAGATCCCGAAGGACTCCAGGTCGGCGACAGCCGCTCGCCGATGGTCTCGCTGTGGCGACCGGCGCGTTCGCCCTGTCGGCGCCGGCAGCGCTCTTCCAGCATGGCGTTGAGATCGTCGAAGCTCGCCGCCTGCGGGATCGGCGTCATGAAGTTCGATCGGGCATACTTCACCAGCCCTTCGACCTTGCCCTTGTCGTTCCCCTTGCCGGGACGGCCAAAACGGTCGCGGAACAGGTAGTGGCTTTGCAGCTCGGTGAAGGCCCGGGTCCGCTCCCGCCTGCCGTCACCGCAGATCTTCGCCACCGCGATCGTCGTGTTGTCGTAAAGCACCGACAACGGCACGCCGCCAAAGAAGGCGAACGCCGACACATGACCGTCGAGAAACGCTTCCGTCGTCTCCGCCGGGTAGGCCTTCACGAACGGCGCGTCCGACTGCGGCACGTCCATGCAGAAGAAGTGGATCTTCTGCCCCACGCCGCCGATCACGCCAATCGCCTCGCCGAAATCGACCTGCGCGTGCCAGGGGGATGCGCCAGCGGCACGAAGGTCTCCCGGCCTTTGGCGCGAGCGACCCGGACGTAGTCCCTCACCACCGTCACACCGCCGGCATAGCCGTGCTCGTCGCGCAGCCGCTCGAAGATCCGCTTGGCAGAATGCCGCTGCTTCGAAGGCGCCGTCCCGTCGGCCTCGAGAATCGCGTCGATCACCGGCAGAAGCGCCCTAGCTTCGGCTTTTTCACCGGCTTCGTTCGCGTGTAGCCGGGCGGCAACGAGAACCGGCACATCTTCGAAACCGTCTCCCGGCTCAGCCCGAAAACCCGCGCCGCCTCGCGCCGGCTGTTACCCTCAATGAAAACAAAATGCCGAACGGCGGCGTAGACTTCCACGGCAAACATCCCCGGCCGCCCCCCTGACAAAGGAGACAGCCTAACCACTGGCCGGATTTTGCTCCGGCGCGGCAGCACCAACCGCCGCCGCTACGTGGCCTAATTTGTCACCGCCCTACACACACAGGGAGCCAGTGCCGCGCGCGATGGGAAGAGGAATTGGCCGGCACGAGAATCGCGACGCCGGAATATTACCGAACGTTAATCGTGCGTCGAGCAAAAAGTGTTGATGCTAGTTTAACAGTTTTATTGCCAAAGCAGGTTGACCCGCCACGCACCGGTCGCGGGCGCAATCCTGGTTTCGCGGGCATCGCCGCCCACGTGCAGGCCTGTTCCGGACTCTGGTCGACGATCCGCCGAAGAGACAATCACAGGTCTGTTAGGCCCAGACTCTGTGGCGTCCTGAGACAACGATCTCGGCGAAACGGGGCGACATTGCGGCAGTGCCGATGACGGCACATCAGCAAAAGGTATGGATTGCCAAACCCGTAGGCGCCGCTCTCCCGTTGCCGCTACGCCACCAGGGTGATAAACGATGAATCTCTCCAATAGGTTGTGGCTCCCGATGGCCTACAGACGACTCGATGGAGCCGTCGGCGTGATTCAACCGGATGGCATAGATGATTTGTTCAAGCGCCTGGCGCTCGAACGCACGGCCGCGCGTGATCCAGGCACCAAACGCCGCCGGGTGTGGGCGCAGAACCTGTACGAAGAAGCGGTTCGCGAACTCCTGGACCGGTTGGCCCGCGGCGAAAAAGTCGTCTTCGTCGCAGCACCCCTGAAGCGCAAAGAGCGGAAGATGGTTTGGCTCGATCCCGCCCTATGGACGCAGGTTCACGAGGTCTCTGCCCGCCATGACGTTTCGACGGCAGCGATTGTTCGCACCGCATGTCTGGCGTACTTGGAGGCTCGCGGCATCAAGCTTGAGGAACAAGACGCCAAACCGTCATGAGCGACAGCAGCGACGCGGTCGATTTGAAAGCTCCCTCCCCTTCCTGCTGGTCGAAGCATTCGCTTCGCTCACACGTCATGCCGGCGAGGGGGCTCATTGCCGCCCCCTCGGCTCCCCGCTAGTGGATCGACTCTAACGTTTGGCGCCCTCGCTTGACGGCGGCGATGATCTTATCGGGATCGGCGGTCCAGACGAAAGGCTTGGGTTCATGATTGGCTTCTTCGATGAAGCGGTTGATGGCGGCCTGGAGATCGACGATGGATCGAAACACGCCGCGTTTGAGCCGCCGTCGGGTGAGTTTGGCGAAGAACCCTCGACGGCGTTGAGCCATGACGCCGAGGTCGGGGTGAAGTGGAAGACGAAGCGGGGATGCCGGGCGAGCCACTGCATCACCTTCGGGTGCTTGTGCGTCGCGTAGTTGTCGAGGATGAGATGAACGATCTTGCCGACCGGCACCTGCGCCTCGACGGCATTGAGGAAGTGGATGAACTCCTGGTGCCGGTGACGCTGCATGCAGCGGCCGATCACCGTGCCTTCCAGGACGTTCAGCGCCGCGAACAGGGTGGTGGTGCCGTTGCGCGTGTAATCGTGGGTCATGGTGCCGGCGCGTCCTTCTTCATCGGCAGGCCGGGCTGGGTGCGGTCGAGCGCCTGGATCTGGCTCTTCTCGTCCACCGACAGCACCACCGCGTGCGCCGGCGGATCGACGTAAAGGCCGACCACGTCCCGCAGCTTGTTGGCGAACTTCGGATCGTTGAGAGCTTGAACTGCCGCACCCGGTGCGGCGCGGAGACCGTGGCTGTGCCAGATGCGCTGGACGGAGGAAACGCTGATGCCGGTGGCCTTGGCCATCGCCGCCGCCGTCCAGGTGGGTGGCCTCGCCCGGCGGCTCGCCGGCCGTCAGCTCCAGCACCCGCGCGATCACCGCCTTGGCCAAGGGCGGCTTGCGCGACGGCCGAGTCTTGTCGCGCAGCAGACCTTCGACGCCCGCCTGCATGAAGCGCTCCTGCCAGCGCCAGACCACCGACTTGCTCTTGCCGGTCTGCCGCATGATCGCGGACGTGCCCAGCCCGTCGGCGGTCAACAGCACGATCCGCGCCCGCCAAACATGCTTTTGCGGGCTGTTCCGATTGCCGATGATCGCGGCCAACCGCACACGATCCTCGGTACCGACATCAACGACGATCCCCTTGCGCATCGCGCAGACTCGCACGACCGCCAGACGCTGGGAATCCCCAAAGGGACTCGTGCGTTAGGATGGAACCACTAGGATATTTGCAGCACGATGATGGCGAGGGTAGAATCCAGGCACGGTACAGCCGGGGACGGCGATGACCGTGCACGGTGATAGCTCACCAGACAAGGCCTTGCGGGTCCGCTCGCAAGGCCTTGTCGCAGGCCATGGGTCTTCTTGCTCGCCCAATCGGCCGGGGTCCGCCCTCTCCTCAATTCCGCCTGTGTACCTTCCTAGGTTACAAGTTTCACAGTGTCAGAGTGGTTGATGTTCAGGTGCAAAAGGCACGAAGGCTCAGCCGCGGCGCATTCGGCCGCTCGGAACGTTGGCGGTGACCGGTTCGAGCGGTTCGAGGCCGCGCGACTCCAGGAGGCGGTTCCAGGCCTCGTGTCCCAGCTTCTGGACGCTCAGTCCGGTATCCAGACTGAGCTGGCGCAGCCGCTTGCGGTCGCGCGGGGTGACCAGGATGTTGACGGGAACGATCCCCGGACCGCCCTGCCCTGGTTCGGTATTCGCTGTCCGTTGGGCAGTCTGCGGGACGGCATCGGAAGCCGCTAGCGGATCATCGTCGATCGACGCCATGACGTCGGCGAGAGCGCGGCCCCGCTTACTGCTCATGCTTCATCTCCTGGATCCAGGTCCAGACCTGGCGGAGCTCGTCCCATGCTTCGCGGGCGGCAGCGCCCCGCATCTCGCCGACGCCGCGCCCTTCCAGCGACGCATCGAGGTAGACCGTACGGTCAGCGACGTGGATGGGGCAAACCGGCACCGGATAGCGCGAGAGAGCTGCGCGGGCGCTCGTCGCACGGCTCGCGGTCTTCGCCGCATTCACGATCAGCACCGCGCGTTTGTCGAGACGCCGCAGGATTTTCAGGGTTTCGCCGACGGCCTCCAGGTCGTCGGGCGACGGTCGGACGGGAACGATGACGAGGTCGGCGATGCGCGCCGCTTCGGCCTCGGGTTCCTCGACCGCCGGGCGCGTGTCGATAAAGAGTGTTCCGGCGGACTTCCGCCGAAGCGCAGCGGCGGCGGCGGTCAGCGAGGTCCCGTCCACATCGACCAGATCCGGCCGCTCCGGCACGGGGGCGAGGTCTTGCCGACGCGCCCACCATTTGGTCGTGGTCCGCTGTGGATCGCGGTCGATGAGCAGACTTGGTTCCGCCTCGCCGGCGAGCACGGCGAACTGGCGAGCCAGGGTGCTCTTGCCAGTGCCGCCCTTCTGGCTGATCAGCGCATAGATATGCACCTGCTTTCCTCCGAACCATCAGAGTTGAGAGACTATAGAGGTCGCTGCCTAAGAACGCAATGAAGTATGAAACTTATGACCCCAGACCCCTATCACCTTCATAGGTTTGGATGTTAGAAGGAAAGATCTCTTCGCCGATGACGCGCGCGATCAGGAGTCCACGCCGGCATCGATAGGTGGTGCGCAGGACAATTCTCCGGCCGGTCCAGACCAACCAGACCTGGCGCCTGCGGGGCTTCGACACGGCGATGGCGCGTCGCAGGATGGGAGCGATCTCTTGCAGGGACGGAGGACGTTGATCCATGGCCGTGCTCCGTGCAGGGGGTGCAGCAAACTGGCGAATGAGCGGGCAGGGGAGGGGAGGGGAGGCGGCCTATGCGGCCGCGTGGTGCGCCTCGTCGGTCTTGAGCTGAAGGCTGTGCAGGTAGTCGGCGGCCCGCTGCGCGTGGGCGGCGGCACTGAAGATGAACCGCTTGTCGTCCTTCAGCACCTTGAGCCAGTGGCCGATATAGGCGGCGTGATCCTCCCGGACGTCCGGGGTGATCCCGAGGTCGGCCGACAGGAAGGCGGCACCGAGCTCGGCGACAAGCTCCTCGCGGGCGTAGCCTTCATCGCCCGATGATTTCCGGCCGAAGTCGCGGTCGAGCCGCTTCGGGTGCCGCGTCCAGTGCGTCAGCTCATGCGTGAGGGTGGCATAGTAGCCTTCCGCGTCGGCGAAGCTCTCGAACGGCGGCATCTGCACGTGGTCATTGTGGATGGCGTAATAGGCCATGGTTCCGCCGTGGCGAATGTCGGCGCCGGTCGCCTTGCAGAACCGCTCGGCGATGTCGTTGCGCGCGATCGGGTCGAGAGGTTGGGTGTTCGCTGAAGCGTGGTAGTGAGGTGGCAGGCCGTCGAGTTGCTCGACGTTGAACACCGTGTAGCCTCGCATGAACGGGATCTGCCGCTCGACGTCCTCGCCTTTGTCGTTCTGCTCGGTGCGGGTGATCTTGTCGGCATAGACCACGAGCGAGCCCTTCTCGCCCTTGCGGACGCAGGCGCCGAGCTGGTTCGCCTGCCTGAACGTCATTCAGATCGGAGCGGCAAAGCCGCGCTCCAGGGCTTCGCCCCAAAGCAGCAGGACGTTGATGCCCTTGTAGGGCGTGCCGTTATGGCGCAAGGGGCGGGTGATGCGGCCGGCGGCGTGCTCGGCGTTCCACGGCTTCACCCAGGGACGACCCCCCTTCGCCAGGTCGGCAAGAATGCGGTCGGTCACGCGACTGTAGATGTCCTTCCTGGCCTCGGTGCTCATGAGCTGATCTCCTCCTTGGGTTGGGTCTGCAGCAGCTGCTGCAACCCTGCCTGTCGGCGAGACCGGGGGTAGCAAAGGCAAGCGGGCCGGCGGGGAGGGGGATCGCCCACCCGGAGGGCGCGGTCGCGTGCGACCGCGGGCTGCAGCGCAGCGACGCCTGGGGAGACCCCGCCGGCCCGCTTGCCTGCGCGAGGGGCAGAGCCCCTTAGGATCTTCGCTCAAAGAAATCCGGGCGCGCATAGGATAGGCGTTTTGCAGACCGCTATTTGCGTTAGCTGGCAGGCCAAAACGGACGCTTCATGATGAGTACATTAGTATATTCGCAGATACCGCGGGAAAAATGCACAAATCTGCACAGTTCCCGATATCGCTTTGCGCGTACGCGCAAAGTATACTAGCATGATAGATAGCCGCATGAGTTATCCTTAAGGAATCTCTAATGTAGAAAAAAAGCACATGTGAACGCTAGCACAAATCAAGAGTGGTTGCGTTTGATTGAAGACAGGAACATCTTTATTGTTAGTTGTTTAGAAAATTTCGATAATGTGTTTAGAGGTGTTTAGCACTTTACATGAGAAGCTTGGGATCTAGCCGAAGAGGGACAGGCGTAGCGGGTGTTGCGAACTAGTGGCGCCCCTTGAAGTCCGACACGACCCGACCCGGAGATGACGCTCATGGACGAAAGCACGCAGGATAGGCGTTTTACTGATGGTCTGATCGTCGCAGCACAGTCGAGCCGGCGCCGACTGTTTCTCAAGTTGCTGGGTGGCGGTGTTCTCGGAGCGACGACGGCAGCTGCCGGTATCGGTGGTATCGACCGAGCAGAGGCAAACCCTCAATTCAGTCCGATTTGGAAGTCGGCGAAGATCTTGGTTGGCAATTCCCCAGCAGACCAAAGTCCAAGACAGTCCATAACATGTCCCTTGTTCTTCGAGAGTGGGGAATTCTCTAATGCATTTCACACCTTAGATTTATCCAAGTTGCCAACAACTGGAAAAGTAAAAGGGACAGTCACCCACTATAATAACACTATTGAACCTGAGTTTAACTCTTCGATTGCGGTCGCAGTAACTCGCGCTAATGACGGCGTTCAATACCTGATCGTATCCGGAGAGGGTAAGGTCACAGGTGGTACCGGTTATTTCAGAAACGTCGACAAGGCAATCGTCCGGGGCAAGTATAAAGTGGCAACTAGCCCTAATCATCAGCTAATAGCGTGCGTTGACTGCGTCGTTATCTTGGTTGATACTTAAATAAGGTGTCACCGCGTGGATGGACTTCCCCGACCTCAGCTACGGCGACGCGTTCCTCTACATCAACACGAACACCTTCACGCGCACGTTCGACAGCGCGGGCAAGGAGCAGAACGCGTTCGCCGGCAAGCTGTTCTTCGAGCTGCCCTGAAGGAGCTGCAGGCCGGCAGCGGCTTCAGCTACTACTACGCGATGCTCACCGAATTGCTCAGCTACGGCTCGCCGACGCAGAACATCCGCGACGAGAACTACTGGGTGGCGCACGTCAACCAACTCGACGATGCGCATCTACTCGTCCAAGGGGAACGACCCGAACTACTACTGGCGCGAGCGCAAGCTGAAGGCGAACTGGCCGATGCCGGCGAACGACGCGAACGGCGTCCCCGACATCGTCAGCTCGGCCCCCGACTCGGGCGACTGGATCAGCACCGAGCACCGCATCATCGGCGCGACGAAGGTCGTCAACCAGCTCTGGTTCGCCTGGACCGCGGCCAACGGCAAGAGCGACGCGGGCGGCTTCGAGTTCCCGAAGCCGCAAGTCCAGATCGCCAAGTTCGACCTGACGCAGGACTACGCGTGCGTGGACCAGATGCAGGTCTGGAACCCGGACGTCGCCTACGCCTACCCGAGCCTGACGACGAACTCGAACAACGAGGTGGGGATCTCGCTGGCCTGGGGCGGCGGCAGCACCGCCTTCGGCAGCCACTCGGTGGGCATCCTCGGCGACTTCGTCGTCTGGTTCGGCGACGCAAGCGACATGACGAGCACCCGCACGAGTCCGACGCGCTTCGGCGACTACCTCCACGTGCGGCTGGCGCACCCGGACACGCGCTTCTTCAGCGCGTTCGGCTACGCCGTCAACAAGACGTCGGCGACGCCGCCGGCCGAGGACGACCGGTCCATCTACGTGGAGTTCGGCCGGGAGGCGATCGCGCCGCCGCCGCTGCGCTGAACGGAGCTCAGGTTTCGAGCGGGGTAGTACTTCTCGACGTTGGCCCCGGGGAATCTCCATGACCATTCGCGTTGATCTGCTGCGTCCAGACGACCTGCTCACTCTGCGTGTCGACGCCGAGAACCTGAAACTCGACGCGGCCGATCCGGCGGCGCCGGCGCTCGTGCCGGACGATGTGACTCTGCCGTCGTATCTCATCGTTCATTTCCCGCCGCAAACCATTGTCGAAGAGGCGTTCTACCAGACGCAGCCCACCACCAATCCGCTCGTGACCCCGCCCGGGGAGGCGTCGAAGCCGTTCAACAAGAAGCCGACGTCCGCCAACCTTGAGACCCCAGGCGCGGCCGGCGCGCGCGCGCGCATCGGCGGGCCGAGCCGCCTCGTCTTCCGCGTGCCGCCGGGGACGCGCATTCCGTACAACATCAACGGGCTGCTGGACTGGACGAATCTGTCGCTGAACGTGTCGCCGCTCGCCGACGTGCCGGAAGACGCGACCGAGCAGCAGGCCCTCACAGCGCCGGGCATCGCGGAGCCTGACAAACTCGACACCGCGCTAGAACTGCCGTATCAGATGATCCTCTCGCCCGCGCATGACGTCGTCTGGGACCACGCACGCGGCCTGAAGACGCATGCCGGACGCACGGAGCTGTGGCACACGCGCCTCGCTCTGAAGGATGCCGACGGCCGGCTGCGGCCCCTCTCGCGGCTCCATCCGGCGCCGCTGCGCGCCATCTGGTCTCCGGACTACAACTCCAAGAAGTTCGAGACCGGCGACGCACCGCTGATGGGGGAGCCGGATCAGGATTGGGATCATCCACCGGGCGTGCTCACGGCGATGACACCAAGCGACCGGCACGAGCTCGTGATCCTCACGTCCGCGTTTCACGGCTTCATCAAGGGCTTCCGGAACGACCTGTCCATCGACTATGCGAGCTTCCGTCCCACGCCCGTTCACGCCGAACAGCTGATCCTCTCGCCGCTCGGCGGCTGGCTGAGATCGCATGGGAACTGGGATCCGCCGATGCACTGGCGGCTGCGTCTGCCTGGCGTGATCAGGGTCCGCCGGCAGTGGGACGACCTCGTCAACGTCGTGACCCGACGCGGCGACGCGCAGCCGCTGCACCTCGACGCGCCCGGCCCGCCGCGCGTGGTCGCTGGCGCGGAGCTCACCGGCGCCGCGGCGCTGGCCGCCATCGATCGGCTGAATCTGGTGCCGTTCCTGGGCGAGCACGGCGCGTCGCTGAACATCTCCGAGTGGGGGCACATCGCTACGCAGGGGCGCGACCACTACGTCCGCATCGTGTACGAAGGCGTGGTGTACCCGTGCAAGCATCGCGCAGCGCTGGTGAAGGTCACGGAGCGGAAGATCAGCGAAGGCGTGAACGGCGCGCCGGTCGCCTATCTCGCGCAGCGCTTGTTCGTCGTCATCCGTAAGCCGCTGATGGACTACAGCGCCGACCGCGCCGCGGACGCGCCCTACCGCCGCCACATGCCGCTGAACCGCGTGCGGTTGACGACGCTCGTGACGCCGGATATCGATCAGCCGAAGTTGTCCGCAGTGGCGCCGCCGAAGTTCGCGTTCTGGATCAACGTCAACAACCAGCCCTTCCGCTTTCACGCGGTCGGCGAAGACATCGTCGGCAACCAGATCGATTTCACGACGGCACTCATCTTCGTGCCATTCAGCGAGATCGACGCGGCGACCCTGAAGCAGGTGCGCGACAAGCACGTCGCGGCCCTCGAGCGGCGCGCCTGTCCAGTGCCGGGGCAGCAGGTCACGTTCGCGGCGCGCCAGGCGGGACATACCAGCGACAACACGACGCTCACCACGCGGGCGTTGTATCTCGACACCGACGCCAACGGCGCCGCGTTCCGTCCGCATCTGTTGAAGGCCACGGTCAGGCTGCCGGCGGTCGAGCAGTTGCTCGGCACGGACGCGCCAACCGAGATTGCCTACTATCCCGACTACCTCCTTCACGACTTCGGCGGCGCCAACAGCACCGGCCTCTTCGCGCACATCGCGAAGGAGACCGCGCCGGGCGTGCTCGGCATCGACAAGGTGCAGGCGGAATTCGCGGCCGATCAGGCGGGCGGCCTGTCGACGCCCAACCTGTCGATCTCCGGGCTCACGCGCGAACTCGGGCCGCTGGCGGGCGACGACCTGGCGAAGCTGGCGGGTAACGATTTCAATGCGGCGGACTTCTTCAAGGACGTCAAGGACAAGGCAAAACTGTTCGGCAGCATCTCGCTCGCCGATCTGCTGACGACGGGGTCGATGAACGATGGCGCGCCCAAGGTGCAGCTGTCGAAGGAAGACGTCCCGGGCAGCCCGAACAAGAAGAGGCTCGTCGCCACGCTGGATTGGAAGCCAGGCCTGCGCAACGCGTCGGCCGGCATCGTGCAGGTAACGGTGGAGCCCGCGGCCGTGCTGACCGTCAAGGGACGCGTGGAGCGGCTGATCGAGATCCGCCGTCGCCGAACCCCGGGCCGTCCAGTTCCACCTTCGAAGGCGAGCTCAAGGATTTCTCCGTCGAACTGGCGCACGTCGTCGCCTTGTTCTTCACGTCGTTTCAGTTCAAGTCCGTCAGCGGCAGCAAGCCGGCGGTGAACGTCGGCCTGAGGGATCCGGACCCGCTGGAGTTCAAGGGCGACCTCGAGTTCGTCAATACGATACGCGAGTTCGTGCCCCCGGGGCTGTTCGGGGACGGCGCCAGCCTCGACGTCACGTCCACGCGCGTGAAGGCCGGATTCGGCATCGGCCTGCCGCCGCTCGCGGTGGGCGTGTTCTCGCTGCAAGGCGTCTCGCTCAACGCGTCGATCGAGCTGCCGTTCGCCGACGGCAAACCGCTGTTCGATTTCGGGCTCTCGTCTCGCGAGCATCCGTTCGCACTCATCGTCGCGTTCCTGGGCGGTGGCGGGTTCTTCCATCTGCAGCTCGATACGAAGGGCATCCGCCAGCTCGAAGCCGCGCTGGAGTTCGGGGCGGCCGCGTCCATCAATCTCGGCGTGGCCAGCGGCGGCGTGCACATCATGGCGGGCGTGTATTTCGCCATGGGCCGGAAGACCGTCGGCGGCGCCGAGGTGGACTACGCGGTGCTGGCCGGATACCTGCGGCTCGGCGGCGAGCTGTCGGTGCTCGGCCTGATTTCGATCTCGCTCGAGTTCGTGCTGTGCTTCGCCTACGAGAGCGGCAAGGCCGCTGGCCGCGCCACGCTCACGGTGAAGGTCCGAAGTCCTCTGCTTCAGTAAGTCCGTCGAGATCTCCGTCGAGAAGCGCTTCGGCGGCAGCAGCGGCGACCCACGGTTCTTCCAGGTGTTCGAGACACCCGCCGTATGGCACGAGTACGCGTCGGCGTTCGCGTGAGATGGGATCTGACCGACCCAGGAGCACGACATGGCGAACCAGATGATCCTCTTTACGGTGATGCCGCGTGGCATCACCTTCAACGCCGCGGCGCTGCCCGTCTCAGTCTACGTCGCGCCGCGGCTGATGGGCGCGAACGACCTCGGCTCGTTCCCGGACTGGTTGTCGTGGACGCGATCGCTGAAGGACAACGGGCTTACGGTGACCTTCCGCTGCGGCGCGCAGCAAACGTCTCTGCCGATCGCGACCGCGCCGCTACGGCCGGAGCTGTGGGAGGCGATGTTCAACGCGCGCACCTTCGTGCGCTCGCACACGTTTGATGACTATTCAGAACGCGCGATCCTTTCGTACGACTTGCGTTACGCACTCAGCTCGATCAAGTCCGTCTATCAGCAGGCTGGCATCGGACTCGCCCTGCCGGATCGGCGACCGCCCATCCGCGGAGAAGAAGGTGAGTCGCACCATCGCCGTTTGCTGAAGCAGCTGATCGCTGGCTTTGAAGTGAACTGGGGAGACCGTCTCGGCACGGACCTTCGTCAGCGCGAGCGGCATCTCTTCGGCGCGTCAGGCGGCGCGTCGTTTCCGCTGCCGTACCAGGCGGCGGATCTCGGACCGGACGGATTGTTGCAGACGATGCCACCGCGGGAAGCGGATCAGTCCTATCGCCAGCGGCTGGCGCAGCAGTTTGCCGTCTGTAACCACGTGCCGCAGGGCAAGCCGATCGCGGAGAATCCTCCCGATTTCGACACGCTGATCGATTTTCATCAGGCACTGAGCTCGCTGAATTCATATCCGGCGCTGATGCGCGCGTTGGGGCTGGTCTTCGATTTCGAGCTGCCGGCCGACTTCATCCGTCCGGTCTCAGGACAGACGGGCACGTTGAGCGTGGCGGATCTCCCGAGCGTGAACTGGCAGTTGCCGGACACACTTGCGCCGCCGGATGCGCATCCGCTGGAGACGGTGTACGTCTTCGTTGAGAACGCGGCGCACACGACGAGCTTTTTCGCGACCGCGCCCTTCGCGCTCGACAAGGAAGGACCGCCGGCGAAGGCGCGGCCAGAGATCGAGGCATTCGGCCTGCTCAACCTCAATCCCGTGCGCTACGGGCTGGCGCAGGTCGACGTCGATGGCGCGCTGCACAAGACCATCATGCTGGCGGAAACATGGCAGGACGGACAGCCCGGTCCCGCACCCGTCGATCATCCGGAGGTCTTCGACGCCTCCGCGACGCTGCCGGCGCTGCGCTCGGGCGGCCTGTCGCTGTTCGCGGACGGCCGCGCGTTGAAGTTGCTCACCACGTTCAAGGACGCCAAGACGTTCAACGACGCGATCGCCGGCAACGCGGCGCCGGAGCGGCCTTTCTACGCGGAGGATCTGGTCCATGGCTATCGCCTCGACATCTGGGATTCGCGCACGAACGCATGGCACTCGCTGCATCAGCGTCACGGCGTCTTCGCGATTGGAGACGAGGTGTTCACGACAGAGGAGGAAGAAGGCTTCTCGCAACTGGCGGCGACACAGGCGGCGCCGGATCCGGACAATCCGCCGCCCAGCGATCTCTATCTGCACGAGGCCATCGCGCGCTGGGCGGGCTGGAGCCTGAGCGTGCCGATGCCCGGCAAGCACCTGTCGAGCGACGCCGATCCGGACAAGGCGCTGGACAACCCGAAGGAGAACGAACCGGCCACGCCGTTCAAGATGACCACGGCGTTCACGGTCACGCCCGGCTCGCTCCCGAGCCTGCGCTTCGGCCGCCGCTACCGCCTCCGAGCGCGCGTCGTCGACATCTGCGGCAACAGTCTGGCGGTCGATGACGGCGTGGCCGACGTGCTGTCGCACGCCGGCTTCGCGCTGCCCGGCGACGTCGAAGGCTTTCCGTATCTGCGCGCGAACCAGTGGCCGCGCCCATCGTCGTCGTGCGCGACGGCCGCGCAATCACAGATCCGGGCTCGTCGATCGATCGGCTGGTGATTCGCACGTTCAACGGCGACCCGTCGCAAGACCGCGCGCCCGCGGATCGCACGGCGGCGGACCGGCACCTCGTGCCGCCGCGCACGAGCGTCGACACGGGCGAGCGCCTGTCGATGTTCGACGCTGCGGCGGGCAGGCGGGTGAGCGCGACGAGGATGTACGCCTTGATCAGCGACCGGGACAAGGCTGATTTGGATCAAGTCCAGATGGAAGTGGCGGGGCATACGCAGACGTTCCCGCTCGAAGCGACGGAGCAGATCGATCCGTTGCCGTATCTGCCCGACGTGCTCGCGCGCGGCGTGGCGTTGCGCGACCTGCCGGGCGCGGAGAATTTCAGCATCGGACGCGTCAATCCTCCGGAGGATCCGGCGGGCGCACTGGAGTTTCATCCGCTCGACGATCCCAATCCGCGACCCGGTTCGGCCACGCTCATCAGCTTCGGCGGGGCCGGGGACTGGCAGAAGATGCGGCCGTTGCGGCTGGCGCTGGACGAGACCGGGATCAATCGAGTCGCGCCGTCGTGGGACGGCGAGGCTCGCGTGCTGACCGTGCACGTGCCGAAGGCGACGATGTCGATCGTGCCGCTCAGTAGTTATCTGACCGCCGACGATCTGAAGCTGATGGGCGTGTGGCAATGGATCCGCGAGCACGTCGATACGATCACGCGGCAGCAGCCTGGCGTGGAGGTACTGCGGACGGGGGCGGACGTCGATCAGATCGCGCACGTGTTGCAGCGTGCGGTCGAGGGCGGGCACTGGATGATCACGCCGCCGCGTCTGTTGACGCTCGTGCATGCCGTGCAGCAGCCGCTCGGCGTGCCCGCGTTCAGCGCCATCTCCGCGCAGCACGAACCCTACGGCGATCCGACCCAATTCCCGTTTGACGAGACGCGCGGGCCGTCGCCGGAAGTGCTGCAGACGACGCCGGAAAAAGCGCCGACCGCCGAAACCGAGCTGGCGCCGGTCACCGCGTGGCGCAGGCCGGGTTCGGTGGATGCGTATCTGATGGGCGGGCTGTTCATCCACGGCGGGAGCACGGAGAAGGTCGACATTCTGGCCGAATGGCAGGATCCGATCGACGATGTGAGCGCGCCGCGTGTGAATGCGGACGCGAACGCGGTCGCGCGGTCGGCGCACGTAGATGCAGTGCCGGTGCGCACGACGCGCGAGGGGCTCATCGTGGTGAAGCAAGACACCGCCAACGCGCGCGCCGTCGGGTACTACGACGTGGACCATGATCTCCTCTGCTTCGTGCGCCGCGGCGACTCGCTGGGCAATCTTTTGAGCGCCGAGCCGGTGTTCATGAGGACCATCGGAGTGGATGCCGCGCCGCGGCATCACCTGAACGACACGAAGCATCACCGCATCACCTACACGGCGGTGGCGACGTCACGCTTCCGTGAGTACTTCCCGCCGGATCAGAAGGGCGGATTCACGCGAACGAGCGTGCCCATCGTCGTGGACGTGCCGGCCTCGACACGTCCGGCCGCGCCGCAGATCGCCTACATCGTGCCGACCTTCGGCTGGCAGCGGCAGACTGAGACGAACCTCAAACGCAGCGTGCGCTTCGGCGGCGGCCTGCGCGTGTATCTGGAGCGGGGCTGGTTCTCGTCTGGCGAAGGGGAACTGCTCGGGATCAGTCTGTACAGTTTCGGCAACGGCGGGACGATCGATCGCGAAGCCTGGAAACCGTACGTCGCGCAGTGGGGCAGCGATCCCATCTGGCACACGGCGCCGCTGTTCCTGAGCGTGCCGCAGATGTCGGACTTCACCGACGCCGCGGTCAGCGAGCAGAGCCTGAGCCTGGAGGCGCCGGCGCTGGGCCGCGTGGACGTGGTGGGCTATCCGGTGGCGTTCGACGAGGAGCGGCAGTTCTGGTACGGCGATGTCACGATCGACACGAGCACGCTGACCTACGCGCCGTTCGTGCGTCTGGCGCTGGCGCGCTACCAGCCGCACGCCTTGCCCCACTCGAAGCTGTCGCGCATCGTCGTCGCCGACTTCGCGCAGCTCACGCCGGGGCGAGCGGCCGTCGTCACGGGCGATCCGTATCATCCTCGCCGCTTGCGCGTGACGGTAACGGGCGTCGCGCCGTCGGGGCCGCCGCCGGTGGTGTCGGGCGGGCACAGGAATGACGATATCGGGAAGCCGACTTTGGTGACCGTCTCGCTGCAGGAGCGAGACGATGCGGTGCAAAGCGACCTGGGCTGGAAAGAGGCGCCGGCAAGCGTTGCGAAGATCACCGAGCAGACCGCGTCGCCGCCGTCCGACTTGATCCGGTGGACGGGCCTCGTGGACTTCGCGCGTCCGGTGGAAGCTGGGCGCTATCGCCTGGTGATTCGCGAATACGAGTACGTCTCCGCCAATTATGCGGTGACGGAGCAGACTGACGGCCCGACACGCCGTCTCCATCCGCGCCGGTTGATCTACGCGGAGACTATGGCGGTGGACGATGCGCTGGTCAGCGGCCCATCGGTCGCCACGGGGACGACCGTGGATCAGTAGCGAATCCGCCCGAGTACAGTTCGCGCGGCACCGTCAAGTTGGGCGAGAGCGGGCTTGGCAGGAGCTGGGTTGGTCGGGTAAATGCGCGGGATGAAGACGCCCCGAGGCCCGATTTACGCTGGCCATCGCTACCCCGCTGAGATCATCAGCTATGCGGTATGGCTGTATTTTCGGTTCCCGCTGAGCCTGCGCATGGTTGAGGAGATGCTGGCCGCCCGCGGCATATCGGTGACGCATGAGACGATCCGGCAATGGGGCCTGAAATTCGGCCGGGAATTCGCCGACCGCATCCGTCGGCGAGCGCCGCGCCGTTGCGACAAGTGGCACCTCGACGAGGTCGTCGTCAGCATCGCCGGGAAGACGCATTGGCTTTACGCGATGCAGCGTCATCACGCCCTGCTGCTCGACCGTCTTCACCTCGACGAAGCGCATCGTCGGCCGGCCGACCGCCTCGCAGATCGCCTCGGCGTCGGCGGCGTCGTTCTTCTGCCGCTTGACGTAAGGCTTGACGTAAGCCGGCGGCATCAGCCGTACGTCGTGGCCGAGGCTCTGCAGTTCGCGCGCCCAGTGGTGCGCGGTGGCGCAGGCCTCAATGCCGACACGGCAGGCCGCCAGTTTGCGGAAGAAGGCCACGACGCGGGCGCGCGTCAGGCGCTGGCGGAAAACCACCTGTCCACGGCGTCGACGCCGTGGACCTGAAAAACAGACTTGGCGATGTCGAGACCGATCGTCGTAACCTCTCCCACGGGCGGCTCTCCTTGATCAGCGGGGTCACTTCGGCAGCAACCACTCGAGGGCACTCCGATGCCGGGTGGAGAGCCGTCCACAGCATCAGGGGCGTAAACAATGTACCGGATTTCAACCCGTCCACTCTTTGACTGATCGCGAAGAACGTTCGAGATCCGGTCCGTCGGCGATCAGCGTCTTGAGCAAGGTCGCCGATCTTCGGCTCTGAAGCTGCTCGCTAACAACTGCCGAGGGGATAGGGAGAGTTGAATTCGCCCACAACTGGCGAGTCTCATTTTCCTTGATGGCCGCTCATAGTCTCGGTGCGCGCATCTCGGGACTAATGCTGACGGCAAACAATCTTTCAACGCGAATTGCGGCGCGCTCTATTGCTTCTTTCGCACTTGAAAGTTTTCCCGCAAGGGTGTTTTCGGCATCTTCAATTTTCTTGATGTTGCTCTCCGCGGCTGCCTTGCGCAGCTCCTCTTCTGCCTGGCGCGCGACGGCGATGAGTTCCGAGGCTTCCTTGAAGCGGTCCGGGGCGACCCCCTTGCCGAGAATGTAGACCGCTTGGCTGCCGCTGAGCAGGATGAGGTACGCGTGGGGGATCTGGAACGTGGCAAGCTGGTCGAAACCGGTTAGCACCAGAGCAATGCTGACAACGAGGCTGAAGATCACCGCCTGATACTTGCTCGGCTCGAACCGACCCGCCTCAAAGAAAATGTCGCCGAGTCGTGCCTGGTCGACGACAGTCTGGTTGTGTGCCTGCGCGTCGTCGTCGCGGTTCGAACCATCTTCGGGCGTCTTGATCCAGCCGCGGTCGACTATCCAAGTGTAGTTTTCCGGCGAAAGTCGCAGCTTAACCGCGTCGATGGCGCGCGCGGCTGTCGTGCCGATCAGCGGGATGCCGAGCATCCAGAGGATATCATCCGAGATTTCGCCGATTGTGCCAAGCCGGAGCAGGAAGAATACGGCCAGACTGCTGACAAGGACGGTAAACCAGATGCTCTGCAGAATCGCCAAGCTGGCGCGCCCGCGGCCCTCCTCGACCGCACTCCACTTCACCGGATTGATGGACCAGCGCACGCCGCGGTGACGGCAGATGAGCCAGCTGATCAGCAGGTAGATTGAGGGAACGAGCAGCGCTGTCAGCCAGCCGGCGGTCGCCCTTCTGCTGATCGTCGCTTCTGTGGTTGCGACGAAAGCGACCTTGCCGTCCCTGCACGCCGCGACGAACAGTTGCCGCCTCGGCCAGAACCAGGAGTTCGCCTCCGGAACGCTGACCCAGACGCTCTGCCCTTCAACCTTGTCGTTCGGCTTCGCCGGTTGCGTTCCCAAAACCCTAACCAGGGTGGCTTTGTCCTCATCGCCAGTCGGACGGGCGAAGGCGCGCAGGTCGTAACCCACTGACGTCATACCGGGGGGCGGGTAGACCGTGAGTCCTGCTTTGTCGGCACCCGGCAGGAAGGGGGTGCCGACACTGACCCACCCCTGGATCGGGAGGTTTTTCGGGTCCAGCTTCGGCTCGCCGCCGCAAGGATCGGAGGACGCAGTGTTCGGGGTCCCCGTTCCTCCGTCCGTCTGCCCAGTCTTGGCAGGAGCCAGCGGATTGGATTTCGGCGTACTTGGCGATGCCTCCGATGACGTGCCCGTTGCGGAAGGACTAGTCGGCTGTGACTCGGCTGCCACCTGAAACGGCACGATGCCGAAGAACAGCCAGATGCTCAAGCACACGCCGGTAAGCGGGATGCTCAAGTGCAGCCTGGATGAGCGCGCCTTGCCAACCAGCATCTTCGCGGTCCCCCTGCGTCCGGTGACCTGAGCTACTTCGGATCTGTCGTACGCGAGCGGTCCTTGGGGCGCCGCTTGCCTCGCGCCGGCTTCTCGCCGCCGTGCAGCTGCTCGACGTAGTCGCGTGTCTGACCGGCGGTCACCGGATCGAACACCTTCAGCGCATCCTCCTTCCGCAGCAAAGCGGCCAACTTGCTCGCCTCGTCCGGCCGCGCCGGTGACGACGTCACCCGGTCTTCCTCACGGGTCCAGCGCATCGAACCGCGGTTCGCGCCGAACATCGCCGTCCGGGCGATGTTCGCGGCGAATGGGTCGGCCGCTTGGGCATCGTCCGAGGCGGGTTCCGTTCGCCGTTCCAGCAGCTCGCATCAGTTCGTCTCGTGCCTTCGTCAGCCGTGCCGGTGCGCCGAGCGCGAACCACCGCCCGACGTCGCTGCGGAACAGGACATCGGCCACCCGTTCCGCCTCGTCCGTCTTCGGGTAGGCGACGCGGATCTGCAGCGGGTCGGACGGGGTGACCCGTTCACGCCGGCCAGCGTTATCTGTAACGACCAGCAGCGCGCGCACCTCGTAGACGCCGGGCTCGGCGAAGGCGAACCCGGCCGCACCGAAGGTGAGGTTCAGGTTCTCCTCGTGCGAAGCCCCGTCCGGCAGCTCGAGGATGTCGCCCGGCGTCAGGTCGAAGCAGCGCGTGGTTATCGGCACGAAGCTGTCGCCCGCTCCGGGCTGCGCCCGGCCTGGGTCGATGCGGCGGATCAACATCTCCAAGAAACCGGCTTTCGGATCAAGGATCGTTCGCGGGAGCCGCAGCGGCTGGCCGGTCCGGTTAGTGAGACGGACCCCAAGGAGCACCGGCTGGCCGAACGCGAAGACCGGGCCGGCCTGCGGCGGCAGCAGGCGCAGCTCCCAGCCGGGCAGCGGTGCCTCCGGCACGTAGGGCGAGTAGCCGCCATTTCCCTCGGCCCAGTAGCGGACCGAGCGGAACGGTGCGCCGCCGGGGACAACGGCGGGGTAGGGGGCGTGCCGGAGAAAGGCCAGCTCGTCGGCGTCGAAAGTGAACGCGAACAGGCGCCAGAACTCAGCGTCGCGGCCGCCGCCGCGGTAGCGCCAGTCGTAGTTCATGAACGAGGTCGAATCCGCTCGGGCCACTTCCCGCTCGAACCGGTGCGCCAGGTTTAGCGCATGGCCGATCTCATGCACCGTGGTCTGGATCAGCTTGCGGTCGCGCTGCCCGGGCTGACCGGCGTAGAACTCGCGAATAGCGCCGGCGAACACCGCCAGTCCTTGCCGCGGGAGTTCATTATCGGTGTCGAACATCACGCCCAAGAGTCCATCCCGGTTGGAGCGGGACAGCCAGAGGACCCGTAGCGCAAACTCGCGGCGGGTCAGGTCGCTCTGGGCGAAGTCGAACATCAGTTCCTCAAGCTGCTTTTCGCTCCAGCCCTCGTTCGGCGCCTGGGGCAGCCGGCTCTGCTCGCCGGCTCGGAGCACCTCGATGCCGGCGCCGACGAGCGCGTTCTCGACGCTCATCGGCCGTTCCTCGAAGTTGATCTGAGGCGGCGCCGCAACGTCCTGCTCGATCTCGAACTCAAGGCCGAGTTCGCGCAGACCGTCTCCCGCGCGCTCGCAGGTGAAGACGATCTCGCGCCCGAACGGCAGGCCGTCGAGCGGCCGGTCGAGCAGGAGGACGCAATGGACTGCCGATCTTGCCGTTCCCGCGGGCGTCGCCTCCAGCCGACCGGAGGAACGTGCGCCGTAGCGGTCCTCCGCGAACAAGGCCATCTGGCCGCCCAGCGCGACGCCAGGCGCGGAGCGCAGGGAGGCGACCCACGTCCGCTGGCCTGCGGTATCCACGCGCCAGAGATCGGCGCTGACGACCGCCATCGCCGCGTCGACGCGCAGATCGACCGCCATCTGCGGCGTTCCGCCCTGGTAGCGCCCGAAGCGGATGGGTGCGAACGCATCGGCGCGCGCCCAGGCGACAGCCGGCGCCGGCGACGCGGTTGTTTCCCTCCCGAACTCGAACAGCGGCCGCGGCGGCGACTGCGGCAGCAGCGAGACGATGTCCGCCGGACCCGACCGCTGCGGCAGCCTGTCGGCTCCGGCCTCCGACAAAGAGCCGGCGCCGGCTTCGATGACCTTTAAAACAATTTTAAAAAGATCCTCAACTGCACCCGCGACGGTGTTGACTTCTTGCAGTTGTTCAGTCGCCTTGCGTAACTGTTCGATGTCAACCGTAGAAACAAAGGAGTTCGCCAACTGTCCGGCGTCAATTCTCCCTATGTCGTTGTTGACCCTATTTATTTCCTGATCTATTCGAAACAACTTGGCTTTTATATTTTGTGTTCTTGGCCGTATCGCCTCAACAGACGACTGACAGGAGAAAAGACTCCTCAATTTTTCGTTCAGAAACGCACGGCGGTCGGTGTCCGTCGTTCGAATAGTCTCGTTCATCGAACGTACCCCCTCTTCCTAGTAACATCAACCAGGATCAGTTTGAGGCATTGCTGGGCAGCTCGACCTTGGTGATGACATCGAACAGCAAAGCCGCGGCCTCTTCATGGGAGAAACCCTCTTCATCGGCCAGCTGAGCCACGCCCTCGATCGCCCGGCTCAGACCGGCGGTGTCCATGGCCACCATCGGCGGGCTGGGAGGATCATCCGCCGGCCGGATCAACAGATACGGATTGGCCAGCAGCGCTTCGTCTTTCGATCGCACGGACTCCATGGTGCGCAGCTTGCGCTGATCGGCAGGCGTGCCGCCGACGCGCCAGACCTCGCTGGAAAGCTCGGTTGCTCGGCGCGGTCCTTCCGTGGTCGCGGCGTTGGCGGCTGCTGCGCGAGAAGCGTTGTCGCGCTGCGCGCGGGCAAGAGACTGCTGACTGGCAGCATTCGCTTGCAGCCCCGCCAGAACTTTGCCGGCGAGCTTTGCACCGTTCTGCGCTTCCGGTGCTGTGGCGCAGGCCGATGCGGTGAGCGATAGGGCGATCAGCAGTCCCAGCGGGTGTTTCATTTCAGTTTACTCCCACCGCGACGGCGACGAGGGCAGCAGCACTGATCGCGCGCGCGATCATCTCCGCGTCGATACCCCCGGCAGCGTAGATTTGCAGCTGGCTGATCAGGGGATCGAGAACGGCATAGTTGGCGTTGACCCCGGCTTCCTCGCGGGCAAGCAGGGCTCGGTCGTTAAGCCCGTCGAGATCGGCCTTCGCGGCTACCGCCGGTACCGCTCCCCGCGACCACGAACTGGCGAGCAGCAGGGTCGACCGCGTCGTGTTTCTCTCTGCCATCGCCGCGTTCAGATCGGACAACTGCATCAACCGCGCGTCTGCGCGCAGGCGCAGCAGCCTCGCCGCCTCCTTCAGCCGGTCTAGCTCGATCTGCGCTGTGTTCTGCGCGTGGCGCGCCACCGCCAGATCGATCAGAACGGAACGGCTGTCGGGCAGGTCTTCGGACCGGCTCCGGGCGATGCGCCAGATCGGGTTCATCGCCGCGACCACGCCCGCGGCAGCGATGGCGACGGGGTCGGGTTTCTCCGTCCTGGCGTCAGTTGCCGCGGGTGATCCGGCAGGCGCGGGCGGAGGTGGCGCAATCGCCTTGAGAACGGTGGCGAGCCGGCTCTCGGCGAACTCGTTCTTCGCTTTGGTCAGTGCGGCCGCGATGCCTGCGGCGCCTGGGGCACTTCTCGCCGCTTCTAGCCCCTGCTTCAACTGCGCCGGCTCGATACCCGCGCGCGTGAGCAGGGCGGCAAACGTGAGCGCTTCGGTCGCGCCGCCGGGGCAGTTGGCCGGCAACGCCGCGGCGGGCGTTGCCGGAGGAGCGGTCGCCAGCGTCGTGCTGACGGCCGCGCCGTCACTTGGGAGCGCCTCGATGAAATCTTGGATAACGCGGGCGACCTGCCGCACGCCGTCGGATGGCCCGGGCGCCTGCTCCTGTTTCTTGGCACATTCATAGGATAGTTGCAGCGCTTCAAGATTCGCCTTCGCCGCCGCCGCCGCCTTTTGCGCGTCGCTAATCAGTTGCTGGGCTGCGTGATGCTCCGCGAAATCGGGGTAGAGCGTTCCGTTACCGCCACAGGCGCCGGGCACACCGAGGATGCAGCGCGCGACCGCCGGTTGATGCTGGAAAGCGGGGCTGCTCCCGGACGCGGTGGTCTGTTCCCACTGTCCCAGGGTGTTCGCCCACGCCACCTGAAGCGTGTGGCAATCATCGGCGTAGGTTTTTGCAGCTTCCGCCGCCTTCGCATTGCCGGCGGGAACGTCGTAATCCACACCAGGTCGCAGCGGCGCCCCCCGCTCGTCGCACGCGTTGCGGACCTTTCCGCCGCGCGCGATGAAGGCGGTTGCGGAACGGTCGGCCGTTTGCCGTCGCTGCGCCATCTGTCGCTGATGCTTGGCGTAATCTTCGAGGAACGTCGCCATCGGCGTCGGCTCTGTGGCCCCCGTCGGGGGCACGCGCCTCCAAACCTGAGGGGCCGTGCTTGTGCCGATCAGGCCCTGGAGCATGTCGCCCGCCTCCGTCCGTGCTGTTTGTTCGCCGTCGAGGATGCGCGCCACAGCGAAGTCCCGATCGGCGAATTCCCAGCGGATCTCGGTCGTGCGCTGGCGGACGTTGAGCTCGGCCAACGCCATGTTCTGTGCGGCGAGTGCCTCGAGTTGCGACTTCCGGGCGGCGTCGAAGCCGGCGCGGGCTTGCTCCATCGCCTTCTGGTTGTCGGCGCTGTGCAGGTAGATGCTGTTACAGCCGGCGAGCCCCAGGCTGCCCGCTACCGCCAGGGCGGCCAGCGGCGCCAGGATTCGTCGCGGGTGCCGGTGCAGTTGCGGGCGCCCTTCGCCCGCTCGCCGCCCGCCCGAGCGTAGATCTTGATTGCAACGAACAAAGACCCCCCACTCAACGGAGCAAAGGCCCAATTACCTCTTCCCTAAACACCATAATGCGGCCAAAGTGCGCTAGTGATCAACAAAACTTTCTGGTTTTTGACAGGATGCTAAATTAGTATTTGCTCATGATACCATTTGGGCAAGTACAAGAGAGCGAATCCCAAACAGGCCACATGAGTAACGATGAAACCGCGATGGATCCTTCTGACGTTGACATTCATCATCGTTGCAGTCTGTCTGCTGCTCGAAGACGCGATAGCGCAGATACCGTCACACCCGCCTGGTACAATCTGCTTCACACCGACTTTTTGGTGCTGGGCTCAACCGCCTGGACCGCCGGGCAGTCCGTGCGGATGTCCAAGCCCGAACGGGTGGATTGCAGGCGTTAGAGGCTAACTCCAGGTCGTAGTGGCAAGCTTTAACGGAGATGTGCACGGTGGCCCACCAATGAACGAAGCAACGCCAGAGAAGCTGATCCAAGACGCTGATCTTGTGGCCGATGTCGGGGTACGCCTGGGCCGCATAAAGGATCCTACATTCTTAGATGCTCTCGGTAATGCCAGACAGGCGCTCGCCGCTGACACAGTGTCTCCGCAGGTTGTGGCCGGCCTTCAAAAATCTCTGAACTCTGCAATCAACGATATAGCGCCTATAACGTTGGGCGATATTAACTCCGGGTGGAGACCGTTCAGTGTTAGTCTAGGGGGTCGATTAGGAAATTGTTTCTTTAGTCTATTTTGCTTCCTCTTGCTTATTGGCACAGCATATGCGACTCAACTTTATGACAGAGCAAGTTCTCTATACACCACAACAATGGAGTTACAAGAAATACGTGGCGCGGAACAGGCGATCCGGCTATTTGGATTACTTCAAAAAAACAAGCAGGAGGTGATAGAATCGTTGACTAACGGATCCAAAGATTTTCTATACGAATCCTTTAATAAGGCCTTGTTTGACCTTGAGATAATGAACATGAAGTTTCAAGCTTATGGGCCGATAGCTGCAGACGTTCTTTATGATCTTGATATCAAATCGAGATTATATGACTGGTTAACAGGAAAGCCCGTTGCTGACCAGCAAAATCCCTCACGCGATGCTCGCATAGAGGGCTGGATCAAAGAGTATGGGCAGACCTCCGGCGGGGGAGACCAGGCTGCCACCTCTACCCCAGCTCCCATGGAGGATCTAACCAACAAGAATCTCAAATCTGTACTGCAAGTGTATTTCAAAGACATTAGGGATTTTACGTCAACTATAAATGTCAACTTTGACCCATTAAGTCCCAATGATTATTCGTACTACACGTATCGACTGCGGGCGCATATGAGTATCTTGGGCTCGTGGGTGCTGCCAGGATTGTATGGAATGCTCGGAGCGGTCATTTTTCATATGCGAAGACTGCTGGACCAGAGCCTGCCCAATCCTTCTTGGTTGCGTTTTACGTACCGAATCGTGCTTGGCGGCTTCGCTGGCATCATTCTTGTTTGGTTCTTGACGCCATCTTCACAAACGCTGAGCCATCCGGCTTTCGCCACCCTTACCGCCTTTGGCCTTGCATTCCTCGTCGGCTTCAGTACGGATATTTTCTTTCAAACTCTAGATCGCCTGATTACCTACTTGTCGCAGGCAATTGGGAAAGCTGAATTTAAAGCGGAATGATGCTGAAGCCGAGAGTCACTGCACTCGATATCTCACTCCGCTGAGAAGATGGCACGCGCGAGCGCGTTCCGGGCCTCGCCCTTGTTCAAGCCTGCCTGCGCGCGCCGACGCAGGTCGATATCGCGTAGCCAGTTCAGCATGAAGATCGAGCGCTCCAGCCGGCCGGCCTCGCGCAGTGCTACCGCCAGTCCGTTCTGCCGCGGGTAGACGGACAGCTTCTTCAGCATGGCCGATGCAGTCACGGTACCCGAGGGCGGCGTCTTCTACGGCTGCGCCGTGCGGTTCACCGATCTGCTGTGCGAGCGATGGGGGATTGGCAAGCAAGACGGCTCAGTTGCAAACAATCGGTCGGGTCGCCGGATCTCGTCACCGGCTCACGCATAAAGGCCGAACAGCCGATTGACGAAGGACGCCTCGGTTCCGCCGCCCACCGCCTCGATCCACAGCCTGAACTGGCCCTTCTTGAACATCCGCATCACCTCGAAACCCTTGATCGTCGCATACGCCGTCTTCATCGACTGGAAGCCGAGCGTCGGCTTGATCAGGCGCTTCAGCTTGCCGTGGTCGCCCTCGAGGCGGTTGTTGAGGTACTTCACCTGCCGGTGCCGGGTCTCCTTCGGCAGCAGGCCTTCCTTCTTGAGCTCGGCGATCGCCTCGCCGTAGGCCGGGTTCTTGTCGGTGTTGATGACCCGCGGCGTCCAGTCGCGGCTGCGCCGCAGTACCTTGGCCAGAAACCGCTTTGCCGCCTTGGCGTTGCGCCGGTCGGAGAGATAGAAGTCGAGCGTCGCACCCTCTTTGTCGATCGCTCGGTACAGATATTTCCACTGGCCCTTGACGCGGATATAGGTCTCAGCAACCCGCCAGGAGAAGCTGATCCGGTTCTGATACCACAGCGTTCGCTTTTCCAGCTCCGGAGCGTAGCGCTGCACCCAGCGGTACAGCGTCGTGTGGCCGACGGCGACGCCGCGTTCCCCCATTGCTACCGTGCAGTTCTACGCGAATGGGCCTCCACCCCTAAATTGCGGAAAGTCGAGCTAAGCGCCGACCTTGGCACCACCGTAGATTGCCGCCGCTTCGCCGGTTGGCACCGTGAAGGTGGCCCATCCGCCGGCGTTGACGATTACCGTGGTCCCGGAGCATGTGCCATTGATGCGGTTGAAATCGGCGTGCAGAACCTCGCAATATTGCCCTGGCGGCATGCCAGTTGCGAACTGCTGATTTGTTATCCCAGGGCCTGCGCGGTTGATGATGACAAAACCGCGGCCATTGCGGCCGAAGGCGATTTTATCAGCGCTATTGTCCCACCAATTGGTGACCGTCCAGCCATCCTGCACTGCGCCGGTGTAGTTCCGAAATTCTACCATCTCGGCGATGTTGTCCCAGCGGTGCTCGCAGACCCAACCGCCGGAAAAGCAAGTTACGTCGTTGGTCATGCCTTGCGGGTTCGCCGGCGGTCCCATCCAATCGTTGACGTCACGAAATTTGTCTTGCGACCACTGGACATTGATTGGCCACTCGTAGCTCGACATGACAACCGGATAGCCATAGGGCCAGGCTAGCATGAAGACATTGGCCAAGTTGTAGAGGTTGCCGTCAAAGTGGTGGGTCAGGATATTGGCGATCCTGCCATCGGATTGCCAGGCGCCGTTGCCGTGGCCTCGCTGATTGTCGTGGTTGTCTAGGAAGGCTACGGCCTGGTAACTCGGGAGCAGGCCCCAGTCAGCCGAAGCGGGATGGCCTGGAAAAGTCCTGATCTGCGCCAATCTCTGTTGCGGGTCGCGGAACTTGCCGGCGAGTTGGCGTCCATAATAGAACTCGGTGACGTTGCCCAAGTAGGTGTAGTCCACTGGCTGTACCGGTTCCTTCTCTCCCCGAATGACTTCGATGAAGATGTAAGGACGTTGCACCGGGGCATGGAAGGCCTGGCCGGTTCGAGGATTGATTGCTTCCCCAATGTTATGTACCTTCCCCAAAATTGCTTCAAGATCTTCAGGCCGCACGTGCTTGCCGGCATCGATGCGGAACCCCGCGACGCCGAGCGAGATCAGATCGTTCATGTGATCGATGAGTTTTTGCCGAACATAGTCGGTTTCCACCCGCAAGTCGGGCAGGCTACCCTCGATCCAGCAATTTCTGACGGAACCCGCGTCGCCGTAATCAATGTTGCACTGCGGGTGGAAATCGGGTGGGCCGTACGGGACGCCTGGGTACTGGCGGGTTTGCGGATTGAAGCTGGAGCCACCGACTCCTAGGCCCGCCGGCGTCCCGGTTCCCGCCATGTGGTTGACGACGACGTCGGCATAGACCTTAACGCCAACTGCATTACAGCGACTGATCATATCCGCTAACTGCGCTCGCGACCCGCTGCGGCTGACAAGTTGGTAAGAAACGGGCTGGTAACGCTGCCACCAGGGATGGGGCGGCGAGGTTACGTCGGGATGCTCCTGTGCTGGGGAGATCTGAACGGCGGCGAAGCCCTTCGGCCCAAGCCAGGTCTCGCACTCCTTGGCGACGTCGGTCCATTTCCACTCGAAAAGCTGGACGAAAGCGGTGCGCGACTCCTGCGCCTGCGCCACGGCGGGGAAGGCAAGGGCGGCTGCGATCGTCAACAGCGGCCGGCGAAAACGAGCAGCAACATCGAACATGACACCCCCTTGGTCGAGAGACGAATTATAGTTTGCGCTCAACGTCTATCTCACGAAGGCAGCGCGCACGCCGCCCAAGTCTACTTCACTGCACTAAAGTCCCCCCACCGCCCTCTTGCAAATAAGGCTTATTCCCCCAGCGGTAACCACACCATAGGGTAGCCGCGACTGCCCGGCGGCCCTAGGACCTGTGTTTTACCGGAACGACCGGAATAAGCCTTAAGAACATTTCCTTAACAGCCCGTTGACGATGTATCCGTTGTGATCATGTCGGGTTGGCGGTGACGGCGACGATGAGGAGGGCGAAGTCGCCACGGCCGTCGGTGTCAGGGACAGCGAAGAGGAGCATCGCCAGAATCTCTCGCTATGAACGACGAACAGCAGCACCCGGCCGCGGGCGGCGGCCTCCCTTGGGGTGCCGACGCCGATCAGATGGCGCATCAGGATGCCGAGGTTGTGGCCGGCGACGTGGATCAGGTAGCGCTTGTGGACGTTTTCCCGGCCGCGAAGCCAGGTCCGCCGCATGCCGCGCTCCAGAGTGTGAGCGAACGATCGCTCGACGATCTCGGCCCGTTTTCGCATCGCCGCCTTGCCGACCGCGGAGCGGAGCCGGTTGCGGTTGGCGTAGACGGCGTCCCGCGCCTCGGTGTCGCCGTGCCAGCGAGAGAAGCTCTTGCGCTGCGGCTCGGCGATCCGCGTCTTCCAGACACCGCCGTCGAGGTCTTTCAGCACCGCCCGGGAGTGGTAGCCTTTGTCGGCGACGAGTTCGGCGGGCTCGGCCGTCGCAGGCGCGCGATCGACTGAAGCCAGGTTCGCCGCCGCCGCCTCCAGCGTGCCCGGCAACGTCGTCGTGTCGCCCTCGTCCGCCGGGTGAATCTCCGCCGCGACCACCGCGCCGGTGTCGAGATCGACGGCGTGTTCCGGCTTGTAGGCCAGACGCGTGGTGCCGTCTTTCATCTTGGCGATCATCGCCTCGGGATCGGTCCCGCTCACCCAGTCCGCGTTGGACAGCTTCTTGCCCTTGCGGGCGCGATCGATGCGAACGAGATCGTCGGCGGACGGCGTCTCGATGCCGCTTTCCGTGGCCATCCGCTTCAGCATCTCCCGGTAGGTCCTCGCCCGTCTCCCGGCGCACGATCGTCCGAAGCGCGGCGTTCGCCTCCATGGTCGAGGCATCGACGCCGATCCGCTCGCCTTTCACCAGGCCGCGCTCGGCGAGCAGCGCCAGCACCCAGCCGAATACCGTCTCGTGAACCTCGGCGGGCAGGCGCGAGCGCGTCTTCGACAGCCAGGAATGATCCGGCACCCGCTCGGTCGTCCGCAGCCGCAGGAACTCCCGCAGCGACAGCGAATCCGCACAGCGCCATTCGATCCCGCGCTCGGAGTCGATGCCCTCGAAATACCCCACCATGTGCATCCGGAAGTAGCGGCCGGGCGGAACCGACGGTGCCCCCATCTTCGCCGCGTAATACGGCTTGCAGATCGTCTCGGCAAACGCGTCGAAGCCGGCCTCGATCAGCACCCCCTGAAGCCGATCGTAGAAAACATGCCCCGGCGACCGCGGCATCTCCCGCCACGTCACCACCAGATCACCTTGCCGATCCCCCTGCCGACCCAGCGCCATCCGGGCAATCCCCAGTCCCTGATCAACCCATGGAGTCAGAGCCGGCGGACTTCGTCAACGGGCTGTTAAGCCCTGCCGAGGATGATCGTGCTGTTGGCCGGGATGGTGAGGGGCACGAAGAGCATGTGCAGCGATGCTTCGCCACCCACTACATGGCGAGCCCGGGCCGATGCCCAACCAGTGGCCCCTGCCGAGGGGACGCTGCGATGATCGCATCGACGACAGTATTGACGGCGACAGGCTTTTTCTGATTGCGGCGAACCACAAAACAGCCGCCGCCGGTTGCGGCGCTTACGTCCGCCGCTGTCTACTCGACCCTGAAGGCCGCGTGGCAGCTACGGCACTGCGCGGAGATGTCCTCGAGAGCCCCCACCGCTTTTTTCCAGTAGGCGCCGGACGCCTCTGCTGGCGCCGATACGGCGACGTCGGCGAAGTCTGCGGCGGCGCGGTGCATCGCCATCCCCATCTCGCGGAACTCGATGGGCATGAACCGGCCGAACCCCTTGCCGCCGCCGATCGCCAGCTCCGTCCTTGCGGCCTTGGCAGCGGCAGCAAAGTCGGCGGCAGCCAGGGCGGCGATGATATCGTCGAGCGAGTCCATGTGATGGCGCATCTCCTCCATGAAAGCCGCGCGTACGTCGGGCGGCAGTTCTAGCGGAGCGCGTGGGTCCTCAGCGGCGGCGGGCATCACCGTCAGCGAGGCCAGGAGCACGCCGCATGCATTGCGCCAAAGCATTTTTTCCTCCCAAGTCGCAGTCGCTGATGCGCGCGACTGCTCGCACAACCTCAACGACGGGGTCGGACCGCCATACCGCCGCCCGATCCACGAAACTTCTGTTACGAAGTCTTTGCGACCGGACAGGTGCGGATGCCGAGCACGCGGTAAGCGGGGCACCAGCCGATCAACGCTGTCGCCAGCGGGACAAGACCGATCCAGCCCCATGGCGTCTGCGGTCCGACGAAAACGAGAGCGATCAGCACCACGCCCGCGATAATGCGCAGGCTCCGATCGACCATTCCAAGATTTTTGCCCATAGCCACCTCTCCCTTCTGAAACACGAGTTCCACGTTCACCGACGACCGGACCCAGGGACGTCACCAGGTCAGCGTCTGGGTGCCTTCCTTGAACAGTAGAGTGCTGGTCATGTCCGGGTTGCCCACCTTCACGCCCTCGATCAGATCGTCCTCCTTGACGCCGTAGTGCTTCATGCACATCGGGCAGGCGATGACGGTCGCGCCCTTGGTCATCAACTCGGACAGCATCTTCTGCTGGTCGGCGAACTTGCCGACGTTCTCTCTGGACGCCAGCAGCACGCCCTTGTCGTTCAGCCAGACGGTCAGCGGATGGGCGCGCTCCATCATCGCTTTGGAGAACCCCATCGCCATGTCGGCGCGATGGTTTTCGTCAGTGGTCAAGTTGACAAAGAGTGAGCCGCCCGGATCGGCTGAGACCGGTGCCGTCGCAATAAGAGTAAGCACCGCAACGACTGCCAAGATTGTCCGCACCATGTTCCATTCTCCTGCAATGTCAGCTTCAACAACAAATTCTCGATAGATACTTCTACGGAACAGCCGCCTCGCCTGTCATGCCGTAGAGGCGCTTTGCCAAGCCGTAGCCGCCGTAGAGGTTGCGCACGTTAGTCCACCCGCTGTTCAGCAGGATCTGTTGAGCGACGTAGCTGCGATAGCCGGTCCCGCACTGCACGACGACCGGGCCTTCCCGCGGAATCTCGGTCAGACGATCCCGCAGCTCGTCGAGGGGGATGTTGATCGCCTGGGGCAAGTGGCCGTCCTCGAACTCGCGCCGGGTCCGGACATCGGCCAGAAAGGGCGGCGTCTCGCTCGCATGCTCATGCAACAACGTCAGCGGCGAAGCGCCCGGGCTGGTGCCGCGATAGGCATTTGCCGCGACGAAACCAGCCATCACCACCACGTCCTTCGCGGAGCCGAAGGGCGGCGCGTAGCAGAGATCGAGCCCCTCCAGATCCTCCACCGTCAGGCCGCCCTGGATGGCAGTGGCCAGCACGTCGAGCCGCTTGTCCACACCGTCCTGACCGACGGCCTGGGCACCGAGCAGTCGTCCGTCGCGAGGCGCATAGAGCAGCTTCAACAGCATAAGCCTGGCGCCGGGGTAGTAGCCGGCGTGGCTCGGGCCGATGACGTAGACGACGGCAGCATCGATGCCGGCACGTTTCGCCATCTTCTCGCCGAGGCCAGTTCCGCCGGCCACGACCTTGCCGACGCGAACGATCGCCGTGCCGAGCACGCCGCGCATGCGCAGGCGCCTCGCATCAGCTTGGGTGACGCCGGCAAGGTCGATGGCGGCATTCTGACCGGCGATCCGCCCCTGCTTGTTGGCAGGGCCAGCGAGCGGGATGTTCACCGGCTCTCCGGTCGGCACGAAGATGGTTTCGCAATTGTCGCCAGCCGCGAAGATGAAGGGATCGGACGTCCGCTGGTGCACGTCGACGGCAATCGCGCCGGTCTTGCCGAGGCGGAGCCCGGCCGACGTCGCCAGTTCGACGTTGGGGCGAACGCCGGTGCCGATGATGGCGATGTCGAAGGTCACCTCATGACCGCTCTTCAGGACGGCCCGTGACCGGTTACCGGCCGACTCGAGACGGCTGACCCCATCATTGAGGATGACCTCGACTCCTGCATCACGCAGCTCCAGCTCGACCGGATGTGCCATCTCCTGGTCGAGCGGCCCCATCAGCTGGTCCTGCGCTTCGACGACGGTCACCCGGAAGCCCCGCTGCACCAGCTGCTCGGCGCATTCCAGGCCGATGTACCCACCGCCGATGACCAGCGCCTGGAAACCCGCGTCCTTCACGTTCAGGAACAATCCGCCTTCCATCTCGCGCGGCAGCAGTCGCGAGAGGCGCTGCATGATCGCGTCGACGTCCGGTCCTGTTCGACAGTAGAAGACGTTCGGGCCGTCCAGCCCGTCGATGGGTGGGACGATCGGGACCGTGCCGGTGGCGAGGATCAGGCGGTCGTAAGCAAGTGTGGCGGGGCGGTTAAGCGGGTTGATGTAGGACACGGTGCGCTCGCTGGCGCAGATCGACGTTATGGCGGTGTCGAGCCGCACATCCACGTTGAAGAACCCGGTAAAGCGATCCGGCTTGCTGACGAACAGGGCGTCGCGCGACGCGATCTCGCCGCCGACGTAATAGGGCAATCCGCAGTTGGCGTAGCTCATGTACGGGCCGCGATCGAACATGACGATCTCGACGGACTCGTTGGTCCGGCGTGCTTTCGCTGCGGCTGAAGCACCCGCGGCGACTCCGCCGACGATGACGATGCGGCTGGTCATGAGACTACCTCTTCTTGTTCTTGCGCTCCCAGCGGATGGCGGTTAGCCGCAGCCGCCGATTGGTCGCGGGCGCGCATCTCAACGCCATGAGCGTCCCGGCGCGCGATCGCGACGTGATGCAGGGCCATGCCGGCGAGCATCGCGCCGACGAAGAGCCAGGTTTTCGCCAGCCCGAAGCCCAATCCGGCGATGGCTGGTCCGGGGCAGTAACCGACCAGTCCCCAGCCCAGCCCAAAGGTCAGCGCGCCCGCGATCAGGCGGCGGTCGATGGGGCGACCGCGCGGGATCGCGAATGTCGACGCGAAAAGCGGGGCTCGGCGGCGGCGGAAGATCAGCGCATAGCCGATTGCCGTCACCAGCACGGCGCCCGCCATGACAAAGGCGAGCGCCGGGTTCCAGCTGCCGTCGGCGATCACAGCGAAATCGAGAAAGGCGAGGACGACCGCGGGATCGATCATCCGTGAAAGGCTGAGGCCGGCGCCGAACAGAAGGCCCGCGGCCAGGGCGGCAAGCAGGCGCATGTCTAGCCTCCGAGCAGATGACGGGCGACGAAGACGACGGCCGCGCCGGCAGCCATGAACGTCAGCGTCGCTGCCAGGGATCTTGGCGAGAGCCGCGCCAGCCCGCAGACACCGTGGCCGCTGGTACAGCCGTTGCCGAGCCGTGAGCCGAAGCCGACCAACAGACCGGCAACCAGGACGACCGGAACGGAGGCATCGACGTGGACCTCCGGCAGCGTCGCGCCGAGCAGCGCAGCGGCGAAGGGTCCGGCGATCAGGCCCGCGAGGAAGGCGAGCCGCCAGCCGCTCTCGTCGGCGCCGCTGCCGACCAGACCGCCAACGATTCCGGCGATGCCGGCGATCCGTCCGAGCGCCAGCATCAGCAGGACAGCGGCAAGCCCGATCAGCACGCCGCCGGCAAGTGCTGTCACCACGGTATTCACGGCCACCTCGCCCGCACGTCAGAACGTCACACTATCGCCGTTGCCCAGGAAGGCGTGGCTGCCGCGGGCTCCGGTCGAGCGCTTCGAGTAGCTGAGATAGGCGTCGGTGCCCTTGATGATCGGCACGCCGTGGCTTTCCGCCTTCTCCGCCCACATCCAGCCGGTGCAGTGGTTGCATCCCATCTTCGCCATGCCGAGCGCCTTGACCTCGTCGATGATGTGGTCGAACTCGGGCTTCCAGGTGTCGAAGATGCTGAGGTGCAGGCCGCCGTAGCAGCCGTAGAGGCCCGGCCCAGCCAGATTATCGCGGGCAAAACCGAGCAGATTCATGATCCCCGGATGGCCGCAGCCGGTGACGGTGACGATCCCCTTGTCGGCGACGTTGACGTAAAGGACGTTCTCGCCGCGGACCTGCAGCAGCATTGAGGCGTCGAACATTCGCAGCGCCACGCCCGGTAAGAGTCGATAGAGGCCGCTGCCATCCTCGCCTTGCGTCTCAGTGAGGATGAGATCGCCCTCATGCGGAACGTTGTTCTTGCAGATTGAGACGCTGCGGCCGTTACTGTCCTCAACCCTGATGTTTCCCTTCTGCATCAACAGGATCCGGTCCTCCGCGCGCCAAGTCGACGGCGCGTAGAGCTTGAGCCGCGGGTTGTGCTTCAGAGTCGACTCGATTCCCCAGAAGTGATCGAGGTGCCAGTGCGACAGCACCATGAAGTCGATCTCCCCCCGCTCCAGCATTTTGTCGACGCCTTGGCGGGCGAACGCCTCGTCCATCCAGTCGGTGTTCCAGCCGGTATCAAGCAGGATCTTCTTCTCGTCGCCGTCGAGCAGGGTGATGGTCAGGAGGGCCGCGTAGCCGCCGGCATTCTCCCGATGCCAGGCGATCCGGTACTGCGTCTGCTCGCTACCGCCGTAGTCGGCCATGTCCTGCTTGAACCGGGCGTCATCAAACCAGCCGGTCTCGCTGATCACGTCGACCTTGAGGCTCTTGACCGCGCCGATGTCCAGTCGGTCACTCATGACTTCCCTCCGGCATGCCCGCACCGAGGCCGCGGTGATCTCTATCCAATCCCGCGCGTCCCGGCCCCTGTGCATCTTGGTGTCTGCCGCCATGAGCGGGCGAATGCTGGTGCGCGGGCCGATGGCCGTGTCCGCAACCACAAGCCGTCTCTGCGGGCGTTTCGCCTCCGGACCGCAATCGCGCCAGGTACTGTTTCACAGCCTCGCAGGGATCGGTGTGGTCCGTGGCGACCGCGATGATTCCGCGCGCCATCATCCGGGCGGCAAAGCCCGCGCCGAACGATCCGGCGATGATCACATCGACCGTGTCGAGTGGGTGCGGCCCTTCGGCGTGAAACTCGTGAATTGCAAGCTCTTTCGGCAGATCGAGCCGTTCGACTTCAACCGGCTCGCCGCCTTCGCCCGCCTCGTACACGAGGAACCGGCGTGTCCTGCCCGCATGCGGCGTAATGGTGCGAAAGTTCTGGCTGGTGACCGCGATTTTCATTCGTTCTCATATCCTCTACAGACAGCGCCGGACATGACGGGACCGGAAAAAGCTGTCCGTGGCCTCGGGGCCGTTAACTCTCCGACGGCCAAATCAGGCTGTCGAATACCGACCAAGCTCCGACGCAGAGGCCTGAGACCCCTGCGTCGTTGTCTTTTCAGGCGCGGAGACGAAACTCGCTGATCGTTTCATCGACCCTGTCGCGCAACACGCAGAGAAATTGATCGACGGACTCGTAAGGCTGGTGGTCGATGCCGTAAGCCGCCAGCAGGTCCTCCTTGGCGCCATAGTAGCGGCCTTCCGGCTCCCCCACCCTCGCCCTCATCAAGTTGCCGAGTTCGGTCTCTTCGTTGAACAGCGCCTTGAGCGGGGCGTGGTCGGGCGGTAGAGCCCTGAGCTGCTCTGCGAGATCGTAAAGGGCCTTCTGGCTCTTCTCGATGAGCGGATCGGCCGGATCGACGAACGCTTTGGCCGCTCGTCCTTCGGCGGCGATCTCAATCTCGCTGATCAAGCCTGCTTTCCAAGATTGGAAGTCCATCACATTCCTCCTCGTCCCTCAGCCGTCAAACGGGATAATTGCCCGTGCGAGAACTGTCCGAGGCCGGACTACTGTCGTTGAGCCCGGTCGTTTGCTCAGGATGGTTGGTGCCGGCTCCGGCGACGCTGGGGAGACCGCCTCGCCAAATCAGGGATCCTTGATCCATCGCAATTAAACTGGTACAACATATGCCTGTTTATTGCAAGAGGGAGTTCCAAGCCATTGCGATTGACCCAGTTTTCCAATTTCGCGATCCGGGCGCTGATGTATGCCGCGCTCAATGGTAGCGCGCCCAGCGCCGTTCCTGAGATCGCCAGGGCGTACGGGGTCTCCTACGACCACCTGAAGAAAGTCGCGGCCGAGCTCTGTCGGCTCGGCTACCTGGAGACCGTCCGCGGCCGGAACGGCGGCTTCCGCCTGGCAAAGGACCCACGAGAGATCAGGATCGGTGACGTCATCCGGCAGACGGAGGGAGAAGGCGGACTGGTCGAGTGCTTCGATCCGTCGACAAACACCTGCCCACTGCTGCCAGCATGCCAGCTGCGCGTCGCTCTGCAGGAGGCTGTCGCCGCCTTTTACGACGTTCTTGATCGGTACACCCTGGCCGACCTGATCCGCGCCCCCGAGCAACTGACGCCGCTGCTCGGCTCGAACAAGCGATAGGTTCATCCGGTGCCGACGCTTACCAGCAGCGGCTGCCGCCGCCCAGCAGCGGGTGGCAAGGGTGAGCTGGGGCCGCCCTAAATGGCCGCTTGGTCCCCTCAGGTTGCCAGCTCCAGCCAGCCAAGGCCATGCCGTCGGGCGGCGACGCCTGCGAGAGCGGCGCAGTCATCCGGTGACGACGACGGCTGAACCATGCTCCAGGAGCGTCGGTCGCCGCCGCTGACGAAGTCACCTGCGTCCGTAAGCCAGGAGAGCCATCCGAGTGCAGCGACAATCGCGGCTATCATGCATGTATTGCGGCATTCAGCTGCCTTGCGATTGCTGCGCGCCGGCATCGACACTTCGGTGATCGCGCTCTGGCTCGGCCATGAGCAAATCGAGACGACCCAAATCTACCTGCACGCGGATCTGGAGATCAAGGATCGCGCCTTGGCCAGGACAACTCCGATCAACACCAAACCCGGCCGCTTCGGCGGCATCGTCCTGCAGGCTGGCTCGGAAGGACTCGGCACTCATCCGCCCGTCGAGGAAGCCGCCGGCGGCGGCGGTCAGGTCGTCGAGCCCGAGGCCGAAGCGCTCGGCGTGCGCGCCGATGCGGCGCAGCGCCGCGTCCTTGCTGTTGGGATTGCGCGGCTGGCCGTCGAGTGCGCTGAGGATGGCGTTGGGCTGGGTCTTGCCAAGGTCGGGCATGGGGTGGCGTCCTTTGGGATCGGCCGCGACGATCGCGGCGCTGCCACCCCAGCCCCGCCGGCGGCTGCCGGTGCGGGACGGATCGTCGAAGCGTCCCGAGTGGGCCGCTTCGACCAGCACATCAGGGCGCAGGGCGCTCCAACATCAAGTCTGATCCGCTGTTCTTCCATTGCTTTTTCAGGCGAAGCGGGATCGTCCGATGAGCGGCCAGCGGCGTGGGATGAGCGAGCGCGAGTACGCGCGGCACGCCGGCGTCTCGCGCGGCGCGGTGCAGAAGGCGCGCAGCTCGGGGCGGCTGGTGCTGCATCCGGACGGCTCGGTCGATGCGTCGGCTTCGGACGCGCGGCGGGCGCAGGCGACCGCGGAGGGGCGCAGAAGCTGGGACAGGATCGGTGGCTTTGTTCGGATCCAACGAAAAGATGCAGAGCAGGCCATAGCAATCTTTCTCACCCGGCCTCATTCGGCGTTGGAAGGGATCGGCTGGACTGGATGATGCCTTCGAGCTCGCGAACTGCTCCGCTCAGCGAGATAGAGACGCGGTCGGCGCCGGCCGTTTCACTCGCCTCGCGCCATCCCTCCTCAGGGGTCTCGAGTTTCGACAGCATCAGAACGATGGGAGGTCGAGACGGCAGGGAGTTGCGGAGACGCCGGATCACCCGACGGGCATGATGCTTGGCCTCCGACTGGACGTAGCATACGGCGATGGCATCGATGCCGGTCCCGTCCATGCCGATCGAGGGTGCCGTGCGGAGTGAACCGTGCGGGAGCAGCCGCGCCCCGAAACCTCGCGCCCTGAGGAGATGGGCGAGCATCGCCGACGCCGCGTCGTCGAGCGCATTACGCGCGCCCAGGCAGAGAACGATCGGCCCTCCATTCCTGCCGTCCTCGCCGTCACCTTGCCTGAGCGGCTTGTCCGCAGCCGCTGGCGGATGCTCCGCGGCCGCCTTGGCGATCATGTCGTCGATCACCTCGAGGATGGTGGAAGCAAGCCCGTTCCAACGCTCCCGGTCGAGGACACCGCGCAGTCGGTCCTGGTCGGCGAAAACCAGCGTCGGCAACAGGACCTGTTCGAACAGATCCTCGATCGAGTTTTCTTCCAGAAATTCCTCCGCCACCTCCGCCGCTTCGTCCTCATCTGCGGCCAGCAGGCGTTGATAGAACTTCACCTCGCTCGGCAGCACCGGCTCACTGCCAAGCAGCACCTCCAAAAATTCTAGCTGCGGCACGTGGCGTCCCAGCACCACGAGACAGACGGTGAGCGGAGTGGACAGCAGCAAGCCGACCGGCCCCCACAGGGTCGTCCAGAATACGGCAGCGACCAGGATTGCCACCGGAGAGAGGCCGGTGCTGGAGGAATAAAGCCACGGCTCGAGGACATTGTTGATGAACAGCTCGAGGATCAGGAACAGGCCGACGGAGAGGAGAGGGACGATCCAGCCCGGATCGACGGCGACGGCGACGACGGTCGGGAGAATGGCTGCTGCGATCGGCCCCACGTAAGGGACGAAGCGCAAGGCGCCGCCGAGCAGGCCCCACAGCAACGGGTGCGGCACCCCGATCAGCCACAGGCCGAACCCGACCGAGACGCCATAGAACATGTTAATGCAGAGCTGCACGATCAGATAGCGGCTGACCCGCCGCGCGGCGTCGGTCATCGCGTCGGTGGTCCGGTGCATGTCACGCGATCCGAACAGCCGGATGAAGCGGTCGCGCAGGTCTTCCCGCTGCAGCAGGAAGAAGACGACGAAGACGACGATGACGCCAGCCGTGGCTAGCGGCTTCAGCAGCCCGCCCGCGAACTGGCCGAGGAGATCGATCGGCCGTGCTGGCGGGGTGTGGACCTCAACGGGCACGGGCTTCACCGGCTCGACCGCTCCGGCGGAAGCCCTCGCTCCGGTCCCGGACGGATCAGGGGATGGCCTAGCTGCGCGTTCCAGTTCTCGGTCGATGTCCACCCACAGCCGGCGGAGCTGGCCGAAGGCGCCGCCATTGGAGGTGGCTTCGCCCAGTGTCCGGATCTTGGTCCGAAAGTTATACTCGTAACGGCCAGCGTTCTGCGCCAGGCTCGCGATCTCGCTGGTCACCAAGCTGCCGAACGCCATCACCACGACAAAAACGAGCACCACGAGGAGCAGCACCGAAGGTATGCGGCCCAGGCCCAGGCGGCGCAGCCGGATGGCGAATGGAGCGAGTGCGAAACTGAGCAGGATCGACAGCGCTAGCGGGATCAGTAGTTCCTGGCCGAGATAGAGCGCGGCGACCACCGCGATCAGAATGAGAGTCGTCGCGGCAGGCGAACCGGGCGGCGATGAAGACGGCACCTTGAGCGGCTGTCGGTTCGAGCGGGATGTCACGTCCATCGTCGATCCTCGGTAGTTCACGCGATCCAACGACCGTCGTCCGGAAGTCGGCTGCCCTCCGCCGGGAAGAATGGCAGTGAATCGGGCAGGTTCCGAGCAGCTGGCGATTTGGCCGAACCAGAGGACGACGTCACCTGCGCGCACTTGATCACCTCCACTGCTCTGCCGCGCAACCGTTTCAAGGCCGTCGGGATCGGCTTACGGCCTGCCATGTTTGGCTCCCTCGTGGCACCAGCCGCACCGGATGAACCGGGACGAGCCGACGCCGCCGGTCTCCGCGCCGGAACCGCCGGCCCACCTGGACGAGCGGCGGCGAGCCAAGTTCACCGAGCTGGCCGGCCTGCTCGCCGGCTGCGGGGGCATGACCGAGCTCGACCGCGATGCGCGCTAATGCGTCATCTGGGTTCGCGGGATCGACGCCGAAGCCCAGATCAAGCGCAAGGGGCCGATCGTTAAGACCGAGGCCGGCAACATCAGTCCGCAGCCCGTATCTCGCCGTCGCCAACCGCTGCCACCGGCAGTTGGCGCAGCTGGAGAGCGAGTTCGGCCTGACGCCGTCCAGCCGGTCGCGGGTGCGCAGCTCACCTCGGCAAGACGACAGCGATGCGATCGCCGCCAAGTACTTCGACTTCTGACCCGTCCTCGACGGCTGAAGAGCCTTGTTGCCCGCACCGCGCAAAGCGATCACAACATAAGCGCGGCAGGTCAAAGGATGGCACCGATGCCCGAGGTCTTCTTCATCACCAACCGCAACCCGCTTCCCTTCAACGACGCCGCAACCGGCTTCGGTCCGTTCTTCAACGAGCGGGGCCCGGCTATCTGCGGCTGGGTCGTGCTGTGCTCGACGATCCGAAGCCGAAGAAGCCGGTACCGGAAGACCTCAAGGTTCAGCAACTGGAGGTGTATCCGGACGACCCATTCGCCGATCCGCCGGTGCTCGGCAGCGTTCCGTTCCTCGAGGCGCTCGAGCAACGAGTCTTCGATCCGCAGCAGCGGCGGGATGTCCTGGTCTACCTGCACGGCTTCGACACCGAATTCGAAGAAGCGCTGCAATTCACCGCGCAGCTCACGCTGAACATCGAGCGGACGCGGCAGCGGGTGCTGAAAGGGAAGTATGGCGAAGCCGTCGATGACGCCCTGGCCTCTTCACGTCCGCTTCAGCCGGTGGTGATCACCTGGCCCTCCGACGGCGAGCTCGTTCCCCAACTCTCCTATTGGAGCGACCGCCGCGACGCCGAGGATTCTCGCCCGGCGATCGCCCGGATTCTCCTCAAGCTCAGGGAATACCTCGACACCCAGTTTCAGGAGCGCCTCAGGCGATTGGAGGGAAGCAAAACCGTACGCGGTACCCGTGACGCGATGCGCGCCGGCGACTTGCAATGTGATGTCAGAATCCACCTGTTGACCCAGAGCATGGGGGCCTTCGTGCTGCGCCACGGCTTGCAGGAGTTTCGCCAAGATCCCAGCGTCGCCGGTCGTCCCCTGCCGCAGCTGTTCGACCAGATCATGCTCGGTGCCGCTGACGACGATGACGAGGTCTTTCAGAACGACGGCAAGCTGCGGCCGTTGCCCGATCTCGGCCGGCAGACGACGGTCTACTTCAACCCCGATGACGGTGCGCTGCTGATCAGCATGACCACCAAGAACCTCGGCAAGCGCCTCGGCCAGAACGGACCGAAGGAGGTGATCACGCTGGCCAACCTTGCCGCGGTGAAGGTGACCGACGTGCTCGACCCCGGCAGCGGCGACCGGATCGGACACTACTACACCCGGCTGAACACGGGCGTGCAGAGCGACATGGTGTTTCTGATGGCCGACGTGCCGCCGCCCCTGATCCCCGGGCGGCAGCCGATTGAAAACAATCGCTACCGCTTGGTCGCCGTTCCCACACGCGCCAAGCGATAGACGTGCGGGGCGGGCGCTGAGCAGTCGCGCCGGGTGTCGCTGGTCGAGGCAATCGGACAGCTTGTCCAGAGCCCGAACAGCGCCAAGACAGTCATCTGCGTCAAAGCACATAGCGACCAGAATGACCTGGCGTCGCTCCCGCGGTCTCCTAAGCTCTTCGTCGGACCGCCGGACAGATCGGCGCCGGCCGCTCCAGCCGGCGCCATGATCGGATCTTGCGTCGATCTATTGCGGATCATCCTCCCCTCGGACTCTTCGGTCGCTGGTTCGCAGCGCACCGCGAACAGAGGGATGCGGGCGTTGTATCGGGATCGAGCTTGATCAGCGGAGCGCCACGTAGCCTGCGGCCAAGGCGCGCTCAGACTTTGTGTAACCCGAAAGGGGAAGATGTATACTGGAGGCCAAAATGACTATAAATAGAAATAGCGCGGCGGTCGTGGCATTGCAGAATCTGTATAAGCAAGGCTTGGTACCGCTTCGCCTAGTCGGCGAGGTCGATCCAGGTTGGCGCGTTGACGTTCTCAGTCTTGAACGCGATGTCGTTTCGCATGAGACTTGCCGCCTTGTTCGAGAAAAACAGCAACGAAGGCTCCTGACGATGCAGCATGAACTCTCAGCGCGAGTGGGCTTCGCGTCACGCCCGCAGTCGCGGAGTAACGAGCCGCTTTGCAATGATCCTTCATCATTGACAGAAGGAGATTTCGGCCATGAGTGATGCAGCTGCGACGACCGGGTTCGGCAACCAGGTCACGTACGCGGGAATGGACACGCTGGACAGCAGTGCCAGGAAAGCCTTCGAAGGCGCCCAGGGCAAGCGGGTCGATTGGAGCCGAGTCTACAGCAATTATGAAGAGGCCGCGAAACACACCGCGTATGCGTCGGCCAACAAGGTGCCGCTGTTTCCAACTGCGCGTCCGGCACCCGTCGATCGCAACCTGCGCATTGAACACCTCGCCGCCGCGCTGGCCAATGGAGTTCCACGAGACGAAGTCGTCACAATGATCGATGATGGTGTTCTGCGCCGGACGGGTGTAGACATCCGCGGTAGGTTCTTCGAAAACAGCGAGAAATTTGGTGTTCGTGTTCCAGTTTCTGGTTATTTCAGCCCGGAGCTGACCCTGTTTGTCTGCAAGTTGATGTTGAAGGGAGCCCGTGTCGTTCCGATCACGGAACACGGCGAGGAGCCCGTTCCTTATGGCGTAACCGTTGTTGCTCCGTTCGCCGACCAGGCGTTGAACGCGCTGCAAATTACCGAAGGCATTGCGCGACTGGGTCGGCAATTCCTCACGCCTGCTCAGCGTGCCCGATATGATCAGATGCGCAGCGCTGCCATCACGGAGCGTAACGAAGCTATTCCTCCCGAACTGGATCCGACCAACGAGTATGCAAGCTTCCTGCAAAGCCCGATGAGCTTACGAGATCTCTTGCGCGACAGCTATCCACGCCCAAGACAAGGCGAGGAAGTTCGCGATGATTTCGTGGCACGACTTGAGCCCGATTTGGTCGCGCTCGATGGGTTTGCTGGTATGGCCTGGGTTGGCGGCGGCGGCGCGATCGGCGACTTCGGCAACAACACCCGCGACTGGATGCTTCTCGAGGCCTTTATCAAGGGCGGCAAGCCGGTGATTGGCATCTGTTACGGCTCGATTGCACTCGCTCAGGTCAAGGACTCGCTGACGGATGCGTACCTCCTGCAAGGCCATTTCGCAACGGGTCACGGCGAGGCTGACAACTACACGGAGAATACCGCGACGATGAACCCGGATGGGACCTACAATCCCTCAGTAAGTGGCGCTGCGCCAATCAATCTCAGCGATATGCTGAAGCAGGCGATCGGGCCAGAGCAAGGAGGGTATGTCACCGAGCTTGGTCAGGCGCCTATGGCTGTCCTGAGCGGCGGCGCGATTATCACGGGCAATACCGTCGAAGATGGAGACAGTGCGGCGGACCTGTTGCTCGCTGTTAAGCTGGGTGGTCTAAAAGGGGACTATTTCATCGCGGGCGATGGACGCGGACGAGTCCTCACCAAGGACGACCCTGCGGTCGAGCGCATCGCGCGGTGGTAGTCAGAAACTCGCCTTATCGGGCGCCGCATGCTTCGCACAGCTTGCCGCGGCGATTCAAGGGCGTCGATTTCCCTGTAAGCCAGACTGATCTCGTCGAACATGCCAAGGAGAACGGCGCCGACCAGGGCGTCTTCGAGGTGCTCAGCAAAATGCCGAGACGCCCATATAGAAGCATGGCCGATTTGATGGAGACATACGGCGAGACGTCAGCATGACCACGACTATGGCTTCAGGATAAACACGAGATCGCTTTGGCAGGTCGGACCGAAGTCGCTCAACCCAAGCTGTCGGGACCCAAGAGGAACCTTGTCCTCGGCCATCTGCCGGCGTTCGCAGCAGATATGCTCGGCTTTCTCCGGCGTTGTGCGGACGAGCATGGTGACATCGTGCCTCTGCGGTTTGGCTTGGCGCGGGCGGTGCTGTTCAACCATCCCGACCAGATCGAGGAGGTATTGCTCACCCGACACCAGGACTTCGTTCGCTACCGTTTCTTCTGGCGGCACGTCACGAAGATTTTCGGCAACGGATTACTGACCAGTACCGGCGAGACATGGCGGCTCCAGCACGCGTTGATGGCGCCGGCGTTTCGCGCCGACCGGCTGGCCGCCTCGGCCGAGGACATCGTCGCCTGTGCCGAACAGCTTTCGGAACGTTGGCAAGACGGCGCAGAGTGCGACGTGCGTGACCAGATGACGCGGCTGACCTTGCGGATAGCCGCAAGGGTGCTGTTCGGCCTGGACCTTGACGATGATGCCGATGGGATCACCCGCGCCGTCGACCGCGGCATCGCCGAGGTCTCGGATCGCTTCAAGCGCGGACTCTTTCTTCCGGACTGGCTCCCTACCGCCGGGAACCGGCGCTATATGGCCGCGGTTCGCGACTTCGACGATGCCGCTGCGGCCATCCTGGCAAAGCGGCAGACGCCGTTCCAGCCGGGTTCAGACCTGCTGTCTGCACTGCTGCAAAGCCGCGATGGACGCGGTCAGCCAATTGATCGCCGGTTGCTGCGCGATCAGATTGTCACGCTGCTTCTCGCTGGGCACGAGACGACCGCGCTGGCCTTGACTTGGACACTTTACCTGCTGTCACGGCATCCGGAAGCGGCGGCGCGGGTCGAGGACGAGGTCGACGCGGTGCTGGGGCACGAGCTGCGGCCGGGTGCCGGGCATCTCGATCGGCTGCGCTATTTGAGCTGCTCGGTCAACGAAGCGATGCGCCTTTATCCGCCGGTCTTCCTCATCGGTCGGGAGAACGTTCGTGACGTGGAGATCGGCCGTCGCCTTCTGCCGGCGGGGACCATCTGCCTGCTGAGCCAGTGGGTGGTGCATCGCGACCCCCGCTTCTGGCGCGATCCGAATTCCTTCAAACCCGAGCGCTGGGAAGCGGGAACAGATCCGGCTCGGCCGCGGTACGCCTACTTTCCGTTCGGCGGCGGCCCGCGCATCTGCATCGGTCGAAGCTTCGCCATGATCGAGGCGGTGCTGGTTCTCGCCACGCTCTTTCGCCGCTTCCGGCTCGTCGCATCCTGGCCGGCGCCGCCTGTCGAACCCTGCCCGTCAATCACGCTGCGACCGGCCGGCGCGGTGCGGCTCGTCGTCTCGCGGCGCCGGTCGTGATCTCGCGCGCGCCGCCCATGATCAGGCCGAGCCCGACGGCCAGCAGCACGTTGAGATGCAGCATCACCTCCGCCCATTGCTGGGGCGCGGCGGGAAAGGCTTGCTCTGGCGACGGCGGCGGCGGGCCGAAGAACGTGGTGACCAACAGCACGAACGCCGCGTAGGCGATGCCAACGGCCGCTGCCCTGGCGAGCCCGATCTTCCGCATGATGCACCCCTCCGGCCAATATTGGCCGAAGAGTAGCCGGCGCGTGGTTGACGAATGCTTAAGCGGCTACCGGCGCGAGCGGGGTGACGTTACTGGCGGGCGGCTGGGTCTGGCCTGACGGACGGGTACCAGCGGCCAGCGGGACTGGCTCCAGTCCCGCTGGCCGCACCGAAGGTCTTGTTCCTGCACCCGGCCGTAGTGGCCGGAGCAGAACACGGCGGTAAATCAATCGCCGACTATGGCGAAATTCACCAGGGCATCGGGTAGTAGTTTGCCCTGGGCGTCGATCCGCACCGCGTAGTCGAGCGGGACAGGGCGGATAGGGCTGCCCGGGTAATATGGGTCGGTCGGTATTAAGCGATAGGCGAGGCGAAACACCGAGGCGCCGGGAACCAGGCAGGCTTGGCTCACGTCGGCGGCTCCGGCAACGACGTAGTTGAACCCGCTCTCTCGGCCGACGCCCTTCACGTTCTCCAGATTGGTTAAGAAGCGGCAGGCATAGGGATCTGTGGGAACTACGGGATTGGGCGGGATGACTTTAGCCTTCAGAAAGATGGTGCCGGTGAAGTCGATCACCTCGCTGGTGTCGCCAACGCGGGTGAAAACACTAGGTGGGAAGCTCAGGCGAAGCTGGGTAATGGTGCCGGCGGCTTGCGCAGGCAGCGAAAAGCTGACGCCTAACAGCCCGTTGACGATGTATCCGTTGTGATCATGTCGGGTTGGCGGTGACGGCGACGATGAGGAGGGCGAAGTCGCCACGGCCGTCGGTGTCAGGGACAGCGAAGAGGAGCATCGCCAGAATCTCCTCGCTATGAACGACGAACAGCAGCACCCGGCCGCGGGCGGCGGCCTCCCTCGAGTGCCGACGCCGATCAGATGGCGCATCAGGATGCCGAGGTTGTGGCCGGCGACGTGGATCAAGTAGCGCTTGTGGACGTTTTCCCGGCCGCGAAGCCAGGTCCGCCGCATGCCGCTCTCCAGAGTGTGAGCGAACGATCGCTCGACGATCTCGGCCCGTTTTCGCATCGCCGCCTTGCCGACCGCGGGGCGGAGCCGGTTGCGGTTGGCGTAGACGGCGTCCCGCGCCTCGGGTGTCGCCGTGCCAGCGAGAGAAGCTCTTGCGCTGCGGCTCGGCGATCCGCGTCTTCCAGACACCGCCGTCGAGGTCTTTCAGCACCGCCCGGGGTGGTAGCCTTTGTCGGCGACGAGTTCGGCGGGCTCGGCCGTCGCAGGCGCGCGATCGACTGAAGCCAGGTTCGCCGCCGCCGCCTCCAGCGTGCCCGGCAACGTCGTCGTGTCGCCCTCGTCCGCCGGGTGAATCTCCGCCGCGACCACCGCGCCGGTGTCGAGATCGACGGCGTGTTCCGGCTTGTAGGCCAGACGCGTGGTGCCGTCTTTCATCTTGGCGATCATCGCCTCGGGATCGGTCCCGCTCACCCAGTCCGCGTTGGACAGCTTCTTGCCCTTGCGGGCGCGATCGATGCGAACGAGATCGTCGGCGGACGGCGTCTCGATGCCGCTTTCCGTGGCCATCCGCTTCAGCATCTCCCGGTAGGTCTCGCCCGTCTCCCGGCGCACGATCGTCAAGAGCGCGGCGTTCGCCTCCATGGTCGAGGCATCGACGCCGATCCGCTCGCCTTTCACCAGGCCGCGCTCGGCGAGCAGCGCCAGCACCCAGCCGAATACCGCTCGTGAACCTCGGCGGGCAGGCGCGAGCGCGTCTTCGACAGCCAGGAATGATCCGGCACCCGCTCGGTCGTCCGCAGCCGCAGGAACTCCCGCAGCGACAGCAGATCCGCACAGCGCCATTCGATCCCGCGCTCGGGTCGATGCCCTCGAAATACCCCACCATGTGCATCCGGAAGTAGCGGCCGGGCGGAACCGACGGTGCCCCCATCTTCGCCGCGTAATACGGCTTGCAGATCGTCTCGGCAAACGCGTCGAAGCCGGCCTCGATCAGCACCCCCTGAAGCCGATCGTAGAAAACATGCCCCGGCGACCGCGGCATCTCCCGCCACGTCACCACCAGATCACCTTGCCGATCCCCCTGCCGACCCAGCGCCATCCGGGCAATCCCCAAGTCCCTGATCAACCCATGGAGTCAGAGCCGGCGGACTTCGTCAACGGGCTGCTATGGGATGACCGGCGGCGTCGGCGGCCTGCCGGGTTCGCTCGCCGAATTCGCGGCTGTGGACGCCGACCTGCTGGCAGCGAAGCCCGCCATCCTCGGGATGCGCGAGGCTGCCGCGCTGCCGCTGATCTTTATCACCGCATGGGAAGGGCTGGTCGATCGCGCCGGCGTTTCGGCAGGCCAGAAGGTGCTCGTCCAAGGTTGTGGCGGTGTCGGCCACATCCGCCATCCAGATCGCCAAGAGTTTCGGTGCGGAAGTGTTTGCCGTCGATTCCGAGCGTAAGCGTGCCTTGATCGAGCAGCTCGGCGCAGCCTTCATCGATTACCAAACAGAGACCATTGCGGAATACGTGGCTCGCCATACCGGCGGCAACGGCTTCGATCTCGTCTACGATACCGTCGGCGGTGCCACGCTCGATGCGTCGTTCGAGGCCGTCCGCCGCTTCGGCCATGTCGTCAGCTGCCTTGGTTGGGGCACACATTCGCTGAGACCTCTCTCCCTGCGTGCGGCGACCTATTCCGGCGTCTTCACGCTACTGCCGCTGCTGACGGGGGAAGGTCGTGCCCATCACCGCGCCATCCTGGAGCAGGCGACACGCCTCGTCGAAGAGGGAAAGGTGGTGCCGCAGGTGGATCCTCGGCACTTCAGCCTGGAAACGGTCCGCGACGCCTATCGCGCCATCGAGGCCAAAACTGCCCGCGGGAAGATCGTCATCGAGATCGCTAGCGGCGGGCATGACGAGAACCTGCTCGACGAGGCACTCGAGGAAACCTTCCCGGCGAGCGATCCGATCGCTCCGGCGACCGGCCGCTGAACCGGACAGTTCGGGGCACCATGCGCTCGCGCGCCCAGCTTCAAAGATCGTCGCCGCCTGACCAGACGAAAGGACTCACACGATGAGCACGATCACCACCAAGGACGGCACCCAAATTTACTACAATCAATGGGGGAAGGGTCAGCCCGTTGTGTTCAGCCATGGCTGGCCGCTCAGCGCCGACGCGTTTGAAGGGCATTGTCAAAACAACTTCTATTTGCCGCACGACCGCCGATGAAAGTGATGTTCAGGCAGCCCCGGGTTGACGCCACTCGGCAAGATGTCAACGGCGGAGCAATTCCGGGCCACTGTGGCGGAGTAAAAGCAGGCCATTTGCGCGAGAGCGGCGCGAGACAGCAAGGGGCCCGATCGGGCCCCTTGCCGTGTCGTCGGCTTTGCCGCGAGGATCAGGGTTTGCTGATTTCGCCGGTCTCGGGATCGACGGTGTCGGCGGTGGCCTGGTTTTGCTCTGCCCGATCGGCCTGTGTAGGGCGGTGACAAATTAGGCCACGTAGCGGCGGCGGTTGGTGCTGCCGCGCCGGAGCAAAATCCGGCCAGTGGTTAGGCTGTCTCCTTTGTCAGGGGGGCGGCCGGGGATGTTTGCCGTGGAAGTCTACGCCGCCGTTCGGCATTTTGTTTTCATTGAGGGTAACAGCCGGCGCGAGGCGGCGCGGGTTTTCGGGCTGAGCCGTGAGACGGTTTCGAAGATGTGCCGGTTCTCGTTGCCGCCCCGCTACACGCGAACGAAGCCGGTGAAAAAGCCGAAGCTTGGGGCGCTTCTGCCGGTGATCGACGCCATTCTCGAGGCCGACGGGACGGCGCCTTCGAAGCAGCGGCATTCTGCCAAGCGGATCTTCGAGCGGCTGCGCGACGAGCACGGCTATGCCGGCGGTGTGACGGTGGTGAGGGACTACGTCCGGGTCGCTCGCGCCAAAGGCCGGGAGACCTTCGTGCCGCTGGCGCATCCCCCCGGGCACGCGCAGGTCGACTTCGGCGAGGCGATTGGCGTGATCGGCGGCGTGGGGCAGAAGATCCACTTCTTCTGCATGGACGTGCCACAGTCGGACGCGCCGTTCGTGAAGGCCTACCCGGCGGAGACGACGGAAGCGTTTCTCGACGGTCATGTGTCGGCGTTCGCCTTCTTTGGCGGCGTGCCGCTGTCGGTGCTTTACGACAACACGACGATCGCGGTGGCGAAGATCTGCGGTGACGGCAGGCGGGAGCGGACCCGGGCCTTCACCGAACTTCAGAGCCACTACCTGTTCCGCGACCGTTTTGGCCGTCCCGGCAAGGGCAACGACAAGGGCAAGGTCGAGGGGCTGGTGAAGTATGCCCGATTGAACTTCATGACGCCGATCCCCCAGGCGGCAAGCTTCGACGATCTCAATGCCATGCTGCAAGAGCGCTCCCGGCGCCGACAGGGCGAACGCGCCGGTCGCCACAGCGAGACCATCGGCGAGCGTCTCGTCGCCGACCTGGAGTCCTTTCGGGATCTGCCCGCCGTGCCGCTGGAGGCGTGCGAGAAGCGGGCGGCGCGGGTCTCGTCAACCGCCCTGGTCCGCTACCGCTGCAACGACTACTCGGTGCCGACGGCATACGGCTTCCGGGATGTTGTGGTGAAGGGCTTCGTCGACGAGGTGGTGATCCTGTGTGCCGGCGAGCAGATCGCCCGACATCGCCGCGCCTACGGCACCGGGACCTTCGTGTTCGACCCGCTGCACTACCTCGCGCTGATCGAGACGAAGCCAAATGCCCTGGACCAGGCGGCGGCGCTGAAAGACTGGGATCTGCCGGAGGCGTTCCAGCACCTGCGCCATCTCCTCGAAGCGCGCATGGGCAACCGCGGCAAGCGGGAGTTCATCCAGGTCCTGCGGCTGATGGAGGCGATCCCGATGGAGATCGTGGCGAGCGCGGTCACCGAAGCGATCCGGCTCGGCGCCATCGGTTTTGATGCGGTCAAGCAGATTGCTCTGGCGCGCGTCGAGCGGCGACCGGCCCGGCTCGACCTGACGGCCTATCCACATCTGCCGAGAACGGACGTCAGGATGACGACGGCGGCCGACTACGCCGTTCTCGTTCCCGGCAGGGTGGCATGACCGGCAAGGCGGGCGTCGAGGCGATGCCGGCGGGAACGACGAGCGGCACGCCGCAGGTTCTGCTGGCGCATCACCTGAAGCAAGCGAAGCTGCCGACCGTTCTGCGGGAATACGACAAGGTCGCGCGCGAATGCGCCGGCGACGGCGTCGATCATCCCCGCTACCTGCTGCGCCTGGTGGAGCTGGAACTGATCGACCGGGAACGCCGAATGGTCGAGCGGCGGATCAAGGCGGCACGCTTCCCGGCGGTCAAAAGCCTCGACACCTTCGACTTCACCGCCATTCCGAGCCTCAACAAGATGCTGGTGCTCGAGCTCGCTCGATGCGAGTTCGTCCTGCGCCGCGAGAACGTCATCGCGCTCGGCAATTCCGGCACCGGCAAGACGCATGCAGCCCTGGCTCTCGGTCTTGCCGCCTGCCAGAAGGGGTTCAGCGTCGCCTTCAGCACCGCGGCCGCCCTCGTGCATCAGCTTGATGGAAGCGCGCGACGAACGACGCCTTCTGAAGCTGCAGCGTGATCTGCAGGCGGTGAAGCTCCTGATCATCGACGAACTCGGTTACGTGCCGCTGTCCCCGACCGGGGCGGAACTTCTGTTCGAGGTGTTCTCCCAGCGCTACGAGCGCGGCTCGACCCTCGTCACGTCCAATCTGCCGTTCGAGGACTGGACCTCGGTGCTGGGATCGGAACGGCTCACCGGCGCGCTGCTCGACCGGCTGACCCACCACGTCCATATCCTCACCATGAACGGCGACAGCTACCGCCTGAAGCAATCCGCCGGACGCCGTCGTCCCGCCACCCCGGCCGATCGGGCGGAGCAAAACCAGGCCACCGCCGACACCGTCAATCCCGAGACCGGCGAAATCGGCAAGCCCTGATCCTCGAGGCAAACCGACGACACAGCAAGGGGCCCGATCGGGCCCCTTGCTGTGCTGCGCCGCTTTCGCCCAAATGGCCTGCTTTTACTCCGCCGCAGTGGCCCGGAATTGCTCCGCCGTTGACAAGACGGAGGCATCCTGATCCGGAGCCTTGACGACATACTGTTGCAGGTCAGCCCGGCAGCGACGCGCTGACCCCAAGCAACAGCAGAATGACCTGCGAGGCTCTGATCTGCGGGCGCATGTCGTTACGTTCGGCAAATAGAATCATGGCGAGGGCGAGCGCGGGGACTGTGCTATGGTCGCCAAAACTCATCGCAGCCATCGCGAACCAGCAGTTCGCGACACATGCAGAGCCATGACTCAACCCGAAGCGGAAGCTGTCCCAGCTCGCCTGCCAGCCGAAGGCTCGAATCAGTCCCGGCCGATGGCAGGCGGCAAGCGCGCGGCGCTTCCAGAATGTTCCCTGCCACCAAGCAGCCACCGCGAACAACGCCGGCTGCGCCAGCCGCACCGGACCGCTCATGCCGAGGCTGCGAATGCCGAGGAGTAGTGCCAGTATCACGGTCAGCGCGGCAGCCCAGGTCAGCGCATAGCCCGCCAGGAACAGCATCCGCGCCTCATTGCGGCGACGCGGGAAGCTTTGCACAGTTAGCTGCAGCAAAGGACCGGCGAGCAGCGGTAGCATCATCGCTACCAGCATCAGGCCCCAGGCCTGCACGGTGGTGAGGGAACAGCGACGAGCCGACGACTGCCTCCCATTCGCGGATGAAGCGGGAGGAGCCGCCCGACAGCGGTGACAGGCAAAGCGCTGGCGGCAGCCAACCGCCGCTCTGCAGCAGCAATACGCCCCACGCGGCGCCCGCCGCGCCGAAAAGCCACAGGCGCTGCCGCGCGATCATCGACAGGCCAAGCGCGTGTGTGGCCCTCGCCTGCGGCACGCGGCCCCGCTATCGCGTTTGATAGAGGCTGACCCGGCCGATCCGCGGCTCTCTTGCAGGTTCGATTGCTTCGAGACTCGCTGCTTCCGGCGCCTCCTCCTCCGTCGGCGGCAACTCCTGCTCGAAAAGCACTTCGAGATCGACCTGCGGCGATTCAGCCGCCACGTTGCCCGCCCGTGCCAGCGCTTCGGTGACATCGAAGGCGCTGTTGCCGCCGCCTGCCTGATCACCCAAATCGCCGCGGCCGAACGAGCCGAACGCCGAGAGATAGCCCGTATGCACAGGCTCGCCGCCGGGTGACCTCACCAGCACGCGGTAGATGGTGCCGACGCCAAGCCCGGTGACATTCTCGATGTTCAGATAGGTGCGAGGCGGGGGCCCAACGCTTTCGAGTAGATCGCGCGCGCCAAGCGTCGCAGCATCGATGCGCACCGTGGTGCGTGCACTACCGGATACCAGGCTGATGCCGGTTGTGCTTGCCCCGATCAGTTCGGGCTCGCCCGATCCTTCCGCCGCCATTGCCGTCTCGATTGCCTCCAGTGCGATGGCCGCCGGGGCCGCCGGCGCCTGGTCGTCGTATTCGTAACCGTGCAGCACCGTGCGCGTGTCAAGCACGTCGCTCGAGGTGAAGGTCCATTGCATTCCGCTGGCATCGTAGAGAGAGAAGGCGACATTATTAAGCCACATCGGCGTATTCGGATTGCCGGCTGCAGCAGGCTGCTCTACCCACACCTGCCAGAGCCGATCGACATTGGCGTGGTGCAGCCAGAAGATTGGATCCAGCCCGGCCGTGTTGGGATCGCCCATCAGTCCGCCGATGGCGTCATGAACGAGGTTGTGCGGCTGACTCTCAAGTTCACCGTTGGCAAAGCCTGATGCTGCGCCAAAGTGTACGGATCCTGTCTCCGGCCCTCCGAACCCTGGCGGAACCCCCGTGCGTCCGCTCGTGAACCTGGGAGTCGACAGTGCCGGACCGGTATCGACGATTCCTGCCGGGATCTGGTAATTGAAATCGTTGTCGAAATTCGGCCGCCGCGGTGACCAGAGCGGATTGTTACTCCCGTCCGGACGGCGGCGCCCGGTAAACCCGCGCGGCATCCTGCGCGCATTGGCACTGCCATCGCTATAGTTCCAGTAGGGCAACGCCCACTCGCCGGGCCCGCCCAGGGCCTCGACGATGCTCGCGACAATTGCCTCGAAGGCGGCGAGATAACCCCGGTGCCATGGCAGGAAGAACCACGTTTGGTGCTGGCACCGTTCCCAATCCGGAAAATTCGGTCTTGGTGGACTTACCAACGATGGCCACGGCGCCCTGTTCTGACTGTAGCCATGCACCGCTCCCTGGAAAGCCCAGCTCGTCGGATCCTGGAACGGCCGCCGGCGCATCTCTGCAACCGCCCTGGCGTACCATTCGAGTTCCGGACTTGGGTTACTAAGCTGCCATACGCTCCGCCGAACACGAGGCATTTCCTTCCCCCTTTGGTCATCTTAGACCAAACTTGATGGTTCCACGAGCAGCTATGCTATGCAATCCAGAACTCAAATGATCGGCGAGAGGCGGTGGTTCTATTAATTGGTAGCGGCTTCCTTGACTTGAGTAGAAGCTCCCATGATCCAGTCCGCTCAGCGCCGAGAACTGGGTCGGTGCTCGCGTCGCTGGTCGAACCTGCAAGTAGCCAAGTAGCACGATGTGAAGCCGAAAGCCTGGCTCACCGACGTGTTGACTGGTCGGTGGCTGGCCGAACAGACGCCTCGCCGAACTTCACCCCCTGGGCCTGGCAGGCCGCCCAAGACCCGTCGACCGCGCCGCCGTGTAAACGACGACGCCTTGTTCAACCAGACGCTCGAACCGGACCGCGCCCGTGAGCCGAAGGAGCAGATGCTTGCCGCCGGCCTGCCGGTGTGACCAGCGGCCACGAAACCGGTTTTCCTGCCCGTCAACCCGCAAGCCCCAGTTGCAATCAGCGCGCGCACGGCGCCGATGTTTGCGATCCCGTTTGTAATCAGCGTGCGCCCAGTTGCAGCGAGCCTGGGCCGGAACCGGAAAGCCAGTTGCAATCAACGTGTGCACGCGGCGCCGATATTTGCGATCCCGGCCGCGGATGATCGCAGGTCACTACACCTACGCACCAAGCACGGGATTGCTCCGTCCGTTACGCCAGTGCGGGCTGGAGCGGCCAAGCGAAGTCATTAGGGAGATTGGCGCTGACGACTAGCTCATCGGTCAGCTTCTTATGCAGGCGTGCCCACTCCTGCTTAGTGTCGCGTATCGGCGTGCCGTGCAGCAAATTGGTCATCTGGCCCAGGTCGTTTTTGATATTGTAAAGCTCATACTCAAGCCCGGATCCGTCAAGGCCGAAGTAAACCGCATAGGTCCAGTCGCCCTCGCGGACCGCCCGGATGTGGCCGCCAGAAACGCTTGGTGGAAGGAAGAAAACATCGTCGTAGGAAAAGATCGTATGGTCCTTCACCGACTGCGACGGGTTTCGGATGACCGGAAAGACGCTCTTGCCGATACCGTAGGATTCTGGATCGGGAATGCCGGCTAAATCCAAAATCGTCGGTAAGAGATCGCGGTGGTCATAGAAGGCGCTGGTCTCCAGTGGCTCGGGATAAAGCTTCGGATTGTGCACGATCATCGGAACATGGATCATTTCCTCGTAGGCCGTGTAGGCCTTCTCGCGCATGCCATGCGATAGACCACCCTCACCGTGGTCTGCGAACCGCAGGATGATGGTGTCGTTCGTGAGACCAGTTTCTTCGAGCGTGTCGAGCACCGTCATGATGGCTTGTCGACCACGGTGTGAAAGATAGGCGTAAAGTTGACGTAGTCCTCGCGAGCCTGGGCGCTGTTGAGCGGAGCTTGCGTGTCGTACGCGTCTCGCGCCAGCTTTTGGATTTTGGGCTTTGTTGACAGATCGTCGGCATAGTTGGGCGGCAGCTTGATGCCGAGATGTGCAAAGTCTTCGCGCCGGTATCCGGCCTGTTCCCAGGCACTTGGTTTCATCCATGAACCCGGATAGGCGCCGATGTCGTGAGGGTTGACCAGCGATACAAACAAGCAGAATGGCTTGCCGAGCTTGGGGGCCGGTTCTTCAAGAACTCAACGACGCTTTCGCCGCCGACGCCGGCAGTCTGACCGCGGTCGGATGGATTAGCGCCGCTGACGTAGCGCCCGTCGTTGTTGGATTTCGCGCCGCCGAGCGTCCGAAGTCCGTCGAATTTGCCGAACTGAGTCCCTTGGAATTCCTGGATCGCATTGCCTGCATCCGGCGGGTTCCAGCCAGACCATCCCCAGTTCTTTTCCATGACCTCGATATCAGCCGGGCCCCAAGTCTTCACCGCCATTGCCCATCGCCGCGTTAGAGGCGAAGCTCAGATGCCATTTGCCTTTCCAGACCACCTCGTAGCCGGCTTTCCCCTTGAGCAGCGAGGCGATGTTCGGCTGCCGGTCCTTGTGCGGCAGGCCCGGCCACAGAAAGGTCTGGGTTACGCGGTTCATGGGCGTTGCATTAACTGGTTTGGGCGGTAGCTAAGCAGGATTCCCTTGCACGATCCACATATGGCAGAATTTGGCGGAGGGGCCACTGGATTTTGGTGTTGTCATGGCGGGTCGTCCTTGTGTGGTGGCGACGGCGGAGCAGCGGGATTGCGCGCTCTGGCCGGCTCGTCGGATCGGGCCGAAGCGGATCGGGGGCGGGCCATCCTGCTGTCGCTGCAGGGTTGGTCGAGCGTTCGAATCGCCGAGGCGTTCTCGGTCGAGCCGGACAGCGTGCGCGACTGGCGCTGGACGTTCGGTCGCGAAGGGGTGGCGGGCCTGCGCGCCCGTAAGGCACCGGGGCCGGAGCCGGTGAAGGCGCGAGCGGCGCTGTCGGTTCATCGGCTCAGCCGAGGTCACCGCTGAGGATTCACTCGTCCGTGCCGCGCTTGGTGAGGGCAATGACCGAGTACTGCAGACAGGTCTTGGCCGTCTTGCCTGCCGACAGCCGCAGCGTGACGCCCTGCCGGAGACGGTGATCTGCCGGGCGCCGGTTTAGGCGATCTGGACCCGCAAGGTGAACGCGCCATCGGTCGATGCGGTCGAGGTTTATCGCTGCCGGGTTGGAGCACTCCACGAGGCGGGTGGCTGTTAGCGTGCGCGAGGGTTGTAGCTGTTGCCGCTGCGGACGGTCGGCGCCGGCGCTCGCAGCGAAACCGGGGTCAGGGATGTCGTTCGGGCTGTAGCTGCGCAGCGCCGTTCCATTGGCCGCGTGTTTCTCCCCCGGCAGCACCTGCAGCGGCAACAGCCGGGCGGCGCTGGTCTGGTCGACGTTTTTTACGTCGCCGCCAATTGAGGTGATCGTCACCGCGGTCGCGCCGTTGCCGGTGCTACCGAACATTGCCAGCTACACGTCGATCAACTGTCGTAGGGTGTCGGGAATATCAGCCCAGCCGCCCCAGTTGGCCGGAGATGGTGTCGATGCAACAGGACCTCGCCGACATGAGCGTCATCGATCTGGAGATGCTTCTCGTCGAGTGGAAGCGCTGGCGTGACCGCGTCGTGACGGTGCAGACGATGCGGCGTCGTCGCGAGAGATTCGAGCAGGCTTCCGCGCATATCGCCGCGATCGAGCAAGAACTTGGGCTGCGCACTCCGGAGGTTCACGAGCGCTTGCTCCGGGAGGCCGCGAGCCGGGTGCACACGCTGGCGGCCGCGCCGACGGTCCCGCTCGATGCGTTCCGGGCGGCGCGAAAGGAGCGTGCCGCGATGCAACGTCGCAAGCCGCGCTGACGGCTTGTGCGAAGACCGCGAACGGCCGGCGCCGCAACAGGTCAGTATGCGGCCACCGCCGGATTCATCAGAAAACCGGCATCCGCCTGCGCCTTGAGGAATTCGGCGAAGTGTTTCTTCAGCCCCGGCATCCGATAGATCATCGCGAGGGCGGTCCGCTTCGTCCGGGTAATCAGCGAAGAAGGATCGAAGTACTCTTTCGCGTTGTCGACGGTCAGGACGAACGGCGGCCGGCCTCCGCTCGCCAGAATCCAGCTCATGATCAGCGCGCCGGTGCGGTGGTTGCCCTCGATGTAGAGCTGCGGTTCGCTCAGCACGCGCACGTAGACGCCCGCCGCCCGCTTCCACACCGACTCGTCCCGGTGCAGGCGGTACCACTCGACGATGTCGCGAATGCCGCCGGACTGGTCGTCGTAGAAGCGCTCCTCCGTAGCGCGCAGATGCTCCGCGTGGTCGGCACGGTCACGAGGCTCGGTGCCGCAAAGAACCCGCGCATTCAGTTCCAGGAGGTGCTTGAGGTTACCCATCGCCAAGAGGTCGGCGCCCGACGCCAGCGCCTCGTCGACGTAGCGGTAGCCGGCCATCATGTTGGCGACGACCTTGTCGTCGAGGCTGTCGCGCCGGCAATTCAGCAGCGTGTTGATCGTCGAAAACTGCCGCTGCACGCCGCGCAAAGCCGCTTCGATAGCATCCAGATCCAGTCGTGCGGCCGCGAAGGATGTGCTGTCCAAGGTCTCTCGCCACCAGAGAACCGCCACCGTGCAGTTCACATCGACATTAACGCAATGTTCCTCAAAAAGATCGTTACCGGAGACGGCGATTTATTGCGCATTAACCCTCCTCGCCGCGCTCTCGCGTCTCGAACGGCTGAAGATCCGGCCTGGACTCATCGGATACCGGCCAGCGTCTCGCTTCCGCGGGCGCTCACGGACGCCGGCAGCGGGATGTAGCCGAGTTCGCCCGCGTACCGCTGCCCGTCGGTCAGTCCCCAGCCGACGAAGTCGCGTATCGCAGTGGCCTTGCCCGGATCGGCGTACTTGCCGTAGAGCAGCAGCCAACTGTAGGTGACGATCGGATAGGACAGATCGCCCACGGGGTCGGTGATCGACAGGCGAAGGTCGCCGCCGGTCGCCGTCACCTCGCTCAACGCCGTTTGCCCGCTGCCCTCGGAGGGAAGCACGAAGATCCCGGCCTTGTTCTGCAGCGCCGCCATCGGTAGGCCGAGCCGGCGGGCGAAGCCGTATTCGACGTACCCAATGGCGCCTTCGCCGATCTTGATCCGCGCTGCGACACCCTCGTTGCCGCGCACCAGCATGGCGCCGCCGGGCCAGGCGACCAGGGTGCCAAAGCCCAGTCCGGTGCTCTGCCAGGAGCTGCTGACGGCGTTCAGGTGGCGGGTGAACGCATGACGAGCGCGATCGTGTAGTCGTTCTTTAGCTCCAGCATCAGCTCCTCAATGCGCCGTGTGGCGATCGGATCCAGCGCCGAGCAGGGCTCGTCCATCAGCAGGACCGTCGGCTCGGTGGCGACGGCGCGGGCGATGCAGAGGCGCTGCTGCTGACCGCCGGACAGCGAGAGGCCGCTGGCCTTCAGCTTGTCCTTCACCTCGTCCCACAGGGCGCCGCGGCGCAGCGCGTGCTCGACCTTCTCGTCGAGGTTGCCTTTGAAGCGGTTCAGCCGCAGCCCGAAGGCGACGTTGTCGTAGACGCTCATCGAGAACGGGTTCGGCTGCTGGAACACCATGCCGATGTAGCGGCGGACGATCACCGGATCGACGTTGGCGGCATACACGTCCTGGCCCATGAAGTGGACCTGACCTTCCAGCCGGAAGCCGTTGATCATGTCGTTCATGCGGTTGAGGCTGCGCAGGACGGTGCTCTTGCCGCAGCCGGACGGCCCGATGAAGCCGGTGATCATGCCCTTGTAGATCGGCACGTCGCTGTCACGAACCGCCAGGAACGATCCGTAGAAGATCTTCTTGAATTTCGAGTCGATCGCGAGTTCCGGGGCCGAACTGGCGCCAGGAGAGGCCCGCTCCGCTTTGGACGCCTGGATTGCTGTCATCGTCTTCGTCCCTTGTTTCCTAGAACTTCGATCGGCCGATGATGCGGCTCAGGATGTTGAAGACCAGCACGATGAGCACGAGGACCAGCGAAGCGGCCCATGCGAGTTCGATCTGATTGTCGAACGGCATGCTGGAGAAGTTGTAGATCAGAATGGATAGCGAAGCGGTCGGTTCGGTGGTGCTGTGCAGCCAGTAGTTGCTGAACAGCGCGGTGAACAGCAATGGCGCCGACTCACCCGAAACGCGGGCGATGCCCAGCATGACGCCGGTGAGGATGCCCGGCAGCCCGGTCGGCAGAACGATCTTCCAGATCATCTGTGTGCGGGTGCAGCCCATGCCCAGTGCCGCGTCTTTCATCTTGCGCGGTACCGTCTTCATCGCCTCTTCGGCGGTCAGCACCAAGGTCGGCAGCATCAGCACCGCCAGCGAGATGCCGCCGGCGAGTGCCGAGTACGTCCCCATGGTCAACACCACCGCCGCGTAGATGAAGACGCCGGCGAGGATCGATGGGAAGCCGGTCAGCACCTTGCCGAGAAACCGCGTGACCGCCGCCAGCCGGCTGGTGGGTGCCAGTTCCGCGAGGTAGATCGCCGCGAGAATGCCGATGGGGATACTGATAAGCGCGGCTATGCCGACCATCACCAGCGTGCCGACGATGGCGTTGCCGAAGCCGCCGCCCAACTCGAAACCGGCCGGCGGCAGCTCGGTGAACAGATCCAGGCTGAAACGCGAGCCGCCCTTGATGATCAGCATGTAGAGCACGGAGATCAGCGGCACCGCGGCGATCAACGCCACGATCCATGCGCCGACCGTCAGCAGCGTGCTGCGCAGCGCCCTCGGCTCGCCGATGGACCGCCGGAGGTCGTGGGTGTGCGCGCCGGCCTGCAAAGCAGGTGCAGTCGAAGTGTTCATCATTTCCCCGCAAATTTCCGCTGGGTCATCGTCAGGATGCCGATGCCGACGACGTTTACGATCAGCGTGATCGCGAGCAGCACAAGCGCCGCGTACATCAACGCGTGCACCTCGACCTGCCCCGCCTCGGGGAAATGCGAGGCGAGCAACGAGGCCAGCGTGTTCGCCGGCGAGAACAGCGACAGGCTGATCTGGTTGGAGTTACCGATCAACATGGCGAGCGCCATCGTCTCGCCCAGCGCCCGGCCGAAGCCGAGCACCATGGCGCTAAAGATACCGCCCGAAGCCGTCGGCACCATCACCCGCAGGATGACCTCCCAGCGGGTGGCGCCCATGCCGTAGGCCGCCTCCTTGGTCCGGTAGGGGACCAGGCGAAAGGCATCCTGGGAGATCGCCGCCACAGTCGGCAGGATCATGATCGAAAGAACGAGCGTCGCCGGCAGAAGGCCGGGGCCACTGAGGGACGTGCTGAAGAACGGGATAAAGCCCACCGTCTGGTGCAACCAGTCGGCCAGCGGCCGGATTGCCGGGATGACGACGAAGATGCCCCAGAGACCGAACACCACGCTGGGGATGGCCGCGAGCATGTCAATGACCGTGCGGAAAATGACCGCCAGGCGCGGGGGCAGGAAGTCCTGGGTCAGAAAAATCGCGACGGTGACACCGAAGAAACCGGCGATCATCAGCGCCAGCAGCGAACTGTACAGCGTTCCCCAGATCTCCGGAAGGATGCCGAACCGGTGCTGCTGCACATCCCATACTGAAGACGCGAGAAAGCCCAGGTGGTACTCGCGGATCGCCGGCATCGCCTGACCGCCGATTTCCCACAGGATGTAAGCGACGAGGACGATGATTACCGCCGCGCCGACCTGCGCCAGAAAGCGGAAACTCCGGTCGGCCAGAAACTCGGCGGACGACGGTGGCTGGGTGATGCCGGCGCCCCCGGCCACTTTGATGAAAGGATTCTCGGCCATCTCGACACTTTCGCTAATGATCGGGCTACGAGTTCGGACATCCTCGGACGCGCCCGACGGGGACGCAGCGCCGGGCCGACGTTAGCGGATTGCGGCGCTGCGTCGATCCTGTCCTGGCGAATGGGACAGGGCTACTGGATATTCGCCGAGGCTGCCCTCACCTTTCCTACGACGTTCTCCGGCAACGGGATGTATCCCATGCTGTCGGAAATCTTCTGGCCGGTGGTGATGGCGTACTCGACCATCTTGCGCAGCGCCTCCGCCTTCCGGTCGTCCTGGTCCTTGTAGAACAGCATCCAGGTGAACGTGGCGATCGGGTATGCCTCGGCGCCCGTCGGGTCTTCGATCCATCCGCGCAGGTCGGGCCCGAGTTCCGCGCTCGCCAGCGCCGCTTCGCCGGACTTGTCGCTCGCACCGACGAAGTTGCCGGACTTGTTCTGCAGCAGCGCGCTGTTCGCCTTGGTCAGCTTGGCGTAGCCGTATTCGATGTAGCCGATCGCGCCCGGCGTCTGCTTGATCGTCGCGGTCACACCGTCGTTCTTCGGCGCGGCCACGAACTTGTCGCTCGACGGCCACTGCACTGTGGTGCCGGTCCCGACCTTCTCCTTGAACGCCGGGCTGATCGCCGCGAGGTGCTGGGTGAAGACGAAGGTGGTGCCGCTGCTGTCGGAGCGGCGCACCACGGTGATCGGCAGGTCCGGCAACTTTATATCGGGATTGGTCGCGACGATGCGCGGATCGTTCCACCGGGTGATGGCGCCGGAGAAGATGTCGGGATAGACGTCGCGGGCCAGCTTCAGGCCTTCCGGGCTGCCCGGCAGGTTGTAGGCGAGGACGATCTCACCCGCGGTCATCGGCAGCAGCACCGCGCCGCCCGGGACCTTGGCGATTTCCTCGTCGGTCATCGCCGCGTCGCTCGCGGCGAAATCGACCGTCCGATTGATGAAGTCCTGGATGCCGGCGCCGCTGCCCTTCGCCTGATAGTCGACGGTGACGCCGGGCGTCTCCTTACTGAATTGCTTGAACCAGGCCGAGTATATCGGGAAGGGAAAGCTCGCCCCCGAACCGATCAGACGGACGTCCTGGGCCATTGCCGGCGCGCACGCGACCGAAGCGGCCACCCCCAGCACGAATGCAGCCGCGCGTAGGCGCAGACCGAAAGTCTTCGTCATTCTTCCCTCGGCGTCACGGTTGATATTTATTAGCAGCCGCACTGTATACCGAAGTGGGTTACAGTTTGATGACGCTCCTGCCATGTTTTCCGCGCCGCGTCACTTAATCTTCTGCCGCCTCCCCCGGGAGGTGAGGGCTGGTGACTGTCACATATCTGTCAATTGCCCGCGGTCAGCTCGCCGGGGATCATCCCGCGTTTTCACTGGCGTCCACAAGGAGAACGATGATGACCGGCTTCGCCGATCCGGGACAGCTGCTGGCGGAGTTGCAGACCGTGCGCGGGCACGTCAACGCCGAGGGTGCCGTCATGCTCTCCCGTTGGGAGCCTATGCTGAAGCGCGGCGCCTTCTCCGCAGGCGCCGCCAATCTCGCCAGCTATCTGGCCCTGCGCGAACTCGATCTCCGGCCGTTGCAGAAGGCGCTGGTCGGCATCGGACTGACCGGTCTCGGCCGTAGCGAAAGCCGCGTGATGCCGACGTTGGATGCGGTCGCCGCCAATCTCGCGCTGCTGTCCGGCGCCGCCAACGGCATCGAACGTCCCGCTGCCGACGTCTTCTGGTCGGGCGCGGACGCGCTGACGCAGGCCACCGACGCCCTGTTCGGCGCCCCGACCGAAGGCCGGATCACCCGCATCCTGGTGACGATGGCGCCAAACGCGGCGAAGGACAAGGACCACGTCCGCGAACTGGTGACGGCTGGAATGGACGCGGCGCGCATCAACTGCGCCCACGACGGCACTAAGGCGTGGACGAAGATGATCCACAACATCCGCGAGGCGGCGGCGGCGGCGAAGAAAGGCAGGACCTGTCCGATACTGATGGATCTGCAGGGTCCGAAGATCCGCACGCGCACCGTGCTGACGCCGGAGGAAGGGCCGGTCGTCGAGGCGGGCGACCACATCCTGATCACCTTCGGTGAGCCGGAGCCGCGCCGGGAGTTTCCGTTCCAGACGAGCTGCGCGATGCCGGACGTGCTGAAGCAGGTTTCGGCCGGCGCCAAGGTGTCCATCAAGGACGGGCTGATCGTCGGCTTCGTCGAGGAGATCCGGCCCGAAGGGCTGGTCGTCTCGGTGACGCGGACGCCGCCGGACGGCCAGCCGCTGGAGACAGAGAAGGGAATCAATTTCCCCGGCACCACCCTGGAGGTCTCGCCCTTATCCGCCGAGGATCTGGAAGACCTCGACTTCGTCGCCAGGCACGCTGACATGGTCGGCTACTCCTTCGTGCAGTCGAAGGAAGACGTGGCGCTGCTGCAGGCGGAGCTGGAAAAGCGCCGTCCGGGCCTACCGCCGCTCGCCATCGTCGCCAAGATCGAAACGCAGCTGGCATTCACCAACCTGCCGGAGATCATCGTCCAGGCGGCCGGCGCCAACCCTTTCGCGGTGATGATCGCCCGCGGCGACCTCGCCGTCGAGATCGGCTACGAGCGCCTCTCGGAAGTGCAGGAGGAGATCCTGTGGGTGTGCGAAGCGGCGCACGTACCGGTAATCTGGGCGACGCAGGTGCTCGAGAGCCTGGTCAAACGCGGCATGCCGTCACGCGGCGAGTTTACCGACGCGGCGATGGGCAATCGCGCCGAGTGCGTGATGCTGAACAAGGGACCGTATGTCGCCGAAGGCATCTCCGTGCTCGACAACGTGCTGCGCCGGATGGAGGCGCACATGACGAAGAAGAGCCCGCAGCTCCGCGCCCTGTCCGCCTGGGCGGGGCCGCACTGACTCGCGCGCCGTTGGTGGGCCCGGCGGCCCGGCCATGGCGGCGAGGCACAGCTGCAGGGTGTCGAACGCCTCGAACACCGGCTCCTTGTCCTCCTGCGTGTCCTTGGCGTAGGCGAACGGCAGGCCCTTCATCACCACCAGCAAGTCAGTGCCGATCACCCGTCCGGTCTTGGCGCGGGTTGGTTCCGCCGCGTCCAGGTTGCGCTTCTGCGGCATGATCGAGTGCAGACGATTAATATAGTCGCCAAGTTCGGCAAGGCGGTCGCCTTTAAGCAAGACAATGTCGAGAGTATCGTCATGCGGACCGTTGCCACGTAGGCGACCCCGACGTGCCCAGTTCCCGAGCCCAGCCCTGATCATCCCCACTATTCTGCTTCCACCTGCTAGCGCCACCCCAACCCTGCCGTTCGCCGGCTGGTCGGCGCAGACTCCGCTCGAACGCCGGCGCGCATCTTCGGCCGCTCGATTACCTCCGGCAGCGGTGGCCGGCTGGCCATCGGCCGCACCCCGAGTGCGGCAAACTTGCGGCCGCTTGGGGAACGGTCGCCGCGGCGGCGTCTCCCTTCATGAAAACTTCATATGGCAGCGTCATTCGCCTCCACTACAGGTGAACGACCGCTCGCGATCGCGCGTGAGCATCGAGTTCGCGCCGATGGCCCGCCCGGCGGGCCGCACATGCAGGGGACGAAAGCATGACGAAATTGATTGCACAGGTTTGCGGCCAGATCGGGGGAACCGGTCTTGCCGCCCTTCTCAGCCTGTTCGTCGCGGCGCACGCCCACGCCCAGAGCAAGCTCACCGTCTACACCGCGTTCGAGACGGAGCAGCTCGCCCCCTACAAGACGGCGTTCGAGAAGGCGAATCCGGGCGTCGAGATCGAGTGGGTGCGGGATTCCACCGGCATCATCACCGCCCGGCTGCTGGCCGAGAAGGCCAACCCGCAGGCGGACGTGGTCTGGGGCTCGCCGCCTCCAGCCTGCTGATCCTCGACCGGGACGGACTGCTCGAGCCCTACGCGCCGAAGGGCTTGGACGCGATCAAGCCGAAGTTCAAGAGCGACAGGACGCCGCCGACGTGGGTGGGCGCGGACGCCTGGATGGCGGCCGTCTGCTACAACACCGTCGAGGGCGAGGCGAAGAAGCTGCCGAAGCCCGCCTCGTGGGCCGACCTGCTGAAGCCCGAGTATAAGGGCCTGCTGGTGATGCCGAACCCGGCGTCGTCGGGCACTGGCTTCCTCACCGTCTCCGGCTGGCTGCAGCAGATGGGCGAGGAGGCGGGCTGGGCCTACATGGACAAGCTCAACGAGAACATCGCCGCCTACACCCACTCCGGCTCGAAGCCCTGCAAGCAGGCGGCGGCCGGCGAATACCCGATGGGGATCTCGATCGAGTACACGGGCGCCTCGCTGAAGACCAAGGGCGCCCCCATCGACGTGATCCTGCCGAAGGAAGGCTCCGGCTGGGACATGGAGGCGACGGCGATCGTCAAGGGTACCGACAACCTGGACGCCGCGAAGAAGCTGGCCGACTGGGCGGTTACCCGGGAAGCCAACGAACTCTACAACAACTTCTACGCGGTGGTGGCGATGCAGGGGGTGAAGAAGGACATCCCCAACTATCCGGCCAATGCCGAAGCGCACATGATCGCCGACAACAACTTCAATTGGGCGGCCGCCAACCGCGAACGGATCCTGGCCGAGTGGACGAAGCGCTACGACTCCAAGTCGGAGCCGAAGAAGTAGTCGGCGCGCGCCGGCGCCTGGATCAGGAGGTGGCGATGCTCGACGGCGGCAACGGGACGGCCGGCGCCTATCTGCGGATCATCGACGTCACCAAGACCTTCGGTGCGTTCCAGGCGCTGAAGAACGTCTCGCTCACGGTCGAGGAAGGAGAGTTCGTCTGCTTCCTCGGTCCCTCCGGCTGCGGCAAGACGACGCTGCTGCGCGCGATCGCCGGCCTCGATCCGCAGACGTCGGGGCGGATCATCCAGGCGAACCAGGACGTCTCGCTGCTGCCGCCGTCCGGCCGCGACTTCGGCATCGTCTTCCAGTCGTACGCGCTGTTCCCCAACCTGACGGTGGCGAAGAACGTCGGCTACGGGTTGGAGAGTCGCAAGGCGAAGCGGGCCGAGATCGACAAGCGCGTCCGCGAACTGCTCGAGATGGTGGGCCTCGCCGACCAGGCGCACAAGTACCCGGGCCAGCTCTCCGGCGGCCAGCAGCAGCGCGTGGCGCTCGCGCGGGCGCTGGCCACCTCGCCCGGCCTGCTGCTGCTCGACGAGCCGCTGTCGGCGCTGGACGCCAAGGTGCGTATGCACCTGCGCAAGGAGATCAAGGAGCTGCAGCGCCGCCTCGGGCTCACGACGATCATGGTCACCCACGATCAGGAGGAGGCGCTGACGATGGCCGACCGGATCGTGGTGATGAACAAGGGCGTCATCGAGCAGGTGGGCACCCCCGGCGAGATCTACCGCGAGCCCGACAACCGCTTCGTCGCCGACTTCATCGGCCAGATGAACTTCCTGCCGGGCACCGTCGTCGGGGACGCCCGTGTCCGCCTCGGCCAGGTGCAGTTCCGCCACCGCGGTACGCGCGAGGCCCTGCAGCCGGGGGCGACGGTGACGCTGGGCGTCCGGCCGGAGGACGTGGTGGTGAACGGCGGGACGCCCTCGGAGGAGGACAATTCGTTCCCGGCGCGCGTAGCGGATCTCGACTTCATCGGCAACTTCTTCCGCGCCCGTCTAGCCGCCGACTGCCTCGACGGGATGATCATCGCCGCCGACCTTTCGTCCGGCGTCGTCCGCGACTGCGGCGTCGAGCCCGGCCGGCCGCTTGCGGTCTCCCTGCCGCAGGAGCGGATCCGGGTGTTCCCGGCAGACTGAGGCCACGGTCGATGTCCGATACCGGCGCAGCCGCCGCAGCATCCGTGACGGTCCGGCGGCCCAAGGTCGCGGGGGAAGCGCTCGTCACCTGGACCAGCCTCGCCGCCCTGGCGCTGTTCCTGCTTGTCTCGATGGTGCTGCCGCTCTACGCGCTGCTGTCGAAGAGCTTCGAGGATCGCAGCGGCGCCTTCGTCGGCCTCGCCAACTATGCCGCCTACGTCACCAACCCGGCGCTGTTCCAGTCGATCGGCAACAGCCTGTTCATCGCGCTGCTCTCGACCGCCATCACCACCGTCCTCGCGTTTCTGTTCGCCTACGGGCTCAGCCGCACCTGCATCCCGGGCAAGGCGCTGTTCCGGGCAATCGCGGCGATCCCGATCCTCGCACCGTCGCTGCTGCCCGGCATCGCCCTCGTCTACCTGTTCGGCAACCAGGGCATGCTGAAGAGCTGGATGATGGGCGAGAGCATCTACGGGCCGATCGGCATCGTCATCGGCATGGTGTTCTTCACCCTGCCGCACGCGGTGATGATCCTCTACACCGCGCTGTCGCTGGCGGACGCCCGCCTCTACGAGGCGGCGCAGGTGCTGGGCGCCGGCCGGCTGAAGACCTTCCTCACCGTCACGCTGCCCGGCGCCCGCTATGGGCTGATCAGCACCATCCTCGTCGTCTTCACCCTGGTGATCACCGACTTCGGCGTGCCCAAGGTGATCGGCGGCCGCTTCAACGTGCTCGCCACCGACGTCTACAAGCAGGTGGTCGGGCAACAGAACTTCGAGATGGGTGCCGTCGTCGGCATGATCCTGCTGCTGCCGTCGGCCATCGCCTTCGTCGTCGACCGGCTGATCCAGCGCCGGCAGGTGGCGCAGTTCTCGTCGCGCGCCGTGCCCTACGCGCCGAAGCCCCGCCGCGGCACCGATCTCGTCTACCTGCTGATCTGCCTCGTGATCAGCGGCTTCCTGATCGGCATCCTCGGCGTCGCCGGCTTCGCCTCGATGGTAAAGTACTGGCCCTATAATCTGAGCCTGACCCTGGCGCACTACGACTTCACCGCCGTCGACCCCGACGGCTGGCGCGCCTACTTCAACAGCCTGAAGATGGCGGCACTCACGGCGCTGATCGGCGGCGCCGTCATCTTTTCGGGCGCCTACATGGTGGAGAAGGGGCGCGGCTGGGGCTGGCTGCGGGGCATCGTGCAGCTGATGGCGATGGTACCTTTGGCCGTCCCCGGCCTCGTGCTGGGCATCGCGTATATCTTCTTCTTCAATCACCCCGCCAATCCGCTGAACGGGCTGATCGGCACCATGGCGATCCTGGTGCTGTGCACCATCGTCCACTTCTACACCGTCAGCCACCTGACCGCGATTACCGCGCTGAAGCAGATCGACCCCGAGTTCGAGTCCGTGTCCGCGTCGCTCAAGGTGCCGTTCTACAAGACCTTCTGGCGGGTGACCGTCCCGGTGTGCCTGCCGACGATCCTGGATATCGCGCTCTACCTGTTCGTCAACGCGATGACGACCGTCTCCGCCGTCGTGTTCCTGTTCAGCGCCCGGACCAAGCTGGCGGCGGTCTCGCTGCTGGCGATGGACGACGCCGGCGCGACCGCGGCGGCGGCGGCGAGGCCGATGAGGATCGTCTACACCTCGGCGGTGGCGCGTGCCCTGCACGCCCTCGCCAGCCGGCTGCTGCAGCGCCAGACGCACGCCTGGCGCAAGCGCTAGCTGCGCACAATCCACAGGAGACACGCATCGATGCAGGACCCATGGCTGTTAACGCCCGGCCCGTTGACCACCTCGCAAACCGTCAAGGAGGCGATGCTGCGCGACTGGGGCTCGCGCGACGGAGCGTTCATCGCCATGAACCTGCGGATCCGCGAGCGGCTGCTAGCGTTGGCCGGTGCCGAAGGCACGCATGTCTGCGTGCCGGTGCAGGGCAGCGGCACCTTCGCGATCGAGGCCACCCTCGGCACCCTGCTGCCACGCTACGGCCGGCTGCTGGTGCTGGTCAACGGCGCCTACGGCAAGCGCATGGTGCGCATCGCCCAGGTGATCGGCCGCAGCGTCGGGTCGATCGACACTGCCGAGGACGTGCCGGTCTCCCCGGAGGCGCTCGCCGAAGCACTCGCCGCCGATCCCGCGATCACCCACGTGGCCGTCGTCCACTGCGAGACCACGTCCGGCATCCTCAACCCGGTCGAGGACGTGGCGGCCGTCTGCGAGCGGACGGGCAAACCCCTGATCATCGACGCCATGAGCAGCTTCGGCGCGCTGCCGCTCGACGCGGCGCGAACGCCGTTCACCGCCGTCGTCGCCAGCTCCAACAAGTGCCTGGAGGGCGCGCCGGGGTTGGGCTACGCCATCGTGCGGCGTGATGCGCTGGAAGGCGCCCGGGGCAACGCGCATTCGCTGAGCCTCGACCTCGAGGACCAGTGGCACGGCCTGGAGAGCAACGGGCAGTGGCGGTTCACGCCGCCGACGCACGTGCTCGCCGCCTTCGACCAAGCGCTCGCCGAGCACGCGGCAGAGGGCGGGGTCCCGGGCCGCGGCGCCCGCTACCGCGGCAACCACCGGATCCTGGTGGACGGGATGGCGGAGCTGGGGTTCGAGACGCTGGTGCCGCGGCCGCTGCAGGCGCCGATCATCGTTACCTTCCTGATGCCGGCCGACCCGCGCTTCGTCTTCGAGACGTTCTACGACGGGCTGCGGCGGCGCGGCTTCGTCATCTATCCCGGCAAGCTGACGATCGCCGACAGCTTTCGCATCGGTTGCATCGGCCGGCTCGGCGAGATGGAGATGCGGGCGGCGTTGGCCGCCGTCCGCGCGACCATGGCGGAGATGGGCGTCGAATCCGGCGCCCCCGCCGGTCCAACCGCGTCGCCCCCCCTCGAAACCCGCACCATCCAGGGAGGGCTTGCGATGACCTTCGTCTACCGCCGCAGCTACCGCGGCCGGCTTCGCGCCGCAATTCTCGACTGGGCCGGCACCGTCCTGGACTATGGCTGCCAGGCGCCTGCGTCGACCTTCGTCGAGGCGTTCGCCGGCTTCGGCGTGCCTGTGACGGTCGCACAGGCGCGCGCCCCGATGGGCATGGCGAAGCGCGCGCATATCCAGGCGATCACCGCGATGCCGGAGGTGGCGGTGGCCTGGGAGGAACGACACGGCCGTCCGGCCGGCGATGCCGACGTCGATGCGATCTACGATCGCTTCCTGCCGCTGCAGGTGGCGACGGTCGAGAAGCACGCGGAGCTGATCCCGGGCGCGCTCGACGCGGTGGCGGCGATGCGGGCACGCGGCCTGAAGATCGGCTCCACCACCGGCTACCCGCACGCGGTGATGGACGTCGTCGTGCGCGCGGCCGCCGCGCAGGGGTACGCTCCCGACAGCATCGTCTGCGCCGAGGACACGCCGCAGGGCCGTCCCGGGCCGTTCCCGGCGCTGAAGGCGCTGATCGATATGGCGGTGCATCCGGTCGAGGCGGTCGTCAAGATCGGCGACACGGTCGTCGACATCGAGGAAGGGCTGAACGGCGGGATGTGGACCATCGGCATCGCGGTGACCGGCAACGAGGTGGGCCTGAGCCTGGAGGAGTGGCGCGCCATTCCCGACTGGGAGCAGGCGCAGTACCGCGCCGCCGCGACGCTGAAGCTCGCCGCCGCCGGCGCTCATTACGTCGTCGATGCGGTGGCCGACGTGCTGCCGATCCTGGACGACATCGACGCGCGGCTGGCCCGCGGCGAGCGACCCTGAGGCGGGCTCCAGTGGACGACGACGGCGCGGACGTTCCGAGCGAGGGTGATACCAATCTCGGCGGCCGCCGTGCCGCTTGGCAGGCGCAGCACCTGGGACCCGCCGGCGCCTCGCTGCTCGCCCGCGACCAGGCAGTCTTCCTCCGCCAGTCGCTGTCTACTCCGTGCCTCGGCACGGTACGGCGCGCCGAGGGGATCTGGATCGAGGACGCTGACGGCCGCCGCTATATGGACTTCCACGGCAACAGCGTTCATCACTTGGGCCATGGCCATCCCCGCGTGCTGGACGCCATCCGCCGGCAGCTGAATGCCCTGCCGTTCGCGCCCCGACGCTTCACGTGCGAGCCTGCGGTCGAGCTGGCGGAGCGCCTGCTGGCGCTGGCACCGCCCAGGTTCCGCGACGGCCGGGTGCTGCTGCTGCCGGGCGGCTCGGAAGCGATCGAAGTGGCGCTCAAGCTCGCCCGTCTCGCCACCGGGCGGTTCAAGACGCTATCGTTCTGGGATGCGTTCCACGGAGCGGGGTTCGGCGCATCGAGCGTGGGCGGCGAGGCGCTGTTTCGCAGCCACGGCATCGGCCCGCTGCTGCCGGGGGCCGAGCACATCCCGCCGTTCGCCTGCTTCCGCTGCCCCTTCGGCTTCCCGCAGCCGAGCGGCCGGCCGGACCTCGCGCTCTGCCGGCTGGCGTGCGCGCGGACGCTCGCCTACACGCTCGGGCGCGAGGGCGACGTCGCCGCGCTGGTTGCCGAGCCGATCCGCGCCGTCCCCTACCTGCCGCCGCCGCGGTTCTGGGAACAGGCGCGCTCCGCCTGCGACGACCACGGCACGCTGCTGATCTTCGACGAGATCCCCACCGGACTCGGCAAGACAGGGCGGCTGTTCGCCTGCGCGCACGCGGGCGTCACCCCGGACATCCTCGTCCTCGGCAAGGCGCTGGGCGGCGGCGTCCTGCCGCTGGCCGCCGTGCTCGCCCGGCCCGGCCTCGACGTCGCGGGCGAGCTGGCGCTCGGCCACTACACCCACGAGAAGAACCCGGTGCTGGCGGCGGCCGCGCTGGCCTGCCTCGACGTGATCGTTCAGGACGGGCTGGCCGAGCGGGCGGCGGAACTGGGCGAGCACGCCCTGGCGCGGCTGGCGGAGATCGCGCGCCGTCGGCCGCTGATCGGCGAGGTGCGCGGCATGGGCCTGCTGATCGGCGTCGAGCTGATGCAGCCGGACGGCAGCGCGGCAGTGGACGCGGCCGAGGCGGTGTTGTACGCGGCGCTGTCGCGCGGCCTCAGCTTCAAGCTGACCATGGGCAGCGTGCTGACGCTGTCGGCGCCGCTGATCATCGAGCGCGCCGACCTGGACCGGGCGATCGACATCCTCGCCGAGAGCATCGACGAAGCCTCCGGGGCGGCGCGGTGAGCCCGGCCGGTGCGACCGCGGACGTGCTCGTCGTGGGCGGCGGCATTCTCGGCTGCAGCGCCGCCTGGCACCTGACGCGGTTGTGCCCCACCGCCCGCATCGTCGTGCTGGAGCGCCACGGGTCCGTCGCCACCCAGGCAAGCAGCCAGGCGGCAGCACTGCTGACCCGCGCCCGGCCGGGCGCCGTGGTGGTGATGCCGCTCGTCGCCCGAACTTTTGCTGCGATGGACGAACTGGCGGACGAACTGGCACAGCCGCTGCCGCTGCACCGCAACGGCACCCTGCACGCAGCGGGCTCCGCGGCGGCTGTCGGTGAGCAGCAGGCGCTCGCAGCGACGTGTGCCGAACACGGCCTGCGGGCGGAGAGCCTCGATCTGGCCGAAGCCTGCCGCCTCGTCCCTTGGCTGAACGCCGCAGCGGTGCGCAGCGCCCTGCTGATGCCGGACGATGCCTTCATCGATCCGTACCTGCTGGCGGACGCCTACGCTCGGGCAGCTCGCCGGCGCGGCGCCCGGTTCCGGTTCGGGACCGAGGTGACGTCGATCAACGTCGAGGCCGACCGTGTCACGGGCGTGGCCACCGCCGAAGGGGAGCTGCACGCTCCGGTCGTCGTCCTGGCGGCCGGCACCTGGGCGAACCGGCTCGCCGCACCGCTGGGCGCCGGCCTGCCGATGGCGCCGGTGCGCAGCCAGTATTGGCTGACGGAAACGGACCCGCTGTTTCCCCGCGCGCATCCCGCCGTCCTGCTGCCCGAGGCCCGCGCCTATACCCGACCCGAGTTGGGCGCCCTGCTGTTCGGAGTGCGCGAGCCGGCCTCGATCAGCGTCGATCCCGCCGCACTTCCGGCGGATACATCCGGCTACGCCTTTGCCGACGATCCGGACGGTTGGGCATCGCTGGAAGAGGGCGCACCCTCTCTTCGCAGGTTCCTGCCGGCGCTCGACCGGGTGGCGATCCGTCGGTACGTTGCCGGTTTCTCGACCTACACGCCGGACAGCCTGTTCGTCATCGGCGAGATGCCGGGCACGCGCGGCCTGTTCGTCGCCAGCGGCTGCTGCGGCGCCGGCATCGCCGCCTCAGGCGGGTTCGGCGAGGCGGTGGCGTCGCTGGTGGCGGGCGAGACGCCGCCCTTCGACCTGGCGCCGTTCCACCCGGGCCGCTTCGGTCCGGTCGATCCGTCCGCCCCCGCCTTCCGCGCGAGCTGCGCCGCCGCCCGGTCCCGCAAGACGGCCGGCTAGTCGGCAGCTAAGCAAGCGGGTTGTCGGAGAAGTTTCGCCCGATCAGCAGATCGCTGCCGTGTTTGCGGCCGTCGCGCTTGAAGTGGCTGGCGGTGGAGGAATCGGCAAGAGCCGAAGTGGGAACCAAAGATGGGATCAAGGAGCCGCCTCCGCCTATGATTAAAAATGCCCACCGCGTGATCATCAGACTGAATTCGGCTGGTGATTTCTAGAGCGGAAGGTTTAGTTCCGGTCATAACCGGCGTTGGTAAAGAAGTTTCGGCAGTGTTGCGGGTTGACGGGGTTCAGGATTTGGCTGAGGGCGTCGCAGAGGCCGTCGGCGGTTCGTGCGGCAGCTTTACGTAGCCGATGTTTGATCTGGGCGAAGAGGTGTTCGATGGGGTTGAGGTCGGGAGAGTACTTGGGGAGGAAGAAGAGCCTGGCGCCGGCGGCGCGGATGGCGTGGCGCACGGCTTTGCCGTGGTGAGCCGAGGTTGTCGAGGATAACGATGTCGCCGGGCATGAGCGTCGGCACGAGGACGTTCTCGACATAAAGGCGGAAGCGCTCGCCGTTGATCGGGCCGTCGATCAGCCAGCGCGCTTCGATGTGGTCGCAGCGCAGCGCGGCCAGGAAGGTCATCGTTTTCCAGCGGCCGTGCGGCACCTTGGGGGATGTCAGTTTTTTTGTTTGGTTGGCCCGTGTCTTGGTTTCCCGGGTCAGTGAAGACTATGGCAAACTGGCCCATTGCCTCCGTCCATGCAACGGCTCGTCGCCAACGCACGCCGGCGTTCTGGATGGCTAGGTAGAGCAGCTTGATGGCCGCCTCGTCAGTCGGGAAGCTGCCGCGCGTCTTGATCACCTTGCGCAGGCTGCGATACAGGCTCTCCACGGCGTTGGTAACCGGTATGAGAGGATCGGGGCCTCGATCTCGGCCGCTGGTTCTTCGGCTGGTGGCGTATGCTGCGAGCATCCGGGACAGAGGCTCCGGGAGCACGAAGGTGCGGGCAGGCCGATGTATTCGATGAGCCTCGAGCTCGCGTTGGTAGCTGGCCGCCTCTGCGACTCGCCCGGTTGCGCCGAGAGCGCGGATCCGTAGGTGTCGTGTCGCCCCACCGCTCCCGTTCGATGGTCTTGCGAAGGAGGTGAGTATGCGACGGGTGATCGGCATCGACATCCACCGGACCTTCGGGGAGGTGGTGATCTGGGACAAGGGCGTGCTTCGGCATGCCGGGCGGATCGACATGACCCGCACGGCGCTGGAAGGTTTCGGCAAGACGCTCGTGCCCACCGACGAGGTGGTGATCGAGGCGACGGGCAACAGCATGGCGGTGTCGCGCGTGCTGTCGCCGTTCGTGGCGCGGGTGGTGACCGCCAATCCGCTGCAGGTGAAGGCGATCGCCCACGCCCACGTGAACACCGACAAGGTGGACGCGGGCACGCTGGCGAACCTCTACGCCGCGGGCTATCTGCCGGAAATCTGGACACCGGACGCCGCCACCGAGCGGCGGCGTCGGCTGGTGGCGCGGCGCTACCAGATCGTGCGTCACCGGACCCGGCTGAAGAACGAGATCCATGCGATCCTGAGCGCGCACCTGGTTCCGAAGTGTCCGCACGCTGACCTGTTCAACCGGAGCGGTCGGACTTGGCTCGAACGGCAATCCCTGCCCGACGACGAACGCGCCGCCATCGAGCGCGGCCTCCGGGAACTGGATCGCCTTGGGGAGGATCTCGCCGAGCTGGATCGCGAGATCGCGTCGAGCGTGATCGACGACGCCTCCGTCCGGCGGCTGATGACGATCACCGGCGTCAATCTGATGTTGCCACCGGCATCATGGCGGCGATCGGCGACATCGCCCGGTTCAACAGCCCGCAGAAGCTGGTCAGCTACTTCGGCCTGAACCCGCGCGTGCGCCCAGTCGGGTCTCGGCGCCGCTCACCACGGCCGCATCAGCAAGGTCGGCCGTAGCCATGCCCGTGCCATGCTGGTCTAGGCGGCGTGGGCGGCGGCCAAGGCACCGGGGCCGTTGCACGCTTTCTTCGTCCGCATCCGGGCGAAGCGGGGCCACCAGGTCGCCGCCGTGGCGCTGGCCCGCAAGCTCACGGTGCTGTGCTGGCATCTGTTGACGAAACAAGAGGACTATCTCTGGGCACGGCCGGCGCTGGTCGCCAAGAAGACCCGCGACATGGAGCTCCGAGCGGGGCTACCGCAGAAGAAGGGCAACCGGCGCGGCCCCGCCTACGCCTACAACGTCAAGGAGCTACGGGCCTAGGAGGCGGACGTCGCGCGGCAGGCCGAGAGAACCTACGAGCAGTTCGTGGCGCGGTGGAAAACCCGGCCGCCCAAGACCGCGACTGGCGTGCAAAACGCCGTGAGGTGACCTGCGTAGAGGCGCCCTGAACGAGCGCGTGTCAGCGCTCGTTCCCGACATGCCGAAAGCCGACACCGACCGCCTGCCGCGCGCTGCGCTACGCCGGAGGCTTCGCGCGCGGCCTCCCCTTTGCGCTGATCGGTGCGCAGGCCCCTCAAATCGACAGGGCATCCATCGGCCGCCCGACGGCGCTTGCAGCCGACGCGCCGCGCTTCGCCAAGAGGTCGCCTGCGCAACCAAACGATATCACCGCGCCGACGATTCCGCTTGTCCATCTCATCCGTGGTGTAGCGCTCAGTTTCCGGACATATCGGCTGTGAACGCTGTCCGAGACCGCGACGCAATCCGGGCAACGGCAAGACCGACGTGACGGGCGGACGACCAATTCGAGCCTTTCGGCGTTCCCGCCCGTGTGGATAAGCCTGAAGCCGGTCGGAACCAGCGTCGTCAGGCCGACATTCGTGGGCATGGTGTTAATCGGCATGGCGGCGATCTCCCCTGTGAGCCGCCGCCATTCGAATCTGAATCTGCATCAAAATTGAGTCAGAACCCCTTTTGCACGCCGATTAACAGGCGGAGACCATGCAGTTCGTCAGCGAGCGGCTCAAGCTTCAAAAAGCCTGAGCACACAACGGGACCATCCGGCACCATCACGCGTCCGGAGCAAAGTTTGCAACAGAGCCCCATCGAGATGGCCCAGTACATGGCCGGCCATGCCGACCCGCGCACCACCAAGCTCTACGACAGTCGCCATCAGAAGGTGACGCGCGGCGGAGTAGAGCGGATCCGATATGAAAAGAAGGTGCAGACGCCGGGAGCGCGTAACGCCAATCGAGAGGAGGCCCTGCCGACACCTGACTGGATGGCGCTTTATGGGATACATTGGCAGGCGCGGTTGGGCTAGCATTTGTACAATTGGAGGGTGTAGTGCAAAAGTGGGAATATAGTACTTGGTTTGAAAGTTTTGAAGATATAACAAGTAATCAGAGCTTACTAACGTTAATGCCTAATGCATTTGGACGTTCTGGCTGGGAGTTAGTTTCGGTAACTAACTGGCGTATAGTAGGATCAGGTGTAGCAGGTTTACTATATTATTTCAAACGCCCATTGCCATTATCGTTATCGTCGCGCATAATATCATTGCTTTTTCCAAGATTAATTACGCGTGAGAAGCCCCCAATTAAGTTCGTGGGATCTAGTGGATAAACCTGACTCGGCAGGTGGGCCACGCGAGCCTAACGCACGATAACTACCAAACCCTGCGGCGTAAGTGCCAAAGCCAAGTCAGTTAATCGGCACCGTTCCATACGATAACGTAATTGCGGTCGGAGCTTGCCCTGGAAACGGGTTAACTACGGTTTACGCTGATCAAGATCGAGAATTCGGAGGGTGCGATGAAGCACTACGTCGGATTGGATGTTTCACAAAAAGAAACCTCGATTTGTGTTGTCGATGAAGCCGGGACGGTGGTTTTCGAGGGCAAAGCGAAGTCGGAGCCCGTGGTGTGTAGGGCGGTGACAAATTAGGCCACGTAGCGGCGGCGGTTGGTGCTGCCGCGCCGGAGCAAAAATCCGGCCAGTGGTTAGGCTGTCTCCTTTGTCAGGGGGCGGCCGGGGATGTTTGCCGTGGAAGTCTACGCCGCCGTTCGGCATTTGTTTTCATTGAGGGTAACAGCCGGCGCGAGGCGGCGCGGGTTTTCGGGCTGAGCCGTGAGACGGTTTCGAAGATGTGCCGGTTCTCGTTGCCGCCCGGCTACACGCGAACGAAGCCGGTGAAAAGCCGAAGCTTGGGGCGCTTCTGCCGGTGATCGACGCCATTCTCGAGGCCGACGGGACGGCGCCTTCGAAGCAGCGGCATTCTGCCAAGCGGATCTTCGAGCGGCTGCGCGACGAGCACGGCTATGCCGGCGGTGTGACGGTGGTGAGGGACTACGTCCGGGTCGCTCGCGCCAAAGGCCGGGAGACCTTCGTGCCGCTGGCGCATCCCCCCGGGCACGCGCAGGTCGACTTCGGCGAGGCGATTGGCGTGATCGGCGGCGTGGGGCAGAAGATCCACTTCTTCTGCATGGACGTGCCCAAGTCGGACGCGCCGTTCGTGAAGGCCTACCCGGCGGAGACGACGGAAGCGTTTCTCGACGGTCATGTGTCGGCGTTCGCCTTCTTTGGCGGCGTGCCGCTGTCGGTGCTTTACGACAACACGACGATCGCGGTGGCGAAGATCTGCGGTGACGGCAGGCGGGAGCGGACCCGGGCCTTCACCGAACTTCAGAGCCACTACCTGTTCCGCGACCGTTTTGGCCGTCCCGGCAAGGGCAACGACAAGGGCAAGGTCGAAGGGCTGGTGAAGTATGCCCGATCGAACTTCATGACGCCGATCCCCCAGGCAGCAAGCTACGACGATCTCAATGTGATGCTGGAAGAGCGCTGCCGGCGCCGACAGGGCGAACGCGCCGGTCGCCACAGCGAGACCATCGGCGAGCGTCTCGTCGCCGACCTGGAGTCCTTTCGGGATCTGCCCGCCGTGCCGCTGGAGGCGTGCGAGAAGCGGGCGGCGCGGGTCTCGTCAACCGCCCTGGTCCGCTACCGCTGCAACGACTACTCGGTGCCGACGGCATACGGCTTCCGGGATGTTGTGGTGAAGGGCTTCGTCGACGAGGTGGTGATCCTGTGTGCCGGCGAGCAGATCGCCCGACATCGCCGCGCCTACGGCACCGGGACCTTCGTGTTCGAGCCGCTGCACTACCTCGCGCTGATCGAGACGAAGCCAAATGCCCTGGACCAGGCGGCGGCGCTGAAAGACTGGGATCTGCCGGAGGCGTTCCAGCACCTGCGCCATCTCCTCGAAGCGCGCATGGGCAACCGCGGCAGGCGGAGTTCATCCAGGTCCTGCGGCTGATGGAGGCGATCCCGATGGAGATCGTGGCGAGCGCGGTCACCGAAGCGATCCGGCTCGGCGCCATCGGCTTTGATGCGGTCAAGCAGATCGCGCTGGCGCGCATCGAGCGGCGACCGGCCCGGCTCGACCTGACGGCCTATCCACATCTGCCGAGAACGGACGTCAGGATGACGACGGCGGCCGACTACGCCGTTCTCGTTCCCAGGACAGCGGCATGACCGGCAAGGCGGGCGTCGAGGCGATACCGGCGGGAACGACGAGCGGCACCCCGCAGGTTCTGCTGGCGCATCACCTCAAGCGGCTGAAGCTGCCGACCATTCTGCGGGGTACGACAAGGTCGCGCGCGAATGCGCCGGCGACGGCGTCGATCATCCCCGCTACCTGCTGCGCCTGGTGGAGCTGGAGCTGATCGACCGGGAACGCCGAATGGTCGAGCGGCGGATCAAGGCGGCACGCTTCCCGGCGGTCAAAAAGCCTCGACACCTTCGACTTCACCGCCATTCCGAGCCTCAACAAGATGCTGGTGCTCGAGCTCGCTCGATGCGAGTTCGTCCTGCGCCGCGAGAACGTCATCGCGCTCGGCAATTCCGGCACCGGCAAGACGCATGCAGCCCTGGCTCTCGGTCTTGCCGCCTGCCAGAAAGGGTTCAGCGTCGCCTTCACCACCGCCGCCGCCCTCGTGAATCAGCTGATGGAAGCGCGCGACGAGCGACGGCTTCTGAAGCTGCGGCGTGATCTGCAGGCCGTGAAGTTGCTCATCATCGACGAACTCGGTTACGTGCCGCTGTCCCCGACCAGGGCGGAACTTCTGTTCGAGGTGTTCTCCCAGCGCTACGAGCGCGGCTCGACCCTCGTCACGTCAATCTGCCGTTCGAGGACTGGACCTCGGTGCTGGGATCGGAACGGCTCACCGGCGCGCTGCTCGACCGGCTGACCCACCACGTCCATATCCTCACCATGAACGGCGACAGCTACCGCCTGAAGCAATCCGCCGGACGCCCGTCGTCCCGCCACCCCGGCCGATCGGGCAGAAAGCAAAACCAGGCCACCGCCGACACCGTCGATCCCGAGACCGGCGAAATCAGCAAACCCTGACCCTCAAGGCAAACCGACGACACGGCAAGGGCCCGATCGGGCCCTTGCTGTCTCGCGCCGCTCTCGCGCAAATGGCCTGCTTTTACTCCGCCACAGTGGCCCGGAATTGCTCCGCCGTTGACAGATAATCCAGGATCTGGTCTCGGCCCGCATTGCGGGACCCGTGATGTCCCGCCGGGACGGTGGTTGTGGTGACCTCGTTAAATCGGCTGATGACGGCTCCGCCGCATGTCATTCCATACGTTGAGGCACCCGACCCGAACATCATCATGAGACGTCGACCTCGGAAGGACCATGACCCCGGCGTTCGCACCACGAACAGGGATTGACGAACCTCCGCAATTAAAGGGCCGATTGACAGTCAGAGCCCCGTTTCCGCCGATTGACACCTGGTCGACCAACTGCGGCCAAAACCAGCGCCAGGACTCTAGAAATTAGTGGTGGGAAGATGGGGAGCAGGTCAGCACCATTCGACGCGAGAGGTGCGCCTTGAGGCCCGCCTCGGACGTTCCTTTGCGACGGTACGAGCGCCTTCACCGGGCAGCGTCTCAAAAACCCAGCGAAGTCGCCCAATATTGCCCGAGAGTTGAAAACCGACAGGCGGCGGGAGTACGATACTCGACTTCGAAGACCGATCATCCGGGATATGCCGGATAACGATGGGTCGGAGCACTCGTGATCGCGGTCATTGGACGTGCGCGCCGGCCTTATACTCTTGCTTGCGGAACCGGGTGAGGAACATCCCACACGTTTGCGCAACCCGCATCGGGAGCAGCCCCGTTAAGCACTCGAGGGCGCGGGGGCATTCCTCGGGGTTTTCAAGATAGCAGGGCGAGCAGGACATGTTCCGCCGCAGCGCAATTGCCGTTAGGCCCCGAGGTCCCCACTCCGCCGGATCGACCACGCCAGAATGGATCGCTACGGTGGCGACGCCTACTTCAGCGGCAAGATGTTGCGGCCCGCTGTTGTTGCCCACAAAGAGGGCGCAGCCCTTCAGAAACTCGGGAAGGGCGATTAGCGTGAGCAACCCAGTGAGCTGAAACACCGCGGATCGATTGCGTATCCTCCGATGGATGCCGAGAGCAACCGCGTGATCGCTTTCACTACCAATAAGCGCGACGTGAACATCGTACCTCTCGAGCAGCAGGTCGATGAGCGTGGCGAAGTGCTGCATCGGCCATTGGCGCATGATAGTTCCTGCACCCGGATGCACGCACACAACAGGCTTCGTCTGCAGTAGGTCCGGAAAAGTCGCTTGGCTCAAAGTCACTCTTCTGGGACCACCGATCACTGATTTATCCTGAGCGCACGCCGCGGCGACGGCATCGACTAGCGCGATGAGGTCGTCGGCGACGTGGCGACGCTTTCGCCGCAACCCTTGATCCTCCTCCCATTCCAGAGCCACGTCGAGCCACGGGAACTGGCCTTTGTGGTCGAACCCCGCCAGCCAGCGGGCACCGGCACGCTGCAGGATCGTGCGCGTGTCCGGTGATTTCCGCAGATCAATGGCAAGATCGAACTGGTACGGTGCGAGACGCTTCGCCAAAGCGACCAGATCGGCCTCGGCAAACTCGCGCCGACCCTCTGCGGATTGCAGATGGAACACATCAAACTCAATGACTTCCTCGATCGCCGGCTCAAGAGCCCAAATCTCCCGTGACCAGGGCGCGGCCAGAACATCGAAGTGCGCGTCGGGAAAGCAGTTTTTCAAACGCCGCACGGCCGGTAGGGCGGTAACGCAGTCGCCTATATGATCCACTTTGGTCACCAGAATGCGACGGATGCTGTCGCGGGGGATCTGGGGTTGGCCGCAAAACACCGCTTCTACCGGCTCGCCATCCGGCGTTGGATGTTCCATTTCACGGGACAAATTTCGGTTGAGAAAAGGGTCGCCTTCCCTAAAAACTGCGCCCCAACGTTCGCCAAACGCCTCGGCGTCGTAGACTTCGCCCAGATCACTACGGCTCGCCATCTCATGGTGCACCAGGCGGGTGTGCGGTGTGTAGACCGTCCATAGACCCTGCTCCCACAATCGAAGGCAATAATCGACGTCGTTGTTGACGATGCTGTGGCGCCCGTCGAACCCGCCCAACCGCTCGAAAATCTCTCGACGGGTACACAGGCAGGCTCCGGTCACAGCAATCACATTGCGCTGGGTCAAGGCTAATCCGAGATACCCGACATCGTCCTCACGGTCGAACCGAAAGGCGTGCCGGGCGGTGCCAACCACATCGGAGAGAAACAATCCGGCATGCTGGATCGTTGCATCGGGGTAGATGAGCAATGGGCCGACTACGCCGACCTCCGGTCGCTGTACCTGCTCGACAAGACATTCCAGCCAGCCAGGTTCGATAATCTCGGTGTCGTCGTTTAAGAAGACAAAATAATCGCCGCGCGCTTGCGCAGCCGCGGTATTGTTGAACTCGGACCAGTTAAAGTTTTCCGTCGCCGACAAAACTAGATCAGCGTGCGAACAAATCCAGCTCTTTTCGTGAAGCTGCGCTTGTGGTATATTTTCGATGCAAATAATTTCATAGTTTGTATATTTCGTTAGTTTTCTAATGCTTTCTATGCAGGGGCGGATCAGGCCACGCGCCGCACAGGTCGCAATGATAATCGACACCTTAGAAGCCTGTGCGATTGGCCGCTTGACGCGGAAGGTTCCCTCCACATGACCGGGCATGACGGAACCGCGGATTGCACGCCTGGCGAGCGCGCGAGTCAGTGCTTTCCTTTCGGTGGCGTCATTGTCAATGTGGTCGGGTCCACGCTGGCACAGTACGAGCGGCACGTGACGAATCCTCCGCGCAGCCTCCGCGCAGCGCAACGCAACGTCATATTCGCCATGCTTAACTGCATCGGCGAGGGCCACGCCCGCCTGCTCCCAAACCCCTGCCGTGGCGCACCACAGGCGCCCGAAATAGTTTTTAGACAACAACAGGTCTGGTGACCAACCTGGCTTGAAGAATGTATCAACCCGGCGTTCTGCGGCATTCCAACGACGTTCATCGCTGTAGAGGAGGTCGGCTGCTTGATCGAGACCGCTGTCAATCGCCAGACGCAGCAGCGCGTCGCAGCCGAGCTGATCTCCCGCCTGCACAACAGTGAGCCACGACCTCTTTCCGGCACACGATCCAATGGAAGAGCGGGGCATGTCTGCCCGAGCCAATTCAGCGAACCGCCGAGAGGCAGGGTCGGCGACCACACTGAGCTTGTCAGAAATCTCAGGAAATTCCGCTAGAGCATCACGCACCTCCTGCCGGACGAAGCCGTCATGCGCCGGCACGACGAAGGCCCTCCAACGCGCGTACGTCTGTTCCCGCAGCGTCCGCAGCGTCCTCCGCAGATGATCAAAGGCGTCCCCCTCACCAACCAGAAAGACGAACACGACAAATTCGGGAAACCAATCCAAGTCTTCCAGGAGAGCCTCGTAAAACACAACCTCGCTTTGGGGCATCTTCCGGCGAAGTGCCCACGGACCTTGGCCCTCCGAACTTTCCAGGATCTGCAGGCGAAACCTTGTAGCGGCCGCGCTGCCCCGTTGATCAACAACCTTACCGTCACCTCATGCTCACTTTGCGGCAGCGCCCGGTGCGGGATTAGGACGCGGAAACCGCTGTGAAGGGCCTCCGGCCAGTCGGGAAAAGCCTGCTGCACGTCAACTCGCTTCAGGCCGTGCTGTGCCGAGGCGGCACGAACCCCGTCAATGAACCCGTTGATCTCTGCAACGCCGCTGCGCGCAAGTGCCCAGCCCTGTAGGACCAGGTGGCCGCGCAACGGGACGATCGCGACGCCGTCTATGATCCGGGGGAAATCGATGAACAGCCGCATGTCAGCCGTCGCCGCAATAGCGTGAGGCTGCGGTTGTGGCGTCACTTCTTTCGGCTGACGCTCTTCGGGCACATCTCGGTGCGTCTTGTAGCCTCGTGCCGCGCCGGTCCTTATGTAGTGGAGCAGGGGGTTGGCTGGACGCTCGCCTCCCCTAGCGCATTGCTCAAGATAGTAGGCAACGTCAAATTCGGGATGTGGAATCCGCCCCTCGATTGCACCTTTTTCAAGATAGTGGACTAGGGGATCCCCTAGAGACTCGGCAACGTCGCTATATGCCGCACGGTAGAATTCGGCGTCAAACAAGCCCGAGCCAGCTAGAGTATCGTATTCTTCAAAAATGGAGGTCATTCTCACTGTTCCAGAACGAAATACGGCCCGACGGATACAACCGAGTGGGTCCCGGCCCGGCGTTACATATGCAGGCGTCGTTGGCACGATCGAAGCTGCGCTGGGAGTTTTGACAAACTCGCGCCAAATGTCCACGGCTGCGGCCCCGATGACTGAGCTGCAGACCGCGTTGCGACCAGAAATCAGTGGTTTACGGTCGACGGCAGAATGCGTTGCTCCTCGGCGGGATCCTGTATAAATAGACTAACTATTGGGGGGGATCATCGAAATATGACTGTTCTGCGATTGCGGCAGGGAGCAGACGACCTCGCGAGAAGCAGCGTGCTCCACGCGCTTAGCGTGGTTGCCCGACGCTGCGGCATCGATACCACCGTTGAGCAGCTGAGACGCGCCTATGTGCTCGCGGACTCGGGAGCCGACGACAAGCTGCTCATCGCGATTGCAAGGGATCTGGGCCTCGAAGCTCGCGCCCTGCGGATGACATGGTCGGAATTGCCGCGCCTGCAGAAGTCGCTTCCTGCCATTATCCGCTTGCAAGACGGTTCGGCGTTGGTGTTGGAAGCGGTTCGCGACGATCCTGCAGTTGGACGCGTTGTTGTGTTGCACGATCCCACGGCGGCCGCGGATGCGATGGTGGTGCTTGACGAGACACACCTCTCACGTGTGTGGGCCGGGGAGATCGTGCTTATAAAGCGGCGCTACCGCTTGACCGAAGAAGATCGCCCGTTCGGCTTCGCTTGGCTGATGGGTCAGGTGCTGCGCGAGCGGCGTCTGTTCATGGAGATCGGGGCGGCGGCGCTAGTCAGCACGCTCTTTGCAATCACACCGCCACTGATCTTCATGATCGTCATGGATCGAGTGCTGGTCAACCGTTCATTGTCAACGTTGAAGGTTGTAGCGGTCGGGCTGCTGGCGATGATCGCCTTCGAGATGGCACTGAGTTACCTGAAGCGATTTTTCACCGAAATAGTCACGACGCGGATTGATGGTCGGCTCAACCTGTACGTTATGGAAAAGCTGCTGAATCTGCCGATCGACTATTTTGAGCGAAATCCGACCGGTATGATTATGAGCAAACTGCACCGGATGTGGCAAATCCGCAATTTTTTGACCGGACAGCTGTTCGGCACGTTTTTGGAGATGGTACCTCTTCTCGGCCTCATACCGGTAATGTTGATTCTGAATTGGCAACTGTCGATTCTAGTATTTGTTTTGACCACGACAATCTTCGTTATTGTCATCGCTTTTATGGCTCCCCTCGGCGTACGTTTTGCCAAAGTGGTGCGGGCGGACCAGGCGAAAAGCGCATACCTAGTCGAGACCATTTACGGAATGCGGACAATTAAATCGCTGACGCTAGAGGGCCGCCGACGGCGGGAGTGGGACCTCCTGGTCGCTGAAGCGGTGTCGTCGAGGCATGACTTCAGTACGTTTTCTAACTATCCGCAGACGTTATCTCTGCCATTCGAACGTCTGATCTACGTCGGATCATTCACGCTCGGCGCGTACATGATCATCACTTGGCCAGAAACAATGGCTGTAGGTTCACTAATGGCCTTCGCCATGCTGTCGATGCGCACCGCGCAGCCACTTGTATCTTTGGCAAAACTGCTGAGCGAAGTTGCCGAGGTCCGCGCAGCGTTAGGGGAAGTGGCAACGATCATGAACGCCCCGCCGGAACAGACGCGCTCCGGATCGGGCCTTCGCCTGCCTATTGAAGGCGACATCGTTTTTAAAGATGTGCGGTTTCGCTATGCGCTGGGCGCTCCGTTTGCTCTCGACGGCGTCAGTATAAATATTCCGCAGGGCGGCTTGTTCGGGATCATGGGGCGGAGCGGCTCTGGCAAGACGACGATTACCCGCCTGCTACAGGGGCTGCATCCCAACTATGAGGGCATCATAAAGATCGATGGAATGGATCTGCGCGAGATCGATCTCGTTCATCTGCGAACCAATATTGGCGTGGTCCCGCAAGAAAACTTCCTGTTTAGCGGATCCATCCGTGAGAATATCGCCATGGCCAAGCCGGGCGCGACGTTCGCGGAGATCGTTCGCGCCGCTCAGTTAGCGGGCGCGGAAGAGTTTATTGAACGAATGCCCCGCGGCTACGATACAAGCTTGCAGGAAGGTGCCGTCAACCTGTCGGGCGGGCAGCGGCAGCGGCTGGCGATCGCACGCGCCTTGCTGATCGACCCGCCGGTATTGATCTTGGATGAGGCAACCAGCGCGCTGGATGCTGAGAGCGAGGCGATCATCAACGCCAATCTGCAACGAATTGCACAGGGGCGGACCATCATCTGTATCTCGCATCGCCTATCGATGCTCGTTCCCGCCGATGCCATCCTCGTCCTTGAGCGCGGCCAAGTCTACGACATCGGCCGACACGAGGAGCTACTGCACCGCTGCGACATCTACAAGCACCTCTGGTACCAGCAGAATCGCCATGCCGATCGAGGCGCTGCCCATGCACAAATTACCGTCGCTCGTTCGCCGCAGTCGTGAGCCATTGTCGGGCACACTTGTCAGTGCCTTCGAGTCGGAAACGCAAGCGGTCTTCCTGCGAACACGGCCGTACAGCGAGCATGCCATCCTGCATGTGCTGATCGCGCTTCTTGTTTCTGGTCTTGTGATGATGTCGGTTACCAAGCTTGACCGAGTTGTGACCGGACCAGGCCGCATTATCCCCAGCGAAGGAATGCTTTACGTCGATCCGCTGGAGAAGGCGATCGTGCGGGACATTCGGGTTAAGGAAGGCGAGATCGTACACGAGGGCCAGGTACTGGCGACACTCGATCCAACCTTCGCCAGTGCCGATCTCATCCAGCTTGAGCAGCAGGCCGCGAGCCGGCGAGCTGAAGTGGCCCGGTTAGCTGCCGAGCAGAGTGGCGGCGTCTTCCGCGCTTCGCCCGAGGATCCCTATTCGGTCCTTCAGCAGTCAATCTTCCAGCAGCGGCAAGCGGAATACCGATCCTCACTGGCCGATTTCGACGCCCGCATCCAGAATTCCGAGGCAACAATTAACCGCTTGCAGCAGGACGTCTCAACGTACCGGCAACGTCATAAGATCGCCGCCGACGTTGAGCAGATGAACATGACGCTGGAGCGCCAGGGCTGGAACAGTAAGTTAAGAACAATGGCCGCATCCGACAATCGGATGGAAATCGAACGTCTGTTGACTCAGACAATAAACCAGATTGCCGAGCAACAACATACCGTTGCTTCCCTCAAGGCGCAGCGTGCTGTCTATGTAGACCGCTGGCATTCGGACTCGGCTAAGGATTTGGTTACCAGGCGTGATGCCCTTGACGAGGCCGAGCAGAATCTCAAGAAGGCGGAGAAATTGCTCGCCTTGGTGGATGTACAGGCACCGGCCGACGCCATCGTGCTGAAGATTGGCAGAGCATCGACCGGTTCGGTGAGCGGTGGCCAGGGCAGCGCTTCACCTGATCCGCTGTTCACACTCGCGCGCTTGGACAGCCCCCTCGAAGCCGAAGTGGACATCGACCCGAAGGACATCGGTTTTATTCAGCCGGGAAACCACACCGAGATCAAACTCGACGCCTATCGGTTCCTCGCACGGCACCGCCAAGGGTGAGATCAAGACAATCAGTGAAGGAACCTTTACGAAGGACGAGAATAATCAGCCGCGTCCGCCGGTATTCAAGGCTCGCGTGACGCTCACCGATGTCAAGCTGCGCAACATACCCGCGTCGTTTCGGCTCATCCCGGGCATGACACTCACCGGCGACATTCTGGTCGGCAAGCGCTCAATCCTCTCCTACATCGTCGAGGGTGGACTGAGAACCGGTTCCGAGGCGATGCGCGAACCTTGATCGAACGACGCGAGCAGCGGGCGGGGAGAGATTGATGGGCGACAACACTGGCTTTTTCTCCCGTCTGTTTCGTCACAGCCGACCGTCCTTAGCTAACGCCGAAAGCGCGTTGGCTGAAGGCCATGCTGTCCGGGCGGCCGCCCTGTTCCGAGCTTGTGCCGAAGCCGGAACCGTTGAGGCCCAACTGCGATTGGCTGATCTTTACAGATCTGCAACCGGGGTCCCGCAGGACTACGTTGAGGCTGTTCGTTGGCTCCGTGCCGCGGCCGAGCAGGGATCACCCAGGCTCAATCTCGGCTCGGCGAGATCTTTCTCGTTGGGCGCGAGGCGCCGGCGAGTGTGACTCCGACAGCCGCATCGCATGTCGATGAGAGCGAGGCCGAGTCGGTGCTCAGGCGGCTGTTTCCGGAAGGAATGGCGGTTCGGCGCGATTTCGTCGAGGCAGCGCGATGGAATGCTCTCGCGGCCGAACAGGGAGATGCTTCGGCGCAGGTTCGGTTGGCATACCAACATGCGATCGGGCTAGGGGTGCCGGCCAGTAACGTCGAGGTGCGCCGCTGGTTTGCAGCAGCAGCTCGAGCAGCAGTCGGCACTTGGACAACTTGGACTTGGCATGCTGTATGCCAGCGGCTGCGACGGTGCACCCGACTATGCGCAGGCGGCTGGCTGGTTCGAACAAGCAGCGGAACAGGGAAATGCCGCAGCCAAAACCTGTCTCGCTATGCTCTGCCTCGGCGGTGACGGTGTTGAACGAGACGAAAGTCGCGCAGTTCAACTTCTCAGTGAGGCCGCAGCGGAGGAGCATCGCGAAGCGATGTTCCTGCTGGGCGAACTGTATCGCACGGGTCGTGGAGTAGACGCCGACGCATCCGTCGCTGAGACTTGGATTAGGCGTGCCGCAGCACGGGGACACGTCCGAGCCTTTGTAACGCTTGGCCACTTGCTGACGGAAGGTCAATCGCAGCCAGACTATAATACCGCCGCAGTCCTGTTTCGTCAGGCGGCAGAGCAGGGCGACTTAGAAGGTCAGTATATTCTAGGTACGCTGTGTCTCTCTGGCTCCGGCGTTCCACACGATCCGTTCGAGGCGGCCCGGTGGCTGGAAATGGCCGCCCATCAAGGACATGTCGGAGCCCTTGAAGCGCTGGCGGACCTTTACTCCGCAGGAACGGGAGTCCGCCAGGATTTTGACCGCGCCCGGGAGCTGTACAATCGCGCTGCAGCGGCGGGCAGCGCACACGCGCTTTTCCAGCTTGCGGACTTTCAGGCTTTGGGCCTCAGTTTTGTTTGTGATCCGACGGCTGCGCTAGACGGCTACCGGCGTGCTGCGGCGTCAGGAAGCGCCGCCGCCTGCCTGCAGCTGGGCTTCCTCCACGCTACCGGTGATAGCGTTGAGCAGGACTATGCCGCCGCCGCTCATTGGTACGAAGAGGCCTTACGCGCCGGCAGTCTTGACGGTGCGTTCAATCTGGCCTTCCTCTACATTCGCGGTTTGGGCGTGCCCCTTGATCCGCAGCGTGGCGTGCAACTCCTTGAGCAAGCCGCCGAAAATGGCAGCCTGAGTGCCGCGTGGGCGCTGCACAATTGCTATGCCGAGGGCCAATATCTGCCATGCGACCCGGCAGCTTCAGCTGGCTGGCTGGAAAAAGCCGCTGCACTCGGCAGCGCCACGGCCGCCTGTCGTCTGGCCCGGCAGCTGGAAGTCGGTGATCTGCATGCCCCTTCTGCTGCCCAGGTGGTCTCGCTGCTGGTGCCACTGGCCGAAAAAGGAGTCCCTGCCGTGCAGGCCGCCCTTGCCCACCTTCTCGACGAAGGGCGCTTCGTGGAGCGCGACAGCGCAGCGGCGTTGCGCCTCTTTGCGCTGGCTGCGGAAGGGGGCAACGCGGGAGCGCAGGCTTGGCTTGGAGATGTTTTAAGCAGTGGTCGAGAGGTTATTGTCGACCGAGACGCGGCCGAGCAATGGTATCGCCAGGCGGCATCGCAAGGACACCTCGGTGCACTCTCGGTGCTAACGACCGAGGCTCGCAGAAGAGGCGACACGCGAGAAAAGCTCAGAGAGTATTTTGAGTTGTGGCTGCGGGCAGCCGAAGCTGGCGATTCTACTGCGCAGCGTATTGTGGGCGACTTCTATCTCCGGGGCGTGGGGACGGATCGATCGCCAGATCATGCCGCCAGATGGCTGCGTGCCGCTTCAGACCAACGCAATCCAGCTGCGCAAGTTCTACTGGGCAGCCTGCTCGTAGAAGGCAGGGAGATCGGTGCAGACCCAACCGCTGCGGTCGCGCTGTTCCGTGAGGCGGCCGCACGGGACAGCATGGACGGGGCCTATAATCTCGGCGTGTGTTATCGTCTCGGGCTTGGGCTCGACAAAGATCAGGGACGGGCCGAGCACTGGTATCGTCGCGCAGCGGAACAGGGACACCGTTCTGCACAGCTGGCATTGGCCGACTTACTAGCCCAAACCGGCTCCGACGGCAGCGCGCTCGCCGAAGCGGCTCACTGGTATCGTACAGCCGGAGAGATGGATCGTGCTGCGACGGTACAAAGCGCATGAGAGCGGCGGCATCTGCCTCGTTGACCTGCGGCCTAATACCGGTACCTTTCGGCGCTCGCGCGATTGGTTCCCAGCCTACAGCTGCGTCTCCGGCGGGCGCTCGTTGACGATGTCGTCGAGCAACTTCTCCCAGCGAGCGAGCAGTCGCTGAAGGCGAAAGTGCGTGACGGCGGTTTCGCGCGCCTGTTCGCGGATCATCTGCATGCGGTCCTGATGATCGAGTACCTCATCCACACGATCGGCGATTTCTTCCGGTGAGAAGAAATCTGCCACCAAACCATTGACCCGGTCCTGCAAGACGTCCAACACCGGCGGTGTCGACGAACCCACGGTGAGGCATCCGGCGGCGAGGGATTCGACAAAGGACCAGGAAAGCACAAACGGATAAGTCAAATAGACGTGAACCGAGGACACCTGCAGAATGTTCAGGTAAACATCATAAGGAACCTGACCGAGAAAATGGACGCGGTCGAGATCGAGGTGGCGGCCAACCTCCTGCAACATGCGTTCTCGATATGTCGTTCCCGGCAGGGATGGATACCCGTAGCTTACACCGTCGCCGCCAACGATGATGGTATGCGCTCGCGGGCGGCGACGCTGAATGCTCGGCAAGGCGCGCATGAAGGTGTGAAAACCGCGATAGGGTTCCAAATTGCGCGCAACGTAAGTCACCACCTCGTCCTTCTTCGTCAGGACTTTGCCGGCGCGGGCCAACTTCAGCCAGGCATCGCGCCTAGGACGGACGATTTCGGTATCGACGCCTTCGTGAATGGGACTGATGCGCCTCCGCATTTCGGGCGGATAAAGGCTCTGCTGCCAGCGGGTTGGCGTGTGTCCCCAGTCGCACGCATCGAAGCTCAGGAAGTTAATTGCGTTCTTTGTCCGCAAACGTGCCGGTTGGTCGAAAATCGAAGCAAACTCCGGATCGAAACCCACGTCCACGCCATCGACATGATAAAAAAACTCGAAATAGGACAGCAGTGGAACGTCCGGATACACGTCCTTAATAAACAAGGTCTCGCCCCAGCCACTATGCCCGACGATTATGTCTGGCCGAACTCCCCGCTCCTTTAATGCTCGGCATGCATCGGCGGCCGAAAGTCCTGTGCGGACGGCATCGTCGAAGTCGGCGCTGAACGGATGACACACGCGCCCGTTTATAGCGTCCGGTTTGTAGATAACCTTGGTTACTCCACGCATTAAGTTGTCGTTAGGCTGGGTTATGAAATAAATCTCGTTACCCGGCCGATCTGCAAAATGACGCGCCAAATGCTGGTATTGCGCGGGGAAATTCTGATGAATGAAGATGATAATCATAGCTCCAATGCCGACAGGAGCGCCTCCCGCTGCGCCTCAGTCAACGCATGCTTTTTGGTACAGACCGCTGCCAGTTCAAGCGTCGGGCGGCGTCGAACAATTACTTCGCCAAAAGGGGGGCCGCTGAGGCACTGCACCATCGCTGACGGCGTAAAGCCACACTTGTGGGCCATGCTGGTATGGCCTTGGGCAACGGCCGCCCCAAAACCGAATAGCATGTCGTGTGCGGTGATGGGTCCCACGGGGGACTGGTAGACAACTTGGTGCAACTGGTCCGCAGCCACATAGCTGGCGACGGCCTGAAGATCCGGCACAATGATACACACGAAACCATCGTCTGCGAGGATCCGCCAGAACTCCTGAAGCGCTTGGCCGACTTGGTGCGCATAAAGATGCTCAAGGCAATGCGAAGACCACACCGCGTTGGCGATGCCGTTTGGAATGGCTGATAGGTCGGTGATGCTGGACAGCAGGTCCGGCTGCGAAGCCGGATCTACGTCCACCCTGAGTTCCTGCCAGTCGTCGAAGAGCGACGGCATCCGTGTCGAACCTGCTGGTCCGCTCCCGGCATTAACGAAGAGCGGGGGGGTCATCGGGACAGGAACGGCAGGACACGCTTCATCAGTACCGCGCGCGACGTTGGGGCTGCCTCGGAGCCCGCGTCGTCGAGCGACGCGCTCTCGCGGGCATCAACCTGTGTGGAATTCTCGCCCTCGACGCTCACAGGATCACCGGTCATTACAAATTCTCCCTTCGGACGGTTGATCACAAGTTCCGCGGCTGATCCTGCCGGGCTTGGCCGTGGGGGGTACGAACTTTCCTCCCGCAGCTTGCTGAAGCGGGGCCCTATGGCGGACTTTCTAGGGGCCGCTCCAAGAGACCGCGTGACGGGAAGTTTCCGGGCAAGAAATCGGACCTGTATTCCTTCCAAAGGATCATTTGGGACTGAAGAGCGGCAAGGCGTTCCGTTGGTGACCGGCCCCACGACCGTTCCCGACTGGAAGCAACCAGAGTATTCGCAATCGTAAGGAACGGCGGATCCATCCTTGGATCGCATCCGCAGCGCGAAGGCGATCAACGGCGTCGCCATCTGTCGCGTGCCGCATGCCTGTCCTCCGATGGTCCAGGGCGTTTCGAAGCCGCTTATGGTGAGTCCTTTGTACTCAATGTCGGCCGCAGCAATGCCATCCAGCGGTTTGATGGAGAAGTTCTCAATCCATAAGTGCTGTCCGACACAACCTGCCCATAGGGAGTCGACGAACGAGAGATCGCCTTGGTTCTTCACGTGAACGAGAATCTCGCAGCGAATGTCGGTAGGTCGTGATTCCGGCTGGAGCGGGGTGCTATCGCCACTCGCTGGCCGTTCCCGGGTAGAGGCAGCGCGACCTCAAAGGCGAGTGCGTCGAGGCATTAGTTGTCTTGGTGTCCGGATCGTCGGCCATCCACCGCCCGTCGAGTCGCTCAACCTCGATCGCCAGGGGTTGTCCGCCAGCGTGGCTGATCGAGGTCACGATCAGCGTAGCAGGACCCCCAGATATTTTCGCGACGATCATATTCCCTGGTTCACACAGCCATGTCCCCTTGGTATGCGGGCCGCTGATGAAATCGACGTGCTCGGCCACAACCCCCGGGGCAAGGCCGACCTGAACGGCCGGAAGCGTAACGTTCTCGGATGCCGCCGTTGCGCGCACTGGTGCGGCAGACTGAACATAGAACAGATAAAGCCCCTGGTTGAGAGTAATTGCTTTGGCCGTCGCTGCTAATGCACTCTGCGGCGCCTCCGAAAACGGCTTCTTTCCTGCCATCATCAATAGTCCCCTTTGATACTCGTGTGATCCCATTTCAAATCACCCGCGGCCACAGGAATGTCGGCCACCATGTCGGCCTCTGGCAGTGGCCTTCGTCCGCCGGCAATCCGCAGAAGCTGGTCATTGAGCACCCTCGGCTCGGTTCCCAAAGGCAGCAGCGTTCCCAGGTTGGTATTGCGCAGGCGCTCGGCGATTGCCCCTATGTCAAATGCGACCACCGGCAGGCCGGCACGTAGAGCATGCGTTAGGGCGAAGCACCACGTTTCGGGCCAGACTGAAGGAAAAGGGCCAGATCCGGATGTTCTCGCCGAAGCAGATCCTGGACCTCGGTCTCAGCATACCGGCCCGTAACGAACACGTTTCCGGCGCTGAGCAGCAAGTTGTCGTCTTCCGTATAGCCAATTACGACAAATTCGATTGCCAACTCACGTTCCGCCGCATCCTTCGCGCAGTTGAGCAGAACGTGAAACCCCTTATGCGCACCAATTGCGCCAATTACGACGACGCGCACCGGTTGGGTCAGGACAGGCGTGGTGGCAGTGGCGGAAAAACGGATCAAGGGCTCCCAGGGCCGACACTTTATTTTGACCTTGGGGAAGTAGCGGCGCATCCGGCGCAAGGTATCGGCAGAAGGTACGATTATCCGCCGCGCCGTGCGCAGCCACTGGCTGCTGCGCGCCCGCAGTGCGCTGACACTGAGGTCATCACGAAGGCTGCCTCCGTGCACCTTGATACAGGCTTCGCACTCCGCCAGTTCCGGCTCTCCACAGTAGCGATTGTCGCCTCCCAAAAGTGTCAGACGCGGGCAGATCCACGAGTAATCATGGATGTACACGTCGTAGTGAACCTTTAAACTGCGCATTACTTCTATTACGGTTGGGTCGAGATCTAGAAAATGATGCAACTCGACGTGCATCACATTTAGCCGCTTGAGCAGATTGGTCAGCGATGTCAGGTCTGCGGGAATATCGTAAGAGAGGTCTCGAAGGGCTTCGTCGTCAACGCTGAGCAGGCAGCGCCGCGACCCTGGCTTTTCAGGACGAAGCAAGATCGGCCGCAACCCCGCGCGGGCGAGAACCTTACATCTCTTACGTACCACCCGATCGACGCCCCCTGGTAGCGCCAGGCTGAGAAGAAGTGCGCAGGGACGTGAATTAAGGACAACACGCTCCTCGTCCAAACGCCGTCGGAGCGGCAATAAGGGATCAGCGCGAACGAACGAGTCGATCATCGCATCGTAGCCAGGATAGCGCGTGTTAATGATCCGACGGCTCCGCTCCAACAGGGCGTCACGTCGCCGACCGAACGAAACCCCGCCTAGATGCAGAACAAAAACGTCGGCCGCCACCACGTGTCGCCAACCGCAAAAGCGGGCTCGCAAGCAAAGATCGTTCTCTTCTCCATATCCCTTGCCGAACGTGTATTCATCGAACGCTCCAACTTCGTCGAGGCAATCGCGGCGAAGGTACATGCAAAACCCGACACCGACGGGGATGTCGGCGGTGATGCGCCGATTAACGGCCGCCGCCAGTCCGTCGAGGACGGCAGCCTCATCAAGCGTACAGTCAATTTCTGCGCCGGAAGGATAGGTGACGATCGAGCCATGATTGGACAGTGGCGTTGCGGTCGCCACGTCAGGCGCGCTGTACGCGGCGGTTCGCAAACGGTCCAGCCAGTCTCCGTGGACAACCGCGTCCGCATTGACTATCACAGCGTCGCGCTCTGGATGCACCGCCAACGCCTTATTCACCGAGCCAGGAAAACCAAGATTTAGCGGATTGCGCAAAAGCCGGATCTCGCCTTCCGCCGCTAGGGCCTGCAGTGCGGCGGTTAGCTCGGGTTCAGGCGAGGCATCATCGACAACGACGATCTCGACTCCGACATGCCGCGACGGCAGCAGCGCGCGGAGACATCGCAATGTTTCGTCGTGGCCACGATAGACGGGTACAATGATGTCGACCGGCCGCGAACTCGAAGAGTCCCCGCCGGTCAATCCCCGCATACGCACGTGATCAGTCAACGAGTCGCTTGGCAACCGTGGGTCAAGCAGTAGTGGGGCATCAGGGAATCTCTCCGCTATGCCATTGGGAAGCCGGGCGGAGGTCCACAGTCGTGGGCCGCGCAAGTTGCATTCTGCGAGAAGTTGGGTGAACGCGTGTCGATGCGGTTGGGCAGGATCAGGTTTTGTGGAAAGGTAGATCCGAGATCCCTCTTCGTCCTCGATTGTTACTTCGAGGGACGCCTCGGGCATCCAATCCATGCTGATCCAACCCTGGAGGCAGCCGTCTACGGCCGAGGCGCGGCCGTCCAGCCCGAAAATCGGGGGAAATTGGATCGGACTTCCGAGAAGCGACGCTCCCGCAGCTTCGACGGCTAGAGTCCGAGGCCGGCCGTCGGCAACTATGGCCGGGATGCGAAAGCGAGGCCGTTGAGCAGTGTGCTCCGCCAGACCCTGGCACCACACGCGGCCGCTTTCGGTTCTGACATAAACGCAAACGTCCGAACAACCCGCACTTAACTCGCCGATGATCGCTAGGTCCGGCGCAATCCCCACCCAGCCTGGGGCGGAGCCCCCGATTTCCTTCATGGCACGAGCTGTGGCCCTCGCCAGAGCTCCATCCACGGTGACGGCGTATCGCCGGAGTGCCTCGCAGAGCGCTCTGTCGGCCTCCGCGTAATTCTTCATCTTTAATAATCCCAGGATCAGCGCAGCCGCATAATCGGGGCAGTGCTGAAGTCGGACTGCCTGGCGTAAAGGGGACAGAGCGGCCGAGGCCTCGCCCGTTACGAGAAGGAGCCGCCCAAGGAGTGCCGCGATCTCGGCGGACGCGGGCGCGTGCCGCCAAGCTCGGTCCGTGAGGCGCAGAGCGTGCGCCAAGTCACCGGAATCGACTGCCGCCTGGGCTAGGAGGAGGAGGTGCCGGAGATGTGAATCTTCTTCAAGCCGAGTCCATTCCCCCTCGACTGAGGACGCTTCTCGCGGGCACAAATTCCCAGAAGGAAACCGCATCGGCACCACTGTCGGGCTGGCGGCGAAACTCCATGGAAGGTGGAGAGCCGCCCCGGTAGGGCCCGGAAAAAACGAGTCCGAAGCAGCGACTATGCATCCGCCAAAGGACAAGATGCATAGTCGTACTCAGGAGGTAATCCGGATGCTGTTACTAGTGCTTGATCTCGGACGCGTCGAGGTGGGTAAAGCCCTTCAGCGTTATCGTCGTCCCATCGTCGAGGGTGATGAAGGTGTTGCCATTGGCCACCCGCGCATGGTCGAGGATGTCCTGGACCGAGCCATAACCTGAGAACTGCAGCTGCGTCTTGCCACCCATCGCCGTGCTGTCCTTGAAGCCGAAGATGTTGTGATGGCCGCCGCCCTGGCTGCTGTCGAAGACGAACAGGTTGTCGTGGGTCCCGGCCGTCATCGTGTCAGCATTGGAGCCACCGAACATCGTAACGTTGCCGGTGCCGCCCTTCATGCTGGCTCTGCCATCGCCACCCCACCAGTGTACTGTTACCGCTGCCGGCGATCAGCGTCGCCGAGCCACTGCCGGCTACGACAGAGTCGGTCCCCGAGTGACCCGTGAACCTGAATTGGCCATCACCACCGTAGACCGTGGAGAAGCCAGTCCCACCGGTAACCGTCGCAGAGCCGAATTCGCGTACGGTATCATTGCCAGCGCCCAGAGTAATCGTGTCACGCCCATCGCCCACGAAAAAAACGTTTCCGCTGCCGCGTGCGTCGAGGAACGTGCTGGCGCCTGCGTCATTGGTGACGGTCACCGTTCCACCGCTGACAACGACAGTATCCCGACCTGCGCCAACGTCGAGGTTTACCGTCCCCCCGCTGATCGTGATCTTGTCGTTGCCACTGCCCGTATTGACCGTGGCGCTGCCACCGCCGACCGAAACGCTGTCAGCGCCCCCGTCAGTCGATATGTTTGCAGTCCCTGCGGTCAGCTTAACGGAGTCGCTGCCCGACCCGGTGTTCACTGTGGCGGCTCCGCCAATGACCAGGACGGTATCATTGCCCGTACCAGTCGTCAGGTTGGACGACCCGCCTTGCACCGAAACCTGATCCGCGCCAGAAAGCGTATCGATCGTCGCATTACCGCCGGTAACAAGGATCGAATCAGCGCCCTCTCCAGCATTAACAGTGGCTGACCCACTGCGTACCGTTACTCGATCATTGCCCGCCCCAGCGTCGACGCTCACCGCACCTCCACCGATGCTGATGCGGTCGTTGCCGGTTCCTGCGAGAATAGTACCGGGACCAGTGAGCTTGATCAGTCGTCACCGGTCCCCGCGTTTACGGAACCTAAGCCGGTGATCGCAATCGTATCGTTACCCGAACCGGTCCATACCGCAGCACTGCCGCTACCCTTCGCTGTCGCAACCACAGAGTCGAGGCCACTGCCCGATATAACGGAACCCGCGCCAGTCAAGAAGACGGTGTCGTTTCCGCGGTTCCCGACAAGAAGAATGGGATCGGGGTTGACCGTGTCGGCACTCGTCCCTCTCATAACTGTTGACTTATTCCCCAGCAGCACCAAACCCTGTGCGCCGGAAGGCAAGGTGACAGTACCGCCAGGGGACGCAATCTCATAAATGTTCAGCTCTCCAGGCACCGGCGAATTGGAGAGATTATGAAGCACGTTGCCGTCCGAATACCCCTCGCTCAGCTTGGCAAGGGCATCCTGGGCAGCCTTCAACTCCGCACCACTAAGATTAAGCGTTACGTGCTCGCCGCCCACAATTGTTGCAGTAGCCATGATAATATTCCTCCCGTCCAGCCTAAATGACTTGTCCGGCGTGGCCCCTATCCACGCAACATCAAGCGCTCACGTCCGCCAGCATTTGGCGACGACCCACATTACCCGGAAATCAGCGTCCCATCCTACACTCAGCGCCCTCAGCACACGCTGCGAACGCCTAAACCTATCCTAAAGCGACAAACCATGACGCTATTGGGGCATTTCCCCTCTGTTGAACGGACGATAACCTCCCCCTCCTTCCAAAGTCAATCGTTTCGTCAGCACTGTAGCATGAACTTCAGGATGAGCTTAAATGCCCATCGGCATCGATTATGGGACTGAACGAAATAATGGGTCCGGCGAGAGAATTTCGGCGCAGGCGGTTCTACATTTAGCAGCGAGGTTTACGTTGTCTGGAATGGCCTGGACGAGGTAGAGGCGCCTGTTGGAGGGTTTGGATGCGGCCGATGGGGTGTGCTCTGTCGCCGATTGCGGCGCCACACGATTAAAGGAGTTCTATTGGCAGCCTGCGTCCGCGTCCGCGCGTGGTAGCCATGGAGGCGTGTTGCGGCCGCACGATTGCAGTGATGGGGTGGATGTTCGGGGCGTAGGGCCATGAGGTTCGGCTGATGTCGCCGGAATATGTGCGCCGTTACGCGAAGCGCAGAAGAACGACGACCGGGATGCCAAGGCGATTGCCGAAGCGGCGACGCAGAACCCTGTCCCGCCCGCAGCCGGCTTGGAGGCCGGCCGCGTCTGCGGCCGAATGGCGTCGCCTACCCTTTATCGCCTCGGAAGGCTCGTCATGGATTGTGCCAGGTACCAGATATGCACGTCACCGCACGTCTTGCAGATCTTCGCCGGCGTGTTGCTTATCAGTGGCGCCGCGACGGCGCGCGGGAAGCCAGCGCGTCCTGATAGCGCCGGCGGGCGTAGATCACTGCGCCTGATCGTAGTGCTGCTCGTGTGGGAGATCTTTGCCCAAGCAGTGCCGCGCTGATCCGGACGCTAGCCGGATCCTCGATGGCAATGGTCGTCGCGCATCAACGTTGCTCAGATCGTCGAACTGGCGCAGCGTCGCCCGGTTCTTCTGAGTGAGCCCCATGCCGCCGGGGCTTAGCAGCCCGTTGACGAAGTCCGCCGGCTCTGACTCCATGGGTTGATCAGGGACTTGGGGATTGCCCGGATGGCGCTGGGTCGGCAGGGGGATCGGCAAGGTGATCTGGTGGTGACGTGGCGGGAGATGCCGCGGTCGCCGGGGCATGTTTTCTACGATCGGCTTCAGGGGGTGCTGATCGAGGCCGGCTTCGACGCGTTTGCCGAGACGATCTGCAAGCCGTATTACGCAGCGAAGATGGGGGCACCGTCGGTTCCGCCCGGCCGCTACTTCCGGATGCACATGGTGGGGTATTTCGAGGGCATCGACTCCGAGCGCGGGATCGAATGGCGCTGTGCGGACTCGCTGTCGCTGCGGGAGTTCCTGCGGCTGCGGACGACCGAGCGGGTGCCGGATCATTCCTGGCTGTCGAAGACGCTCGCGCCTGCCCGCCGAGTTCACGAGACGGTATTCGGCTGGGTGCTGGCGCTGCTCGCCGAGCGCGGCCTGGTGAAAGGCGAGCGGATCGGCGTCGATGCCTCGACCATGGAGGCGAACGCCGCGCTTCGGACGATCGTGCGCCGGGAGACGGGCGAGACCTACCGGGAGATGCTGAAGCGGATGGCCACGGAAAGCGGCATCGAGACGCCGTCCGCCGACGATCTCGTTCGCATCGATCGCGCCCGCAAGGGCAAGAAGCTGTCCAACGCGGACTGGGTGAGCGGGACCGATCGAGGCGATGATCGCCAAGATGAAAGACGGCACCACGCGTCTGGCCTACAAGCCGGAACACGCCGTCGATCTCGACACCGGCGCGGTGGTCGCGGCGGAGATTCACCCGGCGGACGGGGGCGACACGACGACGTTGCCGGGCACGCTGGAGGCGGCGGCGGCGAACCTGGCTTCAGTCGATCGCGCGCCTGCGACGGCCGAGCCCGCCGAACTCGTCGCCGACAAAGGCTACCACTCCCGGGCGGTGCTGAAAGACCTCGACGGCGGTGTCTGGAAGACGCGGATCGCCGAGCCGCAGCGCAAGAGCTTCTCTCGCTGGCACGGCGACACCGAGGCGCAGGACGCCGTCTACGCCAGCCGCAACCGGCTCCGCTCCGCGGTCGGCAAGGCGGCGATGCGAAAACAGGCCGAGATCGTCGAGCGATCGTTCGCTCACACCTCTGGAGCGCGGCATGCGGCGGACCTGGCTTCGCGGCCGGGAAAACGTCCACAAGCGCTACCTGATCCACGTCGCCGGCCACAACCTCGGCATCCTGATGCGCCATCTGATCGGCGTCAGCACCCCAGGAGGCCGCCGCCCGCGCCAGGTGCTGCTGTTCGTCGTTCATAGCGAGGAGATTCTGGCGATGCTCCTCTTCGCTGTCCCTGACACCGACGGCCGTGGCGACTTCGCCCTCCTCATCGTCGCCGTCACCGCCAACCCGACATGATCACAACGGATACATCGTCAACGGGCTGTTAGCCGTCGACACGGCATTGTCACATCTTCAGGGGACGCTTGCGCCAGTGAGGCTGCTCGCGATTGCTCACGCGACGCCGGCAGCGGCGTTCCATCGATCAAATGCCGCGGAGCGGAAGGTTCTCAGTGTTCGACGCGAGATCAGATGGCGTTGGACGTTGAAGGTGTTGTAGACAGCGGCGTGAGCAGACAGGAAGCGCTGCGTCGATCCTGGATTCTTGCTTTTTCAGCAGCTTGCGAAGAAGCTTGAGCGCCGCGCGCTTGTCACGGCGCTGTTGCACCAGGACGTCGAGAACCTCTCCTTCGGCATCGACAGCGCGCCACAGATACATCGGCCGACCACCAATTGAGACGAACATTTCGTCAAGGTGCCGACGACCGTCCGGTTTGGGACGCCCGGCCCTGAGCCGCTTTGCGTAGGGGGTGCCGAACTTTGCAACCCAACGGCGGATCGTCTCATAGCTGACGTCAGTCACGCTCGGCCAACAGGTCTTCGACGTCCCTGAGGCTGAGCTGAAAACGCAGATAGAGCCACACCGCGTGCTGGATCACGCTCGGCGGGAATTGGTGACGGGCGTAGGAGAGCGGCTGCATCCACGTAGGCTACCCACCGCGACGACGCAGGCCAACTTTCCCGTGACAGTGCCACTCGGTGGGCAGGCCATCCTCGATGCGCCGCCGAGGCGCGCCTAGTCTTACGGACCAGCTGAGATTTCCACTCTCTAAGGGGCCACTCATGAGGCCACGGGTGCTCACGGCGGGTTGCGGCCGGCCGCGATGTTCCGATAGTATGGGGCTAGCTTCGTTGGGGGGCCGATCGTGATGGCGGTCGGATCGGTGGGTGGTCGGCTATTTTGAGCAGTACAATATTGCTGCGGCATCAGGACTGTTCGACCGGACATATTATCTGGAAAACAATCCTGATGTAGCACATCAAGAAGTAGATCCCCTCGCCCACTATATCGAACGCGGCGCCAGAGAATTGCGCAACCCTGGACCGCATTTTGACGCATCTTTCTACATCAAGCAATGTCGAGCTCATGGAGAAGTCCCTGAAAATCCTCTCATCCATTATTTGATGCTGGGCGCACATCGTGGCTTGCGCGTGCACCCGCGAGACGCTGAAAAATTGATCAATAGAACAGAAGATACTGGATCCGTTCTCGATCGTCCCAAGGCAGCGGCCCAAGACACGACGGCACATATTACAATTGAGGACATTCAATTTAGCTCTTCCGGAGTACTGACTATCGCCGGGGCTGTATCCAGTGCGCTAGAAATACGCCGTATTGACGTTTACTGGAACAATGAACTTATTGAACTGAGCAGGTTTAAACACCTACAACTCGAGAGCATATCTGCAGAATACATCTTCGTATTTCGATTTGCGTTGCAGGGCGAAATCGGGCATCAAGAGGCTACACAACATCATCTTCGGCTTGTGCTACAAGCACCAGCTGAGCGACTTGATGATTTTTTTGTACAAATTAACTTGGTGGAAGATTTTTCCGCGGGTATAGTGAAGATATCAAAAATCGAGGCTGAACAACCTATTCACCTCTTTGTCGATAGACCGTCTCCCACGGAACGCGATCGACCTATTCTATGTCCTGGTGATTTGGAGATCGCGGGATGGTGTACAGCAGATGCTGGCATCGCATCCCTCACTATAGTCGTTGGCTCCACGGCTACTACGGACATATACACAGGCGTAGCCCGCGAAGACGTGCGGGCTGCATTTCCTGAACGCGACGACGCGCTGCGGAGCGGGTTCGAGGCCAGAGTGCCCCGGCGCGACCTCCCTGCTGGAGAACACTCCGTAACCGTTCGCGTCGTCGACAACAATGGAGCGCAGCGATCCGTTGCTTTTCGGGTTCAGGTTCCCGACAGAGAAGACGCAGATGACTTTGTTCAATCCGTGTATCACTCGGAAACGTGTTTTCGGCTGCACCTTTGAGCAGTGCGAGACCACAATCGGCGAGCGGGCCCAACTATAGAGTCCGGCGCATCCGTTCATTTGCAGCAGTTGCAGTCCTGCCTCCGGGTGCTGAAGTCGGTCAGCGAAGGTTTTCTGACTGCTGCAGGCGCGCAGGGAGCGGCTGGGCATGAGCTCGTTGCGGACGTCATGCGGTGCCTGGGAAATCTTCGTGGTGGGATCCTCGGTACGGACCTGATCGCCACACTACCGGCGGATGAAGAGAAGCTCGCAGGACTCCTCCAGCGGTATCGCCCGATCAGCTTCAACGAACACTCCGAACCCGACGTCTCGATCATTATCCCCGCGTATAACAGCTTTTTTTTTACTTACCAGTGTTTGATCTCCATCAGCCGACACCTCCCGCGGGCGCGCCTGCAGATGATCGTCGTTGACGACTGCTCCATCGACGAGACGGTCTTGCTCGCTCGGATCGTCCATGGTGTCAGGATCATCCGGAACGCTGAGAACCGCGGTTTCGTCGAGAGCTGCAATCTGGGGGCCCGTGCGGCGACGGCGCCCTACATCATGCTTCTCAACAACGACACACAGGTCACGCCCGGGGCGATCGACGCGCTCGTCGAGACCCTGCAGGATACCAACGCCGGCTTGGTGGGATCGAAGCTTCTCTATCCGGACGGCCGACTGCAGGAGGCCGGGGGCATCATCTGGCGGAACGGCACTGGCTGGAACTATGGCCGGCTGGAGGATCCCGACCACCCCTACTACAACTACCGACGGCCGGTGGATTACTGCTCGGGCGCCTCGATCATGCTTCCGCGGGCGCTCTGGAAACAGCTGGGCGGGTTTGACATCCGCTACAACCCCGCGTACTTCGAGGACGTGGACTTGGCATTCCGCGTGCGCGAGGCGGGCTACGACGTGCTTTACCAGCCGGCATCGGTCGTCGTCCATTGGGAGGGGATCAGCAACGGCAAGGTTCTGGATGCGGGCGTCAAGCTTGCCGGATCGCAACGAGCCGGTCTTCCGCGCCCGCTGGTCGTCGGTTCTGCGGAGCCATCCGCCGCGGGGCGAGCAGCCGCTGCTGGCGCGCGAACGAGGGATCGAGCGGCGCGCGCTGTTCATCGACGCGACGACGCCGACGCCGGACCAGGATGCCGGCTCGACCGTGGCACTGGCGCACAGGCGGATCCTCCAGTCGCTCGGCTACAAGGTCACCTTCATCCCGGCGCACAACTTCGCGTTCATGACAGAATACACGCCAGCCCTGCAATGGATCAGCATTGAGGCGATCGGCCCGGCCTTCACACCGCCTCGACCGCTTCCTCGTCGAGCGCGGCTCCAGTTCGACCTCGCCTATGTGCATCGCTTCGAAGTCGGCGAGGATGCGATTCCGCTGCTGCGCCGGCATGCGCCGCAGGCCCGCGTCCTGTTCAATACCGCCGACCTCCACTACTTGCGGCTCGAGCGCGGCGCGCGCCTGAGCGGCGCGCCGGCAGAGCTGGAGCACGCGCAGCGGGTGCGGGAACGCGAACTGGCGGTGATCAAAGCGGCGGACTGCACGCTGGTCTGCAACTCGCACGAAATGGAGATCCTGCGCAGGGAAGTTCCGGGCGCGGCGCTGCATTACCTGCCGTGGGTGATCGAGGTGGAGCAGCGCCCGGTGCCGGACTTCGACGCCCGCGAGGGCTTCCTGTCCCTCGGCGGCTTCGGGCATCCGCCGAACGAGGACGCGGTGCGGTACTTCGTCTCCGAGATCATGCCGATCGTCCGCCGCCTGTTGCCGGGTGTGCCGTTCCACGTCTACGGCAGCAAGCTGCCGGACGAGCTGCGGGAGCTGGCGGCGCCGGACGTGATAATCGAGGGGTTCGCGCCCGATCTGCGCGCCGTCTTCGACCGCCACCGGGTGACCATAGCGCCGCTGCGCTACGGCGCCGGCTTCAAGGGGAAGGTGGCGACAAGCCTGGCGCACGGCGTCCCGGTCGTGGCCTCGCCGATCGCGGCCGAGGGGACGGGCCTGCAGGACAACCAGCAGCTTCTCGTGGCATCCGAGCCGATCGCGTTTGCGCGGGCGCTGCAGCGGCTGTACACGGATCGGAAGGTGTGGGAGCGGCTGTCGGGCGGTGGACAGGCGTATCTGCGGGTGAATTATTCGTTCGAGCATGGACGAGCGCTTTTCTTGCGTTTCATGAAAGTATCGCGATCCCATGCCGGAGCGATCGCCACAACAGTGGGTGCCGTCCGCTATCTTGACGCTCTCAGCAAAGAGTGAGGCATTATTGATTAGCGATGTCCGACGATACTTTGCTTCGTGGCCTCAGACCTCAAGCGATACTAGGTGACGAAGCTGAGCGTTTAGTTTATAAATACCACAGATAGAAGAAATAGTAGGCAATCGAAAAATGGCTACCTTCCCACTCATGATTGTCCTGGGATATCAGAGAACAGGCACAACTGTATTTGGTGAATTTTTGAATTCACATAATATGATTTTCAGTCTTGCCGAAGTATTTCACCACAAGTACGCCGCAAGCAGCGCTGGGGAGCTTGGATACTTTTCGTACATTCAGTCTCTTCCTGAATGTGCGTCCTACGTACGCGAACCAGAGACAAGAACGGAGCTATTTTCATCGTACCTCTCTTATCTGAGGGGCGTGACGCCTCGGCCTATTTTATCTATAGGCGTTAAATACGACAGCACTCATCACCTCGACGGGGTATGGCGGGATATCTTACTTCCACCAAAAATGTTTCGGTTTTTGGCCGAAACCGGGGGGGCTATCATACATTGTGTGCGCTCAAACGTATTTCTCGCAGAGCTGTCTTTGCTTCGGGCTTTTCAGACCAATCAATGGCATCTCCCTGAGGATCAGTCGGCGGAGATTAAGAAGGTCCAGATCAACGTTGGATGGCTAATTCACAAGATTAATCTGCATGAGCGCCGCAGAAATATATTCCGAGAATACATTTCGCATCTTAACATTCCCGTCATGGATGTCGTTTATGAACAAATGTTTGAGGTCAACTCCGGCGCATTCAGTCAAGAAATTTGCTTAAACCTGGCTACGTTTCTGGGTGTTGACAATACGTTTTGGCGGCAGCCACGGCAAAAAAAAATTTCTCCTGCAAACTGGCGTGACGCGATAACTAACGCTAGAGAGATTGAAGAGGTTCTTCGGCAGAAGGGGCTAGGTGTGTTTCTAGGCTAGGCTGCTACAAACATCTAGTGAGTAGGCGCCCGTCGGCACTCGCATCGCCACACGCCACACGCGACTCCCCACGCGATGGGTTCGTGATATTGGGGTGGGATTGCACAAGTGAACCAAGCGCTCCGAGAACTGCTCCTTACTGATCCACCAAAGTTCCACTTTTGGAACGGAAGCCCTCAGGTCGGTGGTATGGGGCCATCCCAAC
>JADJRE010000044.1 GCA_016712375.1 Rhodospirillales bacterium
CCTAAAGCCAACCGCGGCTGCGGAAATAGAGGTAAGGGCCGACGGCCGAGATCAGCATCAGCACGAGCGCCACCAGGTAGCCCATATCCCAGTCGAGCTCCGGCATGAGGTGGAAGTTCATCCCGTAGATGCTGGCAACCAGCGTCGGCGGCAGGAAGATCACCGCGATCACCGAGAAGATCTTGATGATGTTGTTCTGCTGGATGTTGATCATGCCGAGGGTGGCATCGAGCAGCAGCTGCAGCTTTTCCGACATCCGCTCGACATAGCCCATCAGCGAGATGATGTCGCGCTGCAGGTCCTGATGCGGACGCGCACCTGCTTCTGCCCGAGCAGCCGCATGTTGGCATCAAAGAAGGTGAGCAGCCGCGACAGGCCGACCAGACTTTCGTCCACCTTCGAGCAGCGGATGGCGTTCAGCCCGATGGTCTTCAGCTCCTCGCCGTAGTCCTGGGTCGCGCCCCCGTTGAGCAGCGGCGAGAAGATCGATTTCGACAGCGTGCTCACCTGCGCATCGCCCCCTCCAGCGTGTCGGCAGCGCGATCGACGACGGCGTCGAGCAGTTCGACCAGCGCGATCCTGGCGCTGGCGCACAGCTCCGGCTGCGAGGCGATGCGCGTCTGAAGGTGATGAACGGCGTCGGCGTGGCGTAGCGGACGGTGGTCAGCAGGCCGTCGGCGAGGACCAAGGTGATCGCCCGCGTCTCTGGCGAGGCGGTGTCGATCTGGTTGATGACGCTGGCGGTCATGAACAGGGCCAGGCCGTCGCGATACAGCCGGCTGGAGGGCTCGATCTCGCGCATTTCCTCGGGCGTCGGCACCTCGATGCCGGCGATCTGCTTGATCTGGTGGATATCCCCCGCCGTGGGATCGAGGATGTCGGCCCATACGAGCCCGTCGGGAAGCGGCTCGCCGGGCACCCGCGCTTCGCCAACGATGCGGCCGCCGCGACGGCAATAGAGCATCAGCATCTCTGGGGTGCCTCTCCCGGCTTGTCTTCAGGCGGCCCGGCAGGCCGGCCAAATGGATGAGGCCCGCGCCGTCCCGGCCGGAGGCGGAAGGGGTCTATGCCATCGCCGGCACCCGGTTCAGCGGCGCTTGAGCAGCCGCTTGAGCCGCTTCCTCAGGCTGCCCGATCCGCGTTCGTCCCGCGATTCGCGCTTCGGCTTCACCCAGTACATCTGCAGCGAGCGCCGTTCCGCCTCGCACGGCACGAACCCATGGTAGGAGTGCTCGCGCTGGCCAGTTCCCCCAGCAGCGTACCAAAGCTCGGACCGTACCGCAGGTCGTTGGGCGAAAGTTGCCGGGCTCGTCGATCCCCGGGATAGTCCCGGTTAACGTTTCGTCCAGGACATCGCGCCGGACGAATTCGGGAACAACGATGAAGTCGCAGGGATCATGCTCGCAGTGGCGTGCGTGCAAACGATTGCAGGTCGAGGATCGACATGCCTGAGGGTCCTGAGAGTGGATGTGTTCGCCTACAACAACGCAACAAAGCGCGCAAACAACCATTGCTGCAGCGCAAAGGGGCGGGCGCTGCGGTGAACGTTGTCGTGTTCGATGTAGGCGGCGTGCTGATCGAGTGGAACCCCGCCATCTCCCATCCGCAAAGAAGCTGTTCCCGGGGCGATGACGCCGGGATGGAGTTGTCCTCACCGAAGTGTGTTCGCCGGCGGGGAATCTGCGCCAGGACGCCGGGCGAAGCTGGGCTGAGGGCATTACCGAGCTCACCGGCCGATGGCCGCGGCAGGCGGCGCTGATCCGCGCCTTCGATGAACGTTGGGAGAAATGGGCCCAGCGACGCCGGGACCATGGCGCTTGTCCGCGCTTTGAAGGGCAGCGGCGTGCCGCTCTGCCCCTGACCAACTTCTCGTCGGCAAAATTCGAGTTGACGCGCCGGCGCTTCGATGTCTTCGCGCTGTTCGATGGTATCGTCGTCTCTGGCGAGATTGGCCTGGTCAAGTCGGATCCGGCGATCTTCCGGCATCTGCTGCAGCGCTTCCGGCTCAGCGCCGGGCAATGCCTGTTCGTCGATGACGCGCCCGCCAATGTCGAGGGCCGCGCGGGCGGCCGGCATGCGCCCCATCTCTTCCGCAGCGCCG
>JADJRE010000045.1 GCA_016712375.1 Rhodospirillales bacterium
CCGGTGTCAACGGCGGAGCAATTCCGGGCCACTGTGGCGGAGTAAAGCAGGCCATTTGCGCGAGCAGTAGACAGCAGACCCGATCGGGCCCTTGCTGTGTCGTCGGTTCGCCCCGAGGATCAGGGGCTTGCCGATTTCGCCGGTCTCGGGATTGACGGTGTCGGCGGTGGCTCTGGTTCTTGGTTCCTCCGCCCGATCGGCCTGGGGTGGCGGGACGACGGCGTCCGGCGGATGGCTTCAGGCGGTACGCCGTCGCCGTCCGGCGGTGAGGATATGGACGTGGGTAGCCGGTCTAGCAGCGCGCCGGTGAGCCGTTCCGATCCCAGCACCGAGGTCCAGTCCGAACGGCAGATTGAGCGACGAGGTCGAGCCGCGCTCGTAGCGCTGGGAGAACACCTCGAACAGAAGTTCCGCCTCGGTCGGGGACAGCGGCACGTAACCGAGTTCGTCGATGATCACCGAGCTTCACCTTTCGCCTGGAGATCAGCCGCTGCAGCTTCAGAAGCCGTCGTTCGTCGCGCGCTTCCATCAGCTGATGCACGAGGGCGGCGGCGGTGGTGAAGGGGCGACGCTGAACCCCTTCGGCAGGCGGCAAGACCGTAGAGCCAGGGCTGCATGCGTCTTGCCGGTGCCGGAACTGTTGAGCGCGATGACGTTCTCGCGGCGCAGGACGAACTCGCATCGAGCGAGCTCGAGCACCCAGCATCTTGGTTGAGGCTCGGAACGGCGGTGAAGTCGAAGGTGTCGAGGCTTTTGACCGCCGGGAAGCGTGCCGTTCCTGATCCGCCGCTCGACCATTCGGCGTTCCCGGTCGATCAGCTCCAGCTCCACCAGGCGCGCAGCAGGTAGCGGGATGATCGACGCCGTCGCCGGCGCATTCGCGCGCGACCTTGTCGTACTCCCGCAGAATGGTCGGCAGCTTCACCGCTTGAGGTGATGCGCCAGCAGAACCTGCGGGTGCCGCTCGTCGCTCCCGCCGGTATCGCCTCGACGCCCGCCTTGCCGGTCATGCCGTCCCCGGGAACGAGAACGGCGAAGTCGGCCGCCGTCGTCATCCTGACGTCCGTTCTCGGCAGATGTGGATAGGCCGTCAGTCGAGCCGGGCCGGTCGCCGCTCGATGCGCGCCAGCGATCTGCTTTGACTGCATCAGCCGATGGCGCTGAGCCGGATCGCTTCGGTGACCGCGCTCGCCACGATCTCCATCGGGATCGCCTCCATCAGCCGCAGGACCTGATGAACTCCCGCCTGCCGCGGTTGCCCATGCGCGCTTCGAGGAGATGGCGGAGGTGCTGGAACGCCTCCGGCAGATCCCAGTCTTTCAGCGCCGCCGCCTGGTCCAGGGCATTTGGCTTCGTCTCGATCAGCGCGAGGTAGTGCAGCGGGTCGAACACGAAGGTCCCGGTGCCGTAGGCGCGGCGATGTCGGGCGATCTGCTCGCCGGCACACAGGATCACACTCGTCGACGAAGCCCTTCACCACAACATCCCGGAAGCCGTATGCCGTCGGCACCGAGGTCGTTGCAGCGGTAGCGGACCAGGGCGGTTGACGAGACCCGCGCCGCCCGCTTCTCTCGCACGCCTCCAGCGGCACGGCGGGCAGATCCCGAAAGGACCCAGGTCGGCGACGACGCTCGCCGATGGTCTCGCTGTGGCGACCGGCGCGTTCGCCCTGTCGGCGCCGGGAGCGCTCTTGCAGCATGGCATTGAGATCGTCGGGCTTGCCGCCTGGGGGGATCGGCGTCATGAAGTTCAATCGGGCATACTTCACCAGCCCCTCGACCCTTGCCCTTGTCGTTGCCCTTGCCGGGACGGCCAAAACGGTCGCGGAACAGGTAGTGGCTTTGCAGCTCGGTGAAGGCCCGGGTCCGCTCCCGCCTGCCGTCGCCGCAGATTCGCCACCGCGATCGTCGTGTTGTCGTAAAGCACCGACAATGGCACGCCGCCAAAGAAGCCGAACGCCGACACATGACCGTCGAGAAACGCTTCCGTCGTCTCCGCCGGGTAGGCGCACGAACGGCGCGTCCGACTGTGGCACGTCCATGCAGAAGAAGTGGATCTTCTGCCGGACGCCGCCGATCACGCCAATGGCCTCGCCGAAGTCGACCTGCGCGTGCCCGGGATGCGCCAGCGGCACGAAGGTCTCCCGGCCTTTGGCGCGAGCGACCCGGACGTAGTCCCTCACCACCGTCACACCGCCGGCATAGCCGTGCTCGTCGCGCAGCCGCTCGAAGATCCGCTTGGCAGAATGCCGCTGCTTCGAAGGCGCCGTCCCGTCGGCCTCGAGAATGGCGTCGATCACCGGCAGAAGCGCCCCAAGCTTCGGCTTTTTCACCGGCTTCGTTCGCGTAGCCGGGCGGCAACGAGAACCGGCACATCTTCGAAACCGTCTCACGGCTCAGCCCGAAACCCGCGCCGCCTCGCGCCGGCTGTTACCCTCAATGAAAACAAAATGCCGAACGGCGGCGTAGACTTCCACGGCAAACATCCCCGGCCGCCCCCCTGACAAAGGAGACAGCCTAACCACTGGCCGGATTTTGCTCCGGCGCGGCAGCACCAACCGCCGCCCCTACGTGGCCTAATTTGTCACCGCCCTACACACACCGGCCACGGCCGTCCATCGAGATGCGGATGCCGGCGCCGGGCCAGCCGGCCGGTGAAGGCGGCGCTGGTGAACTGGCTGCCCTGGTCGGTGTTGAAGATCTCCGGCTTGCCGAAACGCGCCAGCGCCTCGTCCAGGGCGTCTTCGCAGAACGCCCTGTCCATCGTGTTCGACAGCCGCCAGGCGAGCACGGCGCGCGAGAACCAGTCGATCACGGCGACCAGATACAGAAAGCCGCGGCCGATCGGGATGTAGGTGATGTCCGCCGCCCACACCTGGTTCGGCCGGTCGATCGCGAGATCCCGCAGCAGGTACGGGAAGATCTTGTGCCCCGGTGTTGGCTTCGTCGTCTTCGGCTTCGCCCGAGGGCGGCGATCCCCATCCGCCGCATCAGCCGCTGTACCGGCTTGCGATTGACGGCGATCCCGTCGGCCCGCAGCATCGCCGTCATCCGTCGCAAGCCGAGGAACGGCAAGCCATGAACAGCGCGTCGATCCGCCGCATCAGCGCCGCATCGTCGCCGTCGTCGTTGGCAGGGGCCGGCCGGTACACGCCCGAGCGCGCAATGCCGGGCAGGCGGCACTGCCCACGGATCGACAGCGTCGGATTGCCGCGTTCGAGCATCGCTCTGCGGTCCGGCGTGCTCATCGCCCGGACCTCCTGGCCAAAAATCCCGCTCGACCGTCAATTGCCCGATCTTGGCGTGCAACTGCTCGACTTTCCGGTCGCGGGCGTGATCGGCACCAACCTCGACGCCGGGATCGAACGCCCGCGCCGCGTTGTCCAGCAACTGCTTCTTCCAGGTGTAGATCTGGTTGGGGTGAACCATAACGCACGGCGAGGTCCGCAACCGTCGCCTGCTCCCGCAGCGCCTCCACGGCGATCTTCGCCTTCAGCTTGTTATCGGAGTCTCGCCGCTGTAGTGGTCGTCAGATTGAGGAAGTTTTTGGAACACAACGTATATCCCCCCTTTCTCGATCGATATTCCACCCCACCGACCGTCTGAAACAGGAAACTCTATCATCTTCAACCTGAAGATGATCAACCGTTAATTGTAGCTTTCCCGTAATCAGGGAAGCCAACTTCAGCGCGAACTAGATCCGCTTGGGTCGGCCCAGAGCCACGGCGTCGCACGCCTGAGAATTCGCCGCCCTGGGCCTGCGCTGCGTGCTGACGATCACGCGGGAATTCAAAAACGATAGTTACTAGGCACGACATCCGCGTTTTTGCATAGAGGCATTCCAAAAAGGATAAGGACCTTGGTTAGAAATGCGCGTAAACTGATACGCAGGGTCAATTGTCGCTAAAGCAGAAGTGGGGGAACGTTATGGCCAAATTCTTCAGCTATACCCGCATGTTGCTTGTGGCCCCTGCGATAATGATGTGCTTTGCATCCCGCAGCTGCGGCACCTAAACCCAATATCGTCCTCATTGTGGCCGATGATCTTGGTTACGGCGATCTCGGCGTTTACGGCGGAAAGATCAGTACGCCCAACATCAAAGCCCTGGCGAAGGCGGGCGTGCGTTTTACCGACTTCCATACGAACGCATCTTGTTCTCCAACGCGTGCCGCCATCATGACCGGACGCTACGCCGAGCATTCGAAGATAATCCGGGCGTTGCCGGTCAACGCAACCACCGGATTGCCGCCCGCCGAGGTCACGATCGCGGAGGCCCTGAAGCCGGCCGGCTACGCAACCGGCCTCGTCGGAAAATGGCATCTTGGCCACCTCGACAAGTTCAGCCCGCTGGGACAGGGATTTGAATATTTCTTCGGCTTTCTCACTGGCTCAATAGACTATGTAAATCATCTCGACGCATCAGGCCACCTCGACTGGTGGCGGATGAAGACGGCATTACCGAACCAAGAGTACTCAACGACCGCGATTACCAACGGGGATCGATTTTATACAAAGAAATGCGTCCAAGCCCTTTTTCCTCGAAGTCGGCTATCAGGCGGTGCACAAACCCTATCAGGCGCCCGGCGACCCGGCAATTCGCGTACCAAATCAACCGAAGGATCCGTTCGAAGGTAATCCGGCGCATTATCCGGCAATGGTGCAAGCGATGGATGAAGGGGTTGGCAAGATCATCGGCAAGCTAAGGAGTCTCAACATCGAATCGAAGACACTCGTGGTCTTCTTGTCTGACAATGGTGCCCCTTTGTATGACAATGGTGCCCCTTTACCAGGGAGCAACAAGCCATTTCGTTCAGGAAAAGAATCAGTATACGAAGGGGGACTGCGGGTGCCGGCGATAGCCTCCTGGCCGACGGTCATAAAGCCGGCAGTGAGAGGCGATATGCTAATGATGTTCCATCTTTTCCCGACATTTCTCGAACTTGCGGGGCTCGCAGTGCCGTCAGGGCTCAGCCTCGACGGCAATAGCCTGGTGCCGCTGCTGTTGCATCAGCAATCGATGCCTTCGCGGGAGTTTTTCTGGACATCAGGAAAAAACTCCGCAGCCCGCGATGGCAACTGGAAGCTGACGATCGTCGACGGCAAGACTTCCCTTTTTGACCTGAGCCACGATCTCGGCGAGAGCACCAACCTGGCCTCGGGACAGGCGCCGATCGCGGCCAAACTGACGAGCGAGCTCAACGCCTGGAAAGCCCACGTCGGGCTCAACTGACAGAGCCGACACGGGCCGGGCTTAGATAAGGTTGCAGCGGCCGAGGGGCCTATAGCTGCTTAACCACCGCGTTACTGCGCACGTTTTACTCGCCATGGCGAGCAGCCAAACTGCGCCAGCGTTCGCTAAGGAATTAGAAATGCTGCCAGAAGGGGCTGCGCATCAGACATATCAGCATGCAGCATTATCACTTCAAGTAGAAATATACACATGATAATGTGCGTCTCAGGTGTCATATCAAGGGGCACAAGCTATGTCGAAATCGATCGCCATGTGCTGCGTTCTGTCGGCACAGCTAGTATTCGTATCGTCGGTGGCCGTCGCTCAGACAAGTTTTCAAGACGTGACCGCGTTCGCCGGACTGAGCAGTACGATTCTTCGCGGAGGCAGTGCGTGGCGCGACTTCAATGGAGATGGATTGCCCGACGTGCTGATCAGCAGCCACCTGTTGCACCGGCCCGCCTTATACCGCAACAAAGGCGGCGGAAAATTTGTGGATGTTACTCTCGGTGTCATGGATGCGCCCACCAACCTCGCTAAGTGCGTTGTGCCAGGCGAGCCGGTTGGGCCGTGGGGCGATCACCATGGTTGGGCGTGGGCCGACTTTGACAACGACGGTGATCGGGACATCATTGTTCTCGTCGGCGCGATGCGCGGACTGGGTTGCGGCCCAAATCAGCTTTACGTCAATAATGGCGGGCACTTTAGCGACCATGCTGTACAATACAATATCGACTATCAGTACTCACGTGGTAGAATGCCCACATGGATTGACTACGACAACGACGGCATTCTTGATCTAATTCACGGCTCACTAAAACGGCCTGACGGAACTTCGCCTCCGACTTTATTTCGCGGAACCGGCTCGAGTTTCGTCGATGTTCGGAACTCCACTAAATTCAAGCCGATCGACAGCTTCGGCGTGTTTATCGGCGATGTCGTCGGTAGTTCACGTTTGGAAATGCTGATGGTGGGGCCGCTCGCCGCGGCGTTGCCCCTTGCTCCGGGAGCAATCTCGGTTCCGTCGACGTCATTGCGCTTCGTCGATACGACGGCGATTCCATTCAAGGATGTCACCCCGATCCGCATCGATCCGACATCCCAATATGACATCGCGCTCGCCGATTTCGACGGCGATTTGCGTTCGGATGTTTTCGTCGCCAACTCGTGGACGGCCGCGTCAGCGCAGAAAGGACATCGGCTCTACCTGAACCGCGCGACGGGATCGTCAATACGACGACGACCTCGGGCGTCAACACCATCCTCCGCTCCTGCGCCGGGAGTGTGGTCGCCGCCGATTTCGATAATGACGGGGACGTGGATATCTACATCTTTGGCGGGTCAGGGACTGAAAAAACGAAGAACCTAGTATTGTGGAACAACGGCAACGGCACGTTCCGAAGCGATGCAACCGCGGGCGGTGCCCCCGGCCCCGCGAGCGGTCATCCCGATACGGCGACGGTCGCCGATTTCGACGTCGATGGTCGGGTCGATATTCTGCTGACCTTCCAGAAGAGCCCAGAGGGGAGTACTCAACTCTACCGCAACCTTGGCAACTCCAAAGAAAATCATTGGTTGGAGATCGACCTTCAGGGGACCACGTCCAACCGTGATGCGCTCGGCGCCAAGGTGTTCGTCACTGCTGGCGGCAAAACCCAGCTTGGCGCTCAAAATGGGGGCGTCCACTTCAAATGGGGTCAGAATGATCAACGGCTGCATTTCGGACTCGCGGCAAACGCCCTAGTCCAGGAAATCCGAGTCGTTTGGCCGAAAGGACCGGACACAATCCTTCGTAACGTCTCCACTGATCGCGTACTTAAGATTGTCCAAGGTTAGCACTCGAAGAGCTCCTGGGGCGTCGTTGAGAAGTTTCAAATCACAAACTTAACGGCGCTTCGCAGGTCGCTTCGATGGCATGAGTTTTTGCGAAGCATGCGACGCCGCCTGAATCGGGAAGGCGGACTGCGCTTGCCACGGGTCGAGGCACCAGTGGAGAGCGATCACGCTATCTACTAGTAGACTATCCGTCACCCGGCGCGCAGCGTGCGGATGGCGGCGTCGCGCTCGAACAGGTAGAGCAGGGTGCGCAGCGCGCGGCCGCGCTCGGCGGTCAGCTCCGGGTCGCGTTCCAGGATCAGCCGGGCGTCGTCGGCCGCGGTGGCCAACAGGTCGGCGTGGACGGCGAGATCAGCCAGGCGGAAGGCGGGCAGGCCGCTCTGCTTGACGCCGAGCAGGTCGCCGGCGCCGCGCAGCCGCAGGTCTTCTTCGGCGATGCGGAAGCCGTCGTCGGTCTGCCGCAGCACGGCGAGACGGGCGCGGGCGGCTTCGCCGATCGGTGGCGCGTACAGCAGGATGCACGTCGATGCGGCGGCGCTGCGGCCGACCCGGCCGCGCAACTGGTGCAGTTGGGCGAGGCCGAAGCGCTCGGCGTGCTCGATCACCATCACTGTCGCCGCTGGGACGTCAACGCCGACCTCGATGACCGTGGTCGCCACCAGCACGCTGGCCGGACCGTCGCGAAAGGCACGCATCGCCGCGTCCCGCTCGGCGGTCTTCATCCGCCCGTGTACCAGCCCGACGCGACCGGGAAAGTTCGCCGCCAGCGACGCGTGGCGGGCTTGTGCCGCGGCAAGATCGAGCGTTTCCGACTCCTCGACCAGCGGGCACACCCAGTACGCCTTGGCGCCGGACGCCAGCATCCGGCCAAGCGCCACGGTCACCTCTTCGAGGCGGTCAACCGGCAGCACCCTCGTGTCCACCGGCCGCCGGCCCGGCGGTTTTTCGGTCAGCCGTGAGACGTCGAGATCGCCGTAGGCGGTGAGCGTCAGGGTCCGCGGGATGGGCGTCGCCGACATTACCAGAACATCTGTCCGCTCGCCCTTGCTTGCCAGCGCCAGGCGCTGGTCGACGCCGAAGCGGTGCTGCTCGTCGATCACCGCCAACGCCAGGTCGCGAAAGGTAACGCTATCCTGCAACAGAGCGTGCGTGCCGACGACGATCCCGATCTCGCCCGCCGCCACACCCTCGATCGTCGCCCGCCGCGCCCCTTCCTTCTCGCGGCCGGTGAGGAGCTGCGTACGGACCCCAGCCGCTTCCGCCAGTTTGCCGATGGTCGCCAGATGTTGGCGGGCGAGCAGCTCCGTCGGCGCCATCAGCGCCGCCTGGGCTCCGGCCTCGACCGCGTGCAGCATCGCCAGCAGCGCCACAACCGTCTTGCCGCTGCCGACGTCGCCTTGCAGCAGCCGCAGCATCCGTGCCGGCTGCGCCATGTCGGCGGTGATTTCCGCCAGTGCCTGGTCCTGCGAGACGGTCAGCGTGAACGTGAGGCGTTCGAGAACACGCTTCGCCATCTTGCCCTCGGCCCGGGTCGCGCGCCCAGGCTGCCGGCGCCAGCGGCGGCGGACAACGGCGAGCGCCAGCTGGTTGGCCAGCAGCTCGTCGTAGGCGAGCCGGGCGCGCGCCGGCGCCGTCGGCGCCAGATCGGCTTCGCTCGCGGGTGCGTGCACCGTCGCCAGCGCGTCGCGCCACGAAGGCCAGCAATTGCGTTGCCGCAGAGCCGGGTCGAGCCATTCGTCCAGCGCCGGCGCCCGCTCGATGGCGGCGTGCAGCGCCTTCAGCAGCAACTTTGGCGCCAGACCCGCGGTCATCGGATAGACCGGCTCCATCCCCGACAGCGTCTCCGCCGCCGCCGCTGGCTCGACGATGTAGTCGGGATGGACCATCTGCAGCGCCTCGCCGTACGCTTCGACCATGCCGCTGACGACGCGCACTTCGCCCGGCGGCAGCACCTTCGTAAGCCAGTCCCCGCGCGCATTGAAGAAGACCAGGATGATCTCGCCGCTTGCGTCTTCGCAGAGGATGCGCCAGGGCTGTCGGCGGCTGCGCGGCGGGCCGTGCTCGACGACCCGAACCGTCAGCGTCGCCATCGCGTGCGGTCTCGCCTCGGCGATCGACGGCGTGGTGCTGCGATCAATGAGGCCGGTGGGCAGGTGCCACAACAGATCGACGATGCGGCCGCCGCCGATGAGCCGCGTCAGCGTCTTCACCGTGGCGGCGCCGACGCCCGCCAGAGTTTCCAGGCCAGAGAACAGCGGGAACAGTGGAGCAGGGCGCATGGGCAGACGAGAACCGCTGACAAGGCCGCCGCCGGACGCTATATGCTGGCAGCGTTCCGAACGGAGGCACGACGATGAGCGACGCGGGTGAAACAAGGCGCAAGCGCGTGCTCTTTCGCGCCCACCATACGGGGATGAGGGAAAACGATCTACTGATCGGCACTTTTGCCGACCGGCATCTCGCCGATCTTGACGACGCCGAGGTGGAGTGGTTCGAGTGGCTGTTAATGAACCACGACGATCTCGATCTATACAACTGGATTACCGGTCGCACGCCTGTTCCGGAAGCACTGCATCACCCGGTGATGACGGCCTTGTCGAACTTCAAATTCGCCATCTAGACGCTTTGATCCCACTACAGGAACTTCTATCGCCTAACGGTCGCGCGCTGATTGCCGGCGCGCCCGCCGGGCAGGATGCGCGGATCATAGCTGCACTCGCCGAAGACGCGGCGCGGACGGTGGTGGTGGTCTGTGTCGACGACGTACGGCTGGCGCAGCTCGCCGACGCGCTCGCCTTCTTCGCGCCGGACCTGGAGCGCATCGAACTCCCGGCCTGGGATTGTCTGCCCTACGATCGGGTCTCGCCCAACCCGGAAGTTGTCAGTCGACGCATAGACGCACTCACCCGACTGGCTGCGACGCCCGACAGGCAGCGGCCGCGCATTCTGCTCACAACCGTGGCGGCGGCTTTGCAACGGGTGCCGAAGTCGGCGGATCTGGTGGAACACACCCTCAAGATCAGCCGTGGCGATCGTCTCGATCCGGAAGCGCTGGTTACCCGGTTGATCCATCTGGGTTACGGCCGGGTGGAGACGGTCGCCGACCGTGGTGACTACGCGGTCCGTGGCGGCATCGTCGATCTGTTCCCGCCGGGCACACTGGAGCCGCTGCGTCTTGATTTCTTCGGCGACGAACTTGACGGCATCCGTACCTTCGACGTTGTCTCACAACGCACCATCGCCCGGCTCGACGGATGCATCTTGTTGCCGGTGAGCGAAGTGTTGCTGAACGCCGGCAGCATTGAGCGCTTTCGCATCGCTTACCGGGCGCTAGCCGGAACCAAGGTGGCCGACGATCCGCTGTACGCGGCGGTCTCCGCGGGGCAGCGCTACCAGGGGCTGGAGCATTGGCTGCCGCTGTTCTGGGAGCGCCTTGCGACCGTCTTCGACTACGCACAGGGCGCGCCCGTTATTCTCGACCAGCAAGCAGACGAGGCACACGCCCGGCGTCTGGCGATGATCGCCGAATACTATGCCGCCAGGCGCGAGGCCGCCGGCGGCCGGTTCAGCGACGTGAGCGCGCCGTACAATCCGGTGGCGCCCGAGCAGATGTTCCTCGACGAAGACGCCTGGACCGCGGCGCTGGCGGAGCGAGCTTCGGCGGTGCTGAGCCCGTTCGTCGCCCCACCGGGTACCGCTTGCGTTTGCGATGCCGGCGGCCGGCCGGGCGTTGATTTCGCCGAAGCGCGCGCGCGCACCGACGTCAACGTCTTCGACGCACTCGCCGGACGCATCGCCGAACACCGTAAAGCGGGACAACGGGTGCTGCTCGCTGCGGTCAGCCGAGGCTCGCGTGACCGGCTGGCTACCGTCTTGCGCGAGCACAAAATCGCCGGCATCGCCGCGGTCGACGACTGGGCGGCGGCGCTGGCGCTCGATGCGAAGAAGGCGGCGCTGGCGGTCCTGCCACTCGAACGTGGCTTCACGACGCCTGAGCTCGCGGTGATCGCCGAGCAGGATATCCTCGGCGAGAAGATGGTGCGCCGCGGGTTGAAGCGGGCGCGCGCCGAGAACTTCCTGATCGAGGCATCGTCGCTGTCGCCGGGCGATCTCGTCGTCCACATCGACCATGGCATCGGCCGCTACGACGCGCTGGAGGCGGTCTCGGTGGACGGCGCGCCGCACGACTGCCTGCGCATCCTCTACGCCGACAACGACCGCCTGTATCTTCCGGTCGAGAACATCGAGATGGTCGGCCGCTTCGGCTCCGACAGTGATGGCGTCGTCCTCGACAAGCTGGGAGGCGCCGGCTGGCAAGCGCGCAAGGCGCGGATGAAGGAGCGGCTGAAGGCGATGGCCGCGGAGCTGATCCGCACCGCCGCCGATCGCGCTATCCGCGAGGCGCCGAGCCTGGCGCCGGCGGAGGGCCTGTTCGACGAGTTCTGCGCTCGCTTTCCGTGGAGCGAGACGGAGGATCAGGCGCGCGCCATCGGCGACGTGCTGGAAGACCTCGGCCGCGGCCGTCCAGCCGACCGGCTGATCTGCGGCGACGTCGGGTTCGGCAAGACGGAAGTGGCGCTGCGCGCCGCCTTCGTCGCCGCCATTGACGGGCGGCAGGTGGCGGTAGTGGTGCCGACCACGCTGCTCTGCCGGCAGCACTACCGCACCTTCACCGAGCGCTTCCAGGGCTTCCCGATCCGCGTTGCCGAACTCTCGCGGCTGGCGACGGCGAAGGACGTGAAAGCGGCGAAGGCAGGGCTCAAGGACGGTACCGTCGACATCGTCATCGGCACGCATGCGCTGCTCGCCAAGGATATCGCCTTCCGCGACCTCGGACTGCTGATCGTCGACGAGGAGCAGCACTTCAGCGTCGCCCACAAGGAGCGGCTGAAGAAGCTGAAGGCCGATGTGCACGTGCTGACGCTTAGTGCCACGCCAATCCCGCGAACCCTGCAGTTGGCGTTGTCGGGGGTGCGCGAGATGAGCCTGATTGCTACCCCGCCGGTCGATCGGCTGGCGGTGCGGACCTTCGTCCTGGAATATGATCCCGTCGTCATCCGCGAGGCGATCCTGCGCGAACAAGGCCGCGGTGGCCAGGTGTTCTACGTCTGCCCGCGCATCGAGGATTTGGACGAGCTGCGGGCACGTCTCGCCGACCTGGTGCCGGAGGTCTCGGTGATCACCGCGCATGGGCGGATGGCGTCGCGCGAGCTGGAGGCCGCTGTCGGTGCCTTTTACGAGCGCCGTCATGACGTGCTGCTCTCGACCAACATCATCGAGAGCGGCCTCGACCTGCCCAGCGTCAACACCATCGTCATCCACCGCGCCGACATGTTCGGCCTGTCCGGCCTCTACCAGCTGCGCGGACGGGTGGGGCGGGGGAAGCTGCGCGCCTATGCCTACCTGACGCTGCCGCCGCGCCGCAAGCTGACCCGGACGGCCGACAAGCGGTTGTCGGTGATGCAGGCACTGGACGCGCTGGGCGCCGGTTTCACCATCGCCAGCCACGACCTCGACATCCGCGGCGCCGGCAACCTGCTGGGTGACGAGCAGTCGGGCCACATTCGCGAAGTGGGAATCGAGCTCTACCAGCAGATGCTGGAGGACGCGGTAGCCGCAGCCCGCAGCCAGAGCGGCGGTACGCCGCACACCGCCGAGTGGAGCCCCTCGATCTCGCTCGGCCTGAGCGTGCTGCTGCCGGAGACCTACGTGCCGGACCTCGGCGTGCGCCTCGGCCTCTACCGGCGGCTCGGCGACCTCGCTGACCGGGCGGCGCTCGATGCGTTCGCCGCCGAACTGGTCGACCGCTTCGGTGCGTTGCCGGATGAAGTGAACAACCTACTGGAAGTGGTTGCGATCAAACAGCTATGCCGTGCTGCGGGGGTGGAGCGCGTAGAGGCTGGACCGAAGGGCGCGGTGATCGGTTTCCGCGACAACACGTTCGCCCGGCCGGCGGCGCTGGTCGCCTTCATCGCCCGCCAGGGCAACGCCTTCAAGCTCCGCCCGGACCAGCGCCTCGTCTACCGCCGCACCTGGGAAACGCCAGGCGATCGGCTGAAGGGCGTCCGCGACCTCTGCCGCGCGCTGGCGAAGATCGCGGCGGGGTAGGGGACGAGGAGCCTCGCGTCAACGGCATTCGGTGCAACCCACCGAACGGACGCTCATCACCCGGACTTTCGGCCGCGTCAGCCAAGCGCACGTATTGATGGTCGTGGCCGCGCCTTCGCTCACGTCACCAGCCAGCAGGACCATCAGCCATCGACGGGTCGAGCGGCGATGCTGTTTTCGCCATTATCCAAGATCGGTCGGAACATTCGTCGGTAGGCACCCGGTGTGAGCCCGGTGCAGCGCTTGAACAGGCGGCGAAAGAACGCGGGGTTGTCGTAGCCGACGAGCGCGGCAATCTCCTCGGCGGCCGTGCTTGCGTTCTCAAGCAGCCGCTTGGCCTCCTCGATGCGCAGGTTCTGCACATATTCGATCAGTGTCGAGCCGGTCGCGATCTTGAAGCGGCGCTTCAGGCTGCGCTCTGGAATTCCGCAGACCGAGACCGCGGCGGCAACCGCGTGCGGCTCGCCGAAGTGTTTTGCCAGCCAGTCCTCGACGCGGCGGACGACGGAGTCGGCGTGTGGCTGACGTCGCACCAGGCCTGCAAACGGCAACTGGCCTTCGCCGTGCCACTTGAGAAGATAGACCTTGGCGATCCGCAGCGCCTCGCCCGGACTGCAATGCCGCGAAATGATGTGCAGAGCGAGGTCATGCCACGACGTCGTGCCGCCCGCTGTGATGATCCGGCCCGCAGGATCGGCGACGACGAGGTTGGGTGCAGGATTGAAGCGAACGGCAGGAAAGCGCGCCCGGAAGAGATCCTGATAGCCCCAATGTGATGTTGCTTCCCGGCCATCGAGCAGTCCCGTCGCCGCGAGCAGGATCGAGCCGGAACAGGCGGTGTAGATCGTGCTTCCACCCCTGTAGCATCGCCGAAGCCAGTCCTTCAGGTCCTCGTAACGATTGTGCATGTCGTCTGTCGGTGCGAGCCACAACTCCGGGAGGATCAGGATTTCGGGTGGCGGTATCTCGCCCAAAACCAACTCCGGTCTGACCGGGATGCCGTTGCCGCAGCTGAACGGCTCACGTGACACCGAGATAATGCGAGGCATGATCAGACGGTGACCGGGTTCCTCGCCCACCAGCTCTCGCCAAAGTGTGCCGGTCGCTGAGAGCACGTCGACCATGCCGTAAAGCGCAGATCCGGCAGTCTCGGGGATGGCGAGGATGAGTGCCTCGATGGGTAGCAACGTGGTCTGCATCACGACACGAAGTTGGCACGAAAGGATCGTTTCTGGCAAGAGTCGCGCTGATGCCCGGCTTTGTCCAGACGTAGTCTTTGGTCATTGCCAATGCCGGCTCGCGGCACGGCGACGAACCTCAAGGACGGAGATCGATCATGACTTCTCACCACGCTGTCGCTGATGCGACGACCCACATCAATGGCCTTGACGTTCAGGCCGCCACCGAGACGATCGCGGCCATCAAGGCCGACAAAAGCCTCGCCAATTTTCAGTTCCGCGCCCGCAATACCTGGATTAACGGAGGCGAGAACCGCTCGACGATCCGTGATTTCTATGGCGCCGGGCAGGAAGATACCTCGCGCTCGTCCGACTTCGTTTTCACCAACGGCGAGCCGCCGGTGCTGCTCGGCAACAACGAAGGCGCCAACCCGGTCGAGTTCCTCCTGCACGCGCTGGCCGGTTGCGTCACGACGACCTTCATCCTGCACGCCATGGCACGCGGCATCTCCATCCGCGAGCTGTCGACGGAGCTGAAGGGCAATATCGACCTGCAAGGGCTGCTTGGCCTGGACGACAGTGTGAGCCCGGGCTATGAGCAGATCGACATCCGCATGCACGTCGAAGCCGATTGCTCGGAGGCCGAGTTGGATGACCTTCTAGTGGATCGACTCTAACGTTTGGCGCCCTCGCTTGACGGCGGCGATGATCTTATCGGGATCGGCGGTCCAGACGAAAGGCTTGGGTTCATGATTGGCTTCTTCGATGAAGCGGTTGATGGCGGCCTGGAGATCGACGATGGATCGAAACACGCCGCGTTTGAGCCGCCGTCGGGTGAGTTTGGCGAAGAACCCCCTCGACGGCGTTGAGCCATGACGCCGAGGTCGGGGTGAAGTGGAAGACGAAGCGGGGATGCCGGGCGAGCCACTGCATCACCTTCGGGTGCTTGTGCGTCGCGTAGTTGTCGAGGATGAGATGAACGATCTTGCCGACCGGCACCTGCGCCTCGACGGCATTGAGGAAGTGGATGAACTCCTGGTGCCGGTGACGCTGCATGCAGCGGCCGATCACCGTGCCTTCCAGGACGTTCAGCGCCGCAAAGAGGGTGGTGGTGCCGTTGCGCTTGTAATCGTGGGTCATGGTGCCGGCGCGTCCCTTATTCATCGGCAGGCCGGGCTGGGTGCGGTCGAGCGCCTGGATCTGGCTCTTCTCGTCCACCGACAGCACCACCGCGTGCGCCGGCGGATCGACGTAAAGGCCGACCACGTCCCGCAGCTTGTTGGCGAACCGGATCGTTGGAGAGCTTGAACTGCCGCACCCGGTGCGGCGCGAGACCGTGGCTGCTGCCAGATGCGCTGGACGGAGGAAACGCTGATGCCGGTGGCCTTGGCCATCGCCGCCGCCGTCCAGTGGTGGCCTCGCCCGGCGGCTCGCCGGCCGTCAGCTCCAGCACCCGCGCGATCACCGCCTTGGCCAAGGGCGGCTTGCGCGACGGGCCAAGTCTTGTCGCGCAGCAGACCTTCGACGCCCGCCTGCATGAAGCGCTCCTGCCAGCGCCAGACCACCGACTTGCTCTTGCCGGTCTGCCGCATGATCGCGGACGTGCCCAGCCCGTCGGCGGTCAACAGCACGATCCGCGCCCGCCAAACATGCTTTTGCGGGCTGCCCCGTTGTTCTCGAGCGGATCAAGAGTTGATCGCCAGCCCCAAGGTGCCGCCCGAAGCAGGTTCGGGTGGCACCCCACGTTGAGGTCTCGTGCTCGATTGTCGTAGACGCGACCGGCTTAGGGCACGCGCCCTCAGGCTGCTGAGCCCGGCCGACCTCGCGGACGCCGGGGAGATCCGTGCGTCTTTCGCCACCTCAACGCCCCTGTGGTTCTACATCCTTAGGGAAGCCGAGCTGACACAGGATGGCCTGCGCCTTGGACCTGTGGGAGGACGCATCGTCGCCGAAGTGTTCATCGGGCTACTTCAGGCCGATCCGGACGCCTTCATCAACGCCAAGCCGGACTTCAAGCCAACAGTTCCCACCACGACAGGTAAACCCAAGGACTTCCGCATGATTGACTTCCTGACCTTCGCCGGGGTGGCTCCAGGCAGTCGCGGGCAGTAGCGGTCTCCGCTGAGCGAAATGGGATGCTTGGATCCGCAAGGTCGACCACCGCCTCTACCAACAGATACCGGAGGAGGCGGTGGCCTGCTTTGTCGCGCCTCATTGCGTGTAACGCATTCGCGCGCTTAGCACAGCTTTGCGCGTAAATCCGCCAATGAGGAAGCCACGCTATCAGAATATATTTGCGGCGAATTCCAGGTTGGCGCGCTTGCGCAGCGCATGGATTGCCTTGAGCGAGTCCAGCAGGGCAGTGCGGCGACGCTTCGACAGAGCTTCCGGATCGACGTAGTAGGAGACGCGGCGGCCGGCGCGGTAGTCGGCGATCTGGTTGCGCAGCAGCGTGTCGGTAACCACGCCGAACGCCTCGCACAGCTCGTCCCGGTCGTTGTCGCTGAACACGCCCGCTTGCCCGAGCGCGCGGATGCGGGCGAGCGTCGACGTTTCCTCGACGCCCTCGCGCAACGCCAGCAGGCGGATGCCGCTGACCAGCGGCAGCGTTCCGGTGTACTTCAGGTTGACCTGACCGCGGTACTCGCGCTTCTCCCGCTCGATGACGAAGCCGCCGAAGATCCCAACGCCGCGCTGTGCTCCAGCTTGTCCTGATACATCTGCCGAAGGAAGGTGCGGTTGTTGCGCACCAGCCGGGTGACCGCGGCCCGCAGTTCGCGCGCCAGCGCCACCTCTCCCACACCGCCTGAAAATCAAAGAAGATGTCGGCGAGCCTGACAGCAACGGTGCTGCCACGCCGGGTCCATATGCCGATCTGCGCGATCCACTGCGGCAGCGTCTTGCGCCACAACGGGTTGACCGCCATGCAGTAGCCGTTGCAGTAGGGGATGCCGATCTCGTTCAGATCACGGCAGAGCCGCTCCGCCAGCTCCTGGAAAAAGGCATCGATGCGCCCGTGGGCGTCGTCCGGGTAGTCCGCGACGACGAAGCCATTGTCCTGATCAGGCAGCAGGTAGTTCTCTCCCCGCCCGCCGGAGCCCATGACAATGGTCGCCGCCGATGCGGGCGGATCGCCCCAGCCTTCGTTGGCCATCGAGCGCAGCACGCTCTCGCCGACCCGCCGGTAGAGGTCGTTGTTGATGCGGGTTAGAAGTTGCTGAATCTCTGTCGCCGGCAGTTGCTCGGCGAGCAGCTCCTCCGCCAGTTCCACCTGCGCTGCCTTGACATCCTTGATGCCGTCCAGCGTGTCATCGCGGGCAAGCCGCTCAATTTGCCGTAGCAGCGCCGGTGCAACAGCGGCGAGCGCGTCCGGTAGCCGGATCAGGCCTGCCAGCCGGCCGTCGCGATCAACGATGGGAAGCTGACCAAGGGCATGGCGACGCATCGCGGCGATGGCGGCGTAAAGATACTCGCGGCGCGGGATGGTCAACACCGGCGCCGTCATCTGCGCTTCGACCGGCGTCTCCGGCGGCACCCGGAAAGCGATTCGCCGGGCGACGTCGCCGTCGCTGATGATACCGACCGGCCGGCCGCCGGCGTCGACGACAACCACGCATGAGGCGCCCATGGCGCGCAGCAGCTCGACTGCACGACCGCAGTGGGTTCCCGGGCGGACGACCGGAACAGACGCCAATGGCAGCGCAAATTCGCGCACCAGCATTCCGAAGGCGGCGGTACGTGATCCGTTCGAAAGGTCTTTCGCCACGACGCAATGGCTCCCTGCAGTAAATTCAAGAATAGCGTAGCAGCCTGCTTACTCCATTGACGGCATTCGACCTCGACATCTGGTAAAACTGGATATGGCGCCGAAAGTCAACACTCGCCTTATTGAAGATGCCTTTCGTGACAAGGCTTCGAATCCGGTGTTTCTCTGCCGTTGCCGATGGTAGCTGACTTCTCCCGCGGGTCCGGGTCGCAGAGATGCGAAAGGCTAGCATCTATATTCTCGCTGTTGTATCCCCCGGGCGAAGATGCTATGGGAGAGTTCGCTGAAGAGGCGGCCCTCTGGAAACGACGTTAGGGCATGTGCCGGCAGCAACAAAAAGGTGGCGCAGCGCCGGGTGGTGCAAGCGCTGTCGAGGCCCGATAGGGCGAGCGCAGGGAAACGAGCGTTCGATTTTCGGTATAAGGGCAGGTGCCGCGTCGACAGCACGGTGTCGAGCGGATGGCTGCAACAGCCGCGGTGATCCTGATCGGCCACGCGCCTTTTCGTGCGCTTGACCCAGGAGGCGAAGCGGCGGAGAGTCGGAACGGCGACCAAGAGGCGAGGGAGACCGTCCTTGACACCTAAGGTTGTCTGGTTATTCATCTTTGTAATCCTGTATTGGGGATATTGCATCTTCTGGGGCATTCGCGGCGCTCGACTGGCGCGCACTGCCTCGGATTATTTTATCGCCGGCCGCAAGCTGTCGCTTTGGGTGTTCGTCCTCGCCGCGACTGCAACATCCTATTCGGGCTGGACTTTCATGGGCCATCCTGGGCTGGTCTATCGCGACGGATTCCAGTACGCCTATGCGTCGTTCTACACCATCGCCATACCATTTACTGGCGTCATCTTCCTGAAACGGCAGTGGATGCTGGGCAAGCGCTTCGGCTACGTCACTCCGGGCGAGATGCTGGCCGATTACTTTCAGGGCGATGCCATCCGCATCCTGTCGGTGGTGGTGGCGTTATCCTTCTCAATTCCTTATCTCGGCGTGCAGCTTGGCGCCTCGGGTTATCTGTTCAACGTGCTGACAATCACCCCCGCGTATCCGAATGGTCTGGTCGGCGAAGATTTCGGCATGTGGGTGCTGTCCTTTGTGGTGCTGATCTACGTCGCTTCGGGTGGCTTGCGAGCAGTTGCCTACGTCGACACGATGCAATGCATCCTTTTGTGGCTGGGCATTGTTATCGTCGGCGCTATTGCATTGAACGCCGTCGGCGGCTGGAACGCCCTGAACATGGCGCTGTCAAATCTGGCGCAGAGTGATGTCGGCCGCTGGGGGACAACACAGGGCGTCTCATACAGCGGCGGTGACTACAACGCCTACTTCGCTGTCCCGGGAGTGATCCAGTGGACCGCCGGGCTGGGCAAAGAAACGCCGGTCGGCGGTATCTGGACCGGCATGATGATCCTTACCTATATGTTCGCGCTGATGGGGATCCAGGCGGCGCCGGCGTTTACCATGTGGGCGTTCTCCAACAGCAATCCGGCGCCCTTCGCGCCGCAGGCGGTGTGGGCGTCGGCAGTATGGATCGGCGGCACGCTGGTCTTCTTCACCGCTTTCCAAGGCATGGCGGCCCAGTTTCTGGGTGCCAATCCGCTGGTCACGCAGGCCGGCATGGCGGTCAATGCAACGCTCATTCCGGCCGCGGTGGCGCAGAACCCGGACTCCCTCGTGCCCTACTACTTCAATCTGATCGCCGAAAGCATGCCCTGGCTGGTCGGACTGCTCGCCGTCTGTGCGCTGGCGGCGATGCAATCGACCGGGGCCGCTTACATGTCGACCGCCGGCGGAATTTTGACGCGGGATCTGTACAAGCGCTATCTCAATCCCAGCGCCACGCACGTCACGCAGAAACTGTTCGGGCGCCTCGGCGTTGCTTTCATTGTCGTCTGCGCGCTGCTGGTCGCGACGTACTCACGAGATGCGCTGGTGTTGCTGGGCGGCCTGGCGGTTGCCTTCGGCTTTCAGATGTGGGTGCCGCTGGGCGCAATCTGCTACATCCCATGGATAACCCGGGCTGGCGCCACCTGGGGCTTGGGCGTGGGACTGGTCGTCGTGGCTTTGACCGATTCGATCGGCCAGACCTTGTTCGGCTCCGTGCTGCCATGGGGCCGCTGGCCGCTGACCATCCACTCTGCCGGCTGGGGTATCCTGTGCAACGTCGTCGTCTGCGTGCTGGTCTCGGCGCTGACGCAGGAAAGCCGGCAGCATACCCACCGGATGAAATTCCACGCCTTTCTGCGTGATCACGCCCGGTTACCGCCGCGGAAGCGGCGGCTTGCACCACTTGCCTGGTTGCTGACCATTTCCTGGTTCTTCCTGGCGATCGGACCCGGCGTCGTCATTGGAAACTGGTTCTTCGGCGAGCCTTCGGCTGGGCGCGATGCGTGGACGTTCGGCATTCCGTCCATCTGGGCTTGGCAGATCCTGTTCTGGGTGCTTGGAATTGCGCTGCTTTGGTTCCTTGCTTATCGGATGGAGATGTCAACTGTCCCGGCAAAAGACGTTGAAGCATTGGTCGACGACATTGGCGATGCTTCAATGCCGAAACCTACTTTGTGATCAATCTTAAGGAACGTTGCTGCACTGACAATAAACTTTGAAAACAACAACGAGACGGACCAGGCAAGGCTCGCAAGGATGATTGAGAATAGCCCGTTAGGGCGGTCCCGTGTGATAGCCAAGGGCGGTGGCGCGGGCACTGTGGGTACTATCGATCCCTTGATGTTGACTTGGGTGTTGATGTGTGTCTAGATCCTCTAGTATACTACATGGTCAATAAGAGGCCGAATTCTGGGAGGGAGTGAATGAACGAAATGGAAGCGCGGCTGCATGCTGTAGCCGCCAAACGGTGGCGTGTAGCCATATGGCTCAGCGTCATCATGCTGATCGCCTACTACGGCTTTGTTCTGTTGGTGGCATTCGACAAACCGCTGCTGAGCACCATTCTCGCGACCAGGACGGTCGCTACCGGCATGGCCGTTCCAGGTCTATCGCTAGGTATCCTGTTGGGCGCGCTCGTGATCGTTACGGCCTGGGTCCTGACGCTGATCTACACGTTTTGGGCCAATAACAAGTACGATCACGAGATCCACGAACTAGCACATTTACGGGGATAGACGATGGGCGCAGGAAGCAATTATACAGCGATTTTGTTCTTCTTCGTCTTCGTCGGCGCCACTTTGGTCATCACCTACTGGGCGGCGCGTCGAACCAAGACGACGGAGCACTTCTACGCTGCTGGCCGGTCGATCACCGGCTTCCAGAATGGTCTCGCGCTCGCCGGCGATTACATGAGTGCGGCGAGTTTTCTCGGCATTGCCGGGCTCGTGGCAATGAACGGATTCTGATGGCCTGATCTATTCGACCGGCTGGCTGGTCGGCTGGCCCATCATCCTGTTCCTGATCGCCGAACCGCTGCGTAACCTCGGCAAGTACACCTTCACCGACGTCGTCGCCTATCGGCTGAAGCAGAAGCCGGTGCGAGTTGCCTCGGCAATTGGTACGATGGCCGTCGTTCTCACCTACCTGATCGCCCAGATGGTTGTTTCTGGGACTTTGATCACACTATTGTTCGGCCTGGACTACACGCTGTCGGTGATCGTCGTCGGTTGCGTCATGATGATCTACGTGCTGTTCGGCGGCATGATCGCCACCACCTGGGTGCAGATCATCAAGGCTGGCCTGCTGCTCTGCGGTGCAACGGTGATGGCACTGATCGTGCTGTCGAAGTTCGGCTTCAACCCGATAAACCTTTTCGCTCAGGCGGCTTCGACCGGCTGCGATCCGGCGGCGCCAGCCGGCTCGCAGCTGTTCTGTTACGGGCAGAAGGTGTTGGAGCCTGGAACCAAGGTTGTGACGGGGGCCTGGGACGCGGTGTCACTTGGCATGGCGCTGATGTTCGGTACCGCCGGCCTGCCGCATATCCTAATGCGTTTTTATACCGTGCCGAACGCCAAAGCGGCGCGCGTCTCGGTGATGTGGGCGACGATCTGGATTGGTTTCTTCTACCTCATCACCTTCATCCTCGGCTTCGGCGCGATGGTGCTGGTCGGTCAGAAGAACATTCTTGCGGTCGGCGGCGGCGGTAACATGGCCGCTCCAATGCTCGCCCAGGTGATCGCCGGCGACGTCTTCTTCGGCTTCATCTGCGCGGTGGCCTTCGCCACGATCCTCGCGGTGGTGGCCGGTCTGACGCTGGCCGGAGCGGGCGCTCTCTCCCACGACCTCTGGGTGAACGTCGTCCGCGGCGGGCACGCTCCGCAACATGAGCAGATGGTGGCGGCACGTGTGTCGTCGATCATTCTCGCCATTTGCGCCATCCTGCTGGGTATCGTCTTCGAAGGACAGAACGTCGCCTACATGGTCGGTCTGACCTTCTCGATCGCTGCCTCGGCCAACTTCCCGGCGCTGGTGATGTCGGTGTTCTGGAAACGCTTCACCACCTGGGGAGCGGTCTGCAGCATCCTGTTCGGCACCATCGCTACCCTGCTGCTGATCTATTGCGGCCCGACGATCCAGATCGACTTGCTGGGTCCAAAGGCTCCGCCCGCGGGTTCGCCAGCGGACGTCGTCGCCGCATATCAGGCGGCCGTCGCGGCGATCAAGGCTCAGTGGTTCTACTTCCCTCTGAAGAATCCGTGCCTTTACACGATGACCGGCGCCTTCCTCGTCGGCATCATCGTCTCCCTGCTTGCGCCGGAGCGTTCGGCACAGGAGGGTTTTGCGGAGGTCGAGCGGCGGGCGGTTTGGGCGAACCGCGCGGCGTCGCCGCCGAGTAAGGGCGGAACCCTTTCGCCCGATCATTTGCGATCGGGCAACGGCCCCGGGCTGGAGGAGCAATCCTCCGGCCCGCTTTGCTTCTTGCCGCTATAACCGGTCGTGCTACGCTGCCGTCGCATCTCCAGCGGGAGCTGGAAGAATGACCCGGTGGCCCCGTTCAATGGGGGTGAACTCCCGATTTCAATCGCGCGAGGAACTTCGACTTCGGATACTGGGCGATAAAGCGCCACGGAAGTCCGGGGAGCTAGGTGAGAAGAGAGCGGGGGCCCGGTATGGTCAATCCGGAAGCGAAGACGTTTATCGAAACGGTAGCCCCGTTCAATCAGTTGAACCGTGACGAGTTTGGGCGCGCTGTCGACTCCCTGACCCCGGCGCACTACGCGCCGGGGGAGACGATTCAGCCGCGGGTGAGCAGTCCCGCCGCGCTGTTCGTGGTCGCGGAAGGGGTCGTCGAAGAGGTCGATCAAACAGGGCCGGTAGCCTTGTATGCCGCAGGGGCCAGCTTCGACTCAATGGCCCTGATTAACGGACGCAGCGAAAACAGCTTCGTCTCCCGCGACCGCAGTCTCTGCTACCAGATGCCCGTGCGGCTGTTTCAAGCGCTGTGCCGCAGCAACGGGCGGTTCCGTGAGCACTTCCAGCGCGATCTCGGCCGCCGGCTGGACGCCCTGGTGGCGGTACAGCAGCAACGCGAGGCGGCGTCGTTCCTTCTGGCGCGACTGGGCGAAGGGCACCTGCATCCGCCGGTCTTCGTTGCCCCGGAGACAACGATCCGCGAAGCCACGCGGCTGATGCAGGCGCGAGAGGTCTCGGCGGTGCTGGTGCGGCGTGGCGAAGAGACCGGCATCTTCACCGATCGCGACGTGCGCGAACGTTCGCTGTTGATGGGCCTGCCGGAGACGACGTCGATCGGCGATCTCGCCTCGTATGACCTGCGGACGATCGACCGCGAAGACTTCCTGTTCAATGCCCTGGTGCTGATGACAGAGAACGCTATTCGGCACGTGGTGGTCACCAAAGGCGGCGAGATCGAGGGCATTTTCGAGCAGGCCGATCTGCTAGGCTATCTCGCCAACTCGTCGTACGTCATCGCCAGCAAGCTCGACCGGGCACGCACTCGTACCGATCTCGACGCCGCCGCCGCCGCCGTCCCGCATTTGGTGCGCTCGCTGTTCGGCCGCGGCGTCAAGCCGCGGTACATTGCCCGCATCGTCACCGATCTGAACCGCAAGCTGTTCCGCCGGGTATTCGAGCTGGCGACGCCGCCGGCGCTACGCGATGGCGTCTGCCTCATGGTGATGGGAAGTGAGGGGCGTGGCGAGCAGCTGCTGCGGACCGATCAGGACAATGGCTTGATCTTCCGTACCGAGCCGTCGAACGGCCAGCGCGAGGCGATCGCCGCGCCTTTTACCCGGACGTTGATCGAACTCGGCTACCCACCGTGCCCAGGCAACGTGATGGTCAGCAATCCGGAATGGTCGCAGACTCTTGTCGAGTACCGCCGGGAGCTTCGCCATTGGCTGGCGCAGCCGACGGGGGACGCTTTCCTCAAGCTCGCCATTCTCTACGATGCCAGCCCGGTCGCCGGCGACGCGCGCCTGCTCACTGACGTCAAGGCGCTGCTGTTCGAGCTGCTCGGCCAGGAGGAGGCGTTCGCAGGCCATTTCGCCAAGGCGACGCTTGCTTTTCCGACGCCATTGGGCATCCTCAACCGCTTCGTTCTTGCCGAGACTAAAGATGGCGGCAAGGGCATCGACATCAAGAAGGGCGGCCTCTTCCCCATCGTCCACGGCGTGCGCAGTCTGGCGCTGGAGTATCGGGTGACCGATACCAACACCATCGGACGAATTCAGGCACTGAGCGGGCGCGGCCCGTTCAGCGAGGATTTCAATGCCGACCTGATCGAGGCCTTTGACTTCATGGGCATGCTGCGCCTGCGCCAGCAGTTTTCGGCGATCGATCGCGGCGAGATTTACGATAACATGCTGGACGTCGAGCAACTCCGCGGCTTCGAGCGCAATCTGCTGCGCGATTCTCTTAAAATCGTCAAACAGTTCAAGGCAGACGTTTCCCACCACTTCCGGCTGAACATGCTGGGATAGGGCAGCACCGGCCGCCATGCCCAGCCCGCGCTGGCAAGGACGGCTGTTTTCCTGCACAATTCAATGCTGCTCGGTGGCTCCAGGGAGACGCGCCGCAGCGCGATCTTTCCTTTGGCCCCGCAGCCATGCCCTGCAGAGCTTGTGGCGTCTGCAGACGGCGGGAAAAGGAGGAAGTCGCATGCAAGTCGTCAAAGACCTGATGGTTCCGCTTGAGGCGTTCACGCGTGTTCCCGAGACGGCGTCGCTATACGATGCTCTAAAGGCTCTGGAAAAAGTGATGACCAATCCAGCCGGTGATCCCGCGCGACCAAGGGACCGCGCCGTGCTGGTGCAAGGGCACGATGGCCAGGTCCTCGGCAAGCTGTCGCTGTGGGATGTGTTGCGAGGATTGGAGCCGCGCTACGAACTGCCGGTCGAGCCGCTCGTGGTGATCGACGAGTACTTCACCTGGACGCACTCAATGTTCGCCAACCTGGCCGAGAAGGCGCGAGCGATCCCGGCGAAGAACCTGCTGCGGGGCCACGCTCGCCACGAGACGATCGATGAGAATGCTCCGCTGGATCAAGCGGTGCATCAGTTGGTGCAAGGCAGGCTGCTTTCGCTGCTGGTGATGCGTGGCGATCATATCGTCGGCGTCCTGCGGCTCAGCGACGTCTTTACCGAGATCAGCGGGATGCTTGATCGAGCGCAAGCAAAAGCCCCTGCGGCGTAACGTTGGCGCCGAGCGCCACCCGAGGTCGACCGCTCTTCGGGTGCTTTCGGCGCGTTTCCGCCGATAAAGTCGGCAAGGCGGGCGAGGCGTTGCGCCTCCTCATTGGGTCGATCGGCAGCGTGACTTCAGCAGAAGGCCTGGATGCCGGTCTGCGCGCGGCCCAGGATCAGGGCGTGGATGTCGTGGGTGCCTTCGTAGGTGTTGACTGATTCCAGGTTCAGGACGTGGCGGATGACGTGAAACTCGTCCATGATGCCGTTGGCGCCATGCATGTCGCGGGCGACGCGGGCGATGTCCAGCGCCTTGCCGCATGAGTTGCGCTTCACCAGCGAGATCAGCTCGGGCGCGCAGCGGCCTGCATCCATTAGCCGGCCGGCGCGCAGCACGGCCTGCAAAGCCACTGCGATTTCCGTCTGCATGTCGGCCAGCTTCTTTTGGACGAGCTGATTGGCGGCCAGCGGCCGGCCAAATTGGATCCGGTCGAGCGTGTATTGCCTGGCGGCATGCCAGCAGAACTCGGCGGCGCCCAGTACACCCCAGGAGATGCCGTAGCGCGCTTTGTTCAGGCAGCCGAAGGGCCCCTTTAATCCAGAGACCTCCGGAAAGATGTTCGTGTCGGGCACGAACACCCAGTCCATGACGATCTCGCCGGTCAACGAGGCGCGAAGCGAAAACTTGCCTTCCGTCTTCGGCGTGCTCAGCCCCTGCATGCCGCGCTCCAGCAGGAAGCCGCGGATGCGCTGATCGAGCTTCGCCCACACGATAAAGACGTCGGCGGCTGGCGAGTTGGTGATCCACATCTTGTTGCCGATGAGCCGGAAGCCGCCGTCCACTCTCTCCGCCCGCGTGCGCATCGACCCGGGATCGGAGCCGTGGTCCGGCTCGGTCAGGCCGAAGCAGCCGACCTTCTCGCCGCGTGCCAGCGGCGGCAGCCAGCGGCGGCGTTGCTCTTCCGTGCCGTACGCCCAGATCGGATACATCACGAGCGAACTCTGCACGCTCATCGTCGAGCGGTAGCCGGAATCCACCCGTTCGATCTCCCGCGCGACAAGACCGTAGGCGACATGGCCGAGCCCGGCGCCGCCGTATTCCTCGGGGATGGTGCAGCCAAGGAGCCCGAGTTCGCCCATTTCGGCGAAGACCGCCGGATCAAACGTCTCGTGCCGATGCGCTTCGGTGACGCGCGGCAGCAGTTTGTCCTGGGCGTAGGCGCGCGCCGCATCGCGCACCAGATGCTCCTCCTCAGTCAGTTGATCGTCGAGGAAGAACGGATCGTCCCACTGGAACGTCGCGGTGCCGGAACCTCCGGTATCGTCCTTCATCGCTTCTTCTCCTCGTTGCCGCCGACGGCGGGTGCCGCCGGTTGCCGGCACGGCGCGACCTCTACCGGTTCGCCGACCGCTTCCCGCAGCAACGCCGCCAGCGGCCGGCAGGTACCGTCCCAGCATAGCCGATAATCACCGCCGTACGCGGAATTGGCGAGGCGCAGCCGGAAAAGCGGCTCAACAGACGGCCGCCAGCGCCAAACGCCCCCTTCCAGTTGCGCCCCGTCTGCCGGTTGCATGCCGGCGCCGCTGCCTGCGACCGAGGCCTCGACCAGCGCCAGCCGGCCATCTTCAACCCGCCATTCTTCGCGCCACTCCGTCTTCTCCACCGAGTGCGTCCAGGCCAGCGTGAACGCTTCGGTGGGTAGCGCCGCCGCCACGGCGCCGGCCAGCAGCAGGCAAACCGTCACGGCCGCCGTCCTCCGTCAGTCCGCCCGCGGGGGAGAGACGCGGCGAAGGCGCCAGACATGCGCGCCACCGACCAGCAACGCAATGGCAAAGCCAAGCTCGTCAGTCAACGGCACTGCCAGCACCAGCAGAAAAGCGGCGATCACGGCCAGCACACGTTCGACCGGATGCAAGGGGCCCAGCAGCCAACTGCTGGCGGCGGCACCCCACAGGCAGATCGACAGCAGCGCCTTGCCGAACACGTAGGCGGTGTCCAGCCAATTGCCACCCTGCAGCATCAGTTCGGGAGCGTAGACCGCGATGAACGGTACCACATAGCCGGCGATGGCGATCTTCGTCGCGATGAAGCCGATGGTGATGTGCGAGACGCGGGCGATTGCCTGTGTTGCCAGCGCTGTCAGCGCCACCGGCGGCGTCAGGTCAGCCATGATGCCGAAATAGAAGCAGAACATGTGGCTAACGATCAGCGGCACGCCGTAGTCGAGCAGTGCCGGCGCCGCCATCGCGCTGGTGATGATGTAGTTGGGAATGGTTGGCAGGCCGGTGCCGAGCACCAGGCAGGCGAGCATGGTCAACAGCAGCGCCAGCAGCAGGCTGTCGCCGGCGAATGTCAGAACCATGCGGGCGAGATCGGAAGCAAGCCCGGTTAGCGTCGCGACGCCGATCAGTATGCCAACGAGAGCGCAGGCGACGCCGACACCGAGCGCGCTCTTCGCCGCCGCCACCATCGCTTCGACCAGCTTTCCCAGCAGCTGGCGACCGCCGGGCAGCAACAGGCAAAGCCCAACCAACGCTGCCACCAAGGCGAAGGCCACGGCTTCGACCCGCAGGCCCGCGATCCGGCTCAGCCCCGCCGCGATCACCCCAGCGCGATCCAAAAGGCAACGCGGGCGAGCAGCGATGGGATGGCGCCGCCAGCGTGCCGGCCGAGGATGAGGACGACAGTCAGCGCCAGTCCGACAGTGCCGGAAAACAGCGGCGTGTAGCCGGAGAACAGCAGCCAGACGAGCGCCACCAGCGGCAGCAGCAGGTACCACTGGGTGACGAGCGCTTGGCGGGCATTCGGGCATTCAGCCTTCGGCAAACCCACGAGGTTCCGCCGGCAGGCTTCCAGATGCACCATCCAGAACGCTGAAGCGTAGTAGAGGATCGCGGGCAAGATCGCGGCCAGCGCGATCTGCGAATAGGGGACACCAATCGTCTCGGCCATGATAAAGGCAACCGCGCCCATTACCGGCGGCATGATCTGTCCGCCCATGCTTGCCGTCGCCTCAACCGCGCCGGCAAACGCCGGGCGGTAGCCAAAGCGGATCATCAGCGGAATGGTGAACTGGCCGGTGGTCAGCACGTTGGCGACGCCGGAGCCGTTGATCGTCGCCATCAGCCCGGAGGAGATGATGGCGACCTTGGCCGCGCCGCCCTTGTGGTGCCCGACCATGCCGAGGGCGACGTCGTTGAACAGCTGGATCATCCCGGCGCGCTCCAGCACGGCACCAAACAAGATGAACAGGAAGATGAAGGTGGCGGAGACGAACGTGGGCACGCCGTACAGCCCCTCCGTGCCCAGGTAGAGCTGGTCGATCACCTGATCGAAGCCGAAGCCCCGGTGCGCCAATACCGTCGGCAGTTCGCGACCAAACAGTGCGTAAGGGATGAAGGCGAGACACATCAGCGGCAAGGACCAGCCCATGATCCGCCGTGCCGCCTCGAACACCAGGGCCACCGTGGCCGTGCCGACGGCGATGTCCAGCGTGTTGGGGTTGCCTGCTCGCAGGATCAACTCGGCCTCGAACACCCAGTGATAAAGTCCCAGCGCGAACGCGGTCACCGCCAGCAGCCAGTCGTACCAGGGAATTCGCGGCCGCGCCGACGACGGCCGAAAGCCGAACAGCAGAAAGCTCAACGAGAGCAGGAAGCCGACGTGGATCGAGCGGAGAACGAGCGAAGACAGCGGGTTGAAGGCGGCGGTGATGATCTGGAAGGAACAGAACACGACCGCGACAGCGAAGATCGCTCGGCCACCGAAGCCACCCGGTCCAATGGTGCTGCTGCCCGGATCCTCGCGGTCGATGATGCTGGGTGCGCGATCCTCGGTGCCAGTAGCCGGCGATGGCTGCGGCGGCGGCGATGCCGTCACGGCGTCAGGCCGACCTCGCGGTAGTAGCGGGCGGCGCCTGGATGAAGCGGCACCGGCATGCCGACCAGTGCGTTCTCCCGGCGGATGTCCTTCGCCGCGGCATGCGCGGCCCGCAGCAGTTCGAGGTGCTCGAAGATGCTCTTGGTCATGGCGTAGGCTAAGTCTTCGGAAACCTCGCTCTGGCTGACCAGGAAATTGGTAATCGAAGCCGTCGGCACCTCCGCCGTCTGGCCCTGGTAGGTACCGGCGGGGATCGTCGCCGGCAGATACGCGGCGTCACCGATGCGGGCGACGACGTCTGCCGGGATCGGGACAACGACGATGTCGACCGAGTTCGCGAGGTCGCGGATCGAGGCGACGCCGAGACCGGCGGATTGCAGGGTGGCATCGAGCTGCCGGTTCTTCATCAGGTCGACCGATTCGGCGAACGCCAAGTATTCGACCTTGGCAAAGTCGCCGTAGCCAAGGCCGGCGGCACCCAGGACGGCACGCGCGTTGAGCTCGGTGCCGGACTTGGGCGCGCCGACGGAAATCCGCTTGCCCTTGAGGTCGGCCAGCGAGCGGACGCCAGACTCGGCGGCGGCGACAATCTGGATGTAGTTGGGATAGATGCCGGCGATGCCGCGCAGCTTGTCCAGCTTACCGGGAAAGCCGGCATCGACGTTGCCCGCCCAGGCGAGACTCACCGAGTCGCCGAGCGCGAACGCGATTTCACCGCGGCCTGCCTGCAGCAGGTTCAGGTTCTCCACCGACGCCTTCGTCGACTGCACCGACGACTTTGCCTCTGGAATGGTCTTGGCGAAGATGTTGGAGAGAGCAACGCCGAGCGGGTAATAGACGCCGCTCGTTCCGCCGGTGAGGATATTGACGAACTGCTGCGCCGAAGCCGGCGCCACCGCCGCCATCACCGCGAGCGCGGCTCCGGCGGCCAGAAGAGTCTTGCGCATCATCGTTTCCTCCCAGACGGCCTTGATCGCGGACGAGGTCTATGGTTGCCCCGTTTGTTCGCCGTAGTGTGCCACAGTTCGCGCTAAACGAGAACACTTCGCGCTTGCTCGTAGCAAGCTGCGAAAAGCGCTATAGTTCGCAGCACGGGAGGAACGAAGGAAAGAGCGATGACGGCGGGGGTGCCACCGGCCGGGCCAGTCGCAGATGGTGATGCGTTGCAGAGTCTGGAGCTGCGGCTGAGCGAAACGCGTGCCGAACTGGATAAGCTCGTCGAAAAGCTGGGCGACGAGAAACCCTGGTACCGGACAATTAGCGGCGCGATCTCGGTGGCGGCCTTCGTGCTGTCGATTATCTCCGGCGTCTACTCCTGCCAGCGGGATATCGATCAGGAGCGGCAGCAGGCGCGTGCTTCGCTGAACACCCTCAGTCAACGTCTGCTGACCCTGCCGCGCGAGAACTTCGAACTGGCGCAGAAGTACAAGGGTGACGGCAATGCCCAGTCCACCCTGTCATCGCTGCTCAACGCCGAGAACATCACCATGGTCAATACGATGAAGGAGTTAGTCGCACGCTTTCCCGACATCGTTACCGACAACGACAAGTTCGTGCTGGCATCCTCGCTGGTAAATTCGACACGGATACCGGAGGCGGTGAGCATCTATAACGATCTCGCCCAGACTGCGAGCGACCCAAACGTGGCGGTAGCGGCGGACCGCAACCTCGGCTTCTACTTCCTCGCCAACGGCCAGCCAGACATCGGCAGGAAGTATTTTGAAAATGCGGTCGGCATTTTCGAAGGAAAGTTCAAGTCAGAAGATCAGTACATGAAGGCCTCATCCAACATCTACACCTACTTGATGTGGGCAAAGTCCGAGATATGGACGCGCAACTGCAACGAGGCGCAGGGTGTCCTCGGTCGCGCCATGTCGTTGGCGGCGGAGATTCGCCTGCCGCCCGACGCGCCGATGCTGCTGATGGCGAGCGAGATCGAGCGCGACGTGCAGCGCTGTCGCGAAGGACTGCCCGTCGCCCCACCACCGCCCCAACTGCAGTGAGGACGTAGCAATGAGCGTCGCGCACAGCGAGAAGATCGCCTTTCAGGGTGCCGACGGCAGCAGCCGCCTGGACGCGCGGCTCGATCTGCCCGCTGTCCGGCCGCTGGCCTACGCGCTGTTCGCCCACTGTTTTACCTGTACGTCGAATGTCCTTGCCGCATCACGCATTGCCGAAGGCCTCGTCCGCCACGGCATCGCCGTGCTGCGCTTCGATTTCACCGGACTGGGCGCCAGCGAGGGCGAGTTCGCCAACACCACCTTCTCATCGAATGTCGGCGACCTCGCGGCGGCGGCCGACTGGCTGCGCCGAAAGCATGAGGCGCCGGCGCTGCTCGTCGGTCATAGCCTCGGCGGTGCGGCGGTGCTGGCGGCGGCAAAGCAGGTCCCCGAGGCGCGGGCGATCTGCACCATCGCGGCTCCCGCGGAACCGTCGCATATCGCCCGGCTGTTTGCGCCGGCAGTGCCAGAGATCGAAGCGCGCGGCGAAGCCGAAGTGCTGCTCGCCGGCCGGCCGTTTCGGATCAAGAAGGCGTTCCTGGAAGACATCGAGGGCCACCGGCTGGCCGCCGACATCGCCACCTTGGGCCGACCGCTGCTGATCTTCCACGCGCCCGGCGACACGATCGTCGGGATCGACAACGCCTCGCGCATCTTCGGAGCGGCGAAGCATCCGAAGAGCTTTGTGTCGCTGGCCGACGCCGATCACCTGCTAGGCCGGCGCGAAGACGCGATCTATGTCGCCGACGTGCTCGCTGCCTGGGCGGCGCGATATCTGGAGCTGCCGGCGGCGGCCGCCGTCCCCAAGACGCCGGTGGACGCGGTGGTGGTCGCCGAGGCCGGAACCGGCAAGTTCGCGCAAGTGGTCAGCGTGCGCGGCCGCCACATCCTTGCCGCCGACGAACCCGTGAGCGCGGGAGGTGATGACACGGGCCCCGGTCCTTACGACTACCTGCTGGCGGGGCTCGGTGCCTGCACCGCGATGACGGTCCGAATGTATGCCGATCGCAAAGGACTGCCGCTGGAACGGGTGAGCGTGACGCTTCGCCACGGCAAGGTGCACGCCGAGGACTGCGCCGACTGCGAGACCAAGCAGGGCATGCTCGATCGCATCGACCGGGAAGTCACCTTGCAGGGACCGCTTGACGACGCGGCGAAAGCGAAGCTGCTGGAAATTGCGGAGAAGTGCCCGGTGCACCGCACGCTGCACTCGGAAGTGTGGATCACGACGACGTTGAAAGGGTAGGGGGCGACGCAAAGCTCCGCTACGGAGCCCCATCTCCCGGCACCAGCTCCAGCCGGCTCTCCGCTTCGCGGCGCAGGGTCTCCCGGTCGCTCGCCAGCCGCAGCCCGCCGCCGGCCATCCAGGTGTCGACCAGATCCCGCCAGTGGCGGGAGAAAGGATTTCCCGACTGGCCGCCGGCGATGATAAAGCGCGACGCGGCGGGATCGGCGAGATCATAGACGGCGCGAAAGCCCGCGCCGTGTACGACGCCGAATGGATCGCCCGCATCGGCGATGCGCGACGCGGCGCGCAAGGGCGTGTCGTTGCCGCCGTCGATCGGCAGCCGAACCCCCAGCCAGTCGCGCAGCAGCGGCACGCGGCTCCACAAGGTGTTCTGAAGCTGCAGACGGTGCAGATCGCCCCACTTCCAGGCGACTGGGTCGCCGCCGAGGCGCTCGCCTAGTTGCGCGAGCGCGGCGTCCAATGCGGTCTGCAACGCCTGGGCACAACTTTCCGGCTCGGGCGTGGTCATGTCGTCGCACCACGCGGCGTCGCCGGCCAGCACTCCTTCGACGAACAGCGGCCGATAGTCCCAGTACTCGATGAACGTCGGCCCCAGCTCGTCGGCCGCCAAGACCCGCACCAACTCGCGCAGCCATGCGGCGAACAGCAGCGGCTGCGGGGCATCGGCACGCATCTCGCCGTGCCACTCGCGCAGCAGCTCGACCGCCCGGCGGGCCGTCGCGCTCTGTGGCGCCGGGAGCCCCGCCAACATGGCCGGCAGCAACCGGCGCGCCATCAGCGACACGCTGTCGGCCTGCAACACCGAACTCGCCGCCGGTGTTTGCGGCACGTCGGCCGCGAGTACGTCTGCGATCCGCGCCGCGCGAAAGCCGGCGTCCCAGGCGCCGGTGATCGGATAGGGCCAGTCGGCCGGCACCGGGCGGTTGTTGGCGTTGATCAGCACGCCGGACGGCGGGTTGAACGCCTGCGGCTGGGCCTCGAAGGGCAGGAACCCCTGCCAGTCGTGCACGCCGCTCCAGCCTTCGACGGGGAGATCGCCGCTGCCGGGCGGCCGGACGGGAATGCGGCCGGCGGAAACGAAGCCGACGTTGCCGTCGACATCGGCGTAGAAGACATTCTGCTGCGGCGCCGTCACCGCCGCTGCCGCCGCCCGGAAGGCGACCGGATCGCTTGTGCGCGCCAGTTCGAACAGCGCGTCCGCCGTCCGATCCTCCGGGTCGAGCCAGGTGGCGGCGAGGGCCAGCACCACATCTCCGCCGTTTGAGGCGCCGCTGCGTCCGGCGATGCCTTCGGGCAGGCCGGCGAGATCCGAGATCACCGGGCCGTGCCGTGTGACGCGCACCGGCACAATCTCCGCATCCTGCCCCTTCACTGCGATCGTCTCCTCGCGCGCAGTGAACGGCTGCGGCCCCGCGGGGGCGAGATAGCGGCCCGGGTTGGCGGGATCGACGCGCTCGACGAAAACGTCCTCAACGTCGATATCGGAACTGGTCAGGCCCCAGGCGATTCGGTCATTGCGGCCGAGGATCATCGCCGGGAAGCCCGGAGCGGTGGCGCCCGCGAGCGTACCCTCGGGGGTGACGATGCGCGCCAGATACCACGTCGGCGGCAGGGCGAACGACAGATGCGGATCGTTGGCAAGAATCGGCGCGCCAGTGGCGGTGCGGGCGCCCGACAGCACCCAGGCGTTGGATGCGCCGCGCGGTGCCGCCGGAAGCTCCGGCATCGCGGCGAGCGTGCCCGCCAGCAGGCGGTCGTCGAGATAGCCTTGCGCGCCTGTCGCCGCGATGGTCGTCGGGCTGTTCGTATCCTTTGGCCATAGCGCCGCGAGCTGTGCCGATGACAGACGGTGCGCCAGGCGGGCGCGCAGCAGTTCATCCCGACGGTCGACCGACAGCCGCATCGCCATCAGCTTCAACCAGACCAGCGAATCGGCGGCTGTCCATGGCTCGGGCGTGATCCCCAGCAGCAGGAACTCTGGCGGCAGCGGGCCTTTATGTGCAGCGATCGAGGCATTGACGCCGCGCGCGTAGGCGTCGAGCAGACGGCGGCTGCGTTCAGAGAGCTTGGGATATTGCTGTTCCGCCAGTCGATAAAGCCCCAACGTTCGCATCCAGCGGTCGGAGGGCAGGGCCGCCGGTCCGAGCATCTCCGCCAACCGGCCGGCGCCCAGGCGACGGGTGGTTTCCATTTGTGCCAGCCGGTCCTCGGCATGCACCCAGCCCAGCGCCGCCACTGCGTCCTCTTCGGAAGCGGCGAAGATGTGCGGCACCCCCCAGCGGTCGCGCAGCACCTCAACCGGCGCCGCCACACCAGGCAGCATCTGCCGTCCGGTGGCGGGTGACGCCGAGGACACGAGCCACCAGCCGCCGGCGAACAACCCGGCGGTGGCAATGAGGAGACAGGCGAGCACCCAGCGTGACCAGCGCGGCATGCCGTTCTTGTGCCGTGCCGACACCGTCTGGGCAAGCCGCCCTTTTTGCGCGTCGCTGCCGGGTGTGACTTGGCAGCGCGGGGGCGCAGCCGCCATTATGCGAGCTGCCGACGACCGGCCAGGCACAGCCGCTGTGACAAAGAAGGAAAAGTAGCCGCCATGTCGATGATCGAAAACAGTTATCTCAGTCTCGGCGCGCACGGTTTCCACCGCATTGTCTACAGTGAATGGAAATCGGCGGCAGGCGGCCGAACGGTTGTCTGCGTGCACGGACTGACGCGCAATGGCCGCGACTTCGACGCGCTGGCAGCGGCGTTGCAGGCGGATTTCCGGGTGGCGTGCCCGGACCTCCCGGGGCGCGGTCGCAGCAACTGGCTGCCGGTGCCGGCGGAATACCGGCCGCCGGTCTACATGGCGGACATGGCCTCGCTGATCGCACGGCTCGGTGGGGACGAGGTGGACTGGGTGGGCACGTCGCTCGGCGGCCTGCTCGGCATGATGCTGGCCGCGCAGCCGAACAGCCCGATCCGCCGGCTCGTCGTCAACGACATCGGCGCCTTCATCGCCAAGGACGCATTGCAGCGCATATCCGGCTATGTCGGCACCGATCCGCTGTTTGCCGACCTCGACGCTCTTGAAGGCTACCTGCGCGAGGTGCACGCGCCGTTCGGCCCGCTCACCGACGCGCAGTGGCGGCACCTTGCAAGCCACAGCGCACGCCCGGATCCGGCCGGTGGCGGCCTCAGGCTGCACTACGATCCCGGACTGGCGGCACCGTTCAAGGAGGGGTTCGACAACGACGTCGAGCTGTGGCCAGTGTGGGACGCGATCACCTGTCCGGTGCTGGTCCTGCGCGGCCAAAACTCCGACATCCTGTCGCACGAGACGGCGCAAACGATGCTGACGCGCGGCCCCGAGGCGGAGTTGGTCGAGCTTCCAGGCATCGGGCATGCGCCGATGCTGATGGATGCCTTGCAGATCGACATCGTCCGCGCGTTTCTGCTGCGCTGATGCGCCGGCGCTCAGCATCCGTTAACCGGTTTCGGATTAGAACATCGGCTGGCATTCAGCAGCGGCGGAACGGCAGATGAGCGCGACCATGGCAGCGGGAACGGGCGTGGCATCAGGGAAGTCGACGGACATGGCAGCGGCGGGAGACGGCGAGACGTTCGTCACCTTCTCCGTCGCGGAGCAGCGTTTCGGCGTACCGGTGTCCCGCGTCCAGGACATTCTGATGCCGGAGCGCATTGCGCCGGTGCCGCTGGCGCCGACGGCGGTTCGCGGTTCGATCAACTTGCGTGGGCGCATCGTCACCGTCATCGATGTGCGCACCCGCCTCGGGCTCGCCGCTGGCGCCGCAGCGGACAAAGCCATGGGCGTTACCGTCGAACATCGCGGCGAGTTCTACACGCTGCTGGTCGATCGCATCGGCGACATCGTTCAACTGCCGCCGCAGCTCTGGGAAGACAGGCCGTCAACCCTTGATGCGGCGTGGCGAGACGTGACGAGCGGCGTGTTTCGTCTCGACGAGGGGTTGATGGTGGTCCTCGAGGTCGACCGCCTGCTCGACCTCGCGTGATCGAGGTGAAGCGACAACAGCGCGGCGGTCAGCCTCGCCGCAGCAGGCGGGCGACCTCGATTGCGGCGTAGCTGAGAATGCCGGCGGCGCCAGCGCGCTTGCAGCAGACCAGCATCTCCAAAAGCGCCGCCTCGCCGTCCAGCCAGCCGTTGGCGACGGCCGCCTTCAGCATTGCATACTCACCGCTCACCTGGTAGGCGAAGGTCGGGACGCCGAAAGTCTGCGAGACGGCGCGCAGCACGTCGAGGTACGGCAGCCCCGGCTTGACGATCAGCATATCGGCCCCCTCCGCGATGTCGAGCGCCACCTCGCGCATCGCCTCGGCGCCGTTGGCCGGATCCATCTGGTAGCACTTCTTGTTGCCTTTCAGCATCGCTCCCGACCCAACGGCATCGCGGAACGGTCCGTAGAACGCCGATGCATACTTTGCGGCGTAGGACATGATCTGCACTTCGACGAAGCCGGCGGCATCGAGAGCATCGCGGATGGCACCCACGCGGCCGTCCATCATGTCCGAGGGGGCAACGATGTCGCAGCCGGCTTGCGCCTGTATCACTGCCTGCCGGCAGAGCAGGGCCACTGTCTCGTCATTCAGCACCCGGCCGTCCTGAACCAGACCGTCGTGACCCTCGCTGTTGAACGGATCGAGTGCCACGTCGCAGATGACGCCGATCTCTGGGTGCGCAGCCTTGATCGCCCGCACCACCCGGCAGACGAGGTTGTCCGGGTTTAACGCTTCGCTGGCCTCCGGCGTCTTTAGCGCGGCCTCGATCGAGGGAAAAACGGCGACGGCGGGAATGCCGAGCGCCACTGCCTCGCCAACCGCCTCCACCAGCAGATCAATCGACAGCCGGTCGACTCCCGGCATCGAGGCGACGGGCTCGCGGCGACCTTCGCCTGCCACGGCGAACACCGGCCACATCAAATCGCTGGTCGACAGCCGGTTCTCAGCGACCAGACGACGCGACCAGTGCGTCCGCCGGTTGCGGCGCAAGCGGGTGCGCGGATAGCTGCCGAGAGGCTTCTGTGGCGACGGCGGCATCGCTTCAGGCCTGCTCCAGCGCCTGGGTCAGATCGTTCAGGATGTCGTCCACGTGCTCGATACCGATCGACAGCCGAACATACCCCTCTGAGACGCCAGTCGCCAGCCGGTCTTCTGACGACAGTTGCGAATGCGTCGTCGTCGCCGGGTGGATGGCGAGGGTCCGCGCGTCGCCGATGTTGGCGACGTGATACACCAGCTTCAGCGCATCGATGAAGCGTCGGCCCGCCTCGCGGCCATCTCTCAACTCGAATCCCAACAATGCCCCATAAGTGCCTGACAGATAAGCATCTGCCCGCCGGCGCATCTCATCTACCATGTGCCCAGGATAAATCACCTTCACCACCTTTGGGTGGCTGGCAAGGAAGTTCGCGACCTGCAGCGCATTGTCGCAGTGGGCGCGCATCCTGAGCGGCAGTGTCTCCAGTCCCTGCAGCAACAAGAACGCGTTAAACGGGCTCATCGCCGCGCCGACATCGCGCAACAGCGTCACCCGCATTCTAAGGATAAAGGCGATCGGTCCCAGCGGCTTCGCCGCTTCCACCCACACGGCGCCATGATAGCTGGGATCCGGCTGGTTGAGCGTCGGGAAGCGCGCCGCGTGTGCCTGCCAGTCGAATGTCCCGCCGTCGACGACCAGCCCGCCGATCGAGGTGCCGTGACCGCCGATGTACTTGGTGGTTGAGTACATGACGATCGACGCGCCATGCTCAAGCGGCCGGCAGATCACAGGCGCCGCGGTGTTGTCGACGATCAGCGGGACGCCGAGCTGCCGGCCGAGTTCGGCCACTTCACGGATCGGAAACACCTGCAGTTTGGGATTCGGCAGGGTCTCCGCGTACCACAGCCGGGTGCGTTCGTCGCTCGCCCGCGCGAACGCCTCGGGATCGGCCGGATCGACGAACCGGCATTCCACCCCCAGCGCGCTCAATGTGTTCGCAAACAGGTTCCACGTCCCGCCATAAAGATCGGTGGAACTGACGAAATTGTCGCCCGCCTGGCAGAGATTGAGGACACAGAACGTCGACGCCGCCTGACCCGACGCGCACGCCAGTGCCGCTGCTCCGCCCTCGAGCTCGGTGAGCCGCTTCTCCAGCACATCGCACGTCGGATTCATGATCCGGGTGTAGATGTTGCCGAGTTCGCGCAGGGCGAACAGGTTCTCGGCGTGCTGGGTGTCCTGGAACTGGTAAGAGGTCGTCTGATAGATCGGCACCGCAACCGCACCGGTCGAAGGATCGCTGCGCTAGCCGCCGTGCAGGGCAATCGTCTCCGGGTGCATCCTTTCGTCGTCACGTGCTCACATCCTCCCTTGCCGCCCGTTTGAGAGCTGCCGGCTTGTTCGCGGCGGTCGCCAGATCTTGCGCCGCGTATCTTCTGTCCGCAAGCGCGTCGCAAGATACACGGGCAGCTAGTCCGTTCGCCAATGTTTGCGACCAACGAAGTTGCGAATGATTACGCCACCGCTGTCTGTGGCGGCTGCGATCGTGCCGATCGCCAATCTGAATCGCGGCGCGGTGGAGCAAGCCGCGACGGTTGTGCTCCCGGCGGCCGCGGCGTTGATGGTGCATTGCGGCACCGTGGTGCTTAACGCAGGCATCGCACGACGGATTGTTTACCGCAGCCCCACACGTGCTACCCTGAGCTGGAAACGAACACGAAAACACGGTCGGTTCACGCTCGCGCGAGAGAGTAGCGCCTCCGCAACCGCGAGCGTAAGCTGAACCTGTCGCCGTTGCGAAACCTATGCTCCGGGAGCCCTGACCGTGCCCGACGATCTCGCCGCCATCCGCAAGACCACCCCCGCCGGCCCGTACCGCCCCAAACATCCGGTCCGCTTCGTCACCGCCGCCTCGCTGTTCGACGGCCACGACGCCTCGATCAACATCATCCGGCGGATGCTGCAGGCCGCTGGCGTCGAGGTCATCCACCTCGGCCACAACCGGTCGGTCGATGATGTGCTGGAAGCGGCCTTGCAGGAAGACGTCAACGGCATCGCCGTCAGTTCCTACCAGGGCGGGCATGTCGAGTATTTCAAGTATCTGCTCGACCGGCTGCGCGAGCGGGGCGGTGCCGAAATCCGCGTGTTCGGCGGCGGCGGCGGCGTCATCGTCGCCGAGGAGATCGAGGAACTGCAGGCCTACGGCGTCTGCCGCATCTACTCGCCGGAGGACGGGCGGCGGATGGGCCTGCAGGGGATGATCGACGACATGGTCCGCCAGGCCGACTTCGATATCGCCGCCGATCTGCCCGCGGACCTGTCCGCCCTCGCCGGCGGCGACCGGCGGGCGCTGGCGCGGATCATCAGCGCGCTGGAGAACGGCGCCCTCGACGACCACCGGCGCGACCAGTTGCATGTCCTGGCGCACCGCCGCGGCGTCGTCCCGGTGATCGGCGTCACCGGCACCGGCGGTGCCGGTAAGTCATCGCTGACCGACGAGATCATCCGCCGCTTCCGCCTCTATTCCGGCAATCCGGCGATCGCGGTGATCGCCGTCGATCCCACCCGGCGCAAGAGCGGCGGCGCGCTGCTCGGCGACCGCATCCGCATGAACGCGATCGACGGTGCGCAGATCTACATGCGCTCCATCGCCACCCGGGAGTCAGGCCGCGAGATCCCGGCGGCGCTGCCCGACATTGTCGTTGCCTGCAAGGCCGCTGGCTTCCAGCTCGTCATCGTCGAGACGCCCGGCATCGGCCAGGGTGACGCCGGGATTGTGCCGCATGTCGATTTCTCGGTGTACGTGATGACACCGGAGTTCGGCGCGGCGAGCCAGCTCGAAAAGATCGACATGCTGGATTTTGCCGATGTCGTCGTCATCAACAAGTTCGACCGCCAGGGGGCGCGGGATGCTCTGCGCGACGTTGCCAAGCAGATCCAGCGCAACCGTCTGGCCTTCGCCCAAACCACCGAGGCGATGCCGGTGTTCGGCTCGATTGCGTCGCGCTTCAACGACGAGGGCGTCACGGCGGTGCACGCCGAGATCGTCCGCCAGATGAACGAGCGCGGGCTCGGTGCCTGGGCAACGACGGCGGCGCCGGCCGGCGGCAAGGGCGCCGGAGCCGGGGCGGGGATCGTGCCGGCGGCCCGGCGGCGCTATCTCGCCGAGATCGCCGAGACGGTGCGCGGCTACCACGAGGAAAGCGCCCGCCAGGTGCAGACGGCCCGCGATCGTGCGCACCTGCGCGAGGCGCGCCGCCTGCTGACGGAGCGGGGCGGGGCGGACGCTGCCGCGCTCGACGCAAGCCTCGGCGCCGCGCTCGCTGAAGCCGACGAGCGGCTCGACCCCCGCTGCCGCAAGCTGCTGGAGATGTGGCCGGCGGTGAAGGGCGCGTATACTGGGGACGAGTACGTGGTGCGCATGCGCGACCGCGAGATCCGCACGGCGCTGACCCATACCTCGCTGTCTGGCTCGCGCATCCCGAAGGTGGCGCTGCCGCGCTGGCAGGACGACGGCGAGATCCTCGCCTGGCTGCTGCGCGAGAACGTGCCGGGCAGCTTCCCCTACACGGCGGGCGTTTTCGCCTTCAAGCGCGAGGGCGAGGACCCGACGCGGATGTTCGCTGGCGAGGGCGATCCGTTTCGCACCAACGCCCGCTTCAAGTTCGTCTCGAAGGACCAGCCGGCGAAGCGGCTGTCGACCGCCTTCGATTCCGTCACCCTCTACGGCTTCGATCCGGACGAGCGGCCGGACATCTGGGGCAAGATCGGCAACTCCGGCGTCTCCATCGCTACGCTGGACGACATCAAGGCGCTCTACGACGGCTTCGATCTGTGCAATCCGACGACGTCGGTGTCGATGACCATCAACGGTCCGGCGCCGTCGATCCTCGCGATGTTCTTCAACGCCGCCATCGACCAGCAGATCGGCAAGTTCACCGCCGACAACAGCCGCGCGCCGACCGAGGAGGAGGCCGAGAAAATCCGCGAATGGACGCTGGAGAACGTCCGCGGCACCGTCCAGGCGGACATCCTCAAGGAGGACCAGGGCCAGAACACCTGCATCTTCTCCACCGAGTTCAGCCTCAAGGTGAGGGGCGACATCCAGGAGTATTTCGTCCACAACCGGGTGCGCAACTTCTATTCGGTCTCGATCTCCGGCTACCACATCGCCGAGGCCGGAGCCAATCCGATCAGCCAGCTCGCCTTCACGCTCGCCAACGGCTTCACCTACGTCGAGGCCTATCTGGCCCGCGGCATGCACATCGACGACTTCGGCCAGAACCTGTCGTTCTTCTTCTCCGCCGGCATGGACCCGGAATACAGCGTGCTCGGCCGCGTCGCCCGTCGCATCTGGGCGGTGGCGATGCGCTGCAAGTATGGCGCGAATGAGCGGGCGCAGAAGCTGAAGTACCACACCCAGACCTCGGGCCGCTCGCTGCATGCCCAGGAGTACGCGTTCAACGACATCCGCACCACGTTGCAGGCGCTGATCGCTACTTACGACCACACCAACAGCCTGCACACCAACGCCTACGACGAGGCGATCACGACCCCGACCGAGGAGAGCGTGCGCCGTGCCATGGCGATTCAACTGATCATCAACCGCGAGTGGGGGCTGGCGAAGAACGAGAACCCCAACCAGGGCTCGTTCATCATCGAGGAGCTGACCGACCTGGTGGAAGAGGCGGTGCTCAAGGAGTTCGAGCGCATCTCCGAGCGCGGCGGCGTGCTCGGGGCGATGGAGACCGGCTACCAGCGCGGCAAGATCCAGGACGAGAGCCTGCACTACGAGATCAAGAAGCACGATGGCAGCTACCCGATCATCGGCGTCAACAGCTTCGTCAATCCGGCCGGGGCGGAGATGCCGACGCCGGAGCTGGTGCGCTCCAGCGAGGCGGAAAAGCGGAGCCAGATCGACCGCCTGCGGGCGTTCCAGGCGCGCAATACCGGCGAAGCCGATGCGACGGTGCGACGTCTGCAACAGGCGGCGACCAGCGGCGGCAACCTGTTCGCCGTGCTGATGGACGCGGTGCGCGTCCTGTCGCTGGGGCAGATCACCCGCGCGCTGTTCGAGGTGGGGGGGCAGTACCGAAGGAGCATGTAGGCCGCCCTGCGATTTTCGCGAGCTGCGTCATCGCGAGCGCAACGAACCGATCCGAATGACGCGGCTTTTTTATCAGCCATTGCGCACGGCGGCGATCAGGTATTCGACATTGCCGTCGGCACCATGGATTGGGCTCTCGATCCCTGCCGTGTACCCGCCAGCCAGGCTGGTCCGCGATCCAGCCCGTGATCCTTTCGCAGACTTCGCGGCGGACGGTTTCGTCGCGGACGATACCCCTCTGCCGACCAGCTCGCGCCCAGCCTCGAACTGCGGCTTGATCAATGCCACCAACCATGCGCCGGGCCCCGTGAGCGCTAGGGCCGCCGGTAGCGCCACACTCAGGCCGATAAAGCTCACGTCGCAGACGACGAGCTCTACCGGCTCGGGCACGTGGGCCGCGCTCAGCTCGCGGACGTTGACGCGCTCCAAAACGGCCACCCGCTGATCGGTGCGCAGCTTCCACGCCAGCTGACCGGAGCCAACGTCAACCGCATAAACGCGCGCAGCGCCACGGCTCAGCAGCACGTCGGTAAAGCCGCCGGTCGAGGCGCCGACGTCGAGGCAGACAAGGCCGGCAGGATTGACATTGAAAGTGTCGAGGGCGGCGGCGAGCTTGACTCCGCCGCGGGAGACCCAGGGGTGATCTCGGCCGCGAACTTCCAGCGCCGCGTCGATGGGCAGCATCGTCCCCGGCTTGTCGAGGCGCCGTTCGCCGCCAAAGACGAGGCCCGCCATAACCAGGGCCTGTGCCCGCGTTCGGCTCTCCGCCAGTCCCCGCTCGACCAGCAACTGGTCGAGCCGACGGCGATCGAGCTTGCTCATCGCTACCGCCTTCGTCTGCGTCCTGTCACGGGCGAGAGGACGAGGGATGCAGAGTCAGCGGCGACGCTGAGACCAGCGCCATGTCCGTCAGGCGCGTGCCGCCTCCGCCGCTTCCTTCGAGCGCCCCAGCGCGTTCAGCGCCGTGGCGACGATGTGCTGGCGTTCAGGCCGGCCATGTCGTACTGCACCTCCGGCTTGTCCTGGTCGATGTAGATATCCGGCAATGTCATCGGCCGGAACTTCAGGCCGTTGTCGAGCAGGCCGTCTGTTGCCATAAACTGCATGACGTGCGCGGCGAAGCCGCCGGCTGCCCCTTCCTCCAGAGTGATCACAACTGGATGCTCGTGCGCCAGGCGGCGGATCAGGTCGGTGTCCAGCGGCTTGGCGAAGCGCGCGTCGGCAATGGTCGTGGACAGCCCGCGAGCCGCCAGCTCCTCGGCCGCTCGCATTGCTTCCTTCAGCCGCGTCCCGAGGTTGAGGATGGCGATAGACGTCCCTTCCCGCAGGATCCGGCCCTTGCCGATCGGCAGGACCTGCCCACGCTGCGGCATGTCCACGCCCATGCCCTCGCCGCGCGGATAGCGCACCGCCGAGGGGCGATCGTCGATCGCGGCACAGGTGGCGATCATGTGCATCAGGTCGGCCTCGTCGGCGGCCGCCATCACCACCATCTGCGGCAGGCAGAGCAGGTAGGGCAGGTCGAAGGCGCCGGCGTGTGTTGCCCCGTCGGCGCCGACCAACCCCGCGCGGTCCATGGCGAAGCGCACCGGCAGGCCCTGCAGCGCCACATCGTGCACCAGCTGGTCGTAGGCGCGCTGCAGGAAGGTCGAGTAGATGGCGCAAAACGGCTTGTAGCCCTCGGCGGCCAGCCCGGCGGCGAACGTCACCGCGTGCTGCTCGGCGATACCAACATCGAAACAGCGATCGGGAAAGCGGGCGGCGAACTTGTCGAGTCCGGTGCCGGCGGGCATCGCGGCGGTGATCGCGATGATCTTCTCGTCCTGCTCCGCTTCCTGGATCAGCGCCTTGGCAAAGGTCTCGGTATAGCTGGGGGCGTTTGCCTTCACCTTCACCTGTTCGCCAGTAACGACGTCGAAGCGGCCGACGCCGTGGTACTTGTCGGCGGACCGCTCGGCCGGCACATAACCGTGTCCCTTCTTGGTGACGACATGCACCAGCACCGGTCCCGGCTCCCGGTCATCGCGCAGGTTCTTCAGCACCGGCAACAGGTGGTCGAAGTTGTGGCCGTCGATCGGGCCGACATAAAAGAACCCGAGCTCCTCGAAAAGCGTGCCGCCGGTAACCAGGCCGCGGGCATACTCCTCGACCTTATGCGCCGCCTTCTCCAGACCCCGTGGGAACTTCTTGGCGACATCGGCGAGGACGTGGCGCAGCGACCGGTAAGGCTTCGACGAGATCAGCTTCGACAGATACGCGCTCATCGCGCCGACCGGCGGTGCGATCGACATGTCGTTGTCGTTGAGGATGACGATCAGCCGAGACTGCATGGAGCCGGCGTTGTTCATCGCCTCGTAGGCCATTCCGGCGCTCATCGCACCATCGCCGATCACCGCAATGACATTGTTCTCCTCGCCACGGAAATCCCGCGCCACCGCCATACCCAGCGCCGCCGAGATGGACGTCGAGGTGTGCGCCGCCCCGAAGGGGTCGTAGACGCTCTCCGATCGCTTGGTGAAGCCGGAAAGGCCGCCCCCTGGCGGAGTGTTAGCATCCGGTTGCGCCGGCCGGTGAGAATCTTGTGCGGGTAGGCCTGATGGCCGACGTCCCAGATCAGCTTGTCCTTCGGCGTATCGAACACGTAGTGGAGCGCCACCGAGAGCTCGACAACGCCAAGACTGGCACCGAGGTGACCGCCGGTGATAGAGACGAAGCGAACCGTCTCCTGGCGAAGCTCGTCCGCCAGTTGCACGAGCTGATCTTCCGGCAGCCTGCGGAGGTCGCTGGGATCATTGACGCGATCGAGTAGCGCGGTGGTTGCTGAGTCCTTCAAGTCTGGTCTCCTCGTCTGGCTCTCGCCGACTCGCCTGCGGCGTCTGTCAACATGCTCTTAAGCGGCTGCCGCTCAATTCCGCCGGTGAACGACGAAAGAAGCGAGCGCGCGCAGCGGGTCGGCGGTTTCCGGAAATATCTCCAAATGCTGGACTGCCTGCTGAGCCAGCATGTCGGACTGCGCACGGGCGCGTTCCACCCCGAGCACTGAAACAAATGTCGCCTTGCCGGCCCCCTGGTCCTTGTGCGTCCGCTTGCCGACCTCCTCGTCATTGCCCTCGACATCAAGCAGATCGTCGACGATCTGAAAAGCAAGACCGAGGTCGTGAGCGTAGGCGTGCAGCGCATGCCGGGCGCTGTCCGCAGCCTTGCCAAGCACCGCCCCGGCCTCGCATGAAAATGCGATCAAAGCTCCGGTCTTCATCCGCTGCATCCGCGTGATCTCGGCGATTTGCAGCGGGACCTCGGCAGCCAGCAAATCAAGCATCTGGCCGCCGACCATGCCGTCGCCTCCCGCCGCCTTCGCCAACTCGACCACCAGATCGCTGCGCACACGCGGATCGGGATGAGTCTGCGAATCGGCGATTACCTCAAAGGCGCGTGCCAACAGCGCGTCGCCGGCAAGAATCGCCGTGGCCTCGTCAAATTTGACGTGGCAGGTCGGAAGACCGCGGCGCAGGTCGTCATCGTCCATCGCCGGCAGGTCATCGTGAATCAGTGAATAGCAGTGTACCATCTCGATCGCCGCGGCGACGCGGATCGCGAACTGCTCCGACACGCCGAACAGCGTCGAACTCGCCATCACCAAAAAAGGGCGGATACGCTTGCCGCCCGACAGTGTCGCGTAGCGCACCGCTTCCATAAGCCTCGATTCCGGATCGGGCCGTGCGGGTAGTAGCCGATCGAGAACAACGTCCACGTCGCGGGCGTTCTTTGCAAGCGCCGCTTTTATATCCAACACTTGTGCCCTCAATCGAAGCTGATCGACTCCGAGGTGGCTGCGCCGTCCCGGCCGAGCACGATCCGCTCGACCCGCATCTGAGCCTCCTGAAGCTTTGCATCGCAATGCCTTTGCAGGGTCACGCCCCGTTCGTAGGCGACGATCGCATCCTCCAGCCGGCCGGAGCCTTCCTCCCGACGACGAACGATGCTCTCAAGTTCCGCCAGCGCCTCTTCGAAGCACAACCGCGAAACGCCTTCGCTGTCGTTTTCGCTCATCGGGTTCCCCTGGCCATCCGACAGCGCGTAATCCTTCCTGAAAGGCGAAAAACACCGCCCGTTTCCCCTACGGCAACAGCGCCGCTCGACACTTTTCGCGGGTTTCGCCAGCCGTTGCAAGGGCAATCCCGCGCCAATTCCGTCCGTTAGGACCGCCGACCCGTCAAGTGTCGCGAAAATGCGACGCATTCTATGTTAGCCGAGGCAACCCCGGTTGATCGGAAACAGCTGCTTAAACCGGATCACGGCTCGCGGTGGGAGTCGAGGCCGCGACGAGTCGCCTTGGGTACCGCCGCCGGTCTCGGCTTCAATGCCCCATCAGCGCGCGGACGTGTGCGGCCGTACTGTCGGCCAGCGCCTGCAGGTCGTAGCCGCCCTCCAACGTCGACACGACGCGGCCACGGCAACACTTCTCCGCCACCTCCAGGAGCTCGCGGGTAACCCAGGCAAAGTCCGCCGTCTGCAGACGGATCTGCGCCAGCGGATCGCGCAGGTGCGCATCGAAGCCGGCGGAGATCAGCAGAATGTCCGGATGGAAGTTGCGCAACGCCGGCAGGATTCGTTCGGCGTAGCCACGGCGGAATTCCTCCGAGCCGCTGCCCGGCTTCAACGCGACGTTGACGATGTTGTTGAACACGCCCGTCTCATGCTCCATGCCCGGTCCCTGGATAGCAGGGCCACTGGTGGCTCGACCCGTAGAACAGATCGCGGTAGCGAAAAACGTGGTTTGCGTGCCGTTGCCGTGGTGCACGTCGAAATCGACAACGGCAACTCTCTCCATGCCATGCACTGCGCGCGCATGCTCTGCCGCGACAGCGACGTTGTTGAACAAGCAAAAGCCCATCGCCGCCGATGATTCGGCGTGATGACCGGGCGGGCGGACCGCACAGAAGGCGTTGCGGGCCTCCCCGTTGGCGACAGCGTCGACAGCCGCGCAGATGCCGCCCACCGCGCGAAGCGCCGCCTCTCCGGAGAACGGGTTCATCGCCGTATCCGAATCGAGGTGCACGTGCCCGTGGTTGGGGATGTTCTCGAACACCGCCTCGACGTAGAAAGGCGCATGCACCCGTTCGATCTGCCGAAGTGTCCCCTTTGGCGCCTCGTGCCGGTGCAGGAAAGTGAATTCCTCCGTTTCGAGCGCCGCCATTACCGCCTTCAGACGCGCCGGAGCCTCTGGTGCCACTCCCCCATCTCGTGATCCATGCAGACGGGATGGTTGTACAAAAGGGTGGTCATTGCCGCGTCGAAACTGCCTCCCGACTTTGTTATTCAACGACGAAGCTGCATATTGTGGTGATTAAACCCTGCATTTGCCATCATGAAATGCAATCTTTGTGCATCGGAAGAGGAATAGTGCCAGCGACCGAGCACGCTCACAGGATCGCTCAGCCGGTCTTTCTGATGACGATGCTGAACACGCCGTCCACCTCGTCGCTTGCAACCAGGGTGTGTCCGGTGGTGCGGCAGAAGGCGATGAAATCGCCAGGCGCCGCCGGATCAGTCGCCAGCACACGTAGTTCTTCGCCGGGTGCCAGCGGGCGCAGCGCGCGGTTGGCGCGCAGCACCGGCAGCAGGCACTGCAAACCCTGGACATCCAGCGTCGCCGCCACCGTCAAGCCCGCGACGGCATTAGGCCAGCGTCCGCCAGCGGACTAGTCTCGAAAATTTTCGGCATAGCTCTTCGGCCGGAGGGCTGGCGCGTGCGGCTCCAGCAGAGCATACGAGAGGCCATTGCGCTCGGCGAATGCGATCGCCTCCTCGCGCGAGTCAAACAGCAGGCGGAGCTGTGTGCGCGTGTCACGGGAACCCATCCAACCCATCAGCGGATCGGGTACCTGCGGTGCGTCGCGCTCGAACTGCACCATCCACTGGTGCGTCTTGCGACGGCCTGACTGCATCGCCGTCTTGCTCGGTCGAAAAATGCGGACATCGGGCACGAATAGGTCTCCTGGGGCAGATCGCAGCCTTTGGCGGGGAGGTAGGACGGCTGGGAGCAAAATAACCACTTTCCCGGCGACGGGGAAGCACCCCTGCGTTCCTGACCGCGTCGCGCGCCCGACCGCGGCTTGCGGGAGTCCCGAACAGTCGCGACGTTGAACCTGTGCTTAATCCGCCTGGTGCACGTCTTCCTGGTCGGGCAGGACGCACGGTGCCGCCGGGCCACGGTCGTCATTCCAATCGTCGTCAGCAGGAGCGGCGGCACGGCGCAGCCGGTCGTTGATCGCCCGGCCGAGCCCTTGATCGGGGATCGGCACCACCGCGATGGCGCTGTAACCGGGGGCTTCGTCCAGGGCACGCAGCATGGCGAACAGGTTACCCGCCGCCTCGACCAGATTGCCACTCGGGCTCAGGTTGAAGGTCAGGCTGTGCGCGGTTCCAGGCACTTCCGGTCCAAATGCCAGCAGCGCCTCATCGCCGCCTACTGTTCTTGCGTTCAGCCGCAATGCCCGGCCGGGCGCGTAGTGCCGGCGCAGCAGACCCGGTGCCCGCGGCGAGATCTGGACACCCACGGGCGGTGGCGCCAAAGGGCCAAGCTCTGCCTCGATCGCCTCCGCCGGCACGCCACCCGGCCGCAGCAAACGGGGCGTATCGCCTGACAGATCAAGGATGGTTGATTCGATCCCGATGCCGCACCGCCCGCCGTCCAGCACCATTGCCACTCGTTGATCGAGTTCCCCCTCGACATGTGCCGCCGTCGTCGGGCTGATCCGCCCGGAAACATTCGCCGAAGGGCGGCTATCGGCCGGCCGGCGGCCCGCAGTAGCGCTCTCGCCACCGGATGGTCGGGGCGCGGATCGCCACCGTGTCGAGGCCGGCGGACACCAGCAGCGACAGCGGCGCGTTGTCGCGGCGCCGCAAGACCAGCGTCAGCGGCCCAGGCCAAGCGTCCGGCCAGTGCCCGAGCTCGCCCGTTCATCCGGACCAGACGCTCCGCCGCGGCGAGGCCGTCGACGTGTACGATCAGCGGATTGAAGCGCGGCCGTCGCTTGGCGGCGAAAATGCGCGCCACGGCGGCATCGTCGCCGGCGTCGGCCCCGAGCCCGTAGACGGTTTCGGTGGGAAATGCCACCAGCTCGCCGGCGCGCAGCAGCGCCGCCGCCGCCTCGATCGCCGCTGGGTCCGCCGCGACGACGCTCAAGACGGCAACGGTGCGCCGCGGACGACGAAGTGCGGGTTCTCGAAGCCAGGTTTGCCATAGGTGAGTGGCGCGCCGTCCATTCGGCTGACCGACCCACCGGCGAACATAACCACCGCCTGACCGGCGGCGGTATCCCACTCCATTGTCCGGCCAGTACGGGGGTAGAGATCGGCCCGTCCCACCGCCACCAGGCAGAACTTGATCGAACTGCCCGACGAGATCGATTCCGCGAGGTCGTAACGGCCGAGGAACTCCTCCAGCTCCGGGTTGCGGTGCGACTTGCTGGCCACCGCTACCAGTCCCTTCGCGGGCATTGGCCGACAGGCAATCGGACGCGTTCCGGCGCCGTCGATATTGGCGAACGCACCGAGCGGGCTGCCCCAGTAGGTAGCGTCCTTCGCCGGCGCGTGCACCACACCCAGCTTCGGTAGGCCATCTTCGATCAGCGCAATGTTGACGGTAAATTCGCCCTGTCGCTTGATGAATTCCTTGGTGCCGTCGAGCGGATCAACCAGCCAGAATGGGCCGCTGTCCACCTCGGGTATGCGCCCAGCCGCCACCTCCTCTTCGGCGACGATCGGAAAGGCATCGGTCACCTCGCGTCGCAAGGCGTCCAGGATCAGCGTTTCGGCACGCTGATCGGCGAGGGTGACCGGCGAGGCATCGTCCTTCCTGGCGACGTCGAAGTCGCTGCGATAAATCTCGAGGATCTCCCTTCCGGCGCGCAGCGTGATGTCGCGCACGCGTTCGACCATTTCGGCCGTGATTTGCAGGCTCACGAGGATGTCTCCTAAGTTGATGCGGCGGGGGAGGGGGGCGAAAATGACGGAGAGGTGTTGCGGGCGGCAGCGATCGCGCGCCAGATCTTCTCCGGCGAAAGCGGCATGTCAAGAGGCGCAACACCGAGCGGCGCCAGCGCGTCGTGCACCGCATTTACCACCGCCGGGCAGGCGCCGATGGTGCCGGCCTCGCCCGCTCCCTTGATGCCCATCGGATTGGTGGTGCAGGGCACGCAATTGGTCCTGAAATCGACGAACGGCACGTCCGCGGCCCGGGGCAGACCGTAGTCGACGAACGAGCCGGTGAGCAGCTGCGCTGATGCGGGGTCGTAGACAGCGTTCTCGAACAGCGCCTGGCCGATACCCTGAGCAATGCCACCGTAAACCTGGCCGGCCAGCAGCAGCGGGTTGACGACCGTGCCGAAGTCGTCGACCACATGGTAGGAGACCACCTCCGTCGCACCCGTCTCGGGATCGACTTCGACCTCGCAGACGTGGGTGCCGTTGGGAAAAGTGGAGGCGGCCAACTTGTAACGCCCGGAGGCGGTGAGCCGCGCATGCGGAACGCCTGGCGGCCGGTTCTCCGGCAAGGCCAACGCTGCGGCGATCTCAGCCAAGCCGATGCCGCGTCCATCCTGCTCGCCGTCAAGGTGGTATTGGCCGCTTTCAAAGTGCATTGGCCGATCGCCCGCCTGCAGCAGATGCCGGGCGAGCGTTTCGCCGTGGGCGATCAGCGCCGCGCACGCCGCCCGCACAGCCGGCCCCCCGACGGGAAGCGAGCGAGAGCCGCTGGTGCCGCGCCCGAACGGGATGCGGTCGGTATCGCCCTGGCGCACCGTGACGCTTGCGAACGGCACGCCGAGGTCGTCGGCGATGATCTGCGCATAGGCCGTCTCGTGCCCTTGCCCGGTCGACTGGGTGCCGATCAACAGCTCGATCGTTCCATCCGCGTCGCAAATCAGCGTCGCTTCCTCTTCGTCGAAGCCGCAGATCTCGACGTAGCAGGACAGTCCCCGGCCGCGCAGCCGCCCACGCTCCGCGGCCTCGCTCCGACGTCGTTCGAAGCCATTCCAGTCGGCCGACTGCAACGCGTCGTCGAGATTGCGGGCGAAGTCACCCGAATCGTAGACGGGGCCGGCGGCAGTACGATACGGCATCTGCTCCGGGCCAATGAAATTACGACGCCGCAGTTCGTCCGGCGAGAGAGCAAGCAGGCGCGCCGCCTCGTCCATCAGCCGTTCGACGATGTAGGTCGCCTCCGGCCGTCCGGCGCCGCGATAGGCGTCCACTGGCGTCGAGTTGGTGTAGACGCCACGGCAGTTGGCGTAGATCAGTGGGATGGCGTACGCACCCGACAGCATGCAGCCGGTCATCTGCGACGGGATCGCTGGGGCAAATTCGTTGAGGTAGGCGCCCATGTTGGCGATCGTCTCGACCTTGAGCGCCTCGATGCGGCCATCGGCGGTGAAGGCGGCGGCGATCTTGTTGCGCTGATCGCGGCCGTGCGTGTCACCGAGGAAGGTCTCCGAGCGGTCCGCCACCCACTTCACCGGCCGGCCCAGTCGCTGCGCACACCAAAGCACCAGCGCTTCCTCCGGATAGTGGAAGATCTTCGAGCCGAAGCCGCCGCCGACGTCCGGGACGATCACCCGAATCCGCTCGGCGGGCACTTTCAAGGTATCGCGGGCGAGCTGTTCCTTGATCGAGTGCCCGCCCTGGCTGGAGGTGTAAAGGGTGTAGCGATGATCGTCCGGATTGTAGGCGCCAATCGATGCTCGGGGCTCCATCGGGCACGGGATGACGCGGTTGTGGACCAGCGACAGATCGACGCGGGAAACAGCCTGCCGCAGGGCGGCGTCAACCGCTGACTCGTCGCCGCGTTCCCAAAAGAAGGCGACGTTGTCGGCGGCGCCGTCCCAAATGCGGCCGCGGGCGTCGCCCTCAAGTGCCTGTTCGATGCCAGCGATGGCGGGCAGCGGTTCGTAAGCCACCGCTATGCTCTCCATCGCGTCCCGCGCCGCAGCGAGGCTCTCCGCAACCACGAACGCCACCGGCTCGCCGACGAAGCGGACGCGTTCGCGCGCCAGTAGCGGCCGGCCGGGACTTGGCATCGGCTGGCCGACGGAGCCTTTCACCGGCACCGCACAACGAATCGAGCCAAGACCGTCGGCCGCCAGATCCTGAGCGGTTGCAACCATCAGGACGCCCGGCAACGCCAGCGCCGGGCGAACGTCGATATCGCGCAGCCTGGCGTGCGCGTGCGGAGAGCGCAGCATCACGGCGTGCACCTGGCTCGGCAGCGAGATGTCGGCGGTGTATCGGCCGGACCCGGTGAGGAAGCGGTGATCTTCGCTGCGTCTGACCGGCTGGCTAAGGCCGAAGCGACCCATGGCTGTCTCCTGGTCTCCCCGATGTCGGAAGGTCAGCGCAGATGATAAGCGTTTCGAACGCTCAGCTCCACAGCGCTCCGGGCGGCAGTTCGGCGGAGGAGAAGGTATCCACGCCGAAGCGCCATGCCCGGAAGTCGTCTGACCAGTAATCAGCGGACAACCCTGCCTTGGTCTTCAGCTGCCGCAGGAAGTCGCCGGGATCGCCAAGGGACTCCCAGACCTGTGGCAGGAACACGCCGCGACAGTCACTGCAGCGGATGACCAGCCCGTCCCGCCCGACGCGCAGTTGGTCGAGCAGCGCATCCTCGCTCGCGAAGTGCAGTTGCTCTGGCTCGTCCAGAACAGAGACGGTGAGTTGCAACCTGGGGCATTCGCCGGCTTCGACGCGATTGAAGCGGTTATCATGGAAGGCAGCGGCAAAACCGTTGCAGGCAACATCCTCGATCAAGGGCCGGTAGGCTTCGACCGAGCCGATGCAGCCGCGCAGCCGGCCGTTCGACGTCAGGGTGACGAAGGACGCGCGCAGTGCTTGCAGCTCTTCCGGGTACGACCCGGCGTTCACCGGCATCTCGCGCCCCCAGCTCAACCCGTGCTCGATCGATGCGGCCGCGGTCTGCAGCAGCGTCGCGGCGTACCGGTCGAGCAAGCCCCCTTCGTTCCCTCGTGAAGAAATTGCCGTCGCGGCCCCTTCCGCCGATCGGATGTGTGCGCCGCCGTCAGCGGGTTCGCAGAACATCCAGGCGCCGTAGCCGACGACGCGCCTGCGGTCGCCAGCTGTGTCGCCGGAATTGCGCAGGTCGAGCGTCTCGACCGTCAGGTGCCGCCGCCGCGCCAGGGTCAGCAGGCCGATCAGCGGCACCCGTCCGCACGCCTGCTCCCAGTCAATGGCCTCGCCGTCAAGCGCTTCGACGGCCCGGCAGGTCGCAGCGTCGAGGCGCTGGGCCGCAGCGTACTCAAGGTAATGACTGAGGTCGGAGCTGATCACGATCAGCGTTTCCGGTCCGCCCCACAGCCGCTCGAGCACGTCCGCGACCTGCTCGCCAGAAGCGTCTCCAGCGAGCAGCGGCACCAGACGAAACGCGCCTAACACCATCTGCAGGAACGGTAGGTGCACCTCCAGCGCGTGCTCCTCGGGTGCGGCGCATCCGACTCCGCACACCCGGCATCGCCAGCCAGGTCGGCTGATCGCCTCTTGGTCGATGGGAATGCGGCCGAGCGGCGTCTCGAATGCATCGACTTCGGGAGCGGCGAGACCGTGAACCGCCACCCGATGCGCCGGACCGATCAGCACTACCCGGCGGACTACGCCGGCTAGCGGCGCCAGTCGCACATAAGCCTTCGCGGCGATCGGCCCGGAATAGACGTAGCCGGCGTGCGGCGCGACGATCGCCTTCGGCAACGGACGGGAGGCTGCCAGGGTAGCGGCAGCCTCCGCGAGAAGGTCGCGCACCTGCTGCTGCAGCTCCCTCGCGCGACCCGGGTAAAACATTCCGGCTACGGCGGCCGGGCGAACGTGTGTCATCGGCGGCCCTCCGATCATATATAATAAGTGTAGGCGATCGGGGCGCCGGCCAATACCCCGTCGCAGGCGTCGCCACTCGGACGAGCGCGCCGAACGAGGACGCAATGGCCGAACACCTTGATGAAGCGGTGGATGAAGACGATCTGGCTCCCGGCCGGTACTGGCATCGGCTAGACGACGGGCGGGTGCAATGTGACGTCTGTCCGCGGCTGTGCCGGCTGCACGAGGGCCAGCGTGGCCTATGCTTCGTTCGCGCGCGGCACCGAGATCGTATGGTGCTCACCACCTACGGGCGCTCTAGCGGGTTCTGCATCGATCCGGTCGAGAAGAAGCCGCTCAACCATTTCCTGCCGGGGACTCCCATTTTGTCTTTCGGCACCGCGGGCTGCAACCTGACCTGCAAGTTCTGCCAGAACTGGGACATCTCCAAATCGCGGGAGTTCGACCGGCTGACGGACCGGGCGAGCCCGGAAGCGATCGCCCGCGCCGCCGAGGCAAGTGGCTGCCGCAGCGTCGCCTTCACCTATAATGATCCGGTGATCTTCCTCGAGTATGCGGTGGATGTCGCTCAGGCCTGTCGGGCGCGCGGGCTGAAGACAGTGGCGGTGACTGCCGGCTATGTCTGTCCCGACGCCCGCGCTGAGCTGTTTGCGCACATGGACGCCGCCAATGTCGACCTGAAGGGGTTCACAGAAGCGTTCTATCGAGCTCTGCACCCGGCCATCTGCAACCCGTTCTCGATACCCTCATCTACCTGAAGCAGCGAACCAGCGTCTGGTTCGAGATCACCACCCTGCTGATCCCTGGCGAGAACGATTCCGACGCCAAGATCAACGAGATGACCGGCTGGATCGCGCATACGATCGGCTGCGACGTCCCTATTCACTTCACTGCCTTCCATCCCGACTGGAAGATGCTGGACACCCCGCCGACCCCGTCGGCGACGCTGACCCGGGCTCGTAGCATCGCGCTGCGCAACGGACTGCGGTACGTCTACACCGGCAACGTCCACGACGAAGCGGGCGGCTCGACCAGCTGCCCGGCCTGCGGTGTGCTGCTGGTCGGCCGGGACTGGTACGACATCACCGCCTGGAACCTGCATAAGGGCGCTTGCTCCGCGTGTGGCACCAAGATCGCCGGAGTGTTCGAGGACCGGCCGGGCGACTGGGGTCGGCGCCGCCGGCCACTGAGCATCGCGACTTTCGCCTGAACAGGCCGTGCACATCCCTCGATAGCGCTGGCGATGAATCGGCCAGCACGGCATTCTCGTTCGCGAACCAACCATCTGGCGGCGAGAGGCGATTACTGCCATGAAGCTTTACGACTGCGCTCCTGCTCCGAGTCCGCGCCGCGTGCGCATGTTTCTTGCCGAAAAGGGGTTGACGATCCCGATCGTGCAGGTGGACTTGCGCGGGGGCGAACACCTGCGCCCGGAGTTCCTGAAGCTCAATCCTTGGGGCACCGTGCCCGTCATCGAACTCGACGATGGCACGACGATCAGCGAGGCGTCAGCCTGCTGCCGCTACATCGAGGAAATTCACCCGCAGCCGCCACTCCTGGGTCGTGATCCAAAGGAGAAGGCGCTGATCGCCATGTGGGACCACCACTGCGAGATCGACGGTTTTTTGGCAGGCGCCGAGGCCTTGCGCAATGAAGCGAAAGGCATGGCTGGCCGAGCCTTGCCCGGACCTGTCGGCTACGAGCAGATCCCGGGGCTGGCCGAACGGGGGCGGGCTCGGATCCAGCATTTTATTGCCGGGCTGAACGAACGGTTGGGCGAGAGCCCGTTTGTTGCCGGCCAAGCCTTCAGCGTCGCTGATATCACGGCCTTCATTTCGGTGGAATTCGCTTCCTGGATAAAAATCAACCCTCCTGAGGACGCCGCGGCGCTCCGCCGCTGGCTTGAAGGCATGCGCGCCCGGCCGAGCAGCAAGGCGTAACAGTCGATATCTGGCGCCCGTCCATCCGGAACAAATAGCCGGGTTATGGGCGCCTGAAACCCATTTCAGAGCCGATCTGGATCCGGTTCGGATCCGATTTGCGCCGGTTTTTCTTCACAACCTATTGTAACCATTGATAAAGCTAGCAAATGGCGCGGGAAACGTCGTCAAAAGCGTCGTCAAAATCACACTGCAACCCACTCTAGAACAAACAAAGAACTTAGCATTGCAGCGCAGTCGGATCAACCCGTCAGCTCGCGCGCTCCAATGGCCTTGTCAGGCTGCGCGCGCCTTCTCTGAGCTGGGCCGCGGAGCTTCGCCATCCGCCGGAGGGCAGCCAACGGCCCGGCTTTCTACTCAGCGCCATCGGTTACCGGTACGTTCTCAAGCCTCGAGAGCCGATCCAACATACCTTGAACATCCAGCCGCTGGGCCCGGATGTAGTCGTAATGCAGACGCTCGACCCGCCGGTAAGGCGTTCCACGAGACGCTGGCGAGCCTATCGATGCTGTAATCGTGTGCGGCCAGAATCGCGTCATACTTGTCCCGGAAGTAGAGGAGGTTCGACTTCAGGTCGACATATCTCGGATCTGAAAGCAGGCGGACCGCGTTGGCGGTCGTGCCCATGCTTAAAGGCGATTGAACTGCGAAAAGCCGAAACTGAGAGTTGTAGATATCGTTAGGCTCGTGCACCGGCAGCGTCTTCAACAGTGCGCCCTGGCGCGTCGGCAGCCATCGGAAATCATGGAGCGCATCGCGCAGTGCCCCCTCAGCCTGGATCTGCTGGTAATCATCGACCGGCCCTTCCGTTCCAAGAGCAGCCAAGTTGACGAATTCATTCGCGGGCACGGCAAGCCTGAACAGATGCCGGATCTTGATGCCGAGCACCGAAACCGGCGACCACATGTTGGCTGCCGCCAGCGCATTGCGCACGGTATGAACGCAGTTGTTGGCAAGCAGACTCCAATTGTAGTCGGCCTTTCCTGTCGCATACTCCTGGTTCTTGTCGTTCAGAAAAGCGATGACTTCGTTCAGAACCGGTTCCGTCACCGGAATCCTCGCACAGAAGACGTTGCGGGCGAACTGCAGCGCGAAGTCTGCGGTGATTGAGTGGTTGGCGACATACTCTTCGAGAGTGGAGTTCTCGCTGCTCTTCCAGCCGGGATGCAATTCCACGCCCTGGTAAACACCCAGATCGATGGCTTGGCGAACGGTGGCGTCGAAGTGATCTTGCGTGAGCCGCTCGTCAGGCTTCAGATTCCCGCTGAACACCAGTTCGTGTCCGGGGATCGCTACCCAATTCACGTTTCGCAACCAGCGGCCGACACTCACGCCGGCGCCATGTTCCGGATCGTCCAGCGCGGTCGCTACCCGATGGCATCGCCGCAGCTGCGGAAAAGGCGCGTTCTCATCCTTGCATGCCCCCTTGATGTACAGCAGCGCGTGCCCGAACGGATTGCCTCGGCGCCCGTCCTTGCGACTAAACTGGCTGATGGTGCAGAGTTCGACGTAGTAGGGAAACAGCTGGTCGTAGACCGGGTCGGGCCGCCTTTCGACGATGATCTGCTCGGTTTTCAGCAGGAAGCGGGCAATCAGCCCGCTGTCGTCTCCGCACCCCGCGAGCATCAACGTCAGGACGACGAGCAGCAGGGAGCGCAATCCCCAGAGAGCTTCGCGTGCTTCACATCGCTGATTTTTCAACATGCGGGAATTCCGCTAAGAGTTAATTGGCGTCTTTCGCCACCGCTTATACCATCCCGTCGCCATCGGCGCGTGTTGTGCATCGCGGGATGCGAGCGCATCGAGGTCAGAAGCAACGCACGCGCGCAACGTGCGGAATCTGGTGTACTGTTCGCGCGTGGGTGACCGCTCAGGCGCGAGAGGTGATCGGCGGGTCCGCCTTCTGGTAGATGCCTCGATCGCCGTGACTCCTTTGATGCGTGCCAATTGGGGGGAATAATCGCATGGCTTCAATCAGTCGAGTGCGCGTAAAACATGCGAGGGCCGGTTTAGCCAACAATGCTCAACGCTACATCGCAGAAGGGGATGGCAGACCATATGTGCTGTTGTCGTTTTTCTTCATTATTTTGAGTTTGTTGTTGCTTCCGATTATCCAATTTCAGATCCCCCCGCTATATGACTATCCAAATCATCTAGCTAGATTAGATATCATATCGAGACTAAGCCAAGACGAATTTTTGGCGCGCTACTACTATTTAAACTGGCAGGTAATACCGAACATCGCAAGTGACGTGATTGTCCCCCCATTTGCCGAGCTTGTCGGCTTGTACTTAGCTGGAAAAATCTTCATAATAACAAGTATAATCTTGATATTTACTGGGGTGCATGCCGTTTATTTTGCAGTGTACCGCCATTCGTCTGTCATGCCATTAATTGGCGCGTTAATTATGTATAATAATGTCATGGCGCACGGGTTAATAAACTATACATTCGGTATCGGTGTTATGCTTTGGGGTATAGCCTTTTGGCTAGGTCTGCGCGAGAAGTCCTCTCTGTTGAGGGCTGCCGTATCAGTTGTGTTTGTTATTGCTACCTTTTTTTCCCATTTGGCGGCATTCGGCCTTTACGCCCTCGGTTTATTGGCTATAGAACTTCATAAAGGATTTGAAAAGCGTGAACACATTGGCCGGGCGACACTAGTCGACGTCGCCGTCTTGGGTGTGCCTCTTTTGATTGTGCCCTTGTTGATGGCTGTCAGCCCTACCGGACAACATCTCGCCGCAGTCAGCTGGGTAAGCAGCGGCTGCACCTCGACATCGCTGACATGCTACTTTCTTGTGAAGCTCAAAGGAATCCAATGGGTTTTTGAGGCCTACTCGAGAACCAGCGATCTCATTTCGCTCGCACTCATTCTGCTTGGGGCGTTCTGGATGTGGCGCCGGCACTGGTTGCGCGCTCATCCTATGGCAGCGTGGCTGGCTGGCGCGGCTCTAGTGGTTTACTTCGCCTTGCCCACCGAAGCTTTCGGTTCATCACTGACAGACGTGCGTCTTCCGGTAGGAATGGCGCTTCTTATGATTGGATTTTTCGATATTAAGTTTCCGAATCGAAAGGCGCAAAATTTATTTATGTGTGCGCTATGCGGTATTTTAATTTTCAGAATTGCAACAATACTGGACGTTTGGCGAATATATAACATGGAATGGTCTGAAATTCGGTCCTCGTTCCAGCATATTGATCGCGGCAGCAAAATTCTTGTTGCCCGCTCTGGTGCCCTTGCGGAGGTCGCAACGGTGGAGTCTGTTCCCTGTCTCGCCGTAGTCGAGCGTTCCAGCCTCGGATCACTGGTGTTTGCCGTTCACGGGCAACAAATCCTCAGACTGCGATCGTTATATGTGGATGATATCATAGGGTACAGTGACGCACCCGTAAGCGTCGACGACCTGATCAGCATGAAGATTGAATCTTCTAACGGAAAACCTTATCTCGAAAATTGGAGGGAGTTTTACGACTACGTTTATATACTCCATGGGGTCAATCACCCGCCAGGCAACATTCCAGACAATCTACAATTACTCGACTCAGGTAGGCGATATCAACTTTATCGCATCTTGCGCTGAAGCCGTTATGATCGGCTGCGCCGGTGAGAAGCGAGGCTTGGCAGATCAGCAAATTGCGCGATAATTGGGGCAGAGACCGAGGACGCAGGCATGAACGGTGATCTGTTGGCGGCGATGCGGCAGCAGATGGTGGAGATCATCGGCGTACACGCAGAACATGCGCGTGACCATACCGGGAAGGAGGTGATCGCGCCCCGCATCCTGGAAGCTATGGGATGCGTGCCGCGGCACGAATTCGTGCCGGCTGAGTTGGTTGCCTACGCCTATTCCGACCAGCCGCTACCGATCGGTTACAGCAAGACCATCTCGCAGCCCTTCATCGTCGCGTTGATGACCGACCTGCTCGACATCCAGCCTGAAAGCACGGTGTTGGAAGTGGGTACCGGGCTGGGCTACCACGCAGCTGTTCTCGCCTCACTCGCCGCGCGGGTTTACAGCATCGAGATTATCGAGGAACTGGCGGCGTCGGCGCGCCGCAACCTCTCGACACAAGGATTTTCGAGCGTCGCATTGAAGATCGGCAATGGCCAGTACGGTTGGCCGGAACATGCGCCTTTCGACCGCGTTCTTGTCTGTGCGGCTTCCGAACTGATCCCTGGCGTCCTGCTGCAACAGCTTAAAGCAGGGGGAAGAATGGTCGTACCGACCGGCGTCGCTGACGCTCAGGTGCTCACTTTGGTAGAGAAATCCGAGGCGGGCCGCATCTCGGTCCGGGAAATAATGCCGGTGCGTTTCGCCCTTCTTGAGACGGGAAACTGAAGCGGGAGCTTTAAAAGTGATGCAACTATCCGCAGGGTTGATGAGTGACGGAGGTCGACCAATACCGACCACGTGCCGAAGGTGATCTGATTCAATCGCTAAGCGGTCAACGCATCGCCCGCGACCGCAGCGTGTGACCTGCGGCGTCGGTAAAAATGGTAGTCATGAGGCGAAAAAAGGTTTTGCCCTTTTGAGAAGCTTGTGGTTAAGTTTTGTGCGGATGGTAGAGGCTGCTAGTGCTCCACTAAGGGACGACCCATCGAAAAGCCGCGCGACAGCGCGAAATCCAACAAGGGTCTTTAAGAATGCTACACCTGCCGAATTCGGGCTACCGGGTTTTCCGGGTTCAACTTTACAACGAACAAGTTCGGTCTCTGGCGTCACACCGGCAAAGGCACTCCTTCTTTGATCGTCAGTGGGCGGAAGCTCAATTGCGCGACGTCGTTGCTCGCGATGAGGCGGAGGCTTGGTCGCTGATCGCTGAACGGTTTCCGCCAGAGGACGGCTTCGTCGTCGAGCAGATCACCGCCAGCGCGTTCTAGCTTATCCGGCGCAACGCTCGATTCGAGCCTATCATCGTTGCCCCGGCACGGATTTGATCCTTTTTTGCCGGTCAGGGTCCGCTCAATGGGTCGCTCGCTCCCCCCAGGTCCGAACTCCACCCAGTGATATCTTTGTAAAACTTATAAAGCGGCTGAACGTCAGTCGAGGTGCGCAAGGGGGTATATCGGCGGCGATTGTCTCGCGCCGGCGCTTGTGGCAGATAAGAGATAATGTCATTCGAGCAGGAGACGGATGGTCATCTTGCTTCGCCGCGCTCGGTCGGCCATGCGCCAGCTTATTTGTCTGCTCGCTGCAGCTGCAGTTGTCAGCGCCACTGCCGCGCACGCCGAGGATGTGTCTTTTGATGCCTGGGTGGAGCAGGTGCGGGCCGAAGCAGCCCAGCGGGGGCTTTCATCGCCCGCGGTGCAGTCCGCACTTGCCGATATCAAGTTCATCGACCGGGTTATCGAACTCGATCGCCGTCAGCCTGAACTGACGCAGAGCTTCTGGCGATATACGGACGCGCGCATCACTGAAGCCCGCATTGCTCAGGGTCGTGCTTATCTGAATGCCTACGAGCCGCTGCTCGAACAGGTCCGGGCACGTTGGGGCGTACCGCCTCAGGTTCTTGTCGCTCTATGGGCGCTCGAAAGCGACTTCGGCCGCATCCAGGGCGATTTCGAAGTCGTCTCCTCGGTGGCGACACTTTCCCACGACAGCCGACGCGCCAGCTTTTTTCGGCAGCAACTTTTGCCGCGCTTGAGTTGATCGAGAGCGGCGATCTTGCTCCCGATGTGCGCGGTTCGTGGGCGGGAGCGATTGGCCAGCCGCAGTTCATCCCGACGACCATTCGCGGCTACGCAGTGGATTTCGATCAGGACGGGCGACGGGACCTGTGCGCGAGCCTGCCCGATGTGTTTGCCTCAGCGGCCAATTACCTGCACGCCAGCGGCTGGAACAGCGGCTCCGGCTGGGGGCAGGAGGTGAGCCTGCCGCTTAACTTTGATTACTTGCAGACCGGTCTGGAGGTGGAAAAGTCGGTGCGTGCCTGGCAATCGATGGGCGTCCGCCAAGCCGATGGCTCCGATCTGCCAGATTCTGATCTGCCGGGGACGGTACTGTTGCCGGCCGGGGTCAACGGCCCGGCATTTCTTGTCCACCCGCAATTTCCGGGTGATTCTGAAATGGAATAACTCAGTGCTTTATGCGCTGGCGGTCGGCCTGTTGTCCGATCGCATCGCAGGCAGGGGCCGCTGATAACTCAGCGTTGGGGTGAAGAAGTGCCACTAACCCGCTGGGATGTCGTTGAACTGCAGTCCCGACTGACGACGATGGGATTTGAGTCGGGCGAGCCGGACGGGGTCGTGGGTGAAAAGACCCGCCGTGCAATCCGGCTGTTTCAGCGCAGTGTGGCACTGCCGGCCGACGGCTATGCTGATGCGGGGCTGCTGCAGCAGCTCCGCAGCCAGTCCGGCCAGTAATCAGCGATGAAGCCGCTGGTTGCCATACGGATTTGCAGCGGAGTGTGCGGCGTGCTGTTGCTGTTCGGCTGCTCGAGTACCCCGCGGCCGGGAGAACCGCCCACAGACGTTAGCCGGGCGGCAGCGGCGACGCCCGGCTACAAAGTGGGGAAACCATACCAGATCAAGGGCGTATGGTACTACCCTCAAGTTGATTACGGGTACATCGAGGAGGGAATCGCCTCCTGGTACGGCCCGGGCTTCCATGGCAAGGCGACGGCCAACGGCGAATCTTACGACATGAACGACCTGACAGCGGCGCACCGGACGCTGCCGATGCCAAGCATTGTTCGTGTCACCAATCTGGAAAATGGTCGCAGCCTCAAGCTCAAGGTCAACGACCGCGGGCCGTTTGCTCGCGAACGGATCATTGACGTCTCGCGCCGCGCATCGCAGCTCCTCGGGTTCCATATGCAAGGAACAACGCCGGTGCGGGTCGAGATCGTCGAGGACGAAAGCCGGCAGCTGGCGGCGGCGCTGGGGGGTGCCGTCAGAGGTGGCCTGGGCAGCGTCGCGGCCGATGCCGACACCGGTCGCCGTCGTCGCCGCCACCTCTCTTGAGCCCGACCCGGCGCCCCGCACCCCTGGCAGGCGTCGTTGCCGAGGCGCTGACCGAACCGGCTGTCGCAGAAATGGAGGTCGGCACGGTCCCGCAAGCGATGGTGCCCGATCCGCCGCCAGCCACGGGTCAAGCGAGCTCAAATTACCCGGGGTCATATCTGCCGACCGCCGGCTATGCGTCGGCGCAATCGTCTTCTCGCGCTCTGGCGGCCGTAAGCGGGGGGACCTCCAGCGAAGCCGCCCGCTGGGTCCAAGCAGGGGCCTTTGCGGATCCCCGTCGCGCTGCCGCCGTTCGCCGGCAGCTGGCGGTGCTTGGCCCGACCGTGTCCAGCCCATCGGTGGTCGCCGGGCGCGAAGTGTTGCGCGTGCGGATCGGGCCGCTTAGTTCGGAGTCGGAAGCGCGGCGGGTGCTCGCCTCGGTGAGCGAAGCGGGCTTTCCGGACAGCCGGATCGTTGCCGACTAAAGAGATTTACTCGCGCCTGTCGACAGAGTGCAGCCGCGCCTGCCGTAACCAGTGTCGCAGCCATAACCAAGGAAGTCGCAGCCCATGTACTCATCGTTGTTTCGCCGTTGCACTGCCGGCCCGGTACTCTTGCTAATTCTGACGTTGGCCTTGGCGGCGCCGCGTACAGCGGCAGCGTTCGAGACGCTCGCCCGAGAGGCGATCCTCGTCGACATGACGACTGGCGCGGTGCTCTTCGAGAAGAACGCCGATACACCGATGCCACCGGCGTCGATGAGCAAGATAATGACTGCTTATCTGCTGTTTACGAAATTGCGTGACGGCAAAATCAAGCTCGACGACACCTTGCCGGTCACCGAGAACGCGTGGCGCAAAGGCGGCTGCGTCAGCGACGGTTCGACCATGTGCCTGAAACTCGATGAGCGTGCCAAGGTCGAAGACCTTATCCGCGGCGTTATCCTTCAGTCGGGCAACGATGCCTGCATCGTCATCGCCGAGGGCGTAGCCGGTAGTGAGGAAGCGTACGTTGCAGAGATGAACAAGCTGGCAAAGGAGATTGGCCTCAAGGACTCGGTGTTCCGGAATGTTACCGGCCTGCCAGATTCAGGCCACGTAATGACCGCGCGTGACCTGACCGTCCTGGCGAGGCGGCTGATTACCGATTTTCCGCAGTACTACGATTACTACAGTGAGAAAAGCTTTACTTACAATGGCATCAAGCAAGGTAACCGCAACCCGCTGCTATACAAGAACATCGGTGCCGATGGCCTGAAGACCGGGCACACCAAGGAAGCTGGCTACGGGCTGACCGCGTCGGCAAAGCAGGGCGACCGTCGGCTCATCATGGTGGTCACCGGGCTGCCGAGCATGCAGGCGCGGGCCGAAGAATCCGAGCGCCTGATGGACTACGGCTTCCGCACCTTCGAGAATGTCGCACTGCTCAAGGCGGGCGACACGGTCGAAACGGCACAGGTATGGCTTGGCAAGCAGGACACCGTGCCGCTGCAGGCTGCGCAGGACATCGTTGTAACCGTGCCGCGACAGGGACTGGCGGAGATGAAAGTGGCAGTGGTCTATGACGGCCCGGTGCCGGCGCCGATTGAAAGGGCGCCAGGATCGGTTCCCTCAACGTCACCGCCCCGGGCCTTCCAGCCGTCTCCTATCCGCTTGTCGCCGGCGCCGACGTTGCTGAGCTAGGATTCTTCGGGCGCGCCTTCGCTGGGCTCGGCAGTCTCATCGGGCGGGCGGTGAACTGATCGTTCCGGCAGGCGCCGTGACCGAACCGGGTCGTTTCATCGTTTTCGAAGGCGGCGAGGGGACCGGTAAGTCTACCCAGGCAAGGCTGCTGGCGGCGGCGCTGCAACGGGCGGGCCGGGAGGCCGTCCTCAGCCGCGAGCCGGGAGGGCCGCCCGGTGCCGAGCTTTTGCGTCGATTGCTGATCGAGACACCGCCTGCGGGTGGTTGGGAACCGGTTAGCGAAGCGCTGTTGCACTATGCGGCTCGTGCCGAGCACCTGAACAAGACCATCGTTCCGGCGCTGGCCGCCGGACGCTGGGTGGTTTGTGACCGTTTCGCTGATTCCACCGAGGCCTACCAAGGCGCTGGCCTGGCGCTTGCGGCGGACGCGCTGCAGCCGCTGCGCCGACTGGTGGTCGACGATATCGAGCCCGACCTCGTCTTCGTGCTGGACATGGACCCCGGCGCAGGACTGGCGCGGGCAAAGCGCCGCTCGGCCAATGCGGATCGCTACGAACGGATGGACAGGCCCTTTCACGATCGGGTACGTGCGGCTTTCCAGGAGATCGCGCGGCGCGGCGGCGACCGGTACGTGGTAGTCGATGCAGCGGCCGGAGTTGACGACGTGTCAGCCGCGGTGCGCAGCGCGATCGAGCGACGCCTCGGCCTGCGGTTGGAGGGCTAAGGTCTTTGCGGGAGGAACGCGCGTTGCCGGCAGCGGCTGTCCCGCCCCGCGCCAACCCGCTGCTGCTCGGTCACGGTCGTGCCGAAGCGCAGGTGCGACGCTGGATCGACGAGGGACGGCTCGGCCACGCGCTGTTGATCTGCGGCCCTTGGGGAATCGGCAAGGCGACCTGGGCCTTCCGCATCGCCCGCTCCCTGCTTCGCTTGGGAACAGGGACGGCGGACGGGGGAATTCGCGCTGTGGAAGTGGGGCAGGGGGAGCAGCAGGATCTGCTGTGGACCCCGGCGCGGGTGGCGACGTCGTCGATGCGGCCGATGAGATGAACCGCAATGCCGCCAATGCGTTGCTGAAAGTCCTGGAGGAGCCTGGGGCGAAATCACTGATCATCCTTGTCGCGCATCAGCCGGGATTGTTACCGGCAACCGTGCGCTCGCGCTGCCGCCGCGTGGTGCTGCGCCCGCTCGATAACGATGTGCTCGATCGGCTGATCGTTCGCTATCAGCCAGAGGTCAGTGATCCCGACCGCACTATCCTGACGACCCTGGCGGAAGGCAGCATTGGATGCGCGCTCGACCTCGCGACGGCCGATGGCCTTAAGGCGTGGCGGACGCTGGCAACGATGTTCGCCGCGCTCGCCGACGGTGACGACCGGCCGCTCCTTGCCTACGCCTCCGACCCGCCTTCCAGCGATGCGGACGGATTTCGCGTCACCGCGCATCTGCTGTCCTGGTGGTTGCGGACGCTGGCGCGAGCCGCCGCCGCCGGACCCGGCGACCCCTTCTCGCTGGCTGTGCCCCCGGTGCCGGGTTTAGGCGAGGGTGCTGTAATCGTGCGCCGGCTGGCCGCCGCTGGCACCCTTGATCGCTGGCTGAAGGTATGGGACAAGACCCACCGCCTGATAGGCCAGGCAGCGGCCGGGAACCTCGATCGCAAGCAGGCCCTGACCACCGTCTTGCTCGACATGCGGTGTGAAGTGTGGGCTGCAACCGACTGACAGAGCGCGGCTTTCTCCATTTAGATTGAAACCGTACGATGACCGGATTGCCCCGCTTTTACGTTACGACGCCAATCTACTACGTCAACGACGTGCCACACATCGGGCATATGTACACGACACTCGCCTGCGATGTCATCGCCCGCTTCAAGCGCCTTGATGGGTGGAACGTGCATTTTCTCACGGGCACCGACGAACACGGCCAGAAGGTACAGAAGGCGGCCGCTGCGGCTGGGATCGACCCGCAGCAGTTCACCGACCGAGTTTCCGCCAACTTCCGCGAGTTGGCGGCAATGATGAAGTTTTCCAACGACGACTTTATCCGCACCACTGAAGAGCGGCACAAGCGAGCCTGCGCCGCGCTCTGGCAGCGGCTGGTCGAGCGCGATCAGATCTATCTGGAGACCTACGGCGGCTGGTACGCGGTGCGCGATGAGGCGTTCTACGCCGAGAGTGAACTGGCGACCGACGGCCAGGGCGGGAGGCTGGCACCGACCGGTGCGCCGGTCGAGTGGGTGGAGGAGCCCAGCTACTTCTTCCGTTTGTCGGCATGGTCGGAACGGCTGCTGCGCTTCTACGAGGCCAATCCAGACTTCATCCTGCCGACCTCGCGCCGCAATGAAGTGATCAGCTTCGTCGAAGGCGGCCTGCAGGACCTGTCGATCTCACGGACAACGTTCGACTGGGGCATTCCGGTACCGGGCGATCCGGCGCACGTTATGTACGTCTGGCTTGACGCGCTGACAAACTACCTTACGGCGTCGGGATTTCCCGACATCGAGGGCGAGGACTTCCGCGCGTGGTGGCCGGCAGACCTGCACATGGTCGGCAAGGATATTCTGCGTTTCCACGCAGTCTATTGGCCGGCGTTCCTGATGGCGGCCGAACTCATGCCGCCGAGGCGGGTCTTCGCCCATGGCTGGTGGACCAACGAGGGGCAAAAAATCTCCAAGTCGCTGGGCAATGTCATCGACCCCCAGGACCTCGTCGAGCGCTACGGCCTTGATGCGGTGCGCTACTTCATGCTGCGCGAGGTGCCTTTCGGCCAGGACGGTGACTTCTCGCACCGGGCGATGGTCGGGCGGATCAACGGCGACCTGGCCAACGACTTCGGCAATCTGGCGCAGCGGGTACTGTCGATGATCGGCCGCTACTGTGACGGACGAATTCCAGTGCCGGCTGGTTTCACCGAACAGGATAGAGCCTTGCTGGATGCGGCCTCGGGCGTATTGCTTGATCGGATGCGCACGCTGCTGGACCGGCAGGTGCTGCACAGCGTGCTGATCGAAGTATGGGAAGTCATCGCTGACGCCAACCGCTACGTCGCCAGACAGGAGCCCTGGACATTGCGTAAGACGGATACGGAGCGGATGCAGACCGTGCTGTTCGTGGCGACAGAGACGATCCGTCGGCTTGCTACGCTGACGCAGCCGTTCATGCCGGACGCTTGCGCGCGCATGCTCGATCAACTGAGTGTCCCGGCGGATCGTCGAGGTTTCGCGACGATTTTGGCGGATGACGTCCTGGTGCCGGGAACGCCACTGCCGGCTCCGGTCGGGGTGTTTCCGCGCTTTGTCGATCAGGATCCGTCTGCCTGATGAGGCCGGTGAAGCAATGCTGATCGACAGCCACTGCCACCTGGATCACGCTGATTTCGAAGGCGAAATCGAGGCGATCATCGCCAGAGCTCACCAAGCCGGCGTAATGGTGATGCTGAGCATCTCGACGTCGCTGCGGGATTTCCCCCGGGTTCTGGAGATCGCGGAGCGAAATGCCGGCGTGTTTTGTACGGTCGGGGTGCATCCGCACGACGCGGCGGCCGAGGCGACGGTAACGACGGCCGACCTGGTGCGCTTGGCAGCGCATCCAAAGGTCGTCGGCATTGGTGAATGCGGGCTCGATTTCTTCTACAACAGAAGCCCGCAAGATGTTCAGAAACATGTCTTTCGCGCGCACATACGGGCGGCACGCGAGACCGGGCTGCCGCTGGTCGTGCACACCCGCGACGCTGATGACGTGATGGCCGCGATCCTCATTGAGGAGCAGGCCGCGGGCCATTTCGGCGGCGTTCTGCATTGCTTCAGTTCCGGTGCGGCGCTGGCGGAGACGGCGATCCGGCTAGGTCTCTACATCTCGTTTTCGGGCATCTTGACGTTCAAGAAGAGCGAGCCGCTGCGAGCCATCGCGCAAATGCTGCCGCTCGATCGTCTGCTGGTCGAGACGGATGCGCCTTACCTGGCGCCGGTACCAATGCGGGGCCGGCGAAACGAGCCCAGCTTCGTCGGCCATACGCTCGCGTCGCTGGCTGTCTGTCGAAACGAGACGGTGGCGAGCTTGACGGCGGCCACAGGCGCCAACTTCCGACGATTGTTCGCCAAGGCGGCAATTCCGGCATCGGAATGAAAATCGGCTAATATTTTTCATAATACATATTATGCGGTCTTTGCGACAATCTGCCTTGGTCGGTCAACTCGTCAACGTGATCGCCGGAGGGCCGCGTTGCGGCGTGGCGCGAGCAGATGCCGCGATATCGCCATTACCATCGCGACAAGCAGATCGATGCGCTCGACGCTCTTGCTCTTGCTGGGACGAATTTCACCGCTTGCGTCGACGTGGGCGATCGCATTGCCGGCACACCAACGCAGCACCGGGTTGCCGCCATGGCGAAGCAGACCATCGGCGAGAACTCTTTCGAGCTCGCGTGCCGGTGCGTTCATCGCTCCGTTGCTCTGAGCGATCGGTACGCAGTTGATGCCGTCGTTGATCAGCTGGTTGACCAGCATCGATGAGTTCCAGCGGTCATAGGCCAGTTCCCGCAGTCGAAACTGCCGCCCAACCTCCAGGATCTTGTTGCGAACGACAGCGTGATCGATCGTGTTTCCTTCGGTGGCGATCAGAAAACCCTGCTCCACCCAACAGGAATAGTCGACCCGATCGCGTCGCTGTCGCTGCCTGATGGTTTCAGCCGGACAAAACGCGTACGGCAGCACCGTGTAACCGCCGTCGATGTCGCGGAACACCAGAACCAGCGCGGTCAGGTCGGTGGTGGTGCTGAGATCGAGTCCGGCATAACATTCGCGTCCTGCGAGAGCCGCAAGGTCAAGCGGCCGACCGTCGCAGCCATCCCAGCTTTCCATATTGAGCCAGCGCACCCGCTCCTGTCCCCAGATGTTCAGGTAGAGCTGGCGGAAGGTGCCGGCGAAGCCGGGCGTCTGCTGTGCGCGGCGATATTCGTCGGCGATGAATTCCTCGGGGATACTGACGCCGATCCCTGGATGGGCGGCCCGCCAGACATCTGGATCGCGCCAGTCGGCATCCGGCTGAGCGCCAAAGATCTTTACCAGCCAAGCCGGATCGTCGACCATGCCGGAGCTGACCCGCGACGCGTAGTCGTGCAGTTCCCAGGCCAGCGAGGTTCGCTCTGAGCCTGCCGCCGTGGCGTAGAGCGTGACCGGTTGTGAGCGCGCCGCCATGCTGGTGATCAGCCTGTCGTGCAGCTCGCGCGTTGGCTGCAGGTAGACGTCGTCAAACAGCAGGCAAGATATGTTTCCGCCGGTAACGGCTTCCTGACGTGACGAAATAACCCGCAGGTGCGCATCCTTGTAGACGAGCCGGTGACGATAAGCACCGCAAACGCTTGCAAGATCCGGATCCCGCAATACCATTTCACGGGCGATGTTGAAGCAGACACTGGCATGCTCGGCGTTGCCAGCTGCGATGACGACTTCCGCCCCTGGTTCCGGATCGACTACCAGCATGTAGAGGCCGAGGGCGGCAAGGAACGTCGTCTTGCCCGCTTTACACGGCGCCTCCAGCCACACGTACCGATGGCGTCGGGTGCCGTTGGGACGCTTCCAGCCGAACAGCTCGCGCGTCAGGTCGCGCTGCCAGGAGGCCAGCCGTAGGGGCTGGCCCGCCAGTGGGCCTTTGACGTGCTGACAGAATTCTTCCAGGAAGAACGCGGCGCGCTCTGCCTCCTGATCGCTGAACCAGAAGTCGCTACTTAAAAAGGTTGCGTCGGGCTCCGGAGATACTCGGGGCAACGGACGCGCCTCCTGTTATGCCGAGCTGTTTCGCGAGATGGCGTGCCGAGGTCCAGCCCTGTTCGGCATCCTGAACGGCGGGATGGCGACGCCGGATCATCGAGCCGCCGCCGGTCGTCGAGTGGTAATAGCGGCCCTCTATAGCCAACGTTTGCTCGGCGCGAACTGCTCGCGCGACGGCATTGCAGTATCCGGCCAGCAAAGTTCGCAGCCCTACTGAAGCGGATGCCTCAGGTAGCGAACCTGAGACCCGCACCCACTCCTCCCGCGCGATGTCGTCGAGGAGAAAGGGCGGCGGCTGGGTATCAATAATGGACAACCGCTGATGTTGCGGCGCTGCACCCGCCAGCGGGACTACCGGCTGCGGGAGGCGCTTGCGCCGATGAAGGGTGATGGGATCAATGCTCATCGTCTTTCCCCGTACTGTCATCGGTTGTTGTTGCGATGTTGGCGTGCGGTCTTCAGAGCGATCGGCCGATAGCGGGTCGGACCTCCTTTTGTTCGCTTCCCGCTGCTGCATCACCTGGGCGAAGCGGTAATAAGGCAATCGGGCAACGATCGAGGTCGGTGACAGGGCCTGTGCAAGCGCTGCAGATGCAGCGATGACAGCCGACGCTCTCGAGGTACTTGCTGTCGAGGTCGCGGTGCGGGCTCAACGTCCGACGGTCGAGCGGGCTTTTGCGGCTGTTCTCCCCTCGCATGGACTGAAAATCTACTCCACTCAGAACCATCTGCCTTGTACGATTCAAAGGCGACACCGCCGGCGAAAGCGCCGGATGGCGAAGTCAAACCCTCATATGAGGTATGTGAGGCGCAGCATACACGAATGAGCCAAGAGAAGAAGACTGTTTTTTATAGGCCGGTAATGGGCTGATATACCCCATGTGGGGATTGTGTGAGATGTCCGGACTCCCGCCCTTTTGGCAGGATTAACCTCCCCTCGGTGCAGCCGGCGGCAGGCTTCCGCGCAGACTTGCCCATGTCGCTGTCGTTGCGAAATATGATAGAGGTTCGTGTGCGTTACCGGGGTCTATTCGAGGTCGCAGGCTGAATGTCCACCGTCACCCGTTTTGCCCCCTCCCCCACCGGCTTTCTGCACATCGGCGGCGCCCGCACGGCTTTGTTCAACTGGCTGTACGCGCGCAACCGCGGCGGAAAATTCCTGCTGCGAATTGAGGACACCGATCGGCAGCGTTCGACCACTGCTGCCATCGACGCGATCATCGACGGCTTGCGCTGGCTCGGCCTTGACTGGGACGGCGAAGCGGTGATGCAGTCCGAGCGCGCCCCGCGGCACGCCGCGGCCGCCTTGCATCTGTTGGAGTCCGGCCATGCTTACCGCTGCTGGGCGACGGTCGAGGAACTCGCGGCGATGCGCGACCGGGCGAAGGCGGAAGGCCGGCCCTATGGCTACGACGGCCGCTGGCGCGATCGTGATCCGGCGGAAGCGCCGGAAGGCGTGCCCCCTGTCATCCGCCTGCGCGCACCCTCGGGCGGCGAAACACGTATCCGCGACCTGGTACAGGGCGAGGTGGCGGTCGCCGACGCTCAGCTCGACGACATGGTGCTGTTACGTGCCGACGGCACTCCCACTTATATGTTAGCGGTCGTCGTCGACGACCACGATATGGGCGTAACGCACGTGCTCCGCGGCGATGACCACCTCTCGAACACCTTCCGACAGTACCAACTGTACAAGGCGTTCGGATGGTCGCCGCCGGAGTTTGCCCACGTGCCGCTTATCCACGGCGCCGACGGGGCCAAGCTTTCAAAGCGGCACGGTGCTCTTGGCGTGGACGCCTACCGGGACATGGGCTACCTTCCAGAAGCGTTGTGCAACTACCTCCTGCGGCTGGGATGGAGCCACGGTGACGACGAAATCATCGAGCGGGATCAGGCGGTGGCGTGGTTCGATCTGGCGGCGATCGGCCGCTCACCCTCCCGCTTCGACTTTGCCAAGCTCGACCACCTGAACGCTCACTACCTGCGCCGCGCCGATCCCGATCGACTTGCCGGGCTAGTCGAGGCGGCAATGGAGAAGCGGCGCGGTGGTCCGCTGTCGGCCGCGGCATCCGAGCGCCTGCGGCGTGGATTGCCCGGCCTCCGGGATCGAGCCAAAACGATCGTCGAACTTGCCGACAACGCGATGCTCTACGCCGACGACGGGCTGCCGCCGATCTCCGGCAAGGCACGCTCGGTCCTGAGCGAAACGGCACTCGATCGGCTGCGAAGGTTGCAACCGGTACTGGAGCGGCAGGCCGACTGGACGGCGGCCGCACTCGAACGGACGGTGCGGGATCATGTCGCAACCGCCACTTATGATCCGCCGGCGAAGTTGGGCGATCTCGCCCAGCCGTTGCGGGCGGCACTCACCGGTGCCACCGTTTCGCCGCCGATCTTCGACGTCATGGAGACCCTGGGTCGCGACCTGTGCCTTGTCAGGCTGGCAGGCGTGCTGCAACCGGGAAATACAATGGGGGAGACGACTGCGCGGACCGTCTCCGCTTGATGCTGAAAAAGCGGGAGCGGCCCGCCGCCTCGCGATCACAACAATATGTTGGTGTAGAAAAAGGGATTGCCACCGATGAGTGAAAAGGCGGCTGCTCAGACGACGAACCACACGGTTACGCTGATCGACAACGCCACCGGTCGGCGCTTCGAACTGCCGATACTGAAGGGCTCGACCGGACCGGATGTGATCGACGTTCGTAAACTTTACCAGGATACCGGTTATTTCACGTTCGATCCTGGCTACACGTCGACCGGGAGCTGTGAATCGTCGATCACCTACATCGATGGCGACGCCGGCGTGCTGCTCTACCGCGGCTATCCGATCGAGCAGCTGGCCGAGAACTCCGACTTCATGGAGTGCTGCTATCTGCTGCTCTACGGCGATCTGCCGACGGCCGAGCAGAAGCGCAAGTTCGAGCACGACATCACCTACCATACGATGGTGCACGAGCAGATGCACAAGTTCATCGAGGGACTGCGCCGCGACGCGCACCCGATGGCGGTGATGGTGGGAATGGTCGGCGCGTTATCCGCTTTCTACCACGACTCCACCGACATCACCAATCCACGGCACCGGATGGTCGCATCATACCGGATGATCGCCAAGATGCCGACGCTGGCGACCTGGGCCTACAAGTATTCGATCGGGCAGCCGTTCGTCTATCCGCGCAACGACCTGCGGTACTCCGAGAATTTTCTGCACATGATGTTCGCCACGCCGTGCGAGCCTCCAAGGTTAACCCGGTTCTGGCGAAGGCGATGGACCGGATCCTGATCCTGCATGCCGACCACGAACAGAACGCGTCGACTTCGACGGTGCGGCTCGCCGGGTCCTCCGGCGCGAACCCGTTCGCCTGCATCGCCGCCGGCATCGCGTCTCTGTGGGGCCCAGCACACGGCGGCGCCAACGAGGCGGTGCTGAAGATGCTGGCCGAGATCGGCGACAAGCGGCGCGTGCCGGAATACGTCAAGCGCGCCAAGGACAAGGATGATCCGTTCCGGCTGATGGGCTTCGGCCACCGCGTCTATCACAACTACGACCCACGTGCCCGGATCATGCGGCAGTCGTGCAACGAAGTGCTGGACGAACTGGGCGTGCGCGACGAGCCGCTGCTCGAACTGGCGATGGAACTTGAGCGGATTGCCCTCGAAGACGAGTATTTCGTCAGCAAGAAGCTATATCCGAACGTCGATTTCTACTCCGGCATCATCTTCCGGGCGAGGGGCATTCCGATTTCGATGTTCACCGTGCTGTTCGCCGTCGCGCGTACCGTCGGCTGGGTGGCGCAGTGGAATGAGATGATCGAAGATCCGACCCAGAAGATCGGCCGCCCCCGCCAGCTCTACGCCGGCGCAACCAAGCGCGAGTTCAAGCAACTGGCGCAGCGGGGTTAAGCGGCGGGGAAGTGGCGAACGAACCGCCGCCCTCCCCTGCCCCCACCGACGGCATTTAATGTGGCATCGGCGCCGCCATCACTTGCCAAAGGCAGCCAGCCGAAGGTTGGCTCCTGCGGCGGGGCGGCTAGTGGTAAGCACTTGCAATCGACCGCGGGGGGCTGACAACGCAAGAGATGGTACAGTCGGCAATATGGAAGCCAACCCAACGTCCTTTGCCACGGCCAATCCGCTTTTTGCTTTTTATCTCCGCCAGCCGGCTTCTGACCCTTTCCCGCTACCTCCAGCTTGCTGAGCCAAGCATCCGTCGAATTGCGACGATGGCGCGTGCGCAACCCGCCGCTGCGGCCCGTCAAGCAGGACGTTGCCCGCGGTGTCATGGTGACGCCGTCCGCTTGATCCACGTAGCGGGTGCGCAACCGGCGCGGCCGATCTCATTGCCTCCGCATACCCCGGCGTTGTGACTGCCGCGATTGGCTCCCGCCAGAGAGCCGTCAGATAACAGCGCAATGTGCGCTCCACCTGTCGTGTCGGTCGCCGCGCCGGTCTTCGAGCCGCTTGCCGTCGCCACGCGCGCACCCGCTAATGCATCAAGGCAGCGCACGATCGGCTACAATTGCTGGCGAATTTTCCGCAAATAGTCAGCAAAGCTAATCATAATGTTCAGCTAATATTTTCAATAACCATACGTAAATATAACTTTTGCCTCATCATAGTGAATAATGTAAAAAAATGTTGCTCCACAGAATGCGCGGCTGAACGAGAGAACAAACTGCCTCTATCTAAGGTACGGCCACATGGCGACCATTCCTGGATCGGTATACGACGATATTATATTTGGCTCGGCAGCAGGTGAGCTGTTGGCAGGTGGGAGCGGAAAAGACGCGATCCACGCTGGCGACGGCAATGACCAGCTCTCCGGCGGATCCGGCGACGATCTGCTGATGGGCGACGCCGGCAACGATACGCTGGATGGCGGTTCCGGCAACGATATCGGGTTCGGCGGCGACGGCAACGATGTTCTGCTCGGCGGCTCCGGGAAGGATTTGATGTTCGGCGACGCCGGCAACGACTCCCTCGACGGCGGCTCCGACGATGACAAGCTTTTCGGTGGCGACGGCTTGGACACGCTGCACGGCGGTGCCGGTAACGATCAGCTTTTCGGCGATGCCGGCGACGACCTGGTCGACGGCGGCAGCGGCAACGATCAGGTGTTCGGGGGCGAAGGTCAGGACCAGCTGATCGGCGGCCTCGGCAATGACGCCCTGTTCGGCGGAGCCGGCAATGATCAGCTGTTCGGCGGCATTGGCGACGACACGTTGTACGGCGATGCCGGCGACGATTCGCTGGATGGCGGGATAGGCAACGATAAGCTGTTCGGCGGCGACGGCTACGACAAACTGTACGGCGGCACGGGCGACGACGTCCTCGACGGTGGCAAGGGCGATGACCTGCTCGACGGCGGGACCGGCAACGACAACCTCTCCGGTGGGGACGGCGACGACAACCTCTACGGCGGTGACGGCGAGGATGCGTTGTCGGGCGGCACGGGCGACGATCTGGTTGACGGCGGCGCCGGCGACGATCGCCTGGAGAGCGGCGACGGCGACGATAACCTCTATGGCGGAGCCGGCAACGACGTGCTGTCCGCCGGCAAGGGCGACGACTTCCTCGACGGCGGCGACGGCGACGACCTTCTGTCCGGCGGGGCCGCCAGCGACCAGTTGTTCGGCGGCGCCGGCAACGACACGCTGTCCGGAGACGGCGGCGACGACGAGCTGTGGGGCGGTCAGGGTGATGACCTGTTCCTGTTCAACGGCGGCGGGGGCAACGACATCGTCATGGACCTTGAAGACGGCGACATCGTCCAGATCGCCCGCAACATCAACGGCTCGGGCCTGAGCTCCGCCAGCCAGCTGGCCGATATCGTCGTCGACGACGGCGGCAATGCCGTCCTTGACTTCGGGCACGGCGACACGCTGACGCTGGTCGGTGTTTCGTTTGAAGACGTCCAGGCTGATCCGAGCAAGTACTTCCAAGTCTCCTGAACCCCGGTCTGACGGCCGCCGGCCGCTCTTGCAGCGGCCGGCGGTTCGACATGCCGCCTCGCGGAAAGATCCGTTGCGCCATGCCACAACCGACCGCTCACGATCGTCCCGCGTCCATTGCCGTCCACCACCTCGGGCAGGCTTTTGTCCTGGCCGAGTGGAAAGGTCCAGCCGTGCACAGCGCTGGCCGGCTCCGCGTCACCATCAACGGCAGCCGAATCCGGCCGCCGTATTCACAGATCAGCTTGCCGCGCGAGGATGCCACATGCCGTAATCTGCTGGCATTCCGCCTCGATGCCTCCTCGCGACTGGCGCCAATGGAGATCCGCGACACCGCCGGCGGCCTCGTCGGGCGGTTCGACGGCCCGACTCGCGCCGTCCCCATAGCACAGGACTTCGATGCGCATGCCTTGGTGCTTGGCCTCGACGCAGGCAGGCGGGCTCGTCTGGCGCGCTTTCTGCTGGAGGTCTGCGGTCCGCTGTTCCGGGTGTCCACCGACCCGCTGTTTGTCGCCAACCTCCGCACGTTGCTGGCGGAAATGGCGGCGGGCTCCGGCGCCCTGACCGCGCGTTGTACGCTGACGGCGGAACAGATGTTCTGTGAAGGTTCGGTGCCCGACACGCTCGGCGAGCGCCTGAGCGCGGTCTTGCTTTCGGACGAGGGGGTCGTCCGCAATCCGGCACCGCCGGTCCTGCTGCCGGCTCCAGCGTCACAGCCGGGCCGCGACGGTCTCGGGATCGTCGTGCCGTGCTCCGCCCGCCGCCGCGGGGCGACGGTCGTCATCTTCGGCGAGAACGGGCTGGTGTGCCGGTCTGTCGCGGCTCCTCGCCGGCGGCTGCCGAGCGCCCACGAATGGTTCGCCAAGGCGGCCAGACAGCGGCCGCAGCAGCGCCGTTACCTTCTGGAAACGCTGGCCAGGGGACAGAGCGACATCGCAGCTGCGGCGCTGCTGGATGAACTGCGCGTGCTGACCGCCGACGGCGAGCGACCGGCCGATGCACGGTCCGCCTCGTTGCGAGTCACCGCCGAGACCATCATCGACTGCGGTCATGGCTTGTTCGTCAGCGGGCGGCTGATCGACCCGCACCGCCTTGTTGTCGGCATCGATGTCGAACGACTGGGGGTTATCCGCTCGGTGAGCGCCGATCGGCTTGCTCGTTTCGCCGCAGTAACGCCGAGCGACGCCGGAGGCGAAACCGATCGCAACGGTTTCGCCATCTTCGTCGCTGAACCCGACGATGTTGCCGCCGATGCACCGGTTCGTCTGTCTGTCAGCCTGCGCTCGAGCGAGCGCATGGACATCGGCGAGGGACCTGCCCTGCTGACGCCGGAACAAGCCTGCTCGGCGGTGCTCGCCAGCGTTCCTCCCCAGGGTGCCGACGAGTCTCTCCTGGCCTGCATTGAACCGACGCTCCGCGCGCTCCTCGGGCAGCGACTGGCGACACCGATGCTCTTCGATATCCGAGAGGTCGGGCGCTGCCCAGCTCTTCCGGCGGCCACGGTCATCGCGCCGTTTACCAGGGAGCAGGAGATCCTGCGCTGCCGTCTGGGCGTTCTTGCGGGTGATCCGGAGATGCGGCAGGCGGAGTTCGTCTACCTCGTCGACCGGCCAGAGGACCAACTTGCAGCCGAACGGGTGCTGCGCGACCTGTGGGCAGCCTACGGTATCGCTTCCCGGTTGGTCGTGTTCGAGCGTCCGGCTCCCGCCGGCGCCGTTCTCGACATCGGCGCCCGCGTGGCTCGTGGCGCAATGCTGGCTTTCTTCGGTCGAACTGCGGTTCCGGAGGCGGCAGGCTGGCTCGGCAAGCTTACCGGCTTTCTCGAGGCGCGGCCACAGCGTGGCATTGTCGGAGCGGTCGCTTCACCCCGACCATTCGCTGATCTCGGCCGGCGGCGTGACCGGCCGCGACGACCAGGGACTCTGGCGGGTACATCCCATACTGGCGGGATTCCCCCGCGACTATGCCCCTGCGGCGACGGCGAGCAGGGTCGACGCGGTGTCGCCGGAGTGTTTCGTTCTGGCGCGGGCGCTGCTGCTCGAGGTGCGCGGTTTCACCGGTGACTACCTGCTGGAGACGTCGGCGGTGGCCGAGCTGTGCCTCCAGGCGGCCGCGCGCGGCCGGGAAGTCTGGCGCCTGCCGGAACCGGCGGTATTCCGCCTCGGCGCCGTTGCGGCCGAGGACGACGCCCAGGCCGCGGCACGGCGGGAACTTGACCGGCGCCTGCTGGCACGGCGCTGGTGCGACGCGCTCCCGGCCGCTGCCGCGGCGCCGTCCTCCGAACGTACGGCGCACCGCCTCTCCGTGCCCGATGTCCAGGCGAACACCACCGCACAGAAGGCGGCCTGACCATGACGCGCGTCCTCTACCTCTGTCACGGCCATCCGGCGCTGGTTCCGGGGGGAACCGAAACCGTGGCTCACGACCTGTTCCGTTCGGTCCGTGAGCAGCCCGGCTGCGATGCGATGTTCGTCGGCTGTGTCAGCCCGCTGCACCGGGAAGGCCGCGCCGACAGCCGTCTGCAGACGATCGGCCGCACCGCTGACGAACTGCTGCTCTGGGTGGGAGCGTTCGATCGCTTCAATGTTGCGCAGACCGAAACACGCGGGTTCGCGCTGGCGATGGGCGAACTGCTCGCTTCCTTCCGCCCCGAGATCGTCCACTTTCACCACCTGTCGCGACTGGGTCTGGAGGCCATCCTGCTGACCCGCCGGGTGCTGCCGCGGGCCAAGATCGTGCTGACACTGCACGACTACTTCGCCATCTGCGCCAACGACGGCCTGATGACCTTCGGCGGCTCCGGCCGACGGTGCCGCGAGGCGACGCCGGACAGCTGTCACGCCTGCATGCCGGAGGTCGCACAGCATCGCTTCCTCGCCCGCACGCTGCATCGGCGGACCATGCTGGGCCACTGCGGCGGAGTCAACGGCCAGGCCTTTTGCGCGAACGTTACGCAGCACAGCAAGGGCCCGATCGGGCCCCCTTGCTGTGTCGTCGGTTTGCCCTCGAGGATCAGGGCTTGCCGATTTCGCCGGTCTCGGATTGACGGTGTCGGCGGTGGCCTGGTTTTGCTCCGCCCGATCGGCCGGGGTGGCGGGACGACGGCGTCCGGCGGATTGCTTCAGGCGGTAGCTGTCGCCGTTCATGGTGAGGATATGGACGTGGTGGGTCAGCCGGTCGAGCAGCGCGCCGGTGAGCCGTTCCGATCCCAGCACCGAGGTCCAGTCCTCGAACGGCAGATTGGACGTGACGAGGGTCGAGCCGCGCTCGTAGCGCTGGGAGAACACCTCGAACAGAAGTTCCGCCCCGGTCGGGGACAGCGGCACGTAACCGAGTTCGTCGATGATCAGGAGCTTCACCGCCTGCAGATCACGCTGCAGCTTCAGAAGGCGTCGTTCGTCGCGCGCTTCCATCAGCTGATGCACGAGGGCGGCCGCGGTGCTGAAGGCGACGCTGAACCCCTTCTGGCAGGCGGCAAGACCGAGAGCCAGGGCTGCATGCGTCTTGCCGGTGCCGGAATTGCCGAGCGCGATGACGTTCTCGCGGCGCAGGATGAACTCGCAGCGCGCCAGCTCGAGCACCAGCATCTTGTTGAGGCTCGGAATGGCGGTGAAGTCGAAGGTGTCGAGGCTTTTGACCGCCGGGAAGCGTGCCGCCTTGATCCGCCGCTCGACCATTCGGCGTTCCCGGTCGATCAGTTCCAGCTCCACCAGGCGCAGCAGGTAGCGGGGATGATCGACGCCGTCGCCGGCGCATTCGCGCGCGACCTTGTCGTATTCCCGCAGAACGGTCGGCAGCTTCAGCCGCTTCCAGGTGATGCGCCAGCAGAACCTGCGGCGTGCCGCTCGTCGTTCCCGCCGGCATCGCCTCGACGCCCGCCTTGCCGGTCATGCCACCCTGCCGGGAACGAGAACGGCGTACGTCGGCCGCCGTCGTCATCCTGACGTCCGTTCTCGGCAGATGTGGATAGGCCGTCAGGTCGAGCCGGGCCGGTCGCCGCCCGACGCGCGCCAGAGCAATCTGCTTGACCGCATCAAAACCGATGGCGCCGAGCCGGATCGCTTCGGTGACCGCGCTCGCCACGATCTCCATCGGGATCGCCTCCATCAGCCGCAGGACCTGGATGAACTCCCGCTTGCCGCGGTTGCCCATGCGCGCTTCGAGGAGATGGCGCAGGTGCTGGAACGCCTCCGGCAGATCCCAGTCTTTCAGGCCGCCGCCTGGTCCAGGGCATTTGGCTTCGTCTCGATCAGCGCGAGGCAGTGCAGCGGCTCGAACACGAAGGTCCCGGTGCCGTAGGCGCGGCGATGTCGGGCGATCTGCCTGCCGGGCACAGGATCACCACCTCGTCGACGAAGCCCTTCACCACAACATCCCGGAAGCCGTATGCCGTCGGCACCGAGTAGTCGTTGCAGCGGTAGCGGACCAGGGCGGTTGACGAGACCCGCGCCGCCCGCTTCTCGCACGCCTCCAGCGGCACGGCGGGCAGATCCCGAAAGGACTCCAGGTCGGCGACGAGACGCTCGCCGATGGTCTCGCTGTGGCGACCGGCGCGTTCGCCCTGTCGGCGCCGGGAGCGCTCTTGCAGCATGGCATTGAGATCGTCGAAGCTTGCCGCCTGGGGGATCGGCGTCATGAAGTTCAATCGGGCATACTTCACCAGCCCCTCGACCTTGCCCTTGTCGTTGCCCTTGCCGGGACGGCCAAAACGGTCGCGGAACAGGTAGGCTGAGTTCGGTGAAGGCCCGGGTCCGCTCCCGCCTGCCGTCACCGCAGATCTTCGCCACCGCGATCGTCGGTTGTCGTAAAGCACCGACAGCGGCACGCCGCCAAAGAAGGCGAACGCCGACACATGACCGTCGAGAAACGCTTCCGTCGTCTCCGCCGGGTAGGCCTTCACGAACGGCGCGTCCGACTGTGGCACGTCCATGCAGAAGAAGCGGATCTTCTGCCCCACGCCGCCGATCACGCCAATCGCCTCGCCGAAGTCGACTCGCGCGTGCCCGGGGATGCGCCAGCGGCACGAAGGTCTCCCGGCCTTTGGCGCGAGCGACCCGGACGTAGTCCCTCACCACCGTCACACCGCCGGCATAGCCGCGCTCGTCGCGCAGCCGCTCGAAGATCCGCTTGGCAGAATGCCGCTGCTTCGAAGGCGCCGTCCCGTCGGCCTCGAGAATGGGCGTCGATCACCGGCAGAAGCGCCAAGCTTCGGCTTTTTCCCCGCCTTCCTTCGCGTGCAGCCGGGCGGCAACGAGAACCGGCACATCTTCGCACCCGTCTCACCGCTCCGCCCGCAACCCCGCGCCGCCTCGCGCCGGCTGTTACCCCCACTGAACACAAAATGCCGAACGGCGGCGTAGACTTCCACGGCAAAACATCCCCCGGCCGCCCCCTGACAAAGGAGACAGCCTAACCACTGGCCGGATTTTGCTCCGGCGCGGCAGCACCAACCGCCGCCGCTACGTGGCCTAATTTGTCACCGCCCTACACATGTTCGATATGAGGTATGCCGCCAGCAGCAGGACGCCGCCCAGCACCAAAACCTGATACAGGATCCCGCGTATCCGGCGGTCGTTCCACCAAGCAACCGGGGGCTCACGGGATCCGGGGTGCTGGTTGGGGAAGTAGCCATCGC